>NZ_JBYRHS010000001.1:0-663081 GCF_058068265.1 Aequorivita sp. IT1183 | reverse complement strand
CGTATTGCTCAAAACTGCGATGGGCGTAATAGCCGCAACAGCCAGCTTCATAGGCAGTAAAAACCTCGTGTTCTGGGAAATGTTTGGCTACATATTGTTGCAGCACTTCAGGTATTGGGGGCATCGCGAAGGACTTTTCTCCAAACAGATCGGTGGCGCAATGAACTTTCCAGCTCCGCTTGTGAATGTCGATGCCAATGTATAACTTTGGTTGGGCAGTGGGTTCTAATTTCATATCTTATTGTTTTGGTGAACTTTAAAGATACGAGACTCGCTGCTTTTTCATAGATGTTATAATTGCTTGGTTTTAGCTTACTCACGAAAATCCTCGCGGATTTTCTATGTCGTGTATATTTGTTAACTCTCTCGCTTAACCACGCAACTAATTATACACAAACACGTTACCTGTAATTTGAAGAAAACCTATGAACAGATTTTTAACTTCAATATTTTTCTTACTTTTTACAAGTTTGGGATTTGCACAAAATGGAAAAATACTGTCAAAAGAATTAGTGAATATTTCCCAAACACCGATTTGGGAAAGGATTTCTCAAGACAACCAATTACATTCAGATTTTGAGCATTTAAAAAAGTTGGATTTTTATTTTATTACTTATCAAAGTGACAGCTTAAAAGTTCGAGGAATAATTGTTGAGCCAAAAAAAGAAGGAAAATTTCCCGTTGTAATTTTTAATCGAGGTGGAAATAGAGATTTTGGCGAATTGACTATTGGAAATTTAATAATGTATACTTCAAAATTAGCCGAACAAGGTTATGTAATAATCGGAAGTAACTATCGAGAAAACGACGAATTCGGAGGTTTAGAAATAAATGACGTTCTTAATTTGACCGAAACCGTAAAAGAAATTGAAAAAGCCGATTCTAATTCTATAGGAATGTTTGGTTGGTCGCGAGGAGGAATGATGACATATTTGGCACTTCAAAAATCCGATAAAATAAAAACTGCTATTATTGGAAATGGTCCAACTGATTTGTTTGGAATAATTTCTGAAAGACCTAAAATGGAATCTAATGTTATTGCGGAATGTGTTCCAAATTATTATCAAAATAAAGAATCAGAATTAAAAAAACGTTCAGCAATTTATTGGGCAAACGAATTAAACAAAAGTAGCAGTCTTTTAATTTTGTGTGGTACTAATGACAAAAGAGTAAATCCTGAACAAGCAGACAAAATTGCTGACAAGTTAAAAATAGTGGAATATGATTTTGAATTAAGGAAATTCGATACAGACCATTATTTTACTGAAAAGAAAAATGAATTGAATGATTTAGTAATAGAATGGTTCAACGAACGATTGAAAAACTACAGGTAACAAAGAACTGAGGTAAAAAACAACACATTTCTTTATTAATTTGTGACATTATTATTCTAGGCTTACAGATTAAAGAAGGACTTGACTAAGCAAAGTTGATTTGGGTAATTATATGTTATACGCTCGGAATTTTAAGTTTTTTACATTTAATAAGAAGAGTCTTAACCGAATTCAGTAACAAGCGGATTAAAAAACGGAACAATTTTTCACAATAAAATGGCATTCAAAAACAACTAAAATAAAATATACCAAATTGATAAACAGATATATGAAACAAATACTACTCCTCACAATTATCCTTTGCTTAACAACGCTTCATTCCCAAAACAATATAAATTCCTATATAGAAGAAGGTATAGCGTATCACGACCAAGGAGATTATGACAAGGCCTTGGAAGCCTACAACAAAGCCTTAATACTAGACCCACAATCTACCGTCGTAAACTATGAAATGGCCTTGAGCTATTTTAAGAAAAAGGATTATAAAAATTCGATTGCTCGCGCAGATATGATAATTGACAAAAAAGATGACAATCTAGTCAATGCCTATCTTATTAAAGGTTCAGCCTTGGACATGATGGGAAAAGTGAAGGAGTCTATCAAACTTTTTGAAAAAGCCATCCGGAAATTTCCCAATAATTACTTACTTCATTATAATTTGGCTCTGAATCATTACAAACTGAACCAAATGGCCGAAGCCCATGAAAATGTAATTAAAGCCATTGACAACAACCCAAACCACGGCAGTAGTCACTGGATGCTGGCAAACATAGAATTTGCCAAAGGCAATACCGTTCAATCGTTGTTGGCTAACTATTATTTCCTTTTATTAGAACCAAATTCTTCTCGCTCTTTAGAAGCTTATACTATGCTTCGTAAAAATTCTGGTGGGAACGTAACTCAAGATAAAGACAATGCAATCACTATAAATATTTCTATGAGCGACGACGACGACCCCTTTTCTGCTGCTGCACTAATGCTGGGTCTTATGGGTGCCTCGAATATGTTGCCCGAGAATGCAAATAAAACTGCCGAAGAACTTTTTGTGGAAAATACCGATTCGTTCTTTCAGGTATTGGGTGAATTGAAAAAGAAGAAGTCAAAAGGTCTCTATTGGAATTTTTATGTCCCTTTCTTTTATGATCTAGCCAAGAGCGACCATTTGGAAACATACTGCATGTATATTTCGCAAAGCGGAAACGAAAAAGCCGAAACATGGCTAGTCGAAAATGAAGAAAAACTTGCAGCCTTTGCCGCATGGATAAAGGAATAATTTTTACGAAATAAATTTTAAATATTAGCCTCTTTTAATTTCAAACTTTTCAAACACCAAAACTTATGAAACAACTTTTACTTCTTGCCCTACTTGCTCCATTCTTTACGATTTCCGCCCAAAACGATTGCGAAAAATTTAAAAACGGAACGTTTAAAATTAGCAATCCCGAATTGGATTTTGCCTGTACCATCACCCGAAATGATTCCATTCAAATTGAAACAGTTGAAGGTACTGGCGAGCAATTCACTTACAAAGTGGTATGGACAAATCCTTGCGAATACACGCTACAAATGATTAAAGGTCGCCCAGAGCGAGTGGAGTTTTATAAAGACAATGTACTGAAAGTAAAAATTATTTCGACTGAAGATGACAATTACACCTTCGAAGCCAAAATAGACGGAATAGACTTTGTTGCCACCCAAACTATTTATAAAGTAGAGTAAGAATCTAGCATAAACCATTCAAAACCCTATGACTTTATTATACTCCACACTTTTAAGCCGCATAAAAGCCGTCTTTATAGATTCTATTATTATAATAGGAATAATGTATGCCGCCAGCGAAATTTTCGGGCTTTTTGAAAGTGTTCCAAATTATTTTAGGGTTATTGTTATCCTCTTTATATTTCTGTTCTACGACCCTTTGTTTACAAGTCTATTTGGTGGAACAATTGGACATTCGTATAACGGAATCGGGGTTAGAAGAGATGATAGTACCAATAGAAAAATATCATTCCCCATGGCACTGCTTCGTTTTGTATTTAAATCACTTTTAGGATGGCTATCTTTTTTAACGATAAGTGGTAATAATAAGAAAAAAGCCATTCACGATTTTGTGGCTAATTCAGTTGTTGTTGATTTACAGGAAGAAGAAAAGCATTCATAAAAACAATTAATACACTTTTAACCCTCTACTCCGCTACAATAACTTTGAAATAATTAATTTTGAAGAAATTCATAAAACATTCAGATGAAGTACGATCAAATACCCAGCAAACTCTTTGTAAAAAATCGCAAAAACTTTATGGCGCAGATGAAGCCGAAAAGTGTAGCAGTTTTTAACAGTAACGATATTTATCCAATTAGCTCAGATAGCACTATGCCTTTTCAGCAGGCACGAGATATTTTCTATTTATCGGGCGCAGATCAAGAGGAAACTATATTGGTTCTTTTTCCAGACGCACCAAATAAAGAGCACCGCGAAATGCTTTTTGTTCGCGAAACCAACGACCATATTGCAGTTTGGGAAGGTGAAAAACTAACCAAGGAAAAAGGTACTGAAGTAAGCGGAATTGAGTCTATTTTCTGGTTAAAAGAATTCGATAAGATTTTCTATGAAGTAATGACGCAAGCAGAGCGCATTTATTTCAACACCAACGAGCACTACCGTCAAAGTGTTGAAACCCAAACTCGCGAAGATCGTTTTATAAACACTACAAAAGCAAAATTTCCTGCACACAGTTGGGAACGCAGCAATCCTATTTTGCAAGCATTGCGTTCTGTGAAAGATCAAATAGAATTAGATATAATGCAGAAAGCGTGCGATATCACTGAAAAAGGACATCGCAGAATCTTAGATTTCGTAAAACCTGGCGTTTGGGAGTACGAGATTGAAGCCGAATATATGCACGAATTTTTAAGAAATCGCTCGCGTGGTTTCGCATATACTCCTATAATTGGAAGCGGAAACAACGCAAATGTGCTTCACTATGTTGTAAATAATCAACAATGTAAAGCAGGCGATTTAATATTGCTTGATGTGGGCGCAGAATACGCAAACTATTCTAGCGATATGACTAGAACCGTTCCCGTAAGCGGAAAATTCAGCAAGCGTCAACGCGAAGTTTATGATGCAGTAAAACGCGTAAAAGACGACGCTACAAAAATGCTCGTTCCTGGAGCTTACTGGAAAGAATTTCACGAAGAAGTTGGCAAATTGATGACTAAGGAACTTCTCGGTTTAAAACTTTTGGACAAAGCAGATGTAAAAAACGAAGACCCAAAATGGCCTGCTTATAAAAAATACTTTATGCACGGCACCAGCCACCACATTGGTCTAGACACTCACGATTATGGTGTGCTTTGGGAAAAAATGGATGAAAATATGGTTTTCACTGTTGAACCAGGAATCTATATTCCTGAAGAAGGTTTCGGAGTTCGTTTGGAAGACGATGTAGTTATTCAGAAAAACGGCGAGCCTTTCAATCTAATGCGCAACATTCCTATTGATGCAGAAGAGATTGAAGATATCATGAACAAATAGAGTACAGAATAAATATTAAAGAATAAAGACCTGCAAAGTTTACTAAACCTTGTGGGTCTTTTTTTAAGCATATGATTTTTAACTACAAAAACATTCCAATCCATTACGAAACCCTTGGAAAAGGGCCTGCAATAATATTGCTTCATGGTTTTTTAGAGAGCGCTACAATGTGGAAACCATTGTTGCCACAGCTGACTGAAAACAATACTGTCGTTACAATAGATTTTCCCGGCCACGGAAAAAGTGATGTTATTTCTGAAATCCACACTATGGAATTAATGGCAGAAGTGGTTGATGAAATAGTACAACATTTACAAATAACCTCAGCTACATTCATTGGGCATTCAATGGGCGGTTATGTTGCTTTGGCTTTCGCCGAATTATTTCCTGAAAAGGTTGATAAATTAGTTCTTCTTAATTCATCTCCCGCGGCAGATTCCGAAGAAAGAAAGAAAAATCGAAATCGAGCAATTAAAGTTATTGATAAAAATCCAAAAGCATTTATTAGTATGGCTATTGGAAATTTATTTGCTGAATCGTCCCGCGAAAAATTCAATTCGGAAATTGAAGCTTTAAAAGATGAAGCATATACTTTCCCCGTTGAAGGTATAAAGGCAGCCATTAGAGGAATGCGCGACCGAAAGGACCGCACAGAAATACTGAAAAACTTCGCAAAAGAAAAACATCTTATTTTTTCTGAAGAAGACCCTATTTTACCACTATTGGAGGCAATAAAACTTGCTGAGCATTGTGGAGCCACAACAGCAATTATTAAAGGAGGACATATGAGCGTAATTGAAAATAAAGATGCCGTTGCGAATAACCTGCACTTAATCGGCTAAAAGTTGCGTTTTATCTGAAAAATTATTAATTTTGGTATGTTAACCCCAAAATAATTTCTTAAAGATGGAAAATGTCGTGCCCCAAAGACGACCTCCAATCTTAAGCCTAATATGTATTGCATTTGGCCACGATTACATTGTAATCCGCAAAATCAACAATCAAATTTTCGAATATGAATGTGCTTGTTGCGGAAAGGAGGTTTCGAACAATCGTTTTGGTAAACTTGAAAAGCTTACTCAAAAACGTCGCAAACTGAATGAGAAGCTATTGCGTTTTTTCAGAAAAAGGAGAAAGCGATTAATACGCTAAAATGCTACTTACAACTTTCAAAATAATAGAATTTCTTACTTAGGAATTATCCCCTTACGCGCCTTTCCGAAATTTAGTCGTCATTATTCAACGCATTCCAACCCCTTGCAATCAATGGTATTTTTGTTCCTGCGCGGCTAATTAAATGCACGCCTTCTTTTTCATTCGTAATATGACCAATAATAGAGAAGTGCGGATTAGCTTTTATTTTCGGGAAATCTTCCTGTTTAACTGTAAAGAGCAATTCGTAATCCTCGCCACCGCTTAAAGCTATAGTTGTACTATCAAGATTAAATTCTTCACAAGTAGAAATAACTTGCGGATCTAGTGGAATTTTATCTTCGTATACATTACAACCCACTTTAGAGCTTTTACAGATATGAAGTATTTCTGAAGAAAGTCCGTCGCTAATATCAATCATTGCAGTAGGTTTCACGTCTAGTTCTTTCAACAAACCAGAAATGTCTTTTCGTGCTTCGGGTTTCAATTGGCGCTCCACCAAATAGGAATAAGGTTCCAAATCTGGTTGCGAGTTAGGATTCACTTTAAAAACTTCCTTTTCGCGTTCTAAAATTTGCAAGCCCATATAAGCTGCGCCAAGATCGCCAGTAACTACCAGCAAATCATTTTCTTTCGCGCCGTCTCTATAAATAGCTTCTCCTTTATTTACTGTACCTAAAGCGGTTATGCTTATCAACAAACCTGTAGTTGAAGAAGTTGTGTCGCCACCTATTACATCTACATTATACACTTTTGCCGCGGCTGTAATTCCTGCGTAAAGTTCTTCCAATGCTTCCACCGGAAATCTATTTGAAGCTGCAATGCTTACCGTAATCTGCGTAGGTTCGGCATTCATAGCGAAAACATCTGAAATATTTACCACCACAGCCTTGTATCCTAAATGCTTTAAGGGCATATAGCTTAAGTCAAAATGAACTCCTTCCACCAATAAATCTGTAGTAACTACAATTTCATTTTTAGCATTGCAGGAAATCACAGCGGCATCGTCTCCAATCCCTTTGACAGTCGATTTTTGTTTTATTTTGAAATTTTTCGTGAGGTGCTCAATTAGTCCAAACTCGCCCAAATTTCCAATACTGGTTGCGGAATTATCTTTATTCTCAAACATAAAATAGATTTATTGCAATTTTCTGCAAAAATACAGTTTCAAATAGCAATAAAAAAGCTAATCATAAATAATGGTATTTTATATTTATAACCCTTCTTATAAAAAATATTATAGCATGACATTAATATTTAACCTCTTACGCTTGTAAAGAGGCTTAAAATATGAGTACATTTAGCCCCTCATATAAATTTAGCATACAAACCAATGAAAAAAGCACTACCCCTTTTAGCACTATTAATTAGTATAATTACTGTAGCACAAACACCCTGTGTAAATGGCATGGCAGGGCAGTATCCCTGTAATGGCCTAGATTTACAATCAAATATTGGCCTTAATGTTTTTGGCTCAGATAGAGGAAACGATTCTTGGGGATGGACAGACCCACAAGATGGAAAAGAATACGTTATAATGGGCCTTGGGAATGGGGCTGCATTTGTAGATATTACAGATCCCGTAAATCCTGTATATCTTGGAAAACTACCTACTCACACTGGTTCAAGCAGTTGGAGAGATATTAAAGTATATAATAATTATGCATTTATAGTAAGCGATGTAAATTCTGGCAGTCACGGAATGCAAATTTTCGATCTTACTCGCCTTCGTAATGTAACAAATGCTCCAGAGACTTTTACTGAGGATGCGCATTTCAGCGGTTTTGGAAACTGTCATAACATAGTAATTAATGAAGAAACAGGTTATGCCTATGCGGTAGGATCTGACGGAAATAATGGAGGTCCTATTTTTATAAATATTCAGGATCCTTTAAACCCAATTCAAGAGGGACAATTTACTGGAGACAACTATAGTCATGATGCCCAAGTAGTAATGTATGATGGCCCAGATGCAGATTACGCAGGTCGCGAAATTCTTTTTGGAAGTAATGAAGACAGAATTTCAATTGTAGATGTAACAAACAAAAATAATCCTGTAGGCATTTCAGTAGGTTTTTATGGAAGTGTAGATTACACACACCAAGGTTGGTTAACAGAGGATAAGCGTTTCTTTATTATTGGAGACGAATTAGACGAAGCCAACTTCGGTTTTAATACTAGAACCATCGTTTTTGATGTATCGGACTTAGACAATCCAGTTGTTCATTTTGAGTACGAAGCAGATGTGGCAGCAATAGACCATAACGGATATGTAAAAGGAGATGAATTCTACCTTTCTAGCTACCGTGCAGGCTTAAGAGTTTTAGATATTAGTGATATTGAAAACCAAAATATGGTAGAAACTAAATTTTTCGACACTTACCCTTCAAGCAATTCAGCTCGTTTTGACGGAGCTTGGAGTGTGTATCCATATTTTGCGAGTGGTAATATTGTTATTAGCGATATTGACAGAGGTCTATTTATAGTTAGAGATCCATTGTTGGGAGTTAATGATAATGCTGTTACAAATTTTGCAATTGCACCCAACCCAGCGAAGGAGATAGTTACAGTTTCTTCTAAAGTAGAACCGATAAACAAAATTGAAATTTACAATGTTCTTGGTCAAAAAGTAATGGAACAGAGCTTTACAAATAGTCTTTCAGAAAGTTTAAATATTTCGAAATTACAATCGGGAATGTATGTGATGAAAATAAATTCAACTACAACAAAACGTTTATTAATAGACTAAAAAACAAGCATTCCTTTTATGCTAATTATTAAAATTTATAGATTTAAAGCACTTCTTTTTCTACTATCATTTTCATTCCTTCTTTTTTCTTGCGGAAAAGATGACGGTAACGAACCTGAGCCTGAAATTAACGGTGAAGTTGAACTCGTGAAAACCTACGGTGGAAGCGGAATTGATGAAGCGGTCTCGGTGGTTGAAGCAGCAGATGGCAACTATCTGGTTTTGGGGACTACCCGAAGCTCAGACGGCGATATCACAGATCGCGCTGGTAACGACAGCGATTTCTGGCTGTTGAAACTTTCGAAAACTGGAGATATTATTTGGAGCAAAACCTATGGCGGCAGCGATGATGAAAATGCTTCGCGAATTACCAAAACTAATGATGGTGGTTTTCTGCTATCTGGATATACTACCAGCAACGATGGCGATGTTAACCAAAATGCAGGTTTTCAAGATTATTGGGTCGTAAAGATAAATGCATCCGGTGGTATTATTTGGGAGAAAAATTTTGGATTTTCAGGCAGCGATCAGGCCTCTAAGGCTTTTCAAACTTCAGATGGTGGTTATTTTATAACTGGCTATTTTGATGTTTCGGCAAGTGGCGGCGCTGGTAATGATTTTAATAAAGGCGCCATGCACGGTGTAGGCGAATATTGGGGCATTAAGCTGAAATCCGACGGTACCACTCAATGGAGACGGTATTTTGGCGGAAGCAATAACGATAGAAGTTATGACGCCCTAGAAACAGCAGACGGCGGTTTTTTAATGACCGGCACTTCTGAAAGTGAAGATTATGACAAAACAGACTTTAAAGGAAGTTATGATTATTGGGCCGTTCGCTTAACAGCAACTGGCGATTTGCTGTGGACAAAGTCTTTTGGAGGCGAAGAAATAGATAATTCGTACGCTTCAATTAAAACCGATGACGGCAATTATATAATGGTTGGCGACTCGCGAAGTGCAGACCAAGACGTAACTAATCCGCGGGGTAATGCGGATGCTTGGATGGTAAAATTTGATGACAATGGCAACAAAATCTGGCAAAAATCTTTTGGTGGTTTACAGTTCGATACCGCTCATAGTATCGTACAGCGCAACAACGGAGATTATATTTTAAGTGGACACAGCCGAAGCGCAGATGGCGATTTACAAAATAATAATGGTCTAAACGACGTTTGGGTATTTGTGGTTGATGCAACCGGAAATTTAAAATTTCAAAAGAGCATTGGCGGCTCGAGTATCGATTTTGCTTCCGAAGCAATTGAAACTACAGACAACAAAATTGTGGCCGTTGGCAATAGTGAAAGTAATGATTTGGACATTCCTTTAAACAAGGGATCAAAAGATTTTTTATTGATTATACTGAACTAATATTATCTAATACACGTTTTTGAAATTATGAAAACACTCGCTTTTTTACTTATCATGACTTTTGTGGCTATTGGCTGTAGCAGTAGCGACGAGCCACAGACTGAAGTCCTGGGATGTATGGATCTTAGTTCACTTAATTACAATCCCGCGGCAAATACAGACGATGGCTCCTGCACATACGAAAAAAGTGCAACTATTCTTTTTACACAAAACTGGGCGGGAAACCCAGTAACAGAGGCAGATTTTAACGCTACAGAATTTCTAAATGAAGCAGGAAATTTAATTAAGATTACTAAACTTCGCTATTTAATTTCAAGAATCGTACTAATAAAAGCTGATGGTACTACAATCAATTTTGACGAATACAATTTAATAGATCTTTCAGACCGTAACACGCTATCGTTTTCACCAGCAATACCTGTAATAACTGGAGATTATACTGGAATCGCTTTTATATACGGGTTTAATGAAGCAGACAATGTTAGCGGTGCTTACCCAGATTTAAATGATGGGAATTGGAATTGGCCTTCTATGGCAGGAGGCGGATATCATTTCATGCAAATGGAAGGCACTTTTGATGACGCAGCGGGTGCACCTCAACCTTATAATTTTCACAATGGTACTGCTCGAGTAAGTGATGGTGTTTTTGAGCAGAATTTTATAGCATTAAATTTTGATAAAAACTTTACAATTACTGATGATACTACTATCGAAATAAAAATGGATATCTCAGAATGGTACAAAAATCCATTGACGTGGAATTTAGAAGATCGCAGTACAGATCTTATGATGAATTATCTTGCTCAAAAAGATATGCAAAGAAACGGTGCTTCCGTATTCAGTATTGGAGAAGTAACACAATAAAGATGAAAATAGGCCCTGTGAGAATTTATCAATTAGTATTTGGGATAACAGCATTGTGCCTTGTTTTATCGTGTTCTTCGAATGATTCAGCTTCAGAGGAACCTATCGATGAGTACACCCCCACTCCAAAAGCATTGACGGTTCCGCCCATTCTTGAACGATTACTTCCGCCGCCTTTTATTCCAGCAGACAATCCACAAACTGTAGAAGGTATTGCGTTAGGAAGAAAACTATTCTTTGACCCAATTCTTTCGGGGGATGGAACACAAGCATGTGCCTCTTGCCACAATCCCGCCAAATCTTTTACTGACGATAATCGTTTCAGTGTTGGGATAGACGGTGTAGAAGGTACACGGAATTCCATGCCAATCTTTAACATGGCTTGGAATAGAGACAACAAATTTTTCTGGGATGGACGTGCCATGAGCATTGAATTACAAGCCTTAGAACCCGTTACCAATCCTATTGAAATGCACAATACTTGGGAGAATGCCGTGGGTAGTTTACAGAACAACGGCCAGTATCCTGAACTTTTTAATAAAGCTTTCGGCACCACCACTATTACCAAAGAGCTTACAGCAAAAGCCATTGCACAGTTTGAGAGAACAATTATTTCGGCAAATTCACCTTTTGATAAACATCTTTTAGGCGAAAGTGAACTAACACCGCAGGAATTGAACGGTTTCCAAATATTTATGGACGAATCTCGCGGAGACTGCTTTCACTGTCACGGTAATGAAAACAGTCCGCTTTGGAGCGACAATATTTTCCACAACAACGGTTTGGATGCTATTATTTCGGACAAAGGATTGGGTAATGTAACCGGCGATCCCTACGACGACGGGCTTTTTAAATCGCCATCACTTCGCAACTTGGCTTACACTGCGCCTTATATGCACGACGGTCGCTTTGAAACTTTAGATGAAGTAATAAATCATTATAGCGAAGGTCTTGTCTATTCCAGAACTATAGATCCGTTAATGAAAGCCGTTTCTCGAGGCGGAGTTCAGTTAACTGAGCTCGACAAAGCAGACTTAAAAGCGTTCCTTCTTTCACTTTCAGACCCCTCCTTTATCAACAACCCAAATTTTCACGATCCCAATTAATTTCAGCCCTTTTTCCTTCTTCAACTAAGCAATAAAAACCAAGGTGTTAATTATTGTTTAAAACTATCGCACCATAGGTTTAATTTCCCGCTTCTCTATGGTTAAAAGTTCCATTTGATGTATATTTGCCGTCTAATTTAGAATTAATCTACATATGATTAAGATAAGTATAAACGCCAAATCAAAAATCGCACAATTGATGGCTGAAGAAGGCTTCAATATTGCAGATGATTTTGTGCGCGTAGGTGTAAAAAGCGGCGGCTGTTCTGGTTTGAGCTATGAATTGAAGTTTGATCATAGTTTAGGTGAAAACGATAAACTTTTTGAAGAAGATCAAGTAAAAATAGCTGTAGACAAAAAAAGCTTTTTATATCTAGTTGGCACCACCCTGGAGTACAGTGGCGGCCTTAACGGAAAAGGATTCGTATTCAATAATCCGAATGCAAACCGCACCTGTGGCTGCGGAGAGTCTTTTTCACTTTAAAACATTAATTGAAGATGAGTAAGTATACTGAAGATGATTTAAAAAAAGAATTAGAAACCAAAGAATACGAATACGGTTTCTATACAGATATACAATCTGACACTTTCCCTGTTGGATTGAATGAAGATGTGGTTCGTGCTATTTCAAAAAAGAAAGAAGAGCCCGAATGGATGACCGAATGGCGATTAGAATCTTTTCGTTATTGGCAAGAAATGGTTGAACCAGAATGGGCTAATGTACATTACAAAAAACCCGACTTTCAAGCAATTTCTTACTATTCTGCGCCAAACAACAAACCAAAGTACGATAGCATTGACGAAGTAGATCCCGAACTTTTGGATACATTCAAAAGACTCGGAATTTCTTTAGACGAGCAAAAGAAACTTGCTGGCGTTGCCGTAGATATAGTAATGGATTCAGTTTCTGTTGCAACAACTTTCAAAAAAACTTTGGGAGAAAAGGGCATTATTTTTTGTTCTATGTCTGAAGCAATTAAAGAGCATCCAGAATTAGTAAAAAAATATTTGGGTACTGTTGTTCCGCAGCGCGATAACTTTTACGCTGCCTTAAATAGCGCAGTGTTTAGTGATGGCTCTTTTTGCTACATCCCGAAAGGCGTTCGTTGCCCAATGGAGCTTTCTACATATTTCAGAATAAATCAAGCAAATACAGGACAGTTTGAAAGAACCCTCGTAATTGCTGATGAAGGAAGTTACGTTAGTTATTTGGAAGGTTGTACGGCTCCAAGCCGCGACGAAAACCAATTACACGCAGCAGTGGTTGAATTGATAGCATTAGATGATGCCGAAATAAAATATTCAACTGTGCAAAACTGGTTTCCAGGAAATAAAGAAGGAAAAGGTGGGGTTTTCAATTTTGTGACGAAGCGCGGAATTTGCGAGAAAAACGCTAAAATCTCGTGGACACAAGTTGAAACAGGAAGTGCAGTAACTTGGAAGTACCCTAGCTGTATTTTAAAGGGTGATAATTCTATTGGTGAATTTTACTCTATTGCTGTAACAAATAACTTTCAGCAGGCTGATACGGGTACAAAGATGATTCATATTGGTAAAAACACAAGAAGTACCATTATTTCAAAAGGTATTTCAGCAGGGAAATCGCAAAACAGTTACCGTGGATTGGTGAAAATTTTACCTAATGCAGATAATGCCCGAAACTTTTCGCAATGTGACTCCCTTTTAATGGGGAATAGTTGTGGCGCACACACCTTCCCTTACATAGAAGTTAAAAATAAAACCGCACAAATAGAGCACGAGGCTACTACTAGTAAAATTGGTGAAGACCAAATTTTCTATTGCAACCAGCGTGGTATTAATACCGAAAAAGCAATTGCGCTTATTGTAAATGGTTTTAGCAAAGAAGTTCTAAATAAGCTTCCGATGGAATTTGCCGTGGAAGCTCAAAAACTTTTGGAAATAAGTCTTGAAGGATCTGTTGGATAACAGTTTTTTCTAAAATTTAAATAATTTTCTAAAAAACAACTCTTGATTATGAAAAAATTCATTTTGATGCTAATGCTTTCGGCAGCCGTTTTTTCTTGTAAAAATTCCGAAGAAAAAAATAAGGATGCTGATGAAATCACGACAGAAAATACAACCGACGCAGAGGGGACTAAAGCCTACAAAGGTGATTATATAGATTCTAACGGCGCTTTGGTATTAATGGGTACAAACTTTATTTACGGTGTAAAACGTAATGAAGTTTCAGACCAACTTTCTAAGCAAATTTCTGCCGTTAAGAAGAATGAGTTTGATATGGTGAATGTAGTTGTAAAAGGTATTGTATCTAAAAATACAGATGCCGACAGCGAATGGGAAGAAGTAATTACAATTAATGAAATTATGAGGGTGAGCGATAAACCTTCAGAAGCAGATATAAAATTTGAAGAAACAGCAAAGAAAAATTAACATGTTAAAAATAAAAGATTTACACGCCGGACTAGAAGGAAAAGATATACTGCAAGGTATAAATTTAGAAGTGAAAGCAGGTGAAGTGCACGCAATAATGGGCCCGAATGGTTCAGGAAAAAGTACGTTAGCTTCAGTTGTTGCGGGCAAAGATGAGTTTGAGGTTACAAGAGGTTATATAACTTTTGAAAACGAGGATATTTCAGAATTAGATCCAGAGGAAAGAGCACACAAAGGTATCTTTCTTTCGTTTCAATATCCTGTGGAAATTCCTGGTGTTTCAGTAACCAACTTTATAAAAACAGCAATTAACGAAACACGCAAATCTCAAGGTCAAGCAGATATGCCAGCTTCTGAAATGCTGAAAAAAATAAAGGAAAAAGCAGACATGCTAGAGATAGATCGTAAGTTTCTTTCGCGTTCTTTAAACGAAGGTTTTTCTGGAGGTGAAAAGAAAAGAAACGAAGTTTTCCAAATGGCAATGTTAGAACCAAAACTGGCTATTCTTGACGAAACCGACTCAGGTTTGGATATTGATGCGTTAAAGGTTGTTGCCAACGGTGTAAACAAGTTGAGAAGCAAAGACAACGCAGTGCTTTTAATTACGCATTATCAGCGTCTATTGGATTATATAGTTCCAGATTACGTACACGTACTTATGAATGGAAAAATAGTAAAATCCGGCACCAAAGAACTTGCTTACGAGCTAGAAGAAAGAGGATACGACTGGATTAAGGAAGAATTGGTTTAATAATTCAAAGTTCGAGATTCAAAGTTCAAGGTTATCTTGAATACTGAATTGCGTATTATGAATTCTGAATTAAAAGAAATGAGTTTTAAAGACAAATTATTATCATCATATATTGGGCTCGAGGATCACTTAGAGTTTGATTCGCCTTTGCACGATGTGCGAAACAACGCCATTAAAATATTCGAGGAAAAAGGGTTTCCTACTAAAAAGGATGAAGCCTGGAAATACACTTCATTAAATTCGTTGTTAAAGACAGATTTCAGCATCTATTCAGATAAAGAAAGAAACGTTGAACTTAAGAATGTTCGCAAGTATTTTCTTCACGAAATAGATACGTACAAACTTGTATTTGTAGACGGGGTTTACAATTCGTTTCTCTCGGAAACAACACACGACACACTGGATGTTTGTTTAATGTCTGCAGCTTTAAATAAAAGCAAGTACAAACCTGTTATTGAAGCCTATTTCAACAAAGTAGCCAAAAGCGATAGTTTAACTTCGCTGAATACAGCTTTCACAAAAGAAGGTGCTTACATTCATATTCCCGCGCACAAAGAGGTTGAAAAGCCTATTGAAATCATCAATTTCTCTACCGGAAATGAAGCTGCAATGTTTCTTCAACCACGAAATTTAATTGTTGTTGGTGAAAACGCACATGTTCAAATTATTGAGCGTCACCAGAGCCTTTCAGGTAATGAGGTTTTGACAAATTCGGTAACGGAAATTTTTGCCGAAAAGCGCGCTTATGTTGACTACTATAAAATTCAAAACGATGAAGCCACTGCTTCATTAATAGACAATACATATATTTCGCAACAACGCGATACGGTTTGCCGCGTGCATACTTTTTCGTTTGGCGGAAAATTAGTTCGCAACAATCTCAACTTTTATCAATACGGTGAGCATTGCGATTCTACGCTAAAAGGAATTACAATTCTTGAAAAGAAACAACACGTAGACCACAACACTTTGGTACACCATATTGCACCAAATTGTGAAAGTCACCAAGATTATAAAGGTCTTTTTGCAGAATCATCTATTGGTGTTTTTAACGGAAAAATTGTTGTTGAAAAAGATGCTCAGAAGACTGACGCTTTTCAGCAGAATAACAATATTTTAATTGACGATAAAGCTACCATAAACGCCAAACCACAGTTGGAAATTTTTGCCGACGACGTTAAATGTTCGCACGGTTGCACAATTGGCCAGTTTGACGAAGATGCTTTATTCTACCTCCGTAGCCGTGGAATTGGTTTAAAAGAAGCTCGTGCTTTGCTGATGTACGCATTTGCAAACACCGTTTTGGAAAGTGTACAAATTCCGGAATTGAAAGTTAGAATCAACAAACTTATTGCCAATAAAATTGGAGTGAGTTTAGGCTTTCAGCTATAGTTTATAAAGGTTGCCGCGAATTCACAATTTCGATTTTAAAAATTCATTGTTCGTGAATTGGCGGCAAAACTTCAACTCTTAATTACAAAATATATAATCTTTAATGTCCTTCAACATCCAAAAAATACGTAGCGATTTCCCAATCCTTTCCCGAAAGGTTAACGGCTATCCATTGGTATATCTGGACAATGCTGCGACATCCCAAAAACCGCAGCAGGTTATTGATAGCATTGTAGATTATTACAGTAATTACAACGCAAACATCCATCGTGGCGTGCACACGCTTTCGCAAGAAGCTACGGACGCTTATGAAACTGCGCGTCAAAAAATTCAAAAGCACTTTAATGCGAAGGAAGCTTACGAAATTATTTTCACCGCAGGCACAACCCACGGAATAAATCTAGTTGCTAGTGGTTTTTCTGAAATTTTGAAGAAAGGCGACGAAATAATTGTTTCCGCACTGGAGCATCACAGCAATATAGTGCCGTGGCAAATGCTTTGTGAGAAAACTGGAGCCATTTTGAAGGTAATTCCGATGAATGAAGAAGGTGGTTTAATTTTTTCAGAATACGAAAAACTACTTTCCGAAAAGACAAAACTTGTGTTTGTAAATCATATTTCAAACGCATTGGGAACCATAAACCCAATTGAAAAAATAATTGAAAAGACGCATCAAGTTGGAGCCGCTGTACTTATTGACGGCGCACAATCTTGTTCGCATATTAAACCCGATCTTCAGAAATTAGATGTAGATTTTTACGTAACCTCGGCTCACAAAATGTGCGGACCAACGGGAATCGGCATTCTTTATATGAAAGAAGAATGGGGTAATAAACTTCCGCCTTACCAAGGTGGTGGCGAGATGATAGCCGAAGTTACTTTCGAAAAAACAACCTATGCTGGACTCCCACATAAATTTGAAGCCGGAACGCCCAATATTTGTGGCGGAATTGCATTTGGTGCAGCCATAGATTATCTTAATACCATTGGTTTTGAGGCCATTGAAAAGCACGAAAACGAACTTTTAAAATACGCCACAGAGAAACTTTTAGAAATTGAAGGTTTAAAAATTTATGGTACTGGCCCAGATAAAACCTCGGTAGTTTCATTCAACATTGAAGGAATACATCCGTACGACATTGGGACTATTGTAGACAAACTAGGTATTGCAGTGCGCACGGGGCATCATTGCGCACAACCTATTATGGATTTTTATAAAATTCCCGGAACCGTTCGTGCCTCTTTTGCATTTTACAATACTTTAGAAGAAGTAGATGCATTAGTAAATGCTGTAAAAAAGGCTAAAATGATGTTAAGTTGAATATTAACTAATGCTTAAAAGCTGAACTTTGACTGTTTAACTCTAAATCACACCATAATGAAAACACTTGCCACATTATCCATTTTGATTTTTACAGTTCTTTTTACTAGTTGCGATGAAACTAAAAGAGTAATTGACGTTGCTGGAAGCGTGCAACTAACGGGTAGTTACACTGTTTCTGCAATTAACGGAAAGAAACTTACCAATACTACAAACCCAACATTTACAATGTCTGCTTTAGACAATTCGTTCCGAGGGACAACTGGTTGTAATTCAGTTTTTGGGAATTATACCCTGAATTTGTATGCTATAGATTTTAGCGATCTTGCCGTAAGTGAAAAAATGTGTACCGAAAAAGATATTATGAAAACAGAGCGTGACTTTTTGGAGGCGCTTAATAATACAGGTTCGTACGCAATAGAGAATGGCATACTTACATTATATTCCAAAACAGACAGAGGTGTTTTGCTAAGCGCAAAAAAAGACGGAAATAATTAAAAGAGATTTATGACGATTGAAAAAATACAGGAAGAATTAATCGATGAGTTTTCAATGTTCGACGACTGGATGCAGCGTTATGAATATATGATAGATCTCGGTAAATCGCTTCCGCTGATTGACGAAAATTTAAAGAACGACGATAAACTAATAAAAGGCTGCCAGAGCAAAGTATGGCTCAATTCTGAAATGAAAGATGATAAAATCATTTTCACTGCAGATAGCGATGCCATTATTACCAAAGGAATAATTGCAATTTTAGTACGTGTTTTTTCAGATCAAAAACCACAGGCAATACTAGATGCAAATACAGATTTTATTGATGAAATCGGCCTCAAAGAACACCTTTCGCCTACTCGCGCAAATGGTTTGGTTTCAATGATAAAACAAATGAAAATGTATGCGTTGGCATATCAAACACAAGTAAATAAATAGACAAATGGAAACAGATACAAAAATAGACATGGCCGAATTGGGCGAAAAAATAATCGCCGTTATAAAAACTATTTACGATCCAGAAATTCCAGTTGATATATATGAACTCGGACTTATTTACGACGTTTTCATAAATGAAGATTACGAAGTAAAAATATTGATGACCCTTACAACTCCCAACTGTCCGGTGGCAGAAAGCCTACCAAAGGAAGTGGAAGATAAAATAAAATCGATGAAAATGATAAAAGACGCCGAAGTAGAAATAACTTTCGATCCGCCTTGGACCCAAGAATTAATGAGCGAAGAAGCTAGGCTAGAATTGGGAATGCTTTAAAAGCGTGTTCACTGTTCAGTATTCAGTGGTAGTTGCCAGTTATCCTTATTCGTAATTAACATAATCATAGCCAGAGAATCAATAGTATCAATATAATGTCTGAAGAAATTATAAATCGCGTAGCAAACAGTAAGCTTGTAACTTTTAACCTTGAGGATTTATATCCGAAAGGCGAAAGGATTGCTTTTGATATTTCGCAGTGGTTGCTGGAAGGCATTGTGCTTCGCGAAAGTGATTTTCGTGAAAAAGCAGCAACTCACGATTGGTCCCAATACGAAAATAAATATGTAGCGCTTTTTTGCAGTACAGATGCTATTGTTCCCGGTTGGGCTTATTTACTATTATCGCTTCATTTGGCTCCTTTTGCTAAAAAAGTTACTGTTGGAAGTTTAGAAGAATTGGAAAGTATTCTTTTTGCTGAAATACTTCAAAATCTAGATGTTTCAGAATATGCAGACAGAGCCGTAATTATTAAGGGTTGTGCTCATAAACCAATTCCGCAGAATGCGTATGTGCTTTTGGCTCAAAAACTTCAATCAGTTGCAAAAAGCATTATGTACGGTGAAGCCTGCTCTTCGGTTCCACTATTTAAAAGAAAGAAGTAGATTATTCTTTTCCCTTTTGAATTCTTAATGAGAAGGTCGAATTAACTTAATTTTTTGATAAATCCTCAAAAGTGTGAGTATTTTTGCAAAAACCAAAAATCTCATTTCAATGAAAAAACTTTTACTTCTTGCAGTACTTTTTACTGCACCAATGGTCTTAATCGCCCAAGAAGAAACCGCAAAAGATACTGTTCCAAATGGTTGGACACGTGCAGGAAATCTTTCACTTTTATTTAACCAAGCCGCTTTTAATGCCGAATGGACTGGCGGTGGAACTTCCAATTATTCCGGAAACCTTTCCCTTACTTATGATTTCAACTATAAGTACAACAAAATTTCTTGGAACAATCGTTTGACTGGTGAATATGGAATAACCAAAAATAAAGACGATAAGTATTCTCGCAAAACCAACGATCGTTTGGAGTTGAATTCAATTCTGGGAAGACAGGTAAAAGAAAGCAATTGGTACTATTCATTGTTTTTCAACTTTAAAACGCAATTCGCCAAAGGTTATGAATTTAACAGCAATCTAAACCCAGAAGACGAAGGATACCGTACTGAAACTACACATATTTTATCGCCTGCTTACATTCAGTTTGGCCCAGGTATGCTTTGGAAAAAAAGCGACAATCTGTACGTAAATATTTCTCCAGCAACAGCAAAATTTATACTTGTAGACAAAGATTTCACTGCTGTAAATGAAGCCGTGCCTGGCGCGTTGGATGCTTATAACGCAAACAAATATTTCGGAGTAGATGCTAATGAAAGCAGCCGCTTCGAGTTTGGCGCTTCAGTTTCGGCTTATGCTAAATTTAATGTGATGGCTAATATTTCCGCAGAAAACATTTTGAATCTGTATTCAAATTATCTTGAAGATCCACAAAACGTAGATGTAGATTATACTTTCAACCTTGTAATGAAGGTAAATAAATACATTTCTTCAAATATAACTTTCCAAGCTATTTACGATGATAATGCCGTTCAAGGTTTTCAGATTAGAGAAACTTTGGGCGTGGGATTATCTTACGGATTCTAGTATTGAGACGTGAGACGTGAGACGTGAGACGAAAATAAAAAAAGCTGTCAGGAGTTGAATCTTGACAGCTTTTTTTGATTATTTAACTACAATAAAACAGGTGTTTTGTAGTGTATAGATTACTCTTCTTCTTTGTATTCGTCATATAAAAAACTGTTGTACGGAAAGCGAGTGGTGTGAATTTCCTTTACTTTTTCGTAAACTAACTTTCTGAATTCTTTAAAATTTTCTTTGTTCAATGCCGAAATAAAGATAGCGTCCCCGTTTAGTTTTGCCATCCAAGTTTGTTTCCATTCTTCCAAAGTATAATGGGCTTTGGTCTTTTCAGTTATTAAATCATCTTCTTCAATTTCCTCGGGATTATAAGCATCAATTTTATTGAAAACCATAACTGTTGGTTTGTCTGCACTTCCTATTTCCTCTAAAATTTTATCTACGGAATCAATATGATGTTCAAAAGAAGGGTGGCTAATATCTACAATATGAAGCAGTAAATCTGCCTCGCGTACTTCGTCTAACGTACCCTTAAAAGACTCCACTAATTGCGTTGGCAATTTTCTAATAAAACCAACCGTATCTGTAAGCAAAAATGGGAGGTTGCCAATTACTACTTTACGAACCGTTGTATCTAAAGTTGCAAACAGTTTGTTTTCGGCAAAAACCTCACTTTTACTGATTGCATTCATAACCGTAGATTTCCCCACGTTTGTATAACCAATTAACGCCACACGAACTAAAGATCCACGATTACCACGTTGAACCTCCATTTGACGGTCAATTTTCTTCAACTTTTCTTTTAGTAATGCAATCCTGTCGCGTACTATACGTCTATCTGTTTCAATCTCTGTTTCTCCAGGACCACGCATTCCAATACCACCACGCTGCCGCTCTAAGTGAGTCCACATACCTGTTAATCGAGGTAATAAATATTGGTACTGCGCCAATTCTACTTGCGTGCGAGCATAACTAGTTTGGGCACGCTGCGCAAAAATGTCGAGAATTAAATGGGTACGATCAATTATTTTGCAATCAAGAATCTTTTCAATATTTTTTTGTTGAGCTGGCGAAAGCTCGTCATCAAAAATGGCAACCCCTATTTCATGCTCCTCTACGAATATTCGTACCTCCTCAAGTTTTCCAGTACCTATAAAAGTCTTTGGATTAGGAACGTCCATTTTTTGAGTAAAGCGTTTTAGTACTTCGCCTCCAGCTGTGTAAGCCAAAAATTCAAGTTCATCAAGATATTCTTCAGATTTTACTTCGTCCTGAAATTTTGTAACCAGTCCGATTAATATTGCTTTTTCGTATGAAATGTCCGCTTGTTCTATCATAAAAGTGTTTATAAGACAAATGTACAAAACAGTTAGCAACACTATTTTCTACTTTACAAGCAATTAACATCATTTCGTCGATTATTATCAAAAAACGTAAAAAAGGTGAACCTTTTAATTGATGAAAATTTTATTAACAGCCTTTTTAAAAATTATAATACTCGCTAAAGCGTGTATGAAGCAGGTTATAGCCGAAATTAAACCTTCGACTCTATTTCATTTGACTTTTTGAAACATTTTTAATTGTGCATTATGGTTATGAAATACTTCAAAAATACTTATATTTCGCTGTTAAAATTTAGTTAACGATTTAAAGATATACTAATCACCAATTTAAACTATGAATAAAAAATTACTCCTCTATTCACAAAGTTGCCATTCTACTTTTACGATCAACTTTAAAGCACTCATTCCTCTAATTACACTTTTACTGTTATTCGCTACCTCTGGGCCATTGTTTGCTCAAGGAGGTGGAGGTGGAACATGTGCAGACATTCAACCATTTTGCGCAGGAAACGGTTCTCTTATTTTCGCAAACTGTAATGATCAAGATCCTAGCTGTACGCCCGATGCTGAACCTGGCCCAGATTATGGTTGTTTAGGCTCTCAACCTTATCCCGCGTGGTTTTATTTACAAATAGACCAAGGTGGAACACTTGATTTTGAAATAATTCAAAATACAGCTTTCGACGTTAACGGAAACCCAACAGGAACAGGACTAGATGTAGATTTTATAGCTTGGGGTCCATTCGCAATTGGCGATGACCTATGCGATTATACTCAGCTACAACCTATCAACCAGATTGCATGTAGCTTCTCCATAGATCCAATCGAAAATTTCACTATCCCCAATGCTCAAGCGGGAGAGATTTATGTATTGGTAATAACCAACTACGACGAGAGCCCAGGTTATATTAAACTTGGACAAACGGGTGGTAACGGTAGTACAGATTGTAACATTGTTTTTGACTGCGCCGTAACAATCAATGAAGAAGATCAAATTCTTTGCGATGTGCCAAGTTTTGAAATTACAACCACTTTTACAGGACCAATCGAAAGTTATGAGTGGTATAAAGATGGTGCAATAATTCCAGGACAAATCAGCGAAAATCTTACTGTAACCGAAACTGGAAATTATGAAGTTATTGCCAATGGCGTAAATTGTACTGTCCCTGCTAGCGACAGTGTAAACATTACACTTCTATTTGGGGGTGGTTGTACTGTTCAATCTGTTTGTGCAGGTGTTGATTTTGAAGAAAACTTCGGCACAGGAACAGGAAGGGTCTCTACACCTTTTACCAATTATACTTTTAACGGTACTACGCAAGTAGATGATGGAGAATATACAATCTCCAATACTTCGGCAGGATTAAATACTGGTTGGTTTACAGATATGGAAGACCATACCGTAGGCGATGTTGATGGACGTATGCTTTTTGTAAATGCTTCCTTCGCACCAGATGAATTTTACAGAAGAACAATCACACTAAACCAAAACATAGAATATACATTCAACGCTTGGATAACTACGGTTTACGATACAGATACTGGTATTTGTGGTGGAACTGGAATTCCTTCAAACGTAATTTTTAGAATTGAAGATCCAGCTGGAAACCTAATCGCCGAAACAAATACTGGCGATATAGAAAACGAAGCTGAGCCTAATTGGCAAGAGTTCGCTATTGTTTTCAATACTGCAAACAATACAGATGTTCAGCTGGTACTTATTAATAACTCTATTGGTGGCTGCGGAAATGATTTGGCTATTGACGATATTACGTTAAACCTACAAAACTTAGAACCACAAATTGTAACCCCACCAGACTTAACTGAGTGCGATGGTGACGGCAACGGAGTAGAAACTTTCAATTTGGAAGATCAAATCCCGACGATTTTAAATGGGCAAGATCCTGCATTGTTTAATGTTTCTTTCCACTTATCGCAGTTTGATGCTGAATCAAATCAAAATGCTATCGCAACTCCGGGAGCTTACGATAACACTTCGATTCCTGAAATTATTTATGTACGCGTAGAAAAAGCTTCAGAACCGTCTTGTTTTAGTACTGTTCTATTCCAGCTTCTTTTAAGCGAACCTGAAGATCTTGGCGGAAACTTGCCAACAGAAGTAGTATTATGTTTGGGCGACGCGTTTCCATTACTGGATGCCACCCCTATAAATCCTGATGTAGATTTAACTTTAGTTACTTACAACTGGATGGACGGAAGCGGCACAACGGTTTCTACTGATGCAACTTTTACGCCTACTTCTGGCGACACTTACAGTGTAACTGTAACGTATCCTCCTTGTAGCGAAGAAACTTTTATAGTAGATATAATTGTAAACGATCCGCCTGTATTAGATTTAGGTCCGGATGAGATACTTTGCAACGGCTCTTCTTTTGAAATTGTGCCAGTAATTACCGGAAACACGACAGATATAACGTATTTATGGAGCACGGGTGAAACCACGCCAACTATTACGGTAAGCGAAAGCGGAACCTATACTTTAGAAATAACCGTTGGACCTTGTGTAGTATCAGATAGTATTGATATTATTATTTCAGAACCTGTTATTGTAGATTTAGGCGAAGATTTCTTAAGCTGTTTTGACACGGAAACTACGCTTACTGCTACAGTAGAAGGCGATCCGCAAAACGCAACTTACGAATGGTTTTTAGATGGAACGTTATTAACTGGCGAAACCAACCAAACACTTATTATTACACAAGTCGGAACATATTCGGTAACTGTTACAGCAGATTCGTGCACGGGAACAGACAGTGTAGTAGTTGGTTTGGAAAATATAGAAGTAGTTCTAAATGATGATTTCTTAACTTGTTTTGAATCTGAAGTAGAATTGCAAGCTAACCTGACTGTACAAAATCCTGATGCCACATACGAGTGGAGCTTTGAAGGAACTATTATAGCAGGAGAAACTAATTCCACCTTAATAATTAGTGAAGTTGGAACGTATACCGTAACGGTATTTGTTGGCAGCTGTTCTGCTACAGATAGCGTGCTAGTTTCTTATAGAGAGGATCTTGAAGTAGTAGTTAATGAAGATTTCAACACTTGTCCGAATGAACTTCAGGTGTTAACGGCTACCACGACAGAAGAAGGCGCAACCTATCAATGGTTTCTAAATGGAACACCAATTTCAAATGAAACCAACAGCACCTTAGAAATTTCTTTGGATGGTGGACTAATGGGCGCACAGACATATAGTGTAGAAATTAGTGTTGGCGATTGTACTGCTACAGATTCGGTAGATGTTACACTTTATCCTATTGGTAACTGTACAATTTCACAAGGAATTTCTCCAAACGGAGATGGTTTCAACGACACATTGGACCTTACCTTCCTAAACGATAGAACTGGAATTAGAAAGCTTCAAATTTTCAACAGATTAGGAGCGCTGGTTTTTGAACAGAACAATTACACGAACCAATGGAGAGGCCAAGATAAAAATAGCAACGACCTTTCTACTGGAACATATTTCTATGTAATTGATCTTGAAGGTAACGATGCTGTATATGGCCCACAAGCCACAGGTTGGATTTATCTTAACCAAAAAGCTAACTAACAACCATTAAATACTTTCTAACTACCAAAAAGATAAATATGAAATGCCCATTATCAATTCGCACAACAAACGAATATTTTCCGATCACAATCGGAATGGGCATTCCATCTTCCACTTTATAAAATATTTTATACAGATGAAAAAACATATATATATCCTAATTGTATTGATGGCAGGGTTGCTCTTTCAGGAAACACAAGCGCAACAAGATCCTCAATACACCCAATACATGTACAATATGAACGTGGTGAACCCTGCCTATGCTGGTTCTAAGGAAAGTCTTTCCCTCACCGCACTTTACCGAAACCAATGGTCCGGAATGGACGATAATCCTGTAACCTTCACCTTTGCGGCACATACGCCAATTAGCGACAAAATAGGACTCGGTCTTTCAGCCATTAAAGATGAATTAGGCCCCGTGAGTGAAACAAACGTTTACGCAGATTTCTCATACACTTTACAAGTTGCCAGTTCGGTAAAACTTGCTTTGGGTTTGAAGGCTGGAGTTACTTTTCACGATGTAGGCCTTTCAAGTTTAGAGCTGCAAGATCCTAACGATCCATTTTTTAATGAAGACATAAACAATACTTATCCAAACGTTGGTGCAGGTGCATTTCTTTATGGCGATAAATTTTACGTAGGCTTATCGGTTCCAAATATGCTGAAATCTGTTCACTTAGATGAAAACGGTATTAAGTACGGTTCTGAAACAAATCATTATTTCGCAACAGCGGGATATGTTTTTCAGGTTTCAGAAAACTTAAAGTTGAAGCCTTCCGTAATGGTTAAATCGGCTTTCGACGCACCAGTTTCTTACGACGGAAACCTAAACGCATTGTTTTATGATAGGTTTGAACTTGGAGCATCGTACAGACTGGACGATTCGTTTAGCGGTTTGGTTGGGTTTCAAATTAATCCAAACATTCGCATAGGCTACGCTTACGACCACGTAACCTCGGATATTAAAACAGTAGGGCCAGCATCGCACGAAGTGGTGCTAACATTCGATCTGTTCTTTAAGCCACGTATTTTACGTTCACCAAGATTCTTCTAATAACTAAAAAAACTTCATTTAAGATGAATAAAATATATACAATCCTTTTACTCATTGCGGTAAGTTCCTCTATGGTTACCGCGCAAAATAGTAAAACAAAAAAAGCCGATCAATATTACGACCGACTGCAATATACCGATGCCGCCGAAGCCTATGGAAAACTGCTGAAAAAAGGCGAAGGCAGTACCTACGTTTTTGAACGACTGGGAAATAGCTACTTCTTTATTAACAATACCGATAAGGCAGAAACCTATTATAAAAGAGTGGTTAAAAGAAAAGATGTAGATCCTGAAACGGTTTATAACTATGCGCAAGCACTGAAGGCAAACGGTAAATTCGCAGATTACAACACCTATATGAAGCAATTTGCTGAAGTGAAACCGAACGATTCTCGCGCTATCGCATTTATGAAGAATCCAGATTATCTTCCTAAAATTGTTGACGAAAGCACGAAGAAATATGCCGCAACAAATCTTGAAGCTTTAAATTCAAAATATTCAGATTTTGGAGGATTAGCTATTGGGAAAGATTTCTATTTTACTTCTGCCAGAAATACAACTCGTAAAAAGTACGGATGGAACGAAGAACCCTTTTTAGATATTTACAAAGCCACCAATGTTGGGGGTGTTGAAAAGAATGAAGTATTGCTTAAAGGCGACGTAAACACAAAATACCACGAAAGCACCGTAACTATTACTGCTGACGGCAAACGCCTGTATTTTGATAGAAACGATTACCACAACGGAAAATACAAAAAGAACGAGGCAGGTATAAATCAATTAAATATTTATTATGCCGAAAACGTTGATGGCCAATGGAAAGATGTACAAACTGCACCTTTTAACAGCCACGATTATTCTACCAGTCATCCTGCATTAAGCCCAGACGGAAATACGCTTTATTTTACTAGCGATCGTCCCGGTGGAAAAGGCAAGGCAGATCTTTATAAAGTAGCAGTTGCTGCTGACGGTACTTTTGGAACACCAATAAATTTGGGCGACAATATTAACACCGAAGGCAAAGAAGGCTTCCCATTTGTAGATGCAAATGGCACGCTTTATTTCGCTAGTGATGGACATTTAGGAATGGGCGGATTAGATGTTTTTGCAGCAAATGCAAATGGTGCTGCTTTCGGGGAAGTTAAAAACCTTGGACTTGGTGTTAACAGTAGCGAAGATGATTTTGCTTATTCTTACGATCCAGCTACGGAAGAAGGTTATGTTTCTTCTAATAGAGCTGGCGGAATGGGAAGTGATGATATTTACAAAATTAAAAAGTTAGAATTTTGTGATGTAATCCTGAATGTTATGGTAGTTGATGCCACCACAGACCAACCAATAGCTGGCGCACAATTAGACCTGTTTGACAATCTTGAAAATAAACTGAAAAGCCAAACTACGGAAACAAATGGAATAGGCAAAATAACTGCAGCCTGCGATCAAGATCACGTGGTGCAAGCGTTTAAAGCTGGTTATGAAAGTAATGCTGAAACGGTTCCATCTTCAAAAGAAGGAGAGAAAAACATTCGAATAGCGCTTCGCCCAATAGACGATATTATTGAAGGCGATTTAGTAAAATTGAATCCAATTCTTTTTGATTATGACAAACACAACATCAAACCACAAGCGGCTTTTGAGCTAGATAAGCTTGTACAATTGATGAAGAAAAACCCAGAAATGGTAATTAAAGTTGAAGGTCATACTGATAATCGCGGTTCGGATGCATACAACTTGAACCTATCTGATAGACGTGCGAAAAGTACAGTTCAGTACGTAATTTCAAAAGGAATTGCTAAAGATAGAATTAGCGGAAAAGGTTTTGGCGAAAGCAAACCAGCCGTGGATTGTGGCGCAAACTGCACCGAAGCACAACACCAAAAGAACAGACGTTCAGATTTTATTGTTGTGAAGAAATAAGCATCTAAAATCAAAACCTGGTAACCAACCAGAAAATGACCCTTGCATATTTGAGCAATCAAATATTGTGAGGGTTTTTTTTATAGTTTCATTTTAAAATAAGCCGCCGGTAGCCCTATGTAGTCGCCATCATAATCCCATTGAAAGCCTTGATTTTCCAAAATCCTTTTGGAAGCTGTGTTTTCAGGGTCAATAATGGCTATTAAATTATGAATTGTTTTAACTTCTTTTCCTAAATTAATTAATGTTTCGGCTATTTCGTTTCCGAACCCTTTTCTCCAATATTGCGGTGAGAGAACGTAACCAATTTCTGCTTCGTTATTTTCAGTCATCACCAGTTTTGAATGCCCCACAAAGTCATTATCAGTTTTTAGCGCAACTTTAAAGTGACCTATTTCACGGTGCTCAAGATTTATTTGCAACATCTTATCAAATCGTTCACGAGTTTCATCTTTGGTGAGAGGTCTGCCAGTTATCATTTTCATAACATCGGCGTTGCTTACCAATTCAAAATAGTCATCAAAATCTGCTTCGATGTAGTGGGTGAAAATTAATCTATTGGAATTCATATTGTTCAGAATTTTCATAAAAGTAATACCTTCAAATTTATTTTAAATGAAAAAATAGAAAAGACCGTCCTATCCAAAAACGGTCTTTTCACAAGTAATAATATTTCAGAAGCTATTCAACCACCGAAATATTATCTATTTGATAGGTTGTAGAAACACCGTTTGACGCTCCTAGATATTGGTATGCAATATAAACCACTTGCCCTTCGTAGGCAGAGAGATCAACATTGCCCGAAGGTGTAAATTCGGTACCATAACTACTGGTGTGTCCACTGGAAATAACGGCGTTTAAATCTGCCCAAGTAGCAGTTAAAACGTCTCCATCAAAATCTGTTGAAATTTTCACGTATAGCCCAGCGCCATCATAAAAACCATCATTTGTTTCAAAAGTTAATATTGGCGAAGAGCCGCTCGGCAAAATTAATCCTGGCGTAACCAACCAAACCTCGCAAGGATTTTCGTTTGAATTATACGCAGACATCTGCGCATATTTGTTCGAATTAAATTCTTGTACACTATATAGTTTTGCGCCTCCGTTTACATTTATGTTTGTCCATCCATCAATAGTTACGGCAACATCGGCTGGTTGACCTTCAAAATCTTCTGAAAATGGCAAGGGTAAAGCACCTCCTGTTCCACCACCGCCTTCGTCGCAACGGGTACCGTCCATTTGCACGTCATCAATATCGCGTATAAATAATTGCACATCATTATTAAAGCGGCTTAGTACAACGGTTAAAGTCCCATTGCCTTCGGGCAGCAAAATACCTTTGAAATCTGCAAAACCACTTGTTCTGAGGGAAATTAATTCGTCTTCACAGTTCTGAACATCTCTGTTTACACCGAAGGTATTATCAGGATTCGCATAATGCGCTACCCCTGCAAGTCCATCGGGAAACTGCACGTTTTCAAATTTTACCAACGTATTTAAAAGTGCCGCATTGTTATCATTATCTCCTGCTTCAGCAATAGTTACCAATTGTGGAACAAGCGAATCTGTTACGGTGGAGCGCAATATGCGTTCTTCAAAGTCATCGATATTTATTCTTCCAATTTCATCTCCATCTTGTGTACCAATTGTAGGAAGATCAGCATACTGCCCAATATACAGCCCATCTACGCGGAAATAGATTTTACGACCGGGTTCAAATTTTGTATAAAGATCTGTCGCATTGGTAGAAATAGCAACCCCAGCAGTTGGATTTTCTGGGCTATCCTGTATAACCAATGTTTTATAAAAATTACCTGTTTCATCACTTGAAATTACATAAGCTTCAATATAAAGGGCCCTACTTGACCCTTCTCCCGCCTCAATAATTTTTGGTTCATAGCCTCGGTATCGAGCTTTCACGGAAACGATGTTTTCATTTACATCTACAATGGGTTCTTCAACATTTATTTCGGGTATGCTGTAATCATCGTCATGCACACAGGAGGTCGCAATCGCTCCTAATAAAATTAGGATGCTTAACAGTTTTATGGTTATTGAATTTTTCATCTTTATAATATTTAAATGCTTTTTGCATCAATTAAAATCGGACGTAAAAGTTAACATAGTAAGTTGTTCCGTAGCCGTACCAGTATTTAGGCCCGAATACACGAGTGTCGTTTGCAGTATCTTCTGAAAGCGTTCTGTAGTTTGCACTTCGGCCTTGTTCAAAACCACCAGTTTTATATTCTTGGTCTAAAATGTTACTGATACTGGCAAAGAAGCCAAGATAATAGCTTTTAATTTTCCACGATTTTCCGCCAATTACGTTTACCAAAATATAATCGTCAAACTTTTCCTGTTTTAAAAGCTCGCGAGCAATTTCTGGATCGTAATCATTGAAAGGAATTCCATCGGTATCTAAATAAAAATTCGCCGTTCTTGTGAGTGGTGAAACATCTACATACGCATTAGAAAAATAATTTGTCGTTACGCCAAACCACCAAAAGTCTGGATCGCGATATTCAAAACCAATTTGATACGCTTGCTGAGGACCGCCAGCCACTTTGTAATTTTTTAAAGAAGACTCTCCGTAATTTACAACTCCTCCAGGAACATCAGTAAAATCATCAGATGTTAAGTAAAGTTGCGGATTGTTATTATAGGTGTTTTGTCCATAAGCCGCAGCCCCTTTCAACTTGATTGTTGGAGTTATTTGCGCTTCAATTCCAAATTCGCCACCCACATTTTTCTTATCTATCGCCGTCAACACTTCCTGCACAAAAGCGGTGGAGGCACTTCTACCGGGCACCGAAATACCGTCGGCGTAATAAAAAGAAATTTCCGAAGCATCCTGCATTAAGGTATAATAGCCCGTTAAACGTGCTTTTACAATCGGCGTGCGGAAAATGTAACCACCATCAATATGTAAATTTTTCTCTTCGGTTAAATTTATAACCGTTGCATTGTTTTGGCGTGAATTAGAAAATGAATTTCGAAGTGTTGGCGCATCGGTAAAATAAGCGCCGTTTGCTTCCAAAATATGTCTGCCAGAAATTTTAAAGGTAATTCCAGCTTTACCGCCGAATGTTGTAAAATCTAGTTTTTCACTTTCGCCGAAAGAGTTTTCAGGGAAATTTCCGTTGCGATAAAGACCTTTTCTTTGGTAGCTAGTTTTTCCAAACTTACCAGCCAAGTAAAAATCCATTTTTGAATAGGAAAATTGACCCTGTACAAAACCATTATAATCGGTTGCATCGAGTTCGAAATTGTATTTAATTTTGTCGCCCTCGCCCACAACACGGTTTGGGTTGTTTAAATCACTTTGCGATTCATCTCCAGAATTAAAGGTATCTACATCTAAATAACCATTTCCACCGAGCAAATCTATCATATTAGCGAAATTGACTGAATTTAAATTTCTATAATTCAAAGAAGCCGTTAAAGTTAAATTGTCCGTTAATTTTGAATTCAGGATAGTATTTGCTGAAAGTTGGGTGTCATCGTTTCTATCTTCGTACAAGTAGTAACGCGATGTGCCGCCATAAAAAATATTGGTTTCATACATTTCCTGCCAGTCTATTTGTCCATCATTTACAAAATTTGAATATGCTTGATAAGCACCTTCATAATTTATTCCATTAGGATCTGCGAAAAAGTAACTAGGCATTTTTTGATAATAACTAGGATCTGGATTTGGCGCATTATCATAACCCAAACGGCTGTTTCCAGTTTTTCCAAACTGATATCCTAAATTGGTATTTAACTGCGTGTTTTCTGAAATATCCCAGAAATGGTTTAACATAATTATGGGCTCTTCCACATTCTTAATTCGCGAGTTGCGAATTTCACCATCTTGTTCACCCCAATATGCATTATACCGCGTGCCTTTAAGATCGTATACTTCCTGAGTGTTTGGCGAAGATTTTCCTCTTCTATTTGGGGTATAAAAAGCTGTAAAGTTCAGACTGTTGGTTTCATTTAATCTTCTTTCCACAGAAGCAAAAAATGAATTGGCATCATACAAAGTACCATCATTAAAGCCTTCATCGGCAAAGCGTCTTGCTATTAATACAGAATATGCCCAGCCACTTGATAGTAAGCCACTGTTATAGGACCCCATAACTCTTCCGCGATAACTTCTGTTGCTCGTGGCGTACGAAATTCGTCCTCCTTGTCGATATTGAGAGGCTCTCATTATTATATTTGTAGTTCCTGCTAGAGCTCCAAACGAATATTCATTTGCAGAAATACCCATAGAAAACATTTGATTTCGTTGCACATCATTTAACCCACCCCAGTTGGACCATTGCGGTCGCGCGTCATATAATTTATTCATTTCTAAACCATTTATAAGAACTTTTCCATCACTAGAATCATAGCCTCTTGGCCGAAAGAATGTTGTACTAAAATCATACGATGCTGCATTCAGGAAAACGTCTTTTGAAGCTTGCAACAGTCCAGAAATATTATAGGATGTACCGTCATCATCATCCAATTCGTTGTCTGATAGACTGATTACGCCAATTTGTGCTTCTATGGCAGACAAATCAACTTCCATTAAGATTGATTCTAACGTAACGCGAGCATCATCTTGAATTTTTATAGGAATTCTCAAAGTGACGTACCCAGATTTGGATATTTCTAAAATCTGTTCGCCTTTGGGGAGACCTTGCTGTGAAAAAATAAAAGTCCCCTGGGCATTCGTAGAGGTAGAATACTTACTATTTAAAATATTAATTTGAACTTCTGAAATAGGTTCGCTAGAATTGGTATCCACAATTCTACCCATTATAATAGCATCCTGAGCGAATGTAGTTAATCCACCAAAAAATAATATACACCCTATAAAAATGAATCGTTTCATCTTTAAAATGAATTTTAGAGGGGAGAAGTATTGGGGAGAAATTTAAGGATAGTTTATAAAATTAATAAAAAAATTAAATATTTACGAAATATTATAGTTAACTTTTTAATTTATAAACATTTACACCTATTATATGAAGCTAATTAAATTGCTATTGTTACTTTGTTTTCTTTATAATTCAATTTCATTTTCCCAATCAGAGAAAGATTATAAAGTAAATACCATTGCTTTCTATAATCTTGAGAATTTATTTGATTACGAAGACGATCCTATTACGTTCGACGATGACCGTACCCCAGAAGGGAAAGATCGTTGGACACAGGAAATATACGAAGCAAAACTGGCCAACATGGCGAAAGTTATTTCTGAAATTGGAGAAGATATAACGGGCACTTCACCCGCGTTAATCGGTGTTAGCGAAATAGAAAATCGACGTGTACTCGAAGATTTACTAAACCAAAAGTCATTAGTTGAAAAAGATTACGGCATTGTTCATTTTGACAGCCCAGATCGTCGCGGTATTGATGTGGCGCTATTATACCAAAAACGGCTTTTTACCCCCACTAATTACAAAGCCTACGAACTTGTAATCTATGACGATCAAGACAGCAGTAAACGCATTTACACCAGAGATCAGTTATTGGTGAGCGGTATGTTGGATGGCGAAAAAATACACATAATTGTAAATCATTGGCCTTCGCGAAGTGGCGGAGAAGCACGTAGCAGACCAAAACGTATTAAAGCAGCAGAACTCAATAAGAGAATATTGGACTCGTTATTCAGTGAAAACCCCTATGCAAAAATTATTACCATGGGCGATCTAAATGACGACCCAACTAGCCCCAGCGTTAAAGACGTATTAAAAGCTAAAAGCGACCGCGAAAACATGGAAATTAAAGAATTGTACAATCCTATGGCCGAACTCTTCAAAAACGGATTGGGCACCTTAGCATATCGCGACAGCTGGAATCTTTTTGACCAAATTATTATTTCTACAGAATTTGCGAAAAAAGACTATTCGAGCTATCGTTTTTATAAAGCCGGAATCTTCAACAAAAATTATTTGGTAACCCCACGTGGGCAATACAAAGGCTATCCTTTCAGAAGTTTTGTGAATGGTTTTACAGGTGGGTATAGCGATCACTTTCCTGTATTTATCTATTTGATAAAAGAAAAAAAGGCTACCAATTAAAATACGTAAGCGCACGATTAATCGCGCGCTTACGTATTAATTATAAAAATATTTCCATTAAAACCATTGGTTCCACGGAATTCTGCTGAGCATTAAAACTAGAGCGATAGTATAAAATATCGCTAGGGTTTTAAACTTGCCGTGCGAGAGTAATTTCTTTTTATGTTTAGAATATCCAATTGTTATGAAAATAACGGTTAAAATCATTACAAATGGATGCTCTACCGCATAGAGTCTGTATTCGGAATTCTTCATTACTTCACCCATACCAGAATTGATAATATTCTGCAGTCCCAAAGGAGAAATAAAATAGATGATTAAACCTATAAGCAGTTGAATGTGTGTTACAATAAGTGCAAATAGTGAAATTCTGAAATCTTTAGCCGCATATTCCCTTTTAGAGAAAAAACCTACGAGTGCATTAAAAGCTGCAAGTAGCAGAACAAGAAGTACTAAATAAGCCCAGTAAGAATGAATAAATTGAAAAGTTGTGTACATAGTAGATTGATTTTGTAGTGCTTCAAATATAAGGTTTATAAACAAAAAAAATGCCCCAAAAGTTTGGGGCATTTTTAGTAAACAATCAAATGTTTTTTAGAAGTCGTAACGCAAGCTAGCATTCCAAGTTCTTCCGTTACCGTAATAGTAACCGAATGAATCTTTTTGACCTAAATACATCTCGTTTGTTGCGTTGTAAACGTTTGCTCTAAATGTAAAGTCGTTACCTCCAAAGGCAAATTTGTAAGTAATACCAGCATCAAGTACGCTGTATGCAGGTAAACGCTCTGCTTGATAAACATCGCCAGCAATTGAAGCATCAACTACATCTTCTGCATCTACGAAACCGTATAAATCTGCATAAATGTTATAATCAGCATCTATAGAAAGACCACCAATAATATTGTATTTGAAACCAAAACCGAAAGAGGTTTGTGGTGCATTACCGATTTTAGTTCCAGTTAAATCTACTGTTCCAGATTCTAACAATGCATTCGTATTGTCTTCTCTTGTTTGGAATGGTGTTTCTCCGTCATATTTCCAGTTACCAATACTACCAAAAGCTCTAAACATAAAATCGCTTGAGTAACGGTATTTACCTTCAAATTCAAAACCTTTGTGAACTTGAGTAATATCAGTAAATCTTTGGTAACGATCTTTTTGTTCAACTGGGTTAGAAGATGTTGGATCTGCTTCAATAAATCCTCCAGAAAGGAAACGGTTACCCCAAGTGGTGTAATATCCGTTTAAATCTAAGCTAAATTTACCAGCACGAATTCTATAACCAACTTCAAGGCCTAAAATTTCCTCGTTGTCAATTTCGTTTTCACCTTCAAGAATATAGTTTGAATTTCTGATGTCTGTGAAAATGTTATCTAAGAAAGGTTGTCTTGAGTAGTAACCTGCATTTGCGAAAAGAGTGCTGTTTTCTACAATTGTGTAGCCCATACCCCCTTTAACATTGTAGCCAATTTTATTTACTTTTTCAGATTTTCCAAGACCATTAACGCCTTCTACTTCTGAACCTTCAGCACGACCTTCTCTTTGGTAGCTTTGTGTAGAAACTGCTCCTTGAACAAAGGCTGAAAAGTTATCTGTTTTATATTCAGCTTGACTGAAACCACCTATGTAGTTGATGTATTCTGAATAGTCATAATTGAAACGTTGTCCTTCGTCTGCAGAGTTAAATAATGCAGCCCAAGGATCAGCTTCAAATGTTTCGCTTATTACGTAATCACTATCTCTAGAATCACCGTAACCAAAGTTATCTGCATACCCTTGAAGACCTAAAAGGTTGTTCATTTGGTACCAGTGGCTTCCTTTGTAAAGACGTGAATCAAGACCAACGTTTAATGTAAAGTTATCGCTTACTGCACTTTCAAGATTTGTAAGGAAACCGAACCAGTTATGATTGTTAACAGACATTCTTCTTGCAAGCGAACCTGAGCCAAAGCCTCCAATTCCGTTGTCAGCGCCTTCAATGTTACTGTCTATAATAGCGTTGAAATCTATTTCGCCATTATTATCGCGAATAATGTTTCTTGAGCTACCTGCAGGTCCTGTTCCACCACCGCGACCAAAAGAAGCGTAAGCAACAGAAGACAAGTTAGTTTTCTCACTTATAGTCCAATCCCAGTTAAGGTTAACGATTGGCTTGTGATAGTAATTTCTTCTAATAGTATATCTCTCACCATCTAAAAATCCAGAGTTGCTGTTGTAGCGTTTTCCGTATTGATCATAATCTTCCAAAGATTTTGAGAAGTTCTGATCGTGCCATTGTGGAGCACCTGTTAACAAGAAGTTGAAGGAATGCTTATCACTTGGCACATAACCCACTCCAATAAAATAATTTTGACCTTGTCCAGCTGTACCCAATGAATATTTATTATGTGCTTGCCAGTGGTCAAGTAAAAATGAGTAAGCCCATTTTCCTTTTAAACCAGAGTCGTAGCTTATAGTTCCTTTAAAGTAACTATCGTTACCAGTCATAAAACGTGCAAAACCACCTTCTTTTCTACCCGCAGCGCGAGATACAATGTTTACTGTTCCACCTACTGATGAAATAGCCAGTTTTGATGAGCCCAAACCACGTTGAACTTGAATTGCATTTGCAACGTCTGATATACCAGACCAGTTAGACCAGTACATTCTACCATCTTCCATTCCGTTAATTGGTTGCCCGTTTAAAAGGAATGCTGTGTTTGTTTGATCGAAACCACGTAAAAACATTTGTGAATCTCCAAAACCACCAGCTTGGTTAGAAACGTACACACTAGGAGTACTTTTTATAGCTTCTGGAAATTCTACGTTTCCAACTGCTTTTGCCTGAATTTCAGCTGCAGAGATTGTAGAAACCGCGATTGGAGTTTGACGGTCTTTTGCTAAGTCAATAATTCCTCTACCTACAATTACTACTTCTTCAAGAGCATCTGCATCTACTGTAATTTTAATGTTGCCAATTACAGCAGTTGTACCTACAGCTTTAAAAGGAACTTTTTCAATGGTATACCCAATGTATGAAATGGTAAGTGTACCCGTTTTAGCAGAAGTTTGTAATGTAAAGTTTCCGTCAAAATCGGTAATGGCACCATTTGTTGTGCCAGTTTCAACCACATTGGCTCCTGCCAATGGACTGTTAGATTCAGAATCGATTACTGTTCCAGTAACCGTAGTTTGTGAAAAAGCGGCAAAACCGCCTAGTAAAAAAACAAGAAGTAAAAGTTTTCTCATGAATTTAAATTTTAGGTTTAAAAATTTCGGCAAAAATACAATCTTATCTAATTTCTCGCCAACAAAAGTCATTAAGATATCATTAAGAAAAATACTTTAGTTTAAAGATAAAATTTAAAGGATAAAAGGTTGAATTATCGAGAGTTAATTAATAACAACGTTATTAACATGTTAAGGTTATGACAAATTTAAAAAACAATACAGTCTAATTTTTCCTTCAGCGGACGCAGATTTGCGAAATATTGCTCGTGTAGATTCTTAGCAAGTGGTTGCGAAAAAGGAGTATCTTCTTTAAAAGGATCTACTTCTTTTCCATTTTTCCAGAAACGATAGCAAACATGAGGACCACCGGTATTTCCCGTCATACCAATCCAACCAATCACATCTCCTTGGCTTACGTGCTGGCCTACTTTTACATTACGAGCTTTCATATGTAAGTACTGGGTTTCATAGGTGCCGTTATGCCGTATTTTTACATAGTTGCCATTTCCACCCTTTCTTTCAGATTTTGTAATAACTCCGTCTGCAGTAGCTAATATTGGGGTTCCGATGGCCGCTGCGAAATCTGTACCACGGTGCGGACGTAATTTGAAACCGTAATATTTTATACGTCGTGTAAGGTTATATCGCGAAGATATTCTGCTAAATTGAACCGGTGCCTTTAGAAATGCACGTTTTAAGTTATTTGCTTTTTCATCGTAATAGCCAGTTATTTTCCCCAAAGAATCTGAAGAAAACTTAAAGGCATAAAGCTTTTTGCCACCATGCTCAAAGTAAGCAGCCTTTATTTCCTTAAGCCCACCGGGAATGGTATCGTCTATAAATTTTTCGGTATAAACTACTTTAAAACGATCTCCAGGTTGTAGTTTAAAAAAGTTGATAGTCCAAGCATAAATGTTCGCTAACTGATCAGACATATAAGGACTCAAATTCTGTTCCTCCATAGTTGCCGAAAGCGAACTAGTAATTATACCTGAAGCTTCTCTTTCTTCATAACGAACCGGTTTTTGGCTATTATAAATACTTAAGTTGTTTCTAAAATCTACAACCGCATAATCCACTTTATTAGATTCGTATATAAAAACTTGGGTACGGTTTAAGGAGTCTTTGGAGTTGAGCAGCACATAAGGTTTACCAACTATAATTCTACGAACATCAAAGCTATCGCGGAATTTGGTAGCTACCTCCATTATTTTATCTTGTGGAACACCGTTTGCAAAAAGTATATCGCCAAAGGTATCGCCTTTACGAATAGTGTCTCTTACAACATTAAAATCGTTTAAAATATAACCGTATTGCTCTATTGTTGCTTCTTGTGCAATTTCATTAGGATCGGCAACGTCATCTTTTGTTTTTTCACAAGCGGTAGTAAGTAGGATAAGGGTTAGTACAGCTAAAATTAATTTCTTCAATGTTGGGGTGTTTTCTGTATTATTTATTCTTAATCTGCAATTATTTTAAAGGAGTGTTGCAATCCTTTGAATTCGGTTAAAGTTGCTTTTAAGGAACCAACGGCCAAATCTGCTTTTATAAGCAACGGTATTTTGTTTTTATCATCACTAACCCAAACAGTTAGGCTTTCCTTTTCCTTAAAAACGCGACCAGACTGAACGTATGGTCTAAAAATAAGCGTTTGTACACGCCCAAAATTAGTATCTAAAATTTCTTTTCCAAGGAATTTTAACCTGAATTTGAAATTTTCTTGATCAAAAAACATATTCATCTCTATCACGTCTCCCTTTTTTATGTTTTCGGTGTCTAAATGGTTCCGAAGATAATAAAAAGCCGAGATCATGTCTTGGGTATCTTCGGGAAACGAAAATACACCAGTTTCATTGTTTTTTTTATCGTTTACTGTAGCTTTTTTTGTGGAATGATTGAAATCTATCTCAATATCTTTGGTGTAACCACCTTCATCAATTTTGCGAATAAATCGATATGGAATATCTTTTTGCTTGTCTATATACGATTGATAATCGTCCTTTACTTTAAAAAACCACTTTGACACGCCTACTGTTTCGCCATAGCCCTTAACGTGAAAAACTTCCTTTCCTTTAATTGTGGAATTATTCACCTTGAGCGTTGCATAACCTGCGGTTACAAAGCCATAATGTACGCGGAATTTAAAATATTCTCCATCGCCATAAGATCTTTCTTGTGCAGATAAAGAAACGAAATTGCCTAAAATAATTAAAACCGCGAACAGCTTTTTCATAGATATAACTTAAGGGGGTTTTTAATGATTCTAGGAATTACAACTACCATTCCAAAAAAAAATAAAACCCCACCTTGAATAAGACGATGGGGTTTCAATAATGTTACATATCTATAGTGTTCCTCGTTGTTCTTGCTCGCGTTCTATAGATTCAAAAAGCGCTTTAAAGTTTCCAGCTCCAAAACCTTTTGCACCCATTCGCTGAATTATTTCGAAAAACAATGTTGGTCGATCCTCCAAAGGTTTTGTGAATATTTGAAGTAAGTACCCATCTTCGTCGGCATCGATCATAATTGAAAGTCTTTTTAGTTCGTTGATGTCTTCCTTCATCATACTCATGTGATCGCCCAATCTACGTGGAATATCATCATAATACGATTGCGGTGGCGGTGGTAGAAATTCAATTCCGCGATCCTTCAATTGACTTACAGTTTTAATAATATCATCTGTTGCAACAGCTAAATGCTGCACTCCCGAATCTTCATAAAAATCTAGATATTCTTCAATCTGCGATTTCTTTATGCCTTTGGCCGGTTCATTAATAGGAAATTTTATACGTCCGTTGCCATTGCTCATCACCTTGCTCATCAATGCCGAATATTCAGTGTGAATCTGCTTATCGTCAAACGAAAGGAAATTTACAAATCCCATAACGTCTTCGTACCACTTTACCCATTTATTCATTTGACCCCAACCTACGTTGCCAACCATATGATCTATATATTTTAAACCAGTTGGAGTTGGATTGTAATCGCTTTTCCATTCACGGAAACCTGGTAAAAATGCTCCGTTGTAGTTTTTTCGCTCTACAAACATATGCACTGTTTCGCCGTAGGTGTATATTCCACTTCGCACAACTTCGCCGTGCTCGTCTTTTTCAACGGTGGGTTCCATAAAGGGTTTTGCACCGCGTTTTGTAGTTTCTTCAAAAGCACTTGTTGCGTCATCTACCCAAAGGGCAATAACTTTTACACCGTCGCCATGTTTTACAATATGATCGTTTATTGGAGATTTACTGGTTAATGGGGTGGTAAGCACAAGTTTTATTTTATCCTGTGTTAAAACATAACTCACAGAATCGCGCGAACCAGTTTCTAAACCTTTATAAGCATGAGACTGAAAGCCAAAAGCTGTTTTATAAAAATGTGCAGATTGTTTTGCGTTTCCAACGTAGAATTCTACGTAGTCTGTTCCCAATAATGGCAGAAAATCTTCTGCTCCTTCAAATATTTTCTCCAGTCCGTAATCGACCGATTTTACTTCTTTGCTCATAATTAAATCTTTAAAATTTTAATGTTCTAACCAACTTTGGTAATACGTTCCATCTGAAAGTTTCAAACCGTCCTCAGTTACTTGTAACGGTTTAAATGTATCTACCATAACGGCAAGTTCTTCTGTTTTCGTTTTTCCAATACTTCGCTCTGCGGCTCCTGGGTGCGGCCCGTGTGGAATTCCCGCCGGGTGAAGCGTTATTTGACCAGCTTCAATATCATTCCTACTCATAAAATCACCATCTACATAATATAACACCTCATCACTGTCAATATTGCTATGATTATACGGCGCAGGAATACTTAGCGGGTGATAATCATAGAGACGTGGCACAAAACTACATACTACAAACGCATCTGTTTCAAAAGTTTGGTGCACTGGCGGTGGTTGGTGAATGCGGCCTGTAATTGGTTCAAAATCGTGAATTGATAAAGCATACGGAAAATTATAACCGTCATAACCCACTACATCAAAAGGATGTGTAGCGTAAACCATTTCAAAAATATCATCCTGCTTTTTCACTTTTACTAGAAACTCCCCTTTTTCGTTATGGTGCTCAAGTTCTTGTGGTCTGCGAATGTCTCGCTCGCAATAAGGTGAATGCTCTAAAAGCTGCCCAAACCAGTTTCTATATCGTTTTGGAGTGTAAATGGGACGTCGAGATTCCACGATAAATAATCGATTGTCTTCCGTATCAAAATCTATTTGATAGATAATTCCGCGGGGAATAATTAAATAATCGCCGTATTTAAAATCGAGATTGCCTAAAAAAGTTCGCAGTTTTCCGCTGCCTTTGTGGATGAAAATCATTTCATCAGCATCGGTGTTTTTATAAAAATAATCTTTTTGCGATTCTTGCGGCGCGGCAAGTATTATGCTGCAATCGCTATTGGTGAGTACCGTTTTACGGCTGTTGAGATAATCTTTTTCAGGTTTTATGTCGAAACCCTTTAACCGAAGCGATTCCATATTATTGGTGCGCGCAATCTTAGGGGCAACGTTGTATTGTTTCTTAATTTCCTTTACTTGTGTAGGGCGATATTCATGATAAATATTGCTGTACATGCCATCGAAACCTACAGTCCCGAAAAGCTGTTCGGAATAAAGGCTCCCATCAGGTTTCCGAAATTGGGTATGGCGTTTAGGCGGTATTTTGCCCAGTTTGTGATAGAAAGGCATCTTTTTAAGTTAATGGGTTATTGAGTTATTGTGTTCATTAATTTATCGCAAAATATGAATTTGTGATTAAAGTTTTTCCTAATATCTTAGCAACCAAACCACTTAATAACTCTTCTCTACAAATATCGGAAAAATATACTATTTAGTTTAATAAGAAAAAACAAAAACCTGTTTCAACTATTATTGAAAATTTAAAAATTTATTAATGAAAACGAAATATTGATTATTGACCTGATAATCAATAACGTATTTCATAAAATGAAAGATGAAAATGTTAAAGTTTTGGCAATGTCGTTTTTTTTTTTTTGTCTTTGATAAACTATTAACCGTAAAACCATATTTTTATGAAAAAATTATTTTTAACGGCGTCTATTTGCTTATTTATGGCAGTATCCGCTAATGCTTCAACAAACTTAACTGGCAACATAGACGAAAGTTCACTAATTGTTAATTGTTTTGGTGAATGGACCGCTGCATATAACGGTGCTCTTGAAGCTGGTTTTTCTACTGAAACAGCATTAGAGATTGCTAGAAGAGTATTTGAGCAATGTGCTTTCGGTAATAATTATTAAACTTTAAATTTCCCTAAATCTTATTTTAAGATTTAGGGAATAACAATTTTAACATGAAGAATTTACTATACTTTACTTTTTTAATATTTACTCTTACTACTTACGCACAATCAAATAATAAATTTGTTGTTCATTATTCTACTACATCATCTTGGAATTCTGAGAACATAAATGCAGAAAACAAGCCAAGCTCGCAAGCATTGTATTTTGCTGAACAATTGAAAAAGGATATTGAAAGCATGGAGTATGAGCTACGCGTAGATGGGACCAAGAGTGAGTTTTCTATGATTAACAAACTAAATGCCCCAGGCAAAAGAGAAAACTATGTTGCCGCAGTTGAAAAAAATGAGCGTTTTTACATCGATGCTGGCGAGTATATTAACCAAAAAGAATTTCAAGGGGATGAATTTCTTATAACAGCTCCCTCTAATCAAATACAATGGACATTAAAAAATGAAAAAAAACAAATTTTGGGCTTTGAATGTTTAAAAGCAGAATACATATCTACAGAACATGGTAAATCATTAAAGGTTGTAGCTTGGTATGCTCCCAAGTTACCCTTCCAATTTGGACCAAAAGGCTATCATGGTTTGCCGGGATTAATATTGCAACTTGTCCAAAATAATAAAATAATATATACTGCAGATTCAATTATGGAAGATGCAAATGTATGGGTTCTCAAGCCTACAACGGGGAAAAAAATTACTCTTGAAAAATTTAATACACTTGTTGATGCTACTGCAACTGAAATGGAAGCATCTAGAAAAAATTAATTTTGAAAATTCAAATATTGTTTTTTTAGTCCTGTTTTTAACAGGATTTTTTTCGTTACAGGCTCAGGAAGTTTCTTTACAAGGCAAACTACATGATAGCCTGCAAAAGCCTTTAGAATATGCTAATGTGCTTGCTATACCCAAGAGTCCTAAAGAAAATATTGTTTTTTCTATTAGCGACAACAAAGGCCATTACAAGTTGTATCTTAAAAAAAACATCTTATATACAATAGAAATAAGTTATTTAGGTTTTCAAAAAATCAGTTCAGACATAACCCTAATCGAAAACACCACGAGAGATTTTGTGCTGCAGCCAAGCAATGAAAACCTCGAAGAAGTAATTTTAAAACAACGACTGGCTGTTAATGCAAGAAAAGACACCATAACGTATCGGACTGATGTGTTTGTCACGGGCGAAGAGCGGAAACTGCGGGAAATACTAAAGAAACTACCAGGGGTTGAGGTGGATCGTGATGGCAATGTAAAAGTAAACGGAAAAAAGGTGGATAAGTTTTTAGTAGAGGGTAAACCATTTTTTACAGGCGATACTAAACTAGGTGTAAACAACATCCCTGCAGATGCTGTTGATGAAGTTGAGGTATTAGAAAATTACAGTGAAATTGCATTTTTAAAAGATTTAAGCGACAGCGATGTAATGGCTATGAACATAAAATTAAAAGCGGGGAAGAAAAAATTTATCTTTGGCGACATAGAGATCGGAGGCGGTGTTGAAGAAAAATATCTATTGCACCCAAGCCTCTTTTATTACAGTCCAAAAACCAATATAAATTTTATTGGAGATATCAATAACACTGGCAAAAAAAGTTTCACCCTTAACGATTACATCAATTTCCAAGGCGGATTTACAAAATTAATAGATAATCCCACAGGCTATCAAAATTTATTGAGCAGCAATTTTACAAAATACCTCTCAAATAACGATTTTGTACATAACCGAAATACTTTTGGTGCGTTTTCACTTTCACAACAAATATCTGCAACAACTTCAGTAAATGCCTATAGTATTATTAATGCTAGCAATACTGAGACTGAAGTTAAAAACAACAATACTTATTTGTTGGAAAATATAGTTACAAATATTGAAGGTAGGAGTATTAAAACAAAGACAGACAATTTATTTACACTAAGTAAAATCACTACTAAATATGTTCCTAATACTGATGAAGACTTAACTTATGAGTTGGTTATAAAAAGTACGGAAGGTACAACAAATGAGCGTTTGGAATCTTTCAGTTTCTTAGATAGTAATTTTGTAGTATCCAAATTAAATCCTACTTCTTTTGAATTGAACCAAAATTTAGGGTATAGTAAACGATTTTCATATAATCATACCACAACCTTAAACGCAAATTTAAACGTTTCTTCAAATAAAAATAGTACAGTTTGGCAGTTTTCAGACACAATATTTAATGGAATTGTTCCATTGCAAGGCGAAAGACCTTTTTTACTATCACAAAAAATAGACTCCAGAATTTATGATGCTTCTTTCGCCATAAAGCATTATTGGGTGCTCAACAATTTTAACCATATATATCCCATAGTCGGCTACAATTTTTCAAAACAGGAATACGACACAAGAGATGAGCAATTAATTAGTGAAGGAACAAATAGTTTTGCAAATTCCGGTTTCAACAATGAAACTGAACTTCTGCTAAACGATTCTTATATTGGGTTTCAATATAAATTTAAAACAGGAGATTTTATCTTTAAACCCGGATTGGTGTATCATTATTATTATTGGAAAGTTTATCAAGACTCAATTCCCCAAGTATCAAAATATAAAACACAACTATTGCCAGAAATGAAAATAGATTGGGAGCTTAAAAGCAGTGAAAAGGTAAACTTTAAATACAATTTAGATTCCCGCTTCAATGATGTTTCATTTTTTTCAAACAGATTACGCTTGCAGGGTTTTAATACACTTTACAAAGGAAATACCAATATTGAAAATGAATTGGCGCATCGTGTTTCGTTGTCCTATTATAAATTCAGTCTGCTCCGTGGGCTTTTTATGAATGCAAATATTAATTATACCAAAAAAGTAAAAACTATCCAAAACACAACAATCTTAGATGGAATTGACCAAATAAATACTACATTTTATTCAGATTTGCCCGAAAATAGATTTGTTGTGAATGCCTCCTTTTCAAAAAAAATTAAGAAAATTAAATATACGTTTGCAGCTAATACTTCGTTTTCGGACTACTCTAGAAACGTAAATAATTCACTAACAAAATATAAAAGCAGTAACTATAATTATACTATAAAAGCAGAGTCCTATTTTAAGGAATTCCCAAACATAGAGATTGGTTTACGTCAAGGATTCAGTAATTTTTCTTCGGCAACAATAGAAAGTAACTTTATTCAAACTGACCCCTATTTAAATCTAGAATATGACTTTTTAGATGGGTTTATTCTAAAAACAGATTACTCTTTTTCACAGTATAAAAACAGAACCAATACTACAAAAAATAATTTTCAGTTAGGAAATGCCTCATTATTTTATAACAGAGAAGATAGCCCTTGGGGCTTTGAAGTTGAAGCAACCAATCTATTTGATGTAAAATTAAAGAATGAAAATACTTTCAGCCAGTTTATTGTAACTGACACCCAAATATTTATTCAGCCAAGAACGATAATCTTCAAGCTTTCTTATAAATACTAAAACCGATACCCCAACACAACATACCACTCGCTGCGATCCAATTCTGGCGAATAGGAATATTTAACTTCCATTGGCCCCAAGATTGTTTCTAAACCGTAGCCCAAAGAATAACCCGAATAATCTACCCCGTTAATCCATTCACCAGTTTCAAAAAGGTCGTTGCCAATATTGGCAATGTTCGCAGAAATATTGATGTGATTTTTTCTAACTATTTCATAATCAAAAGTCAGAGTAGATTTAAGATAAGTATTCCCTCGTAGCGAAATAGCTTCGTAACCCATAAAAGGAATAATGTTATTCATTTCTTTAAAACCGTAACCTCCCAAAGCAAAATCGAGCGTTGTGGTTTCGGGACCACCCAATTTAAAACCTCCCTCGCCAGTTATATGTGCCGAAAATGCATTGAAAAAGGTATGAGCATATCCTATTTTTGCCTTCGCTACAGAGAAAGGCTGAAACTCTTTATTGCGGCCTTGCGCCAAAAGATACCAATGAAAATCGCCCGAAAAATAGGCGCCAGATTTTGGAAAGAAACTATTGTCGTACGTATCGTACTTCAAATACCCTAAAGCACTGTAATAATTGGTGCTCTCAAAAACGGTGCGCGGCATATTCTGATCGTCTGTCCCGATTGTTTCAGATAGATAACGAAGGTATTTGTGCTCTCCTCCTAAACCAAAAATAAAAGTTCTGCGGAAGAGCGTTTCAAAATAAAGCTGATTAGTGAAATCACTATACTTTATAGAAAGTTTGTTAATTGGTATGGTTAGTTCGGCGTTTATATCTGCATCAATAAAACTTAGTGGCACATCTGTTTCAACAAAGTGATATTTAGAATTGAAACCCACGCTCCAATAAAAACCTTTGTCTATATAATATTCAAAATTATAACGCAAATTGTCGCCCGCAATTAAATCTAATGAAGCAATATCGTTATTGGTAAAAAGTCGTTTTCGGGTAATATTAACCAAAGCAGAGGTTTTAAATAAATCGTCATAATGTGCACCAAAACGTAGCATCAGGGACGAGTTACTTTCACGTAATTGTAATAATAGGGTGTTTTGGTTATTATCGTCTTCAAAGAATCTGTAATTAATATCTTGAAAATTTCCGGTGGCAGATAAGTTATTTATGCCTTCGCCAAAATCTTTAAAACTAACCTTATCTGGGGTACGAAGCTTAAGTTTACCCAAAACATAACTTCGGCTATATTTTTCATTTCCTTCAATTCTCACTTCTTTTATAAAAACCGAATCTTGAGTTTCAAACTTCATTTCGCTTTTTTTGAATGGAAGTTGTTGTGCGGCAATTTGGCTAAGTTCTTCTCGGTACGAATTTGCAGCAGTTACGCCCGACTCAACAATTTTTTGTCCTTCGTTAAAAGAAACCACCGAAAAATCCTTAATATTTGGATGAATGTAAACGTCGGTTTTTCCACGTTTGTCAATCATATCGTTAATTGTGCGAAAATTATTTATCTGCACCAAAACATCAAAAGCAGATTTTAATTTTTGGCGTGCTTTTAGACTGTCCTGCACATCTATGCCAATAATGATATCCATTCCCTTGGCACGTACTTCGTTTACAGGATAGTTATTCACAACTCCGCCATCTATTAGCACTTTTCCATCTATAATTACCGGACTAAAAAGGGATGGTAATGCGCCACTGGCAATAACTGCACGCGGCAGATAGCCTCGATCTAAAATTACTTCTTTCCCTGTTTCAACATTAGTGGCAACACAGAAAAACGGAATTGGCAACTCGCTGAAATCTGAAACAGTACTTACATGACTGGTTAATTTTGACAGCAAATTATATACATTCTGCCCCTTGGAAAGTCCAGACGGAAAACCAATTTTAAAACCATCAAAAGGAAGCACCAATGCATATTTTTCAGACTCTTTTTTTTCGTAAAAAGTTTTTGCGCTTCGCGGAATATTGTCCTGTATTAATTGGCTAAAATTCGTTTGCCTAAAAATACTGTCTAACTGGTTTGCAGAATATCCAGCCGCATATAGTGCCCCTATAATTGCGCCCATACTTGTACCGCCAATGTAATCTATGCGTACTCCCGATTCCTCTATAACTTTCAATGCTCCAATGTGTGCCAAACCTTTAGCGCCACCACCACTCAGTACAAGACCTACTTTTAAATCCTTCTGATTTTCTTGCGAAAAAGAAAAGGTTGAAATTAAAATTAATACTATATAAAGTATTTGTTTCATCTATTGTACTTCTTTGAATCTTGGATTATTAAAAAGCTTCATTATTCATTATTAAAATGTTCCAGCAACTTATTTGCTCTGCTGGCGCCCACAACTTTTGAAAGCTCTTCAAAATTGGCTTCAGCAATTCGTTTTGTGCTTTTAAAATGTTTCAACAACTCCACTACTGTTTTTTCGCCAATGCCGGGAATGGTTTCTAACTCCGTATTCAGTGCCTGTTTGCTGCGCTTACTTCTGTGAAAGGTAATTCCAAAACGGTGCGCCTCGTTTCGCAATTGCTGTATTATTTTTAAAGTTTCACTCTTTTTGTCTAAATATAGCGGAATGGGATCGTCGGGGTAAAACAATTCTTCCAAGCGTTTTGCAATTCCAACTATGGCAATTTTTCCGCGTAAACCCAACTTGTCTAAACTTTTTAAAGAAGAAGAAAGCTGCCCCTTCCCTCCATCAATGATGATTAGTTGCGGCAATGGTTGCTCCTCTTCCAGCAATCTTTTATAACGGCGATATACAACTTCTTCCATCGAAGCAAAATCATCTGCCCCTACAACCGTTTTTATATTGAATTTACGATAATCCTTTTTACTCGGTTTTCCATTTTTAAAAACCACACAAGCAGCAACGGGATTTGTACCCTGAATATTACTATTATCAAAACACTCTATATGTCGTGGTTCTTCGCTTAACCTTAAATCTTTTTTCATCTGCGCCATAATGCGCTTTTCGTGACGGTCCGGATCTACAATTTTAGCCTGCTTAAAACGATCCATTCTGAAGTATTTTGCATTCCGTTCAGAAAGGTCGAGGATTGCTTTTTTATCACCCAGCTTTGGCACGTGTACTTTCATGTCTTCACCCAGTTCTACTTCAAAAGGTACATAAATTTCATTTGAAAGTGAATTGAAACGTTGTCGCAATTCTATAATGGCAAGCTGAAGCAACTCTTCGTCGGTTTCATCAAGCTTCTTTTTTATTTCCAAAGTATGCGACCTAATAATCGCGCCGTGCGAAAGCTGAAGAAAATTTACATACCCATAACTCTCATCAGAAATTATGGTGAACACATCTACATTATTAATCTTCGGGTTTACAACCGTAGATTTTGACTGATAATTCTCCAAAACATCAATCTTTTCCTTTACGCGCTGCGCCTCTTCAAATTTTAAATCGGCCGCCAATTCCTTCATCTGACTTTTGAATTTATAAAGCGAATCCTTAAAATTTCCTTTTACAATATTACGGATGGCTTCAATATTTTCGTGATATTCTTTTTCAGAATAAAAGCCTTCGCAAGGGCCCAAACAGTTTCCCAAATGGAACTCCAAACACACTTTATATCTATCTGTCCTAATTTTTTCTTCGCAAAGATCGTAGTTGCAAGTACGCAGCGGATAAAGCCCTTTTATTAAATCGAGCAGCGTGTGCACGGTTTTCATACTCGTGTACGGCCCGTAATATTCGCTTCCGTCTTTTATCATTCGCCGTGTTGGGAAAACACGTGGAAATCGTTCGTTTTTAATGCAAATCCACGGATACGTTTTATCGTCTTTCAGCAGCACATTATAGCGTGGCTGATAGTTTTTTATCAAATTGTTTTCCAACAAAAGTGCATCGGTTTCGGTTTTTACTACGATGTGCTTTATGGTTTCAATTTTTTTTACGAGCATGCGGGTTTTGCCATTCTCCTGCGTTTTGTTGAAGTAAGACGCTACCCTTTTTTTTAGATTTTTTGCCTTGCCCACATACAGCAATTTCCCATCTTTATCGTAGTATTGATAAACACCGGGCGAATCGGGAAGTGTTGAAATTTGAAGAGTTACCGAAGCATTGGCCATAGCCTCAAAGATACTTGTTTGAAAATTTTATATGAAGGGTTTTTCGAAGCTATATGTTAATAATGGATTAAAGTTTTTAAGTGCTTCAATGCCTCTTTCTCTTTTTAGTTAAATTGCACCATCAATAATCATCTATGAACATTGCCATTCTTTCCCGTGGGGAAGCATTATATTCCACAAAAAGTCTTTTAAGTGCTGGCGAAGCGCGCAACCATACTATGGAAGTTTTAGACCCTTCCTATTGCAATCTTGCCGTAGAAAATGGAAAAGCGGCGCTCTATTTTCAAAATGAAAAAGTAGAAGATATTCACGCAATTATTCCAAGAATTGGCGCTTCAAACACCTATTTTGGAAGCAATGTTGTGCGTCATTTTGAGGCGATGGGCGTTTTTACTGTGGTTACTTCTGAAGGAATTATAAATAGTCGCGATAAATGGATGTCGTTCCAAATATTAGCGAAACACCAAATTCCAGTGCCACGTACGATGTATGCTTCATTTTTTGAATTTGAAGAGCAGCTAAAAACCTTCAACGGCAAACCAATAATAATAAAGCTTTTGGAAGGCACGCACGGCGAAGGAGTGATTCTTTCCGAAAGTCCGCAGAATGCCTTGGCAACGATTGAAACTTTGAATGCAGCGGGTGTAAAATTTATTCTTCAGGAATATATTGAAGAAGCAAATGGCGCAGATGTACGTGCAATTGTAGTTGATGGCGTTGTGGTTGCGGCAATGAAACGCAAATGTAAAATTGGAGATTTCCGCAGTAATTTGCATCGCGGCGGTTCTTCAGAAATAATAGAACTTTCTTCCGCAGAGGAAAAAATAGCTATAAAAGCTGCAAAAGCAATGGGTCTCGGATTTTGTGGCGTAGATATTCTGCAATCTAAAAATGGGCCATTAGTTTTAGAAATTAACAGCACACCAGGCTTGGAAGGTATTGAAAATACTTCTGGAAAAAATGTTTCAAAAAGTGTAATTGGATTCATCGAACGCAACAAGTAGCTACGCGATGCATCGCGTATCCATATTATATTGCGTACCCTCCCAATTGAATTTATTTGTTTTTAGAAATTTGTCTTTTGGAATTTTTATTAATTATCTTGCATTAATAAAATCCCCATTACATTGATTAGAAACATTGGCAGAATAGACAAAGCAGATTTTCCATCTCTAAATTTGTTCGATATTGAAGTAAAAATTGATACGGGCGCCTATACTTCTTCAATTCATTGCAAAAACATGAAAGTTGAAGATAGTTATCTGAAATGCAATTTTTTAGATGAAGAACACCCAAGTTATCACGAAAAAGAAATCGTATTTGACGAATATGATGTTAAGGTAGTTAAAAGTAGCAACGGCCAATCTGAAACCAGATACAGAATTAAAACTGAAATACTGCTTTTTGGAAAGTTGCAACCTATTTATTTAACATTGAGCGACCGAGAAGAAATGCGTTTTCCTGTACTTTTAGGACGAAATTTTTTAAGTAAGAAATATATAGTAGATATTAACAAAACCAACCTTTCCTTTAAACTAAAAACCAAAAAATGAAAATTAGAATATTATCGGCGAATGCAAACCTATACTCCACTCAACGTCTTGTTGAGGCGGCAAAAGCAAGAAAACACGACGTGGAGATAATTAACCACGCCAAGTGTGATATTGTAATTGAGAAGAAAAATCCGGTAATAATATATAAAGGTCAAAGGTTAGACCACACAGATGCAATTATTCCAAGAATTGGAGCATCTGTAACATTTTATGGTACGGCCGTAGTGCGACAGTTTGAAATGTTGCGCGTTTTTACAACTACAGAATCGCAAGCATTAGTACGTTCGCGCGACAAATTAAGAAGTTTACAGATTCTTTCTCGCGCTGGTTTAGGATTACCGAAAACCGTTTTCACCAATTATTCTAAAAACGTAAAGGAAATTGTAGACCAAGCTGGTGGCGCGCCTGTAATTATTAAATTGTTAGAAGGTACTCAAGGCATCGGCGTAATTTTAGTTGAAAGTAGAAAAGCGGCAGAATCGGTTATTGAAGCTTTCAACAATTTGCAGGCTCGTGTTATTGTTCAGGAATTTATAAAAGAAGCTGGAGGCGCAGATATTCGTGCATTTATAGTGGATGGACAGGTTGTTGGCGCAATGAAGCGACAAGGAAAAGAAGGTGAATTTAGAAGTAATTTGCACCGCGGAGGAACGGCTTCAGTAATAAAACTTACCGATGAAGAAGAAACCGCAGCACTTAAAGCTGCAAAAGCAATGGGGCTTGGAATTGCTGGAGTCGATATGCTTCAATCTGCACGTGGACCACTTATTTTAGAAGTAAATTCTTCTCCAGGTTTGGAAGGAATTGAACAGGCTACCGGAAAAGACATTGCAAACTCCATTATAAAATACATTGAACGGAACGTATAAAAATGGCGAAAAAGGACGAACGCGATATAGTAATATTAAACGAGCACGTAGCACTTGGCGAAAGCAAAACAATTGATTTCAGCATTGCTAAGCTTTACACTTCAACGAAAGTTGAAATTCCAATTATTATTGAGCGTTCCAAAATACCAGGGCCAACGGTTTTAATTACCGCCGCCATTCACGGCGACGAAATAAACGGCGTTGAAATTGTACGTCAGCTAATAGCTCGAAAACTAAACAAACCAAAACGCGGCACCATTATATGTATCCCGATTCTCAACGTATTCGGATTTTTAAATGGCGACCGTTCCTTTCCGGATGGGCGCGACCTCAATAGAGTTTTTCCGGGCACTAAATCGGGTTCATTAGCGAGCCGAGTAGCGTATCATTTTACTAAAAAAGTATTGCCGCATGCAGATTATTGTTTGGATTTTCACACAGGTGGAGCCAGCCGTTTTAACGCTGCGCAAATTCGGATAAAACCTGGTGATGACAGACTTCTCGAGTTGGCGAAGGCTTTTAATGCTCCGTTTACTGTGTATTCAAACACACTTGAAAAATCATATAGAAATACCTGTTATAAAATGGGCATTCCAACACTTCTTTTTGAAGGCGGAAAAAGTCGTGAAAGCAACAAACATATTGCAAAAGAAGGCGTTGATGGTATTTTGCGTTTTCTAGAACATTTGGATATGTTGGGTAAAAGAATTGTTGCTCCAGAACCAAATGCGAAAACTGTAATTATTGAAAAAAGTAAATGGATACGCGCTTACCGAAGCGGTTTGCTACACGTAAAAATAGAGTGTAACAAACACGTAGAAAAAGGCGAGTTTTTAGCTACAATTACAGATCCATACGGTAAAATGCGCTTCAAGGTTACTTCACCAAATGAAGGCTACATTATTAATGTAAACCAATCGCCCATTGTAAATCAAGGTGACGCTATTTTTCATATTTCCACTATAAATACCGTGAATACGGATGATGAAGAAATGGAAGATTGACGCCCCCTAGCCCCCAAAGGGGGAATTATAAATTCAATTATTTTCCTGCAAGGTGTCATTGCGAGGCACGAAGCAATCTCCTTGTAGGTCTTTCTAAAAACTATGGCGAACAAAGCTACTTTACGTACAAAATATAAAAAACTTCGTGAAAATATTTCGGAAGATGCTATAGAAGAAATGAGCCTGCAGATTGCAAATCAGGCTTTAAAGCTTCCTATTTGGCAACAAACCTACTACCATATTTTTCTTCCTATTTCTGATAAAAAAGAAGTGAATACCGAGTATTTAATGCACATTCTACAAGGAAAAGATAAGAGTATTGTTGTTTCAAAAGCAGATTTTAAGTCTGGCGAAATGCAAAATATTTTATTGCAAGAAAACACAATTATAAAAACCTCATCGTATGGCATTCCCGAGCCAGTTTCTGGAATTGAAATCGCCCCAGAAATAATTGAAGTTGTCTTCGTTCCATTACTTGCTTATGATGTAAAAGGGCATCGTGTGGGTTATGGAAAAGGATTTTACGACCGATTTTTAGCAAAATGCACTTCCAAAACATTATTTGTTGGACTTTCATTCTTTGACGCAGAGCCAACAATTTTTAGTGATTCAAATGATGTTCCTTTGGATTTTTGTGTTACACCGAATGCGATCATCGATTTTAAAAAATAAGAAGTTATCTTTAGCGATCAAAACAGCCAATAAAAGAACAATAAACCATGGAATCTTCAAATAATCAACCACTGGGCAATCCTCCAGAAAACTATCTCATTTTTGCAATTATGATGACTATATTTTGCTGCTGGCCAGTTGGAATCTTTGCCATTATAAAAGCCACGAAAGTAAGAGAATTGTGGGCCTTAGGCGATGTGGCCGGAGCTCAGAAAGCTTCGGAAGACGCTAAAAAACTAACTATTTGGGGAGCTGTAGGCGCGTTCGTTTTAATCGTAATTCCCGTAATAATATTATTCGCAATGGGTGCCTTCGCAACTTTGATGGATGGGTAAACTCTATAAAATAGCACTAATAGCTTCTTTGGCTGTAGGCTTTATAATCGTTTATTATTTTTTCAATCCGTCTACAAACTTATTTATTCCGTGCCCTCTTTATTATGTAACTGGCTTTTACTGCCCAGGCTGCGGCTCACAACGGGCTATTCATTTATTGTTGCATGGGAACGTAATTGGAGCTTTTAGGTTCAATCCATTAATGGTACTAACCTTGCCAATTTTACTTTATGGATTGGGAATAACGATTACCAATTGGATCTTTGGCACCAGCTACAGATTTATGCTTTTTTACAGCAAACTGTTTATTTTCGGGTATTTCGGATTAGCGATTCTTTATTGGGTACTTAGAAACTTGCCTTTTTATCCTTTCAACTTACTTGCTCCTACAAGCTAAAACTATTCTGAAATTTCTTTCTTCGGAAATGCTTTTTTATTGAAAAGAAGTAATAAAATAACACCAACACTGATAGAAGAATCTGCAATGTTGAAAACTGGATCGAAGAAGGTAAAATACTCCCCACCCCAAAAAGGAACCCAGTTTGGCAATGTCCCACCGTATAGCGGAAAGTAAAGCATATCTACTACTTTTCCATGAAACAAGGTGCCGTATCCACCAGCTTCTGGAAATAAAGTAGCAACTTGATGATGGCTATCATTAAATATGATACTGTAAAAAACAGAGTCGATAATATTTCCTAAAGCGCCTGCAAAAATCAATGCTACGCAAAAAATCAGGATTCCAGGCATGTTTTTTCGAACCGAATCCCACAGCCAATATCCAATACCGCCAATTGCCACAATTCTAAAAAGTGTTAAGAAAAGTTTGCCGTATTCACCCGGAATTTTTGCGCCCCAAGCCATCCCTTCATTTTCAACAAAAAGGATTCGAAACCAACTAAACACAGGTATTTCGTCGCCTAAAGCGAAGTGTGTTTTAATATAAAATTTTGAAATCTGATCTATTAATAGAATCAGCACAATAATGATGGAAGCTTTTTTTAGGCTCATATTTTTATATACTTTTCTCCTCTACAAATACTATTTTGAAAAGAGAAGATACTCCTTCACTTAAGCTTCGGAGTGTGAGGCTCTCCTTCGCCGAGGCTTTTAAGAGCGCTGCAAAAATAGCAATATTATTTGGTTTGCAGCAGCATAATATTGCCATTGATACTTTCTGCTTTCACGATAAATTTACCGCTGTTTTTAAGTAGATTTTCAACCTTTCCATTTTCCGAAATGGCAGTACCTAAAACATTAGTAGCAGCTTGAACCATAATGTTACCATTCACTGTTTTTATATGAGCATTTCCCCTAAAATTTTTAGAAGCACAGTTTCCGTTGTATAGAAAAACAGCGAGGTTGGCCAATGGCCCGATAGTTTCTAAAGATGCAAGTTTTGATTTAACTTCAATTGAAATTGTATTCGGAACAAGTATTTCCATTTCAACAGCTATTATTTTATGCGCAGCTAGTTTATCATTCTGAAAAGAAAAAAAAGGCAGCAATCCTGTTTTCAATGAAAGTTTCCCTTCTGTAAAATTTTCTTCTATAATAATAGCTTCAGAATTTTCCCCAGAAATATGAACCTTCAACTTGATAGATTCTCTTTCAGTAGCTGTAATTTTTATATTGAAAATAGCGTCATCTTCAATAAAAAGTGAATGAAGTCCTGCGGCAGAAAATTCCTTTTCAATAACTTTTTGGGCCACGCAGCAAAGGTTTCCGAAGAACAAAAAAGTTAATATGAAAAAGAAATAGCGCATAGTTATAATCACAAGTGTAAAGCTATCGGCATTCGCAAAATAGCCAGAATATTCAATAAAAAAGCCCCGAAAAATTTCGAGGCTTTTAATTCCATATCCATCGTTTCCCGTTGCGGGAAGTTATGCTGGGTATTACTTCTGTAAATTCTTAGCCTCAATACTTAAAGTGGCGTGAGGCACTAATTTTAAACGCTCCTTATTGATTAATTTACCAGTTACGCGGCAAACACCATAGGTTTTGTTTTCTATTCGAACCAAGGCATTTTTAAGGTCGCGGATAAATTTTTCTTGACGAATGGCAAGTTGCGAATTTGCTTCTTTGCTCATTACTTCGCTGCCTTCATCAAAAGCTTTAAAAGTAGGCGAAGTATCGTCTGTACCGTTATTACTGTCGTTTTTATACGAACTTTGGATCAACTCCAATTGCTCTGTTGCCTTTTTTATTTTTTCGTTTAAAAGTGCTTTAAATTCTTCCAACTCGGCATCTGAATATCTGGTTCTTTCTGTTTCTGTCATGATCTAGTGTTTTTTAATGCTTAGCAGTGTTACAATATCATCAAATGCAATTTCTGTTCCTTGTTCAATATTTGACTGAAACTGTAAAACCTCCGTTAATGTTTCTTCTTTTATGTACTGTAGGTTTTGGCTAACTGCTACCTCTAGTGCATCGTTATTTTGAATTGTTACTTCAATTCGGTTTGTGACTTCAAAACCGCTGTCTTTACGCAGATTTTGAATTCTATTTACCAACTCTCGGGCAATCCCTTCATTTCTTAATTCCGGAGTTATTGTAACATCTAGTGCCACTGTAACTCCGTTAGCGTTTGCAACCAACCAACCCTCAATATCCTGAGAACTTATGATAACGTCTGCAAGCGCCAAAGTAGTACTTTTTTGATTAATAAAAACTGATATTTCCCCGTCTTTTTCTAAAGTTGCTATTTGTTGTTGATCAAAGTCTGAAATGGCTGCTGCCACTGCTTTCATGTCTTTTCCAAAACGTGGTCCTAAAGCTTTAAAATCTGGTTTTATTTGTTTTACCAGCATTCCAGACCCTTCATCTATCAATTCTATTTCCTTTACGTTTACTTCGCTTTTTATTAAATCTGAAACCGCTAAAATTTCTTCTTTTGCAGCATCTTCCAAAACTGGAATCATTATTTTTTGAAGCGGTTGACGCACTTTTATTTTCTCTCTTTGACGTAACGAAAGCACTAACGATGAAATGGTCTGTGCTTTCTGCATTTTATGTTCTAACTTTTTATTGATGAAAGAACTGTCTGCTTTTGGGAAATCTGTTAAATGCACCGATTCCTTTCCGCCTGTTTTCGTTGCTATCGTTAAATCTTTATAGAGTCTATCCATAAAGAACGGAGCCACGGGAGCGCCTAATTTTGCAACGGTTTCCAAACAAGTGTATAGTGTTTGGTAAGCCGAAATTTTATCGTCGTTATAACTTCCTTTCCAATATCTTCTTCTGCTTAAGCGAACAAACCAGTTGCTTAAATTTTCCTGAACAAATTCCGAAATAGCACGCGTTGCCTTCGTAGGCTCATAGTCTGCGTAATATTCATCTACTTTTTGGATAAGGGAGTGTAATTCTGAAAGTATCCAACGGTCGATCTCTGGACGTTGTTCCAACGGAAGATCTTTTTCAAGATACTGAAAATTATCGAGATTGGCATAAAGACTGAAAAAGCTATATGTATTATAAAGAGTTCCGAAGAATTTATTACGCACTTCAGAAATACCATCTTGATCAAATTTTAAATTGTCCCAAGGATTGGCATTGCTTATCATATACCATCTCGTTGCATCCGGGCCATAAACATCTAAGGTTTCAAAAGGATCTACAGCATTGCCTAGACGCTTGCTCATTTTCTGACCGTTTTTATCTAAAACAAGTCCATTTGAAACTACGTTTTTATAAGCAACATCGTCAAAAATCATGGTTGCAATTGCGTGCAGTGTATAAAACCAACCTCGCGTTTGATCTACACCTTCGGCAATAAAATCTGCTTTTCTCCAAGTATCTTCAACCTTTTCTTTGTTTTCAAAAGGGTAATGCCACTGTGCATACGGCATACTTCCACTGTCAAACCAAACATCTATCAAATCTGCTTCTCGCTTCATTGGTTTTCCGCTTGCTGAAATAAGTGTTATTCCATCTACTATATTTTTGTGAAGATCGACCGTTGCATAGTTTTTATCTGAAAAATCGCCAGGTTTAAAACTTTCAAAAATATCTTTCTCCATCAATCCAGCTGAAATAGCTTTCTGCATTTCGGCTTTTAATTCTTCAATAGAACCAACGATTATTTCTTCTTTTCCGTCTTCGGTTCTCCAAATTGGCAACGGAATACCCCAATAGCGCGAACGCGAAAGATTCCAATCGTTAGCATTTGCAAGCCAGTTTCCAAAACGACCTTCACCAGTTGCTTTCGGCTTCCAGTTAATTCCTTTGTTAAGCTCGAACATTCTATCGCGGAATTCAGTAACTTTTATAAACCACGAATCCATTGGATAATATAAAATTGGCTTATCTGTACGCCAGCAATTTGGGTAGCTGTGAACGTATTTTTCTACTTTGAAGGCTTTGTTTTCAGTCTTCATTTTTATTGCGAGTTCAACATCTACAGATTTTTCTGGAACTTCGGAATCTTCGTAGTATTCGTTTTTTACGTATTTACCAGCAAGTTCCTTCATTTCTGGACGGAACTTTCCTTGTAAATCCACAAGCGGAACTAAGTTGTCATTTTCGTCTTTTACTAGCAATGGCGGTATTTCCGGCACTGCTTCCTTCGCAACTTTGGCATCATCTGCACCAAAAGTTGGCGCGGTGTGAACTATTCCTGTTCCATCTTCAATAGTAACAAAATCGCCAGCAATTATTCTGAAAGCATTTTCAGGATTGTCATGAGGTTTTGCATAATCTAGCAGCTGTTCATAACGAATGCCTAATAAATCGGCACCTTTAAATTCCTTCGCAATAAAATATGGAATCATTTTGTCGCCTTGTGTAAAAGCTTCTAAAGATTCCTCATTTGGTTTTTCTTCGTATTTACTTGCAAATTGACTCGCAACCAAGTTTTTCGCCAACACAACATTTATGGGCTGAAAAGTATATTGGTTAAAAGTTTTCACCAAAACATAATCAATCTTAGCGCCAACCGTTAAGGCTGTGTTGCTAGGAAGCGTCCAAGGCGTAGTGGTCCAAGCAAGGAACCAAATATTGTTTGATTCTTCTGCTAAGAAATCTGGCAATGTTTCTGCCATTGCTTTAAACTGCGCAACTACAGTTGTATCTGTAACATCTTGATAGGTTCCCGGCTGGTTAAGCTCGTGCGAACTCAAGCCTGTTCCCGCTTTCGGAGAATATGGCTGAATTGTATATCCTTTATAAATTAAATTTTTATTGTATATCTCTTTAAGCAGCCACCATACGGTTTCCATATATTTTGGCTCGTAGGTAATGTAAGGATCGCTCATATCTACCCAATAGCCGTAGCTTTCAGTAACTTTGTTCCATACATCTGTGTAGCGCATTACCGCTTTTTTACAAGCCGCATTGTATTCTTCAACAGAAATCTTTTTGCCGATGTCTTCTTTGGTAATGCCCAACTCTTTTTCGACACCAAGTTCAATAGGTAAACCGTGCGTATCCCATCCTGCTTTTCTATCCACTTTAAAACCTTTTTGGGTTTTGTAACGACAGAAAATATCTTTAATGGCGCGCGCCATTACGTGGTGAATACCAGGAAGCCCGTTTGCAGATGGAGGGCCTTCAAAAAACACAAACGGCTCCGCACCCTCGCGAATGGAAATACTCTTTTCAAAAATATTTTCTTCTTTCCAGAAATTGAGTATTTCTTCTGCCATTTTAGGGAGGTCAAGCCCTTTGTATTCTTTAAAATTCTTGCTCATAATGTGGGTATTGCAATAAAGTGTGCAAAAGTAAGGTTTTTTGAAGAATTAATTGATTTCTTAAGCCTTAGTGATTTCACAGAATTTATTAATAAAAAACGCCACTTAAAAAAGTGGCGTCTTCTATTATTATTTAATCAAGAGTTCTATCTAGAAAATCTGTATTCTAAAGTAGTAACAATCGTACTATTATTAGAAACAGTTATTTCTTCAGAATAGATTGTCATTCCAGTTTCTGTGTAGTCTCTAATTTCTAAAGATGTTACTTCTCCGTCACTGTCTGTAACTATTAAAGTACTATTCCCAACACTTAAAGTGTAGGTTCCAGCCTCATCTAAATTTACAATAACAGTATCGCCAACTGTAGTACTACCATCTGCATTAGTTACCGTAGTTACTGTGTTAAACAATCCACTAGCTGTGTAGGTATTGTCTGAGTTGAACACAAAGTTTACATTTTGAAAAACACTACCTACAGTTACTGCAGATGATGTAGAAGTTGTTCCGTTAGTAAAAGTGATTGTTTCAACTTCTCTAAGCTCCAAGAATTTTAATTTGAAAGTGTCAACAAAATTTGTTGTAGAAAGCGTATAAGGCTCTGGATTGTTGTCATCATCACTACTACAGCTAATAACTGCAAGAGAAAGGACAAAAAGGAAGATTAATTTTTTGAATTTCATAATGTTAGCGTTTTTTTAAATTTTCGGCGAATATAACACCATTTCCAATACAAACATCTAATTGGGTTATTTATTATGTTTTTATGTTGAATTTTAAATTTTATAAGAATTAAAAAATGACTTCGCAAAAAAGCAGAATTTAAATTCTTCAAAATTACATTTCCAATCCATTTCAATTACTTACTCTCTAAGTATATTTATATTTGTGTTTGTTTTTTTGAAAGTTTTAATCTAAAACAGCATCTTTATTTTGATTACTACATTTTTTATCCCACATTTGACATCCATTTTGCGAATACAAATTAGTCCACTGATGAAAAAATTATATCTTTTCCTACTCCTTGCTACAATTTCATTTACATCTGTTCAATCCCAAATTCTTGATCCAGTATCGTGGTCTACAAGCATTAAGAAAATTTCGGAAACAGAATACGATCTTGTTGCTAAAGCAACTATAGAAAATAATTGGCATTTATATTCGCAAGTAGTTCCAGCGGATGGCCCGTTGCCAACAGTTTTCACTTTTGAAGAAAATAGCGCATACAAATCTGTAGGTAAAGTAAAAGAAAGTAAAGGTATTACTGAACACGATCCGGTGTTTGATATGGTTATTACCTTCTTTTCGCATACCGCCACATTTACCAAACGTATTGCGTTAACAGGCAGTGAAGGCACCACAATTATAGGAGAAGTAGAATTTATGGTGTGTGATGACACACGTTGTTTACCACCCAACTATGTAGAATTAGTTTTTAAAATTCCCGCTCCGAAGAAAGGCGCTGAAACTGCAGTAATTCCTGCATCTACAGACAATTCTGAAATCACCGAAGTTCAGTCCGAAGATCTAGAAGACATAATTGCCACTGACACTACAGAAATTGTAAAAGAAAATATCCAATATTCCGAAACCTCTGAAGCAGCAGTCGACGCAACAAAAAAACAAGACCAAAAAGGGCTTTGGGCTATCTTCTTTATCGCTTTTATTTCAGGTTTTGCCGCATTACTTACACCTTGTGTATTCCCAATGATACCAATGACGGTAAGCTTCTTTACGAAACAAAGTAAAACCAAAGCAAAGGGTATCAAAAACGCTATTATTTATGGTGCTTCAATAATTATTATTTATGTTTTACTGGGTATTCTAGTAAGTTTAATATTTGGAGCCGATGCGCTAAATGCCTTATCAACCAATGTTTGGTTTAATATAATTTTCTTTGTGTTATTAATTGTGTTTGCAGTATCATTTTTAGGTGCTTTCGAAATTATGCTGCCTAATTCATGGGCAAATAAAGTAGACTCGCAAGCAGATAGAGGAGGCCTAGTAGGCATTTTCTTTATGGCACTTGCGTTAGCTATTGTTTCGTTTTCATGTACTGGGCCAATTGTAGGCACACTATTAGTTCAAGCAGCTGCAGGGGGTAGTCAAATAGGGCCTATTGTTGGTATGCTTGGGTTTTCTATGGCTATAGCTTTGCCTTTCGCATTATTTGCTGCTTTCCCGGGATGGATGAATTCACTCCCAAAATCTGGAGGCTGGTTAAACACAGTAAAAGTAGTATTGGGCTTTTTAGAATTAGCCTTAGCATTTAAATTTCTATCGAATGCCGATATGGTTCTAGATTTACATTTATTTGAGCGCGAAGTATTTATTGCAATTTGGATTGCTATATTTGGAACCTTAGCATTATACCTTTTCGGAAAAATACAATTGCCACACGATTCGCCATTAACGCATATTTCAGTTGGGCGTTTAAGTTTAGGGCTTGTAGTATTAACCTTTACAATATATATGATTCCAGGACTTTGGGGCGCTCCACTTAATTTAATTAGTGCGTTCCCGCCACCACAACATTATAGCGAATCGCCTTATGGCGTTGGTTTCTCAAAACTTGGCGGAGGCGGTAGCGCCCAAGTCGAGGTTCCCGATGGCGCTCATTTATTAGCACCACACGATATTATTGCTTTTAATGATTACGACAAGGGATTAGCTTATGCAAAAGAAGTAGGCAAACCAGTAATGATTGATTTTACAGGAAAAGCCTGTGTAAATTGCAGAAAGATGGAACAGAACGTTTGGGTAAAGCCGAATGTACTTGAGATTTTAAAAAATGATGTGGTTCTAATCTCGTTGTATGTGGATGACAAACGAAAGTTGGATGATGATGAAGTGGTAGATTCGGAATTAAAACCAGGGAAAAAACTGAAGTATATTGGTCAAAAATGGAGCGAGTTGCAAACCATAAAGTATAAAACCAATTCGCAACCTTTTTATGTTTTGATGGGCCACGACGAAGAAAATCTTATTGTTCCGGTGGGCTATACTCCCGATGTTGAAGAATATTACAATTGGCTTAAAAAAGGAACAGCAGCATTTAAATAATAAAAGCATCTAAGCCACTCATTTTGAGAGGCATTGATTAATTTTGAATAGTAGTTAAATAAAGGTACAATGATCGAGGCTAAAAATATTTCGGAAGAAAATGAAGTAACAACTTCACTCGAAAAGTATTTTGAACCTTTTCGAAATAATATCGTAGGCATCAATCAAGAATTTGATTCTCCTTTCGGAAGGAAAAAAATTATCTATACTGATTGGACTGCCAGTGGCCGACTTTATACAACTATTGAAGAAAAAATGCTGAAAGATTTCGGCCCGTTTGTCGCAAACACCCATACCGAAACTTCGGTTACTGGCACGGCGATGACCAAGGCATATCACGAAGCGCGAAACATTATAAAAAAACACGTAAACGCCAACGACCATGATGTACTCATTACCTGCGAAAGCGGCATGACGGGTGCCATCAACAAGTTCCAGCGTATTTTAGGATTGAAAATTCCTGAAAATATAAAACCATATACAAAGATTCCTGACGAGATACGACCGGTAATTTTTGTTACACATATGGAACACCACAGTAATCAAACCTCTTGGTTGGAAACTATTGGCACCGTGGTGGTAATTCCGCCAAACGACGAAGTTTTGGTTTGTATGAAAACTTTCGCCAAAACGCTTGAAAAATATAAAGACCATCCTATAAAAATTGCGGCTGTCACAAGTTGCTCAAACGTAACGGGAATTCGAACTCCGTATCATGAAATTGCAAAGTTGATGCATATAAATGACGGCTTGTGTTTTGTGGATTTTGCTTGTTCTGCTCCTTATGTTTCCATAGATATGCATCCAGAGGAAGAAGGTGCACACCTAGATGCTATTTTCTTTTCACCTCATAAATTTTTAGGTGGACCAGGTTCTAGTGGCGTGCTTGTATTCAACAATAATCTTTACAAAAATACTATTCCTGATAATCCCGGAGGCGGAACCGTTTCGTGGACTAATCCTTGGGGAAACCACAAATACATTGACGATATTGAAACTCGTGAAGATGGTGGAACACCCGGATTTCTTCAAACTATCCGCACCGCCCTTTCTATTAAATTGAAAGAAAAAATGGGGGTCGATAATATTTTAGAGCGCGAACACGAGCTTTTAGCTATTATTTTCGACAAACTCTGCGATGTGCCAAATCTAAAACTTCTGGCACCCCAAACTAAAGAAAGATTAGCGGTTATAAGTTTTTATATTGAAGGTCTGCATTTTAATTTAGGAGTGAAATTACTTAACGACCGTTTCGGCATTCAAACTCGCGGCGGATGTTCGTGCGCTGGAACGTACGGCCACTACTTGCTTCACGTAGATCAAGAAACATCAAACAGTATTACTTGCGAAATTGATGGTGGAGATTTAACCCACAAACCAGGCTGGATCCGGATGTCTATGCACCCAACAACTACCGATGCGGAAGTTGAATATGTATGCGATGCAATTACGCAATTGACTGAAAATTTTTCAGAATGGAGTAAAGAGTATAATTACAATCCTAAGAGTAACGAGTTTTTTCATAAGCAGGAGGTTACTGCTAATAAAATGGATCATTGGTTCACTTTCTAGCGATTATTTATTTTATCTTTAAAACGATAAAAATATAATTGCCACGAGTTAGCCCTACAAATTTGAAAAAACTTTTATTTCTCACGCTACTTTTACCCTGCTTCGTTTCTGCCCAAGAATACGTGGATCTTTTCCGAATAGGTTATGGGCAAACATTCAACAATAATTTTGAAGGAACTGACAGTAGTACATCTGTGAAATCTTTTGAAGCAAGTTTAACATTTCCAGTGGTTCTAAATGAAAATCACGCTTTTATTACTGGAGCAGATTTCAGCAGCAATAATCTTCAACTTTTTCCCGAAGCCGAATTTACGAGTCTTTACAGCACAAATATAAAACTAGGGCTTGCTTCTACGTGGTCTGAAAAATGGAGCACCACAATTGTTTTACTTCCGAAGATCGCTTCAGATTACAAAAATATTTCGAGTGATGATTTTTACCTCGGTGGGTTCGCTTTATTGAAATTAAAGAAAAATGAAAATCTTAAATATCGTTTTGGCGTATATGCTTCGCAGGAAGCTTTCGGACTTTTTACCACTCCAATTATTGGTTGGTACTATTTAAGCCCGAATAAGCGGTTTGAAATGGATATGAGCTTGCCTATTTCGGCAGATGTGAGTTATAAATTAGGAACAACAACCGTTGGGGTGGATTATTTCGGCATTGGCCGCAGCTATAATGTGAATTATGAAAATTCGCCAACGCTTTATGCGGACCTAAGCTCTTTGGAGTTTGCGAGCTACTTACAGTTCAATGCCTTAGAAGAAAGTGTTTTATTACGTGCGAAACTGGGCTATTCTAGTAATAATTATGAAATGTATGCCGAAGGTGAAAAGATGAATTTAGGTGTTTCTGCTTTCAGTTTTGGTGACGACCGCACCCAATTAAATCCTTCACTTAATGGAGGTGTTTTTTTTAAATTTGAAGCTATTTACAGATTTCATATTGGCAATAAATCTGAAACCGGAGAGTCCAATTCAAATTAAATTCCAATAAAAAATTTCTATCTTTAGGTTATGGAAAGAAATTGCCCAGAATGTGGAGATAAGATTATTGGGCGTGCAGACAAAAAGTTTTGTAGCGACGCTTGCCGCAATGCACACAATAACTCATTGAACAAGGACAATAAAAACTTGGTTCGAAATATCAATAACCTCCTTCGAAAAAATTATCGCATTCTAGAAACGCTAAATACCGACGAGAAAACGAAAACTACCAAAGACAGACTACTGCGGATGGGTTTCAGTTTTGAGCATTTCACGGGAATTTATACTACCAAATCGGGCTCCACCTATTTCTACTTATACGATCAAGGCTATCTTCCACTAGACAATGACTTTTATCTTTTAGTAAAAAAGGATCTTAAGTAGGTAGAATATTACCAGTTATAATACACAGTTTTTCTTCTCATTTATAATCACGCAAAGACATGCGAAGTTTACTCTGAATTAAGTTATAGGATATAAAAAAAGAAAATCGCCCGGAAAACATCCGGGCGATTTATATTTAACAATCAACAATTTAACGAACTACTCTTTTATAAGTCGTTTAGTTATTTCGCCATTGGCGCCTTTAATCTTAACATAGTAAGAAGCAGCGGCAAGTTGATCGATGTTTAGGGTTTTTACATTACCCATTCCACGAAGGTCTGCGCTTTGAACCAATCTACCTCTTAGGTCATAAATCTCCAGTCTTTCCAATTCTAAACTCTGCGGATTGCTGATGTTTAGAATATTCTTGGCTGGCACTGGATACATTTTAATGCTTCCAAGGTTTTGGTTATTATCGCCTACTCCTAATACACTTTCTACTATTAGCTCGAAGTCGCAAGTGCTAGTGTTGCCGTATTCGTCTGTCGCTGTTAGCGTGATTGTATACGTACCATCAGAAAGTGGTGTTCCTGCAGCTGGGCTCTGTGTAGTTACTGTTACAGGATCTGTACAGTTGTCGATAGCTGTAGCTTCACCAGTTCCAAAGTAATCTGGAAGAATATAGAAAATATTTCCAGGTCCTGGATCAACAGTTTGATCTGCTGGACAAGTAATTACTGGTGCTAATAGATCTACAACTGTTACTTCTGCAGTACAAGTTGCAAGGTTGCCATTTACATCTATTGTAAATACCTGAACCGTAATTGGCGCGCCAATATCTGAACAATCGAAAGCTGTAATATCTACTGCCGAAGCAAAGATGCCACAAGCATCATCGTTAGAGGCTATCACATTACTTGGGTCAAGGATAGCAGTACCATCTGCACCAAGTTCTAAAGTGAAGTCTTGACAAACAAGTACTGGGCTAGTATTATCTTCAACCGTTACTGTAGCAGTACAAGTTGACGTGTTTCCGTTTACATCGGTTACGGTTAATATTACCGTGTTTGCTCCAACGTTTGAACAATCGAAAGTATCCATATCAAGATCGTAGCTTGCAATGCCACAGGCATCGGTACTACCGCCGTCAACGTCTATTCCTGCGATGGTTACTGTACCCGAAGCATCGAGAACTACTGTAATGTCTTGGCAAACCACTACTGGCGCCGTTACATCTTCAACAGTTACTACAGCCGTACAGGTTGAGGTATTTCCGTTAACATCAGTTACCGTTAATATCACGTTGTTGTCTCCAACATCGCTACAGTCAAAAGTATTAATATCTATCGCAATACTCGCCACACCACATTGGTCTGTGCTTCCACCGTCAACATCTGCTGCAACAATCGTTGCGTTACCAGCTGCATCAAGTTGGATGGTGATATTCTGACAAACAGCTACCGGAGCTTCATTATCGGTCACTGTAATATTGAAACTGCAAGTGCTTGTATTTCCATTAACGTCGGTTGCAGTAAATTCAATAGTATTTACACCTACTGGGAAACCACTTCCGCTTGGATCGCCCATTGTTTGAATAATAGTAGCAATGCCACAATTGTCAAAAGCTACTGGGGTTACAAAGGTTACCGTAGCAAAACAATCTCCCGGATCTGTGTTGGCAGTAATATCTGCTGGGCAAATAATGGTTGGTACTTCATTGTCTTCAATTGTAATAACTGTAGTACAAGTAACAATTTGTCCATTACCATCATTAACAGTCCAAACTACGGTGGTAACACCAGTTGGAAGAATTTCTCCATCCATTGTTGTTGTTCCGTTGTAATCGTTTGTGATGCTTCCGTCAGGACAATTGTCTGTAAAGGTGGCGTCAAATTCAATTCCTATTACAGTGTATTGACATAATCCCGGATCGGTATCTCGTGTTGCATTGGGCATACAAGTAATAACCGGAGCTTCATTGTCTTCAACTGTAATTACAGTAGTACAAGTAACAATTTGTCCATTGCCATCATTTACTGTCCAAACTACGGTAGTAACTCCTTTTGGAAGTACTGCTCCAGCAATAGTAGCTGTTCCATTGAAATCATTTGTGATGCTGCCATCAGGACAGTTGTCTGTAAAGGTTGCGTCAAATTCAATTCCTATTACAGTGTATTGACATAATCCCGGATCGGTATCTCGTGTTGCATTGGGCATACAAGTAATAACCGGAGCTTCATTGTCTTCAACTGTAATTACAGTAGTACAAGTAACAATTTGTCCATTGCCATCATTTACTGTCCAAACTACGGTAGTAATTCCTTTTGGAAGTATTGCGCCAGCCATAGTAGCTGTTCCATTGAAATCATTTGTGATGCTGCCATCAGGACAGTTATCTGTAAAGGTTGCGTCAAATTCAATTCCTATTACAGTGTATTGACATAATCCCGGATCGGTATCTCTTGTTGCATTTGGCACACAAGTAATAACCGGAGCTTCATTGTCTTCAACTGTAATTACTGTAGTACAAGTTACAATTTGTCCATTGCCATCATTTACTGTCCAAACTACGGTAGTAACTCCTTTTGGAAGTATTGCGCCCGCCATAGTAGCTGTTCCGTTGAAATCATTTGTGATGCTGCCGTCGGGACAGTTGTCTGTAAAGGTTGCGTCAAATTCAATTCCTATTACAGTGTATTGACATAATCCCGGATCAGTATCTCGTGTTGCATTGGGCATACAAGTAATAACCGGAGCTTCATTGTCTTCAACTGTAATTACAGTAGTACAAGTAACAATTTGTCCATTGCCATCATTTACTGTCCAAACTACGGTAGTAACTCCTTTTGGAAGTATTGCGCCCGCCATAGTAGCTGTTCCGTTGAAATCGTTTGTGATGCTTCCATCGGGACAGTTGTCTGTAAAGGTTGCGTCAAACTCGTTTCCTATTACAGTGTATTGACATAATCCCGGATCGGTATCTCGTGTTGCATTGGGCATACAAGTAATAACCGGAGCTTCATTGTCTTCAACTGTAATTACAGTAGTACAAGTAACAATTTGTCCATTACCATCATTTACTGTCCAAACTACGGTAGTAACTCCTTTTGGAAGTACTGCTCCAGCCATTGTAGCCGTTCCGTTGAAATCATTTGTGATGCTGCCATCAGGACAGTTATCTGTAAAGGTTGCGTCAAATTCAATTCCTATTACAGTGTATTGACATAATCCCGGATCGGTATCTCGTGTTGCATTTGGCATACAAGTAATAACCGGAGCTTCATTGTCTTCAACTGTAATTACTGTAGTACAAGTTACAATTTGTCCATTGCCATCATTTACTGTCCAAACTACGGTAGTAACTCCTTTTGGAAGTATTGCGCCCGCCATAGTAGCTGTTCCGTTGAAATCGTTTGTGATGCTGCCGTCGGGACAGTTGTCTGTAAAGTTTGCGTCAAATTCAATTCCTATTACAGTGTATTGACATAATCCCGGATCAGTATCTCGTGTTGCATTGGGCATACAAGTAATAACCGGAGCTTCATTGTCTTCAACTGTAATTATGGTAGTACAAGTAGCAGTTTGGCCGTGACCATCATTTACTGTCCAAACTACGGTGTTAACTCCTTTTGGAAGTATTGCGCCCGCCATAGTAGCCGTTCCGTTGAAATCATTAGAAATTGACCCACTAGTACAATTATCTGTAAATGTGGCATCAAACTCGGTACCTATAACTGTGTACTGGCATACTCCTGGATCTGTGTCCTTTGTTGCATTCGGCTTACAAGTAATAACCGGAGCTTCGTTGTCTTCAATTGTAATTATGGTAGTACAAAAAGCCAATTGACCATTTCCATCAAATACAGCCCAAACTACGGAGGTGCTTCCTATAGGGAAAACTGCGCCCGCAAGAGTTGCAAGTCCGTTATAGTTATTACCTATTATTCCATCAGGACAGTTATCTGTAAAAGTTGCGTCAAATTCGATTCCTATTACAGTGTAATCACATACGCCCGGATCGGTATCTCTTGTTGCATTCGGCACACAAGTAATAACCGGAGCTTCGTTATCTTCCACTGTAATTACAGTGGTACAAGTAGCTGTTTGGCCATTGCCGTCATTAGCTGTCCAAATAACTGAAGTTACTCCTTTTGGAAGTACTGCTCCAGCTAATGTAGCCGTTCCATTGTAATTGTTAGTGATTGTTCCGCCAGTACAATTATCTGTAAATGTGGCGTCAAACTCAGTGCCTAGTACGGTGTACTGACATAAGGTTGGATCGGTATTGCGAGTTGCATTGGCCTTACAAGTGATTACCGGGGCAATATTGTCTTCAACAGTAACTGTAGCTGTACACGTAGCTGTATTTCCAGTATTATCGGTTACAGTAAGTGTTACAGTATTTGGACCTATGTTTGAGCAGTCAAAAGATGATATGTCAATAGATAAGGTTACCGGTCCATCAGGATCGCTAGAACCACCATCTACTTGTGAAGCAACAATAGATACATTACCAGTACCATCTAATTGTACTGAAATATCTTGGCAAACAGCTGTTGGTGGCGAATCTGCCACTAAAACAACATCATTACCATCGCCGCCATCATATTTTATAATTATACTTTGCCCATTGAAAGTAAAAGCAGTGCTGTTTGGAAGACCATTAAATGTTCCAACCACAGGGTCTGCGCCATCGTTATCAATGATTGTTAAAAAGCTACCCGAAGGCATTGTTCCTGCAAAATTATCTACTAAAGTTAATGTTGCATCAGTTATGTCTACTGTCCCGTTTACAACTATTTGGTCGTACTCTGTACCTGGGGTATTGATATCGTCAACTTCTATTTCAACTGTATCACCAGCGCTAACGGCAAAGTTTCCGTTTACTGTTACTTGTCCCGGCGATTGTCCTGGCGCAAGGATTCCATTAATTATTAAATTTGCTGCATTGAATACCGAATATCCTGGTATTCCGACTGGGGTGTTAAGTTCACCTACGTTGGCTGTTGCTGTTATATTTCCACCAGCGGTAATAGGACTTCCTAAGGATACTATATCTATGGCAGGGTAAGTTGCTCCCGCACTTGTACCATTAATTGTAACGGCGCCATTTGTAGTGGCTATTTGCGGGGTATTCTGTATAAAAATTGCTTCATTATTTATACCTGTATTATCTGTTGCAATACCGTTTAAAGCAATATCGCCATTGTTGGTTGTAAGGCTTAAATCATTGAAGATACCTATACCTTGACTTCCATTTATTCCATCTCCTCCAGTACCTGTAATAGTTATATTCCCATTATTAATGTCACGAATAATAGTTCCAGGATTACTTGAAACAAATCCAGTAGCACCATTTCCTGTTGAAGTTCCTGCAATGGCGTCAATTATTACACCTCCACCATTGGTTTCAATGATTGAAGTATCTTGTATGTAAAATCCAAAAGGTTGATCATTTGCGGTCCCTCCCGTAGCGATAATATCTATTGACCCTGTACCGGTAGCTTTTACCGAAGCACCAAAAAGTACCGCTATACCAGAATTGAAAATACCATCTCCATCACCGCCAGTTCCATTTAATGAAATGACGCCATCTACAGTTTGTATGTTTGTAGGGTTGTCTACACGAATACCAAAATGAAATGCTCCGGTTCCTGAGGTAGTTCCATTTCCTGTAAAAGTTATATCTCCCGTTGTTGAATTAACATTTGAACTTCCATTAAAATATATACCATTATTATGATCTCCTGAACCATCTCCATTTCCGGTTATTGTAATAGCTCCAGTAGTGCTGGTAATAGTCCCGCTATTTATATTAACTCCCGTATTACTATCTAATCCATTACCACCAGTACCATCAAGCATTATGTTTCCACTTGCATTATTTTGCACTTTGGCTTCTGCAGCAATGAAGACTCCAAAATTACTGTTCCCTGGAGCATTCCCTCCTGTACCATTTATAGAAATATCTCCACCATTCGCAATAACTGAAGTGTCGATACCAAATATTTGTACTCCACGATTATCGTTAGTTCCTGTACCTCCATTTCCTGTTATGGAAATTGTACCTGTAGCAGAAATATCTTGAATAACAGGACCATTTAACAATAGAACGCCAATGTTATCTATTCCTGTTCCATCTCCTCCAACTCCTGTAATATTTATTCCTCCTCCATTAGATTGTACTAAAGTTCCAGCACTATCAATACGCACCCCATGGTTTATATTAAAACCATTACCACCAGTACCCTCTATAGTAATTGAGCCAGAACCAGTGGTGATGATACTTGTACCTCCCGCTACTTGTACTCCAAAATTGAAGTTTGTTCCACCAGTACTTACACCTATTCCTGTGAATTTTATATTTCCTGCACCAGAAGTTGTAATGTTTGATGCTCCATTAATTAGAATGGCATCTGTATCTACACCAGCCAATGTACCCGGTGCATTTGCATTGAATGTAATATCACCATCTACTGAAAATACCTGGGCTGTTGAATGTACCAAAATATTTTGTGAAGCAGTAAATGTAATCGCTCCCGTGGAAGCAGTGCTTACTTGCTCTGATGCGGTAATTGTTTGCCCATTTATATCAAAATTACCCGTACCAATACTGGTTGAATTAGTTTGAAAAAATACGTTATCGTCAGTACCGCCATTAATAGTTAGATCTGCATCGAAAAGACTGTCTAGGCCTTGAACATTAATTATATCGGCACCCGAACCACCGGCCACTTCAGTATTAATTGTAAGACTTGTGGTTGGATTTAAAAATGTAACACTCTCACCAATTGTACTATCAATGAATGAAATATTATCTCCAACATTGGCATCGTCACTAAGCAAAATAGTTTCTGCTCCACCCGTATAATTAAATGTACGGTTGGCAGCTATAGTAAGGTCAATGATTGGCTCTAAACCGGTATAAGTAATTGTACCATTACCAGTAAGGTCTATACTTCCATCGTTTTCACTTAAAAATTCGTATGTAGAATCTGCAAATGTGCCACCTCCAGTTAAGGTAAGTGCATCACCTGTAGTTTGCGTTCCGCCTTCATAATTTACAGGAACGGTAAAATCATCGCCTGAAAAATCTATCGTAAACATATCATCGCCACCTAAGGTTCTTGATAAAATACTTGTTATCCCTGTGTCAGGAACTGTTACTATACTAGTACCGTCGCCAGTAGAACCCGGAATACTACAAGATATTGGTCCGCCATTATTATCTGTAATGGTGTAAACGCCACCAGAATAACTAATGGTTATGGCATCATCTTTATCTATAGTATCTTCAATAATTAATACACCTGCAGCAAGCGTTATATCGGTATCATCAACTGGTGGGAGTATTGAATAAGTACACCCTGCCATTGCAGTAGGAACATATTCAGATACATCATTACTCGTCCAATATTGTATATCGTTAATTATAGCTGCAAGTTCTGCAGGAGTTCCCGAAATTGGTAGTCCTCCTGGCACTAAACTACAGTCAAATTGCCAGTTGTCCACTTCCATTTCTGGAGGGCCAGCAGCATAAAGTCTAATAGCATTTACACCATTAGTTAATTGGTCTGGCAAAGCCGAAGTTGAATTTGTGGTATTTGCTCCATCCCAATCAGCATCTGTTGTTACGCCTACATCTACATTGCTATGTATTCCCGCAATAAAAGTGGGTGCAGCTGCAGTGCCTTGATAAGCAAATAATTGGTCGCCAATGGATGCTAAAATACTAGCAGACATAAAACTTCCGGGCAAAGTAACAATATCTCCTGCCGTCATTGCAGCAGATGCATACCATGTAGTATGGTCGTCTCCTGCTCCAACACAACTAATTGTATTGGGGTTAGTTACTCCGCAATCTGTAAATCGTATATGTGTTCCTGCAATTATATCTTTCAAAAGTATAAATGCGAAACCGTCGTTACCATCTAAATTAAAACCTACAAAAGCTATATCTCCAGCGACTAATGTTGTAAAAGGTGGTTCCTTTATTGTAACATTAATTGTACAGGTGGCGCTATTTCCTGATTCATCCGTAGCTGTTAAAATAACAGGATATACCCCCGCATTGTACATTGTACCCGCGGTAGGCGATTGTGTAATTGTAATAATTCCAGGTGGAGAACTAGCATCGGTAGCCGTTGTTCCTGTAACCAAATCTGGGATGGCTGCCAATCCATCATTACCTGCGGTAATGTCAGCAGGTGTTGGCGCACACGTAATATCGGGTGGCGTAGTATCTCCGCCCGCAGTAACCGTAAAGGTACATCCAGCTTCCAGTGCGGGAACATATGGGTTGTCATTATCGCTTACCCAGTTTACTCGGTTATTTACTATTAAACGAATATCATTTGCAGTGCCTGTAATAGGGCTCCCTCCTGCCGTAACACAGCTAAACTGCCAATTGTCTTGTTCGGGTACTAAACGTACAGCTGTAACACCAGTAACTAAAGCATCGGGTAAGGCCGATGTAGAATTAGTAGTTGCAGCTCCATCCCAGTTGGCATCATTGCCCGGGGCATCGTTAAATTGCAGCCCTGCAATAAATTGTGGTGCGGCAGTGGATCCTTGAAGCGCAAAAAGCTGATCACCAATAATACTATATGATGCTGGTAACAATGGCGCCATATTTATAGTAACAACAGTTCCTGCGGTCATCGCAGCTCCAGAAGTCCAAGTAAACTCTCCATCACCCGCCGTGGCGTAAAAACCGGTGCCATCATTCCAACCCATATCGGTGAAAATAATGGTGGTTGCAGCGTCTATATCTTTTAAAAGAACAAAGGCTACTGTATCATCGGCATTGGTTGCACCGTCTGAATTACTACCAACAAAGGCAATATCGCCAACAGTTAAGGTTGTTTGTCCGTAACCATATATTGCGGTTAACAACAGGAGTACTATGAGGGTAATTTTTTTCATGATTTCAAAATTTAATGATGAATTTGGGGAGCAACAGCATCTTTTTAACAGATTTATTCTAGTTTCTAGATGGAAAAATACCTACTAAGGCTATACAAAAGTTTATTCCTAAATACGGGTCTCTAATTCCGAATGGTTGATTACCGCCAGTGTTTCCACTCTGTGAAGCTCCCATAGTAATATCGGAAGTGCTTCCAAAGGCAGTGGTTCCATCTCCTGCAACATAAGCTCCGGTAGGATCGTCAGAATTTCCTTCTTCCTTTCCGCCAGGTGCAACAATGTGATTGTGAGATGGCAATTGAGGAGTCGTGAGCGTGTGATTTTCTGCTCCACCTCTTTCCCCTAGGGTAATGTTACTCAGTCCAGGTCCTGAGCCGAACTGTAACCCAGTTCTTCCTCTAAGATCAGGTAAAGCAAAAGTCGTTCTGCCATCGCCACCGTATGTTGTGCCTAATAATGAGAAGAGTGCAGTATTTTGTGAAATGGCCAACAATTGTCCATTACAAAACGCCCAACCGCGGGGCGCAAAATTAAATCCGAATGCCTGAATTTGTCCTATAAATGGTTCCATATTAAAAATATTTAGTTAGTTTAAATTGATAGATTAAATTGAATTGTAGTATTGTTTAAAAACTCAGTTTTCTTAGGAAAAAGTTTAGCTCCTAATTTTTGATTTCTTTCCCAGTGTTCCCCAGTTATATGAGCTCCAGAACTGCTAAACAATAGTTCGGTAAAAGTTGTATCTTCTAAACTCGAAACTTTAAAATAAATTCGTGTGGCTTTCCCTTCTTCTTTATTGGGGAAATCAGTTAGAAACTCATAACGACCTTCATCATCTGTTCGAAGTTTTGCACGATGTCTATATTTACTAGAATTTGGCGAAAGGTGCCACACTTCAACCAAAGCATCTTTTAAAGGAGTAACCCCATCTTTTTGATAAATGGTTCCTTTAACTGCAATTGTGTTAGTATTGAAAATACCAGTTCTTAAATCACGTGTCGATTCGGCGTATGGATTATATCCTGCATAAGGATTTTCAGAAGTTGAAAAAGCGCTTGATATTGCCGGAGTTAATATTGCGAGTCCAGTAACGGCAATGGATGTATTGCGCATAAAGAGTCTTCGCGAAGTAGTTTCTTTCATAATTTGATTATTTGGTTTTAACTGAAATCTTATTTGAAAAAGAGATTTTAGTTAATTAAATCCGAAAAGCAGTGTTAAAAATTGTTATTACTGCAAGTTATTACAAAAAATTTAATAATACGTACGTGGTGCCACGTAAATTTAACAAATATTAAAGATTTTGTATTTGATAATCAGATTATAAGCTAAATGGCAAAAACGAAAATGAGTAGATTTTCTCGAAATTTTATTTGATACCTTTGAAAAAAGATTGCAGGAAAAATGACACTGGAGAAAAACCTAAAAGAACGCATAAAAGAGCTTACATGTTTATACGAAGTTTCGTCCATTATCGTAAATAACGATTTTAGAGAACTCGACAAAACACTGTATTCAATAACCCTCAGCCTTCGCAAATCTTTGCAATACAGTAAATTTGCATCTGTTGAAATTAGCGCAGAACCCTTCCATCTTATTTCTTCTACAATCTCAAAAAAAACGGTGTCGATTGAAAATGATATTAATGTTTTTAACGAGCCAAAAGGCTTTATCAAAATTCATTATCCAGCAGATAAATTCACTAAAAAAGATTTCTTAACCGAAGAAAAAAAATTACTTAAAAACGTGGCCATTAATGTGGGCGATTTATTAGAACGTGTTTCAATTCGTGAAAATGAAGCCGTCATAAAACGAAAAATGGAGCATGCAGACCGTTTAAGTATATTGGGTGAAATTACTGCGGGAATAGCACACGAGTTAAACACACCTTTGGCAAATATTCTAGGATTCGCCGAGCTCCTAAAGATTAAAGAATCTGAAAATAGCCAAACAAATCAAGACCTTGATAAAATTATAAACAGCGCCATTTTCTCACGCGAAGTAGTGAAAAAGTTAATGTTTTTTGCCTGCGAAATGCCGCAGAACTTGGGGCAAACAGACATTGTACCCGTAATAAACGATGCGCTAAACTTGCTGGATCCAACCTTTAAAAAGAACGAAGTAAAATATAAACTTAAGCTGCCACAAGATTCCGTTCTGCTAAAAGCCGACACCATTCAGCTAACGCAAGTAATTTTCAATTTAGTGCTGAATGCCATTTACTTTTCACCTAAAAATGGTCTCATTGAGATTAATTTAGAAGAAACAAAGAAAAACGTAATCCTGAAGATTTCTGACGAAGGCCCGGGTATTTCGGCTGAAAACGTTCAGAAAATATTTCAACCTTTTTTCACAACAAAAACCGTGGGAGATGGCTCCGGGCTGGGACTTAGCGTAGTGCACGGCATTATTCGCAGCCATCGCGGCACGATTGATTATCTGCCCAACAATCCCACAGGTGCCATTTTTATTATTACTTTTCCGAAACAATAAAACAGATGCTGCAAAAGGAAAACATATTAATAGTAGATGACGACATCAACATTTTAGAGTTGATTCAGCGCCATCTCCATTCATTAGATTATCACACCTATAAAGCAGTTTCCGTGAAAGAGGCTGTCGCTATTTTACGCGACACAGAAATAGATTTATTAATTACCGACCTAAAAATGCCCGAAGTGGATGGTTTTCAACTAATCCAATTTGCTTCAGAACATTACCCAAATATGCCCAAATTGGTGGTTACAGGCTATCCTTCTGTACAAGATGCACTTTCAGCAATAAAATCTGGCGCGGTAGATTATTTAGTGAAACCGTTTACCAAAGAAGAATTAAAACAGGGCGTGCTGAAATCGCTTTCAACAAGATCTAAGAAAAAGACTTTAGCTGAAACTTCGCTTCACGGTGGGCAGGCCGAAGCAAAAAAATACAACGAAATTATTGGCGAAAGCGACGCTATTAAAGAGGTAACCCAAATAATTGAACGCGTTAAAGATAACAAAGCCACCATTTTTATTAGTGGCGAAAGCGGAACGGGTAAAGAACTTGTGGCTCGCTCTATTCATTATAACGGTAAGTTTTCTCGCGCACCATTTATTGCGGTAAACTGTGGCGGCATTCCCGAAAACCTTTTGGAGTCGGAGTTATTTGGTTACGTAAAAGGCGCTTTTACTGGAGCCAACGATAATCGCGAAGGCTTCTTTCAGGCTGCCGATGGTGGAACTATTTTTTTAGATGAAATAGGAAATGCTTCTCTGGCAGTGCAATCCAGACTATTGCGAGTTTTGCAAGAAAAAGAGGTAATGAAAGTTGGTGATCGCAAAACGGAAAAAATAGACGTCCGCGTAATTGCTGCAACAAATAGCAATTTAAAAGAAATGATTGCAAAGGAATCCTTTCGCGAGGATTTATATTATCGCTTAACCGTTGTAGAAATAAACGTGCCCCCTCTACGCGATAGAAAAGAGGACATTCCATTACTGGCAGATAAATTTCTCTTTAAATATGGCAACGAATACAAAGACCGCTATATAACTATGGATCCTGAGGCACAGTCGCTTTTGCAGCGTTACGATTGGCCCGGAAACATTCGCGAGTTAGAAAATGTAATTCAGCGCGCAGTAATTATGTGCGACCGCACCATAGGTGTTAATGATCTTCCTGAAACACTAAAATACCAAATAGATTTTCCAGACGACGGCTTACTTCCCTTAAAAGCAATGGAGAAAAAATATATTGAAAAAGTACTCGCCGCAACGGCTAATAACCAAACCAAAGCCGCAGAAATCCTCAATATAGACCGAAAAACCCTCCGTGGAAAAATTAAGGATTAAGAACTAGTCTTTTCAAAAAACCTATCAACTTCAACGTCGATTTCGATTTCGATTTCGATTTCGATTTCTTAAATGTGGGTAATTTCTCCCCATGGCGGAAAAAACTCCCCAACTACTTCATCTTCAAAAAATTCGCTAAACATTAATAATCTACTGACTTTCAGTTAATTAATAATGTTTACAAATAATTTGGCTTTGATGGCACATCCCTTGCCATTAGGAAAGCCAAACAATAAGTACCTATGACTGCAAATCCTATAAACCCATGTCGTGAATGTGCACACGCTTCCTATTGCGTGTTAACTCACAATCATGACATGGTATTTTCTTGTAGCGAATTTGAGGAATTGCAACAACAAATTCCCAAACCGCTTATGAAAATTAGACAAAGAGAACAAGTATTGGCAACTATTTAAAATAATATTAAAATGACAAATACACAAACCGTGGAGAAACCGCAACCTGTAAAAAGAGGAATGTTAGACAATGTGTTGGAGCAATTCAACCACGCTGCCGACAAAATAAATTTGAACCCAAACGTTCGCAAAATTCTTAGCATCACAAACACTGAAATTATTATTCACTTCCCAGTTCGAATGGACAATGGCGATGTTGAAATATTTACAGGTTACCGTGTGCAACATAACAATGCACTTGGACCATACAAAGGTGGGCTTCGTTACCACCCAACTGTAGATATTGATGCAGCACGTGCGTTGGCCATGTGGATGACTTGGAAAACATCTTTAGCAGGTTTGCCTTACGGAGGTGCTAAAGGAGGCATCCAGATTGACCCTTCAAAATATTCAAAAAATGAATTGGAACGTATTACACGTAGATTCACTTATGCTTTAGGTGAAAATATTGGCCCAGAGCACGATATTCCCGCTCCAGATGTAAATACCAACGACCAAACAATGGCTTGGATTGCAGATACTTATATGAGTACAAAAAGCACTAGCGAGCGTTCTAAAAACCAACACGTAGTTACAGGAAAACCTGTAGGTAGCGGTGGGTTAGAAGGTCGTGACCGTGCCACTGGTTACGGAGTGTTTTTGACCATTAAATTCTGGTCAGAAAAAAATAACGAGAGTCTTGACGGAAAAACGTTTATCGTTCAAGGTTTTGGCAATGTGGGCTATTGGGCTGCACATTTCCTTGAGCTTGAAGGTGCAAAACTTGTGGGTGTACAGGATGCCTTCGGAAGTGTTCAAAATAAAGAAGGAATTAAAGTTGAAGATCTTTTCAACTATGGAATTGCAAATAAAGGTAGCATTGTTGGTTTTCCAGAAGCTACTGCTATGGACGGCAAAGAGTTTTTTGCCTTGGATTGCGATATCTGTATTCCTGCAGCATTGGGCAACCAGATTACAAAAAATAATGCACACTCAATAAAAGCTTCTTTAGTTGCTGAAGGCGCCAATGGTCCAACAGATGTTGAAGGTGAAAAAATATTGATGGAGCGCGGAATAACAATTATTCCAGACATTATGTGCAACTCGGGTGGCGTAATAGGAAGTTATTTTGAATGGCTTCAAAACCGTAACGGAGAGCTTTGGCAACTTGATGAAATATTAGAGAAACTAGAGAAAAAGCTACGAACAACCTTCAAAAAGGTTACCGCTTATTCCGAAGAAAATGACGTGGATATGCGTACGGCAGCTTTCAGCATTGCTATAGAGCGCATTGAAAAAGCTTATATCCTAAGAGGTATTTTCCCATAATTAATTAGAACCCGTAAAGATGGAACATCCTTCCACAATTCCTTCAGTTGAAAGGGTGTTCCATCTTTAATAATAATGAAATAGAAACCATGAAATATGGAAATTTGATATTAGAGAAAAAAGAGTACGTTTTTTTAAAGCGATTACTGAATGTAACTGGCTATTATAAAGACGAAAACACCAAAGTTTCTCTTAAAAAATTAAGCGGGGAGCTAACTAGTGCAATCATTTATGACCACGAAGAAATGCCCGCAGATGTAATTCGCTTTAACAGCAGGGTTACAGTAGAATCTGGAACATGGCAAACAGAGTTTCAGTTGGTCATTCCAACTGAACGCGATATTGCCGCAAATAAAATTTCAATATTAGCCCCAATGGGTTCGGCCGTAATGGGCTATGCCGAAGGCGATGCCGTAACATGGAATTTTCCGAACGGCACCAAAGAACTAAAAATAATCAGCGTTAATCAAGCTGAAAGACCTATTGATATAGACGTACTCTTGTAGTATTTATCATTAAAAATATTTATTCAACATCATGCAAATTTATAATCACGATTCCCCAGAAGCAATAGCCTTTAAGAACAATTACATTGAATTGGAAAATTGGATTGAGCATCTTAATTATATCGAAAAAGAAATAATCAATCTGTTGAATCTTGGAAGAAAAGAACTATCGAATGTCTTTAATTCTCAGAGCATACTCGATAAACTGGATCGTGAAAAAGAAGTAAACGCTGCTGCTATAGACGCTTTTTTAAAATATAAACTAAGCTTGCCGAAAGCCGCAGAATGTGAAGATGTTGCTTGCGATATGTTTTACGTAGCTGAACACGAGAAATTTAGAAAAACATATTCGGCGCATTTAAAGAGATACAGAAAAGTTAAGGAAGCATACTTCGCTGTATTAAGTAAATAATAAAAGGAAAACAATTTCAATAAAAATTTATGAGCGAGCAGCCGCAGCCCAAGACAATAGGAATCCTTAAAACCCCAGACGATCCGCGGGTTTGTTTGTTGCCCAAAGAAGTTAAAAGACTTACCGGGGAGTTAATGCTCAATGTTCTTTTTGAGCCAGGGTTCGGCAGTTCGCTAGAAATTGAAGACGAAGAATACGTACTGGCAGGCGCCACTTGCCAATCTCGTGAATCAATTTTTAAAAATTCGGATACCATTGTATCCATAAGTCATACTTTTAGCGAAGTGGAAATGAAGGGGGGTTGTTGCTTCATTGGTATTTTCAATCCCCTCTTTCATGATTCTAAATTCGCTATTTACAAAGAATATGGCGCTACTGTTTACAGTTTAGATCTTCTACCGCGAACCACTTTAGCGCAATCTATGGATGTGCTTTCATCTATGGCTTCATTAGCTGGTTATAGAGCGGTAATAAAATCTTCAGAAATTTATAACGGCGTTTTCCCAATGTTTACAACAGCAGCCGGAACGTTAACACCCGTAAGGATTTTAGTTCTCGGAGCCGGAGTTGCAGGTTTGCAAGCTATTGCCACTGCTCGTCGTTTAGGCGCAGTAGTAGAAGCTTTCGACGTACGTAAATCTGCCGGAGAAGAAGTGCGAAGCCTCGGTGCAACTTTTATTGAAGTAGAAGGTTATACAGAATCTTCAAATGCTGGAGGTTATGCTGTGGAGCAAAGCGAAGAATATCAAAAAAAGCAAAAAGAGCTAATTCACAACCACATACGCTCTGCCAATATTGTAATTAGTACTGCAAATATTCCAGGTAGAAAAGCACCACTATTAATTGAAACACGCTCGGTGGAAGCGATGCAGCCCGGAAGTGTAATTATTGACTTAGCAGCCGAACAAGGCGGAAACTGCGAACTTTCAATAAACAAAGAGATCATAAAACACAACGGAGTTACCATTTTAGGAAACTCAAGTCTTTCAGCGGAAATACCTGCTGCAGCCTCAAAATTGCTTTCAAATAATTATTTCTCGTTTCTGAAATATAAACAGAAAGCAGAAAGCGATGAAAATGATCCATTATTATCTGCATCGCAAATTATGAACGAAGGCGAATGGACGCACCCACATTTTACAAAACAACTACAACCAGCTTAATTATGGATTTTATAAATCAACATATTCAAGAAATTTACTTTGTTATTTTCTGTGTCTTCATTGGTATAGAAGTAATTGCCAATGTTCCTGCTATTTTGCACACGCCGCTAATGAGTGGCGCGAATGCTATTAGCGGCGTTATTTTAGTAGGTGCAATTATTGTTATGCTTCGAGTACCAGCAGACGATTACCTCAACCTCACTTTTGGTGGAATTGCGGTATTTCTAGGCACCCTTAATATTTCGGGAGGATTTTTTGTTACGGGAAGAATGCTTAAAATGTTCAGTCCAAAAAAATAATTCCTCAGCTTATTGATTCAATTCTGAAAGATTTAAAAACATAAGACGCCTCACAAAAATTAGTGTCTTATGTTTTTGGTCTTTTTAGATGTTTCAATTTCCAATAAAAACACAACTTCAGAATAAAACAACCATGTACGCAATCATCGAAGTAGGTTATTTAATTGCAACTCTTTCCTTTTTGGGAGGATTAAAATTTATGAGTTCCCCTAAAAATGCAAAAACAGGAAATTTAATAGCAGCAATGGGAATGGTGCTTGCTGTAGTATTAACCTTTGTAGCCGCTGTAACAGCAACCGTGCCTTATACCAATTTAATAATTATGCTTTTGGCAATTGCCGTTGGCACTGTAATTGGCAAACGACTTTCAGACAAAGTAGAAATGACGGGAATGCCGCAATTGGTTTCGTTATTTAACGCAACTGGTGGTGGATGCGCCATGCTTTTAGGATTGATGGAAGCCAATCAGATGGATATTACGACCGCAATTCTGGGGAATAAAATTTTACTTATTGCAGGTTTAATAACAGGTGCCGTTGCCTTAACAGGTAGTATTATCGCCGAGCGAAAATTAGCCGGAAAAGTAAAAGACAGACGGAGCAAAACAGTTATTTTTTCGGCAAGAATACTTTTAGGATTGATGGTATTATTACCAACGCTATATTTCTTCGGAATAATCCCAATTAGTTTTACAGGCTTTATGTATGCTTTGGCAGCAATAGCAATGATTTATGGGGTGCTTTTCGTGCTTCCTATTGGCGGCGCAGATATGCCCGTTGTAATTTCACTTTTAAATAGTATTACTGGTATTGCAACCGCATTAGCAGGATTTGTGTACGGAAACAAAGCGATGATTGCCGGTGGTATTTTTGTGGGCGCAGCAGGAATCTTGCTCACGCTTTTAATGTGTAAAGCAATGAACCGTTCGCTGTTTAAAGTACTTGCTGGAACATTTAAAAAGAGTAAAAACGGAGCAGTTGAAGAAGAGCAGGAAATAAAAGAAATTAGTATTTCTGAAACAGCGATGTCTCTTTCCTTTGCGCAGAAAGTGGCTATTGTTCCGGGTTACGGACTTGCAGTCGCCCAAGCTCAACACATTTGTGGACAACTTCAGCAATTGCTAGAAAAACGAAACACCGAAGTAGATTACATAATTCATCCAGTCGCTGGCCGTATGCCTGGGCACATGAACGTACTTCTTGCCGAAGCAAACGTAGACTATTCGCGCTTAAAAGAAATGGACGAAGGCAACGAAAACATGGAGCAGTACGATGTGGTTTTGGTAATTGGAGCTAACGATGTTGTAAACCCTGCTGCCGAAAATAATCCTGACAGCCCTGTTTATGGAATGCCCATAATTCGCACCTATGAAAGTAAACAGGTAATCGTTATGAAACGCAGTATGGGTAAAGGCTACGCTGGTGTTCAAAACGACCTTTTTGGGTTGGATAATTGCAGTATTCTTTTTGGCGATGCGAAGGTTTCTTTACAGGAAATTGTAAATCAGTTGAAGTTGATTTAATAATACTGAAAGTTATTACAGCGCCAGAATCACTAAAATAGCACTCACAGAAATAAAAATCCACAAAGAAAAACCTAGAATCATAGGTTTCCAGCCTGCCGATTTTATTTTATCCACAGAAAGTCCGGCGCCTATTAAGAAGAGTGTAAGCACCAACAATGATTTCGAAACACTTGTAATTCCGCTGGTTAAAAATTGAGGAATTGGCAAATAGCTATTCAAAATAATTGCCAATATAAAAAGGAAGATGAAATATGGAATTTTCACACTTTTACCTTTTCCTTTAAATAAAAATACAGAAAGTATTGAAAGTGGAATTATCCAGAGCGCTCTTGCGAGTTTTACGGTTGTAGCCACTTTTAAAGCTTCTTCACCAAAAGTATAAGCCGCACCAACCACAGAACTAGTATCGTGAATGGCAATGGCACACCAAAGCCCAAACTGATGTTGGGTCAAATCTAAGAGATGACCCACAGGTGGAAAAACAATTAGCGCGATAGAATTCAGTAAAAAGATTACACCCAGCGAAATTGAAATATCTTTTTCTGAAGCATTAATTACAGGAGAAATTGCGGCAATTGCGCTACCACCACAAATAGCCGTTCCCGAAGAAATGAGATGACTGCTTTTTCGATTCATTTTTAAGAGCCTTCCCAAAAAATAACCGAGAATTAAAGTAGCAGAAATTGAAAAAACTGTGAGTAAAAAACCGTCTTTTCCAGCGGCAAGTGTTTCTTTTAGATTCATTCCAAAACCCAAGCCTACAACTGCAATTTTAAGCAACCAGTTTACCGCTTTGCTATTTAGATTTATAAATGGATGACCTAAAAAATAGGAAAATAAAAATCCGCCCACTAAAGCTACTGGACTGCTTATATAGCCCGATATACAAAGCACCATTACGACTATAAATACTATTTTTATAATAGTACTTTTATCGCTGTCGCTATTTTTCATTGTAATGTGTGTTTAATTTCTAAAATATTTCAAACCACAAATTTTCAACTTTCTTGTTTTTTACTTTTGAATACATTTTCATCTTTAAAAACAAGCGTTCTATGCGGATAGGCGAGATCTATTCCTTCAGCTTCGAAACGTTTTTTAATAATTTCCAGCAAATCGCATCGCATATTAAATGCGTCGTCATAGTTTTTTGCCCACGTCCAAGCACGAACAGTTATTGTAGATTCATTGAGTGAAATAAGTGCCGTACGCACCTTCGGTTTTCCGTCTAAAACATCTGTTGCCGAACGATTATCAATAATCAGTGGATGTTTTTCACATGCTTCGCGCATTATTTTTTTAGCTAAATCTAAATCGCTTTCGTATGAAATTTGAAACTCGATTCGTTCGCATATTTTCATTTCACCCAAATCATAATTAATAAGTTTCTCTTTATTGATTATTGCGTTTGGAATAACGATCATTTTATTTTCAAAATTGCGAATTACAGTATGCCGCAGCGTAATATCTACAACGGTCCCAACCATATTATCGGTTACTTTAATTATATCGCCGATCTTAAAAGGTTTAAATGAAATAATAAACACACCACCCACTAAGTTTGCAAGGGCTTCTTGTGAGGCAACCCCAGCGATAAGAGCTATTACTCCTGCGCCTCCAAGGGCAGTTTGCGCTACTCCTTTTAAAGAAGGAAATGCCAGGAGCGCAAAGAGTACTCCAGTAGTATAAATGCCGATAACAGCAATATATTTAAGGAATTTAAAACTTGTAGGATCTTCAAGATTTTGCGTTTTTCTTTGAATACTCATCTTAAACCAAAGGTTCGAAGAAGCAGCACCAACAATGGTAGCTACTGCAACGGTTCCTAAATAAAGAATGAGATTAAAATTATGCTGAAGCACACTATATTTTTCTTCATTTACAAAAAGGACGCTTAAAGCTATAACACCCAAAACCACCCAAAGAGCATTTAGAATTCGTTTTACCAAATGAATTGCTCTGGGCTTTTCGCCAGGGTATTTTTTGTTCTCTTGAATTATCCACCATTTGTGAATCAGGTTGGTAATAAAATGTAAAATTATTACGGAACTAATTACAACTAATGCATAAATAACATCGGACTTATATTCTTCAAAAAAACTCATTATAGTATCCATATCTTTAATGTTCAAGCTACTAATTATAAATATTTAGCGATGCACAATTTCACTTTTATTCTTTTTTTCGCGTATTAAATAAATACCCCATAATATAAGTAATCCACCAATTACATACCACAAACTAAATTTTTCGCCATCCAATAAACCCCAAATTACGGCGACTAGTGGCAGTAAATAAGTAACAGTACTTGCAAAAACTGCCGACGTTTTCTGTATTAATTTATAATATAAAATTATGGCAATTGCGGTTCCTAAAATGGTTAAAATACTTAGATAACCCAGTGCTTCCCAAGTTTGGGGATTGGCAGTAAAATCTTTGAAAAAACCTGAAAGAACCAATATAAGTAAAGAAGGCAACATCCAGACAGAAAAAACTGCTCCCGAAAGTTTTACGGATGGAATATGCTGAAGTTTTTCTTTTATAATTAATCCAGCAACTGCATAACAAGCCGTTGCTAAAACCACCAAAAGTGCGTACCCAAGTTTCGATTCTTCGGATGTAGTTTCAGAAAAATACATGAGCAATGCAGCGCCAGAGAAACCAATTATTGCTCCAAAAACTTGCAGCCATTTACTCTTTATTCCAAAAAGGAAAAAGCCTAAAACCAATACGAACATGGGCACCAACGAATCTAAAATTCCAGCCATCGAACTACTTACACGCGTCTGTGCAATAGGAAAAAGATACATGGGCAGAAAATTCCCGAAAAAACCCGTCAAAGTTACCCACATCAATGTGTTTTTATTCATTTTCCTAAGCGCAGGAAAACCAATATAAGCTAGTAATAAACCTGAAATTCCAACGCGAAAAGCTCCAATTTGATAAGGCGTAAAAACAAGGAGTGATTTCTTTATTAAAATGAAGGAACTACCCCAAGTAAGCCCAATTATTAAAAGCAGGAACCATTTATTTTCAAAAATTTTTCCCATTTATAAAAAGGTATTATTTAGCAATCGTTGAGGCAATAATTGAGTGCACAAATTTAAGTCTTTTATTTCTGCGACTGCGCTAAACTGTTTATTAATGCGGACAAATGCCGCACTAATTAATTTGAATATAATGGACTAATACACTTAGAAAAGCAATAAAGTTATCATTACATAAAACCCTCCAAGCCGAGAAACTATCGAAATATCTAGGAAGGCTTTATTCTTATCCTTAAATTGTAATTTTCCACAAAAAATTTTTAAAATAAACAGATTAATGGTAAAGACCATCCTATTCTTTATACTTCCTTTCTTATTGGTAACCAGCGTCAATGCTCAAACACCAACTGAATCTACGGATGAATTATCGATTAGTATTACATTGAATAACCCTTCAACTGAAATCAACAATGGAACTGCGCAAGTTCAGGTTGAAGGAGGAAAACCTCCCTATAAATATAAATGGACCAATCCAAGCACTTCATTAAATTCCAGCCGAGCAAAAGGTTTAATAGAAGGAATGGAGCATTCGGTTATTATAACCGATGCTAACAAGAATACTGTTTCACGAACATTTACAATTCCTGCAGAATCAATTGTCGAGATTTTTAATAGCAATGTACAACCAGCCGTGGATTATTTAGGTGCTATTTTATTTTGGGATCCTTTTGCTACCTCTGGTATTTACGATCCAGTAGTTTATATTTCACAGGAAGATATTACACTCCCACAATCCAGTAAAGCTGAAGAACAATACCGACTGAAGGAATGGCTTTCTCCCGATGGAGCATTGGTGAAAAAAGATCAAGAAATTTTGCTCTTAGAAAATGATAAGGGGCAAACAATAGTATATTCGAAAAACGATGGAAAACTTCAGCATATTATTGAAGAAGGCACTCCTGTTGTAACAACTTCAGGCGGAGCCAAAGCAGATGATGAGGTGTTGCTCGGAAGCATTAAATTCGATAGCCCACAAGCATTATTACACCCAAATGGAGATGAGGTTACAAGTACAATCCCGTTTATCGTTATTTGGTTAATTTTAGGTAGCATCTTCTTCACTATTCGTTTAAAGTTTGTCAATATTCGTGGGTTTAGACACTCAATTGATTTGGCAAGAGGAAAATATGACGATCCTAATGCACCGGGAAGTATCACCCACTTTCAAGCGATGGCAACAGCTGTATCTGCAACAGTGGGATTAGGTAATATTGCCGGAGTTGCAGTAGCAATTTCTTTGGGTGGTGCAGGGGCAACATTTTGGATGTTTTTAGCTGGTTTTTTCGGAATGTCTTTAAAATTTGCTGAATGTAGCATGGGTGTGAAATATCGATTTATTGATAGCGATGGCCGCATTTTTGGTGGTCCCATGAATTATTTACGCTACGGACTTGAAAAACGAAATCTGAAACGATTAGGAAAATTTCTAGCTGCATTTTTTGCGATTTTAGGAATAGGAGCTTCTTTTGGAGGTGGAAATATGCTGCAGTCTAATCAAGCATTTAAAATAGTGTCTGAACAAATACCGATTCTGCAAGGACAAGGTTTTTGGTTTGGAATTGGTTTCGCAATTCTTGTGGGAGTAGTAATAATTGGCGGTATAAAAAGTATCGCTAAGGTTACTGAACGAGTTGTACCAATTATGGCAATTTTGTATGTATTGGGTTGCTTGGTAGTAATTGGATTTAATTTTGGAAGCATTGGAAGCGCTTTTACTGCCATTTATGACGGCGCTTTTTCTGCAGATGCTTTAAAAGGTGGATTTATTGGTGTGTTAATAATTGGTTTACAACGTGCAGCTTTTTCTAGTGAAGCCGGCGTTGGGTCGGCAGCAATTGCACATAGTGCCTCCAAAACTAATAATCCTATTGCAGACGGATTTACTTCTTTAGTAGAACCTTTTATCGATACTATGTTGGTTTGTACTATGACCGCTTTAGTATTAATCTTTACCGGAAAGCACGATGTAGGTGGAGGCATGGGAGGCGTAGAACTTACTTCTGCCGCGTTTGGAAGTGTAATTTCGTGGTTCCCTGTTGTATTGGCAATTGCCGTGTTTTTGTTTGCATTCTCTACTATGGTTTCTTGGTCTTATTACGGTATGCGCTCTTGGACCTATTTGTTTGGGAGAAGCAAGAAAGGAGAATTACTCTATAAAATATTGTACTTGTGCTTTGTAGTTTTAGGAGCTTCAGTAAGCCTAGGCGCCGTACTTAGTTTTGCCGATATGATGATTTTAGCAATGTCATTTCCAAATATTATAGGATTATACATTCTATCTTCAGAGATAAATACAGACATGAATATTTATTGGGAAAAATTGAAACAAGGCAAATTATATGTTAGCGCTAAGTTTGCCAAAACTTGATAGTAGATTTTAAATGAAAAAAAGTAAGGCGTTAAAAAACCGTACTTCATAAAAGCGATTATCCTCTCAATTCAATTTTTAAAGTTTTGTTTGAATCCAAATAAAACTCACAATCTTTGAATGTAGGCGCAGAAAACTTAGGATGAAAATTGTTGGAAAACCCATAGGGCTCCTTGGGAATACCCATAAAATTACGATTGCATTCTCCATCATCATTTTCATCGTGATACATAGAAATTGCGTAGCTACCCTTTGGAAGATCTTTAAAGGCTACAGTGTGAGATTTAGCCTCGACTTTCACCGAAATAGTTTTAAGCGCTTGACCTTCTTCTAAAAAGCGCTGGTTGGAATTAAAAATTGCAATTTCTAAAGTTCCTTCAATATTTTCAATATTCGTAACATTGATAGTTAGTGTATTGGTATCATTGGGTGGACTTACAATAAGAAAGTAAAGTATAAATAGAAAGTAGTTCATTTGTAAAATTTTAATTCGTTCGGTTCAGGTGATGCTAATATACTTAAAACATGACCACATATCCTTGCATTGAAAATGTAGGAATATCGATAATTGCAGATAAGGTTAGTTTTGTAAAAGGGTTCAAATCTATATCTGGATTTATTTTGTGTGCTGCAGCTGCTTGACCGCATAAATGAATTTGGACGCCATAATCAGTAAGTTTTTCCATTAACTCAAGATTAGGGTTGCTCTTAGCCATTTTTTTCGAATAAACTTTATCTGAAAGAGTTACGTTAGTTGCGGAACCGCTTATAACAGCAGCGATATGAATATTCTCCTTAGGCACTCCATCGTTTTCTAACAGGTTTATAAGTCGGGCTATTTTCCAAAGAGAAACGTTTACGCCTTCGCGCTCTTCATCTGTTGTAATAGCAAAAAGCACTTTGTATTCTAATTTTGGGTCTGGTTTAATTGCAACATTTTCGTAATCAACAATCTTTCCATAGCCTTCAATTGTTGGGGTTTTCCAATCTTGTGCGTTCATCTGAAAACACATTATCAATAATAATAACAAAATATATTTTTTCATACTTACTGATTTAAAGGTTGAAATTATAAATTTTTTCAATTAAAATAGACCGCTTCAAATACCGCTAAGGGCGCTCTACGGCCTACATTAAGTGATAAGGTATCGCCATTTATTGTGTAATTGTCTGCCAATTCAAAAACCTTTAGAAATTCAGATTCATTAAATTTTAAATCTGGACAAGCCATCATCGTTGTAGCCATTTGTAAAAAATGAATTCTGTTTCCAGCTTCCAAAGTATAGGCACCCATAATGCCGTTACAACCGGCAAAACCAGTAACCCGATTTTCATCGGTTTTCAGCATAAAGTATATTTCTTTAGCTTGATTATCTTCCATTTTTACTTCCTGACCTTCCAAAGTTTTAAGTTTCCAATATTTTTGGGTTATGGGTTCTGAAACAACTTTAGCATTTTTGAATACTGCAAGTGGCGCTCTTTTTCCCACATTTAACCCAAGTTTGTCGCCCGTAATGTTATAATTATCAGCCAAACTAAAGATTTCTAAAAATTCCGATTCACTAAAAGCACTGTCTGGGCAGGCCATTTTTGTAGCTCCCATTGCCGAAAATTTAATTCGGTTCCCAGTTTCGAGCGAATAAGTTCCAAAAAAACGATTGCAGCCAGAATAACCAGAAATACTATTTTCATTGGAATTTAAGGTAAAACCAATTTCCTCTCTGTCCTGTGGAGCGTCAATTTTTTGACCATCTAAAGTTTCTAAAATCCATTGAGTTTCGGTAATGGTTACTTTGTCCATTTCATTGTTGTCATTGATTTCCTTATTCTGAGTAATTCCACAGCCGTAAAGTGAAATTGCCGCAAGCGCAGCTGCAAAAAGATTGAAATTCATCATTTTATATTTCTTATATTTAAATTTAAAGTGTCTTTTTTCGAAATCATTAAAACATACACTCAGCAAACTAAGCTTAATATTTCAAAATTAATCTTAGTGAAAAGCTAAATTAAAGTGAAGGTTTTAATAACGCTTTAGCCGTTTTGCACGAAGTGAGCCACAATTTTAGTAAAGCCCCTTTTTTGAAGAAATTATAAAAGCTTTCACTATTTACGAAACAATAAGTGCGCTGCAAGAATGAATAATGAAAGAGATATTCCAAGTACAGAAACACCAATCCACGCGTATTCTTGCCAAGCTAATGCTCCCAAAGTGGTACCCAAAGCGCCTCCAATGAAAAATGAAACCATATAAACGGTATTTACTCTATTCCTACCTTCCGGATTTTTTGAAAAAATGATATTCTGATTCGTTATGTGAAGCGCTTGCAATCCTAAATCTACTAGTACTACGCCAACTATTAAACCAAAAATAGAGTTTCCCGAAACCAGAAAAATAATCCAAGAAACAATCAGTAAAAGCGAAGAGAAAATAATGATTTTGTCTTTGTTGAACTTATCGCTTAATTTTCCAACTACTGTGGCTCCCAGCGCGCCGACAATTCCCAAAAGGCCAAAAAGCCCAGTAATAGTACTGCCATAGCCAAAACTGTCTTCCATTAAAAAAACTAAAGTTGTCCAAAACGCACTCAAACCTGCAAAAGCCAATGCCCCTCGAAGCGCGGCAAGACGCAAAGCTGGTTCTGTTATAAAATAGTGAAAAATAGATTTTAATAAACTGCCGTAGCTTCCGGGAAAGTGTGGATTTAATCTAGGTAATTTTGCCTGCAGAATAAAAAATAACAGCACCATTAAAACTGCTGCGGCATAATAAATAACTCGCCAGCCAAATTGTTCGCCTACAAAACCACTAATAACTCGGCTTCCTAAAATACCAATTAAAAGACCGCTCATAACAATTCCAATAGCGCGTCCTCTACCTTTTTCGTCGCTAAGCTGCGCCGCCATGGGCACAAATAGCTGTGGAATGGCAGAGGTAACACCAATAAAAAAACTACTGATGATTAGTAATAGCAAACTATTAGCAGTTGCTGCGGCAATCAGCGAAAGCACCATTAATAAAAAGTCAAACTTTAAAATACGATGGTTAGAAATCTTGTCGCCCAGTGGAATAATAAAAAGCAATCCAAAAGCATAGCCCAATTGGGTGCTGAGCGCCACGTTACTAACGGCAGATTCTGTTACGCCATAGGTAACTGCAATTTGATGGAGCAAAGGCTGGTTGTAGTAGAGATTTGCTACTATTAGACCAGCAGAAATACTCATTAAATATAAAACGGGATTCGTGAGTTTGGGAGTCATTGAGTTATTTCAGAAATGCAAAAGTAAATTTTCCCAATCTAATTATTGTTCTTTATTTTCATCCCGATTCGCTTCTTGTTTTTCAATTCTTTCATTCTCCTTTTCAACATAGCGATTATGCGCCATAGTAGCCACAAAATTCTGTTTACGGGAAAATAAACTTTTAATTACATCTGCCTTTCCATATACCGTAATTACATCTTTTGGAAGAATATAAATACTTCCCGTGGGCGAACCAATATAGTCGCAACCTACACGATCTATCCCTAAAATGGTAATTCCTTCGTGACGCAAATCCAGATCTTTTAATGTTTTGTTCGCCATCCAGTTATCTTCTTCCACTTTTTTCTCGCTAATTTTATAGTCATCTTTTAAGTGAAGAACCGCTGCATAATCCAGAATTTCAAGGTCTGTGTATTTTTTTAGCATTCTATTTATAAGTTTAGATAAAGCCTTGTCTACCCACTCACTTTTTACCGCCCAATAAACCAAACTCAAGCCAACAACCACAATACCAAAGCCGTATAATTTAGAAGATAATGTATCTGGCAACACAAAGGTTAAAATCAACGACGACATTACCGTAACAATCCCCGCGTTTCCAATTAGCATTAGGTTAAACACTATTTTCCGACGTACGGGGTGATTCATTATATTTTCAGATTCTGAGGTGGTAAAGCCAGCACCAGTGTATGCCGAACGAGCCTGAAACCTCGCGCTCTGTGTAGATAGACCAGTGTGCATTAAAGCAATGGTCGCAATTTTTGTAATTAATGCTGAAAGGGCTACAACTAAAAATAAGGTTACTGCTGCTATCATATATTTATGATTTCATGGTTTTTGAATTTTTTTTGTGTAGTTGTAAATTACGAAAGTTATCGCAATTCACAATTAAATACAATTCCCTGCTTTTTGAAACTTCGCTTTTACGCTGCACAAATTCTAACTGCTTTAACAAAAGTATGGGACGAATTTATGATTGCTTTTCAATTCACATTACAAAAAGTTATAACTTGTTCCGCTCTATAAAAGCTGATATTTCTACAATTCAAATTATTATTATGAAAACTCTTTCACTCAAAACAATTGCCCTCCTTTTTACTATTTTCTTTTTCAATTTACACGGAAAAGCGCAAGTTTTAAGTAGCACTCAAATTGACAGTTTGGTGCAGAAAACCATGAATACTTTCGACGTGCCCGGGATGGCGGTTGCGATTTTAAAAGATGGAAATATTTATCATAAAAACACTTATGGCGTTCGCTCTTTAAAAACGAATGCCGAAGTAAACGAAAACACACTTTTTGGCGTGGCTTCAAACACGAAGGCGTTTACAACCTCAGCACTCGCTCAACTTGTAGATGCAGGTAAGTTAGCTTGGGACACCAAAGTAACCGACGTAATCCCTGAATTTAAATTAAACGACGCCTATGTAACTAGCGAATTTACCGTTCGCGATTTAGTAACCCACCGTAGTGGATTAGGGTTGGGAGCTGGCGATTTGATGATTTTTCCGGCAAATAATACAACTACCAAAGCCGAAATGATCCACAACCTTCGCTATCTAAAACCTGTGTCTTCTTTCCGCTCAAAGTTTGATTATGACAACCTACTTTATATTGTAGCTGGAGAAGTTGTGGCGCGAGTTTCAGGTGAAAATTTTGACGATTATATTACAAATCATTTCTTTCAACCTTTAGAGATGAATCGCTCTTTGCTTTCTATTCCAGCCATTGAAGCAGATAAAAACCGCATTGATGGACACGCTCCCGTAAATGGAAAACTAGAAGTAACGGGCAATACTTTTACCCAACTCGCAACGCCAGCTGGCGGCATTTATGCCTCAATAACCGATATGAGCACCTGGGTGCAAGCGCAGTTAAATGACGGAAAATATGGCGAAAAATTAACCGATAGTCTTTTCAGCAAAAAAGTACATCGCGAAATGTGGACTCCGCAAACGCTTATAAAAAGTGGTAGCGGGCCGTACAACACTCACTTTTCAGCTTATGGATTGGGCTGGTTTTTAAGCGATGTAAGTGGCTATTTTCAAGTAACACATACGGGAGGATTATTGGGAATTGTAAGTCAAGTAACTTTAATTCCTGAGTTAGATTTGGGAATTATCGTACTCACAAACCAACAAAGTGGTGCGGCTTTTACTGCAATCACCAATTCAATTAAAGACGGTTATTTCAACATAAAAGGTGAAGACAGAATTAAGCAATACAACGAGCGCCGTTTGGCTGGTGAACGTAAAGAAGACAGTATTACCAAGAAAGTAGAAGCAGATATAAAAGCCTTGCTGAAAAACAAATCGCCAAAGCCGAACACAGCAAACGTAGTTGGTACCTACCAAGATCCGTGGTTTGGCAAAGTAAACATCAGCGACCAAAACGGAAGTCTTTATTTTAAAGCCGAAAAAGCATTAGACTTAAAAGGAAAAATTATTTTCTACAAGGGAACTACTTACGTAGTGCGTTGGGATGATGCTTCGTTAAAAGCTGATGCATTTGTAAATTTCAGTTTAGATACCGAAGGCAAAGCGAATGGTTTTACAATCAGCGCCATTTCCCCATTAACTGATTTCAGTTATGATTTTCAGGATTTGGAGTTTTTGAAAGTGAAATAGTTTACTAATCACTTTTTCAATCTTTGACTTTTTCCAATAAGGAAATATAGAACTGAACCAAAAAATGGAAGTAATAAAACCACCAATACCCAAATTAGTTTATTAGAGCCAGTAAATTCATTCTGAAGAATGTTAATTAAAGCTATTATAGGCAGAAGTATAAGAAATAAAAAGACTAAGATTAAAATAATCTGCCAAGGACCAATCGTTGATAGTATTATCATATATACTTATATTATTTAATTAATTGTGAAGAACGTGACACGCCTTTTATAGAATATTGTCGTGCTAATATAAATAAGAAATAGTTCATCCACAAAGAATAGACATTCCTGCATTCGCATCCCAACAATTTCCCTCCTTCCAAAAAAATTATAAAACAAACGGTTTTCTTTTCATTATTTATTAATTTCATAGGTACAAAGAACAGCGCTTATGAAAACTACAAAAAGACTGGACGCAGCCTTAGAAAAACTTTACACCGCTTTTCATAACAACACTCTAAATCCGGAGTGCTGCAAGCATTGTGCGGTGGGGAATATTTGTAATAATACCGATAGCTGGAAGCACCTCAGCGACGATCACGGCTCGCTACAATTAAACTATGTTGGGCACGTGCACGAAAAATTAGGGCGCAAATTTCACGGGTATTCGCCTTTGGAACTCCTAAATATTGAAACAGCATTCTTAAAAGGTTGCGGTTATAAACTTCCTTTAGATTATAGAAATGCTAAGCCCAAAAACCCAACTTCCAAAGAAATCACTTTTAAAGGCCTTTGTGCCGCGGTTGCGTATTTATGTTCGCTAGATGGCGTTAGAAATGTTATGGACTTTTATCCGCTTTATAAAAGTGAAACCGAGCCATCGCAATTGGAAACAATTTTATAAAGTCTTTTAAAATGGGCAATCAATAGCCTATTTTTGTTCGAATGAATACTAGCTCACATCCGAACATCCGCCCCGCTCGCCCCGAAGATTACAAACAGGTAGCGCGATTAATAGTTCAAGCTATGGAAGATTTGGCGTGTACATTTGCCAACACAGATCTTCCCGAAAACTCGTATCCATTGTTTGAATACTTCTTTCAGCAAACTGCAAATCAGTATAGTTTTGAGCATACTTTAGTATATTCGGAAGGAGCCGAAATCATGGGGTCAATAATTTTTTATGAAGGAAAGTTGTTACCAGAATACCGCAAACCTTTTTTAGAATATATCGCAGAAAAATACCAAGTGAAAAATTTAGTGATTGAAGACGAAACCAATTCTGAAGAAGTTTATATAGATACCGTAAGCGTTTCTCCAAACCATCAAGGAAAAGGAATAGGAAAACAATTATTGGCTGCAGCAATAACTCAAGCTACATCTGAAGGTCATAAAAAAATTGGACTATTGGTAGATTTTGAAAACCCTCATGCCAAAAAATTATATTTATCACTTGGGTTTAAAAGTGTAGGGAAAAAGCAGCTTGGTGATGGTATTTACGAACATTTACAACTTGATTTGTAAGTTGAATTTTACTTAAATAAAAGTCTGATTTACTACGAATATAATTGATTGAGCACGTCCAGCGATTTCGGTTTTTGATAGCCTTGCACGTGAAAACTGTAGTAAGCCAAAATTAATTCCAACAAATCTTTGCGTTGTTTTTTCGAGAGTTTCACTGTTTTTAAGGTGTCGAAATTCAATCCGAAAAACAGTTTAAAATTTTCTATTTGTTCGCCTTCAATACAATAGTTAGAAGTGTTCTTCGCTTGAAAATTTCCTTCCATAATATTGAAATAGCTATCTTCAATATTTGATGCATCTGGGAAAAAGCCTAAGTACAAACTAAGCTGCATTAAAAAGAAAATGTGAAAATTAGCAATCTCATCATTTTCATCAAGCCATTGAAAAGAGCGTTCCAAAAAGTGGAAAAGTTCCTCATTTGGTTCTTCTTCGCGGATACAGTTTTTAAGCATTTCAGATAAGAACATAACAAGACCAGATTTTACAATATCGGTATGTAATGATTGGTACGGCAGAAAGACTTTAGCTTCTTTAATATATTCTAAAGTGCCTTTGTTTTTATGATCTGCAATAAGTTCTAATTGGGTGAGCGGCTGAAAATAAGATGCTTTTAATTTACCTTTTTTCGATTTCAGAATACTGCGAAGTAAATAGCTTTTTACGCCTGCAATTTCGGTATAACAACTTACTATTAAATCTGCTTCTGAGTATTTGATTGCGGAAAAAACGATGGCTTTGGTAGCAACTACCATTAGCGAATAATCATTATTTTAGAAACTTTGGTTTCTAGGTTATCTTCTGTGGTAACAAGCACTAAATATACCCCAGAGCGCACTTTATATCTACCAAAAGCGGTTGTATCCCAAAGTATACTTCCTCCTTCAGAAGTTTCCTCAAAAACAAGGTTTCCTGTTATGTCAGTTATTTTTACATTGGCTTGCGCAGTGAGACCATCTATTGTTACATTTCCAGAAAATCCTGGTCGCACAGGATTGGGAAAAGCGTGAACATTCTCTAAATTATCACTCGGTGCAGTAGCAGTTCCTTTATAAGCTACGAGTCCTTGGGTGGTAGCAAAATAAACCACTCCCGTAAATGGATCAATAGAAATGTCTTGAACTGTGTTTGAAGGCAAAGGAGAATTATCTTTTGTAAAACGAAGCAAAGTCTCCTGACCGTTTGGCGAAAGATAGAAAACCCCCGAAGAGGTGGTCGCTATCCATTTGTTATTAGAGCCGTCTACTTCAATATCTGTAATGGTTTGTTCGTACAAAAGTTCTTGCGGCACACCATCTTCAAGTATAATTATGGCCTGTGATTCTGGTGTAGTTCCATCTTCGAAAAAACTGCCAGGACTAAAAAGTACGCGCAATCCCTTAAGGGTTCCAATCCATAATCTATTCTGAGAATCGAATGCAATTGTTCTTACTACAGCCGAAGGTAGATTTCCATTGCCTGGACCAAAACCAATTTTATTAAGCCTATTTGTAGTGGGATTATACCCTATTAAACCATTACTGTAACTACCCATGAATACATAGTTTTCACGACTTATTGCTAGTTGTGTCAAGGCCAATTCACTTGTAGGAATAATTATATCGGACAAGTCGATTTTTTGAAATTGTCCGCCAGGGGTTAGTTTTATTAAACCCTCATCTGCTTTTGTCTGTGCAAACCACAAATTGCCTTGTGGGTCAAAATCAGAACCATAAATTCTAAGTCCGGCATCTGCGTTGCCGCCACCGGGTAATGGAATGAGAACCCTGTCTAACGGGCTATTGGTGTCGTCATAAAGAATGGTTGGTGTATCATCAACAATTTTTAAAAGACCTTGTTGAAATGAACTCATATAAACCTCATTCGGCAGTTTTGGATTAATGGTAATATTCACCAAATCTGTAGGTTCTGCACCCACTGCCGCACTTAGATCTTCGTATGAAATATTCGTCCACAGTGTATCTTTTAAAACACTTATTCCGAAACGTGAAAGTGGGTATGGGTTGTAATCTTTATCTATTTCACCAAAATTTACCCAAAGTTGTCCGGGAGAGGCATCAATTGAAAAAGGTCTGTTTCTATTTGGGCCGTTAGGTAAAACTTGATCGGCTTGCATGGTTCCAAATGGTACAATTAAAAGACCATCCTCGTTTGTTCCTAAGTAAAAATTATCTCCAAAACTGTAGCCTGAAAGTAAATCGAGATCAAAATCTAAAACGTTATTTACTGCAGCTTCTTCAAAAAATCCTTCAGAATAAGCTTCAATAGAATTCTTGGTAGTAATTGTCAACAAATCGTCAGCAAGTCTAAATTTTAGTACTTCCGAAGTAAAATTCCGCACTGTAGTTGTAACTCCAGTTGGCGTAAACCGCAAAACGGTGTTTGAAAGGTTTGCTGCGTATAGTTCGTTCCCAAGTTTTTCTGCTGCTCTATATCCGCCACCCATAATGGTAGTCCAGTTTTGATAATCGATTAAATTATCATCTGCTACGAGCGCCCGTCGTATTCCGTCGGTAGAGCTCGCTGCAAAAATATAGGGTTCTTTTACAATTGTTTGTATAATATCAATCTGGCTACCGCCATCGCCAATAAAATAAGTATCGCCAAATTCTAGCCGTGCCACATCATAAACTGAAACTCCATATTGCGTGGAGATGTAAAGGTTTCCGTCGTATTCGTTGAAATTATTTATTCGCTTTCTATCGGGCGGAATGGTTTGTTTTTCTAAAATATCAACCACTTTTAATACGTTTATCTCTCCTTCTTTTACTATTTCTATCAGTCCATTTTCATAGCCTATAATAAGTAAATTGTAGTCTTCGCTATAATGAATGGTAGTTATTGCATTTCCCGAAAGTCCGTTTACGGTGGAAAGGGTTTTTATTTTTTGAGTAGAAAGATCATACGTAAAAACCGCATTTTCGGCTCCCACAAAAATCTTGTTGTCTCCTTGCGAAATATCTTTTATAGATACGTATGAAAAATGACCCGTCCAGCGGTCTTCAAAATTCTGGGCGCTCGCCAGAAAGGGAAATAGTAATAGTAAAGCTAGTGCCCACCGCTTCATAAATATGGTTTTGTTTATTAACACGCTAAAATACTATTTATTGCGGTATATGATTGAAAAAGCCTTTCCATATCTTTTATAATGAAAAAGATAATTTGGAAAGGCTTTCTTAAAATGAAGTCTAACTATTAAACTACGCCTTGTGCTAACATAGCTTCGGCAACTTTTACAAAGCCTGCAATGTTTGCTCCTTTTACGTAATCTACATAACCATCGCTATCTTTTCCGTATTCTACGCATGCGGCGTGAATATCGTTCATAATTTTATGAAGTTTTTCATCAACCTCTTCAGCTGTCCAACTTAGACGTAAAGAGTTTTGCGACATTTCTAAACCAGAGGTTGCAACACCACCAGCATTAGATGCTTTACCTGGTGAAAACAAAATCTTCGCTTTCTGAAATGCTTCAATAGCTTCTGGTGTGCAAGGCATATTGGCGCCTTCGCCTACGCAAAAACAACCATTTTTCAAAAGCATTTCTGCTTCTTCGCCATTCAATTCGTTTTGGGTTGCGCAAGGAAGTGCTATATCGCATTTTACTTCCCAAGGGCGTTTTCCTTCTACGTATTTTGCACCCGTATATTTTTCAGTGTATTCTGAAATACGTCCGCGTCTTTCGTTTTTCAATTCCATTACAAAGGCCAGTTTCTCTGCGTTGATACCTTCCGAATCATAAATATATCCAGCAGAATCTGAAAAAGTAACAACTTTACCGCCAAACTGTATTGCTTTTTCGGCTGCATATTGTGCTACGTTACCAGAACCAGATACAACTACGGTTTTGCCTTCAAAGCTTTCGCCTCTAGTTGCTAGCATATCTTTTGCAAAATATACGTTTCCGTAGCCCGTTGCTTCTGGACGAATAAGAGATCCGCCATAAGAACGCCCCTTTCCAGTTAGCACTCCCGTAAATTCATTACGAATGCGTTTGTATTGACCGTACATATAGCCAATTTCGCGACCACCAACGCCAATATCGCCCGCAGGAACATCAGTATTTGGGCCAATATGACGAAAAAGCTCCGTCATAAAGCTTTGGCAAAAACGCATTATTTCTGCATCACTTTTCCCTTTTGGGTCAAAATTAGCACCACCTTTACCGCCTCCCATTGGAAGAGTTGTAAGGCTGTTTTTAAAAGTTTGCTCGAATCCTAAAAACTTAAGAATACTAAGGTTTACAGAAGGGTGAAAACGCAAACCGCCTTTATATGGGCCGATAGCAGAGTTAAACTCTATTCTATACCCTTTGTTTACTTGAATTGCATTATTGTCATCTGTCCAAGGAATACGAAAAAGAATAGTGCGCTCTGGCTCTACCATTCTTTCCAACAACATTTTGTTGGCATACCTTTCGTTTTTTTCAATAAAAGGGATTACAGTTTCGGCAACCTCAGTTACCGCCTGAAGAAATTCAGGCTCATTAGGATTGAGTTTTTCGACTTCAGAAATGAAATCACTTATACTTTGCTTCATTGGTTCAAATTTTATTTTACTTTTAGCGAATTCCGTTGTAATGTGAAAGTTATAATCTAAAACAGATTATAGTAAACCATTATATAAGGACGGCACAAATATAAGCGTTATGATAAAAACTGGGCGTCAATTTTTTACAAATTAGCTAAATAGAGCTATTAAACTTTAATGGTGATTATGTTTTTATATATTTGTTGTGTTTCACACTTAAATCTAAAATTTTAATGAATACCAAATTCCTTTTATTGGTATTTTTCCTTTTGTTTTTTTCGAAACAAGAAGCGTTCAGCCAATACGGCTTTTCGCAGGAAGTTGGTATAATTACCGGACCCGTAGTCTTTTATTCAGACTTTGGTCAGCGGTATGATTTTGACACAAACTCCGGTAATACCACTATCGGAATTGGTCTTATTCACTATATCAATTTTTCGTACAGTGCAGATTGTAACTGTTATACGCGGGCTGTTTATTTTAATGATCACTTTAAAATTCGTACTGAAATTGACTACCACAAAACAAATTTGAACCATTTTGGCGAATGGGTAGCACCAGACCACACTTCCTTATTTGCAGACCAACTTCGAGCAATGAGTGGCTCAACTACTGTTGTTGAAGTAGGTTCTCAACTTGAATTTTTCCCGTTTAGCATTCGTGATTTTGCAGCGGGACAATATAAAATTGCACCTTTTATTAGTTTGGGAGCGCACTGGGTAAGTTTTGACCCTGAAGTTTCCTCGTCATTAGGAGGGCTAAATAGCCCCACAACTACGCCAGATAAATATTTTAACGCCTTTCAGCAAGAACCGGCTACCACTTGGGCGGTAGTGGGAAGTGTTGGAATTAGATACAAACTTTCTCCTTTAAGCGATTTAATGCTGGACAGCCGTTGGCATTTTTACTTTTCAGATTGGGTAGATGGTCTAAAACCGTCTTTTGAAAATAATGGAACCACCCCAGTTCCTGAAAACAAAGCCAACGAATGGATTTATTGGCTGAACGTTGGGTATATTTATTATATCAATTAAACGAATTTTTACAGCATTAAAAAAGGATCAGGTTTTTTAAAAACCCGACCCTTTTTGTATTTCGTCTAAAATCTCATCTTATCCAAGTGCTTGCTTTAAATCTTCAATTAAATCGTCTACATCTTCAATCCCAACTGAAAGACGAATTAACGAATCTACAATGCCTGTCTTTTCGCGCTCCTCTTTCGGAATGCTTGCGTGCGTCATACTTGCAGGATGTCCGGCGAGACTTTCTACGCCGCCAAGACTTTCTGCTAAGGTGAAAATTTTCAGGTTCTCTACTATTTTAATAGCTTGGCCGTAATTGTTTCCTTTGGGTACAAAAGAAATCATTCCACCAAAATCTTTCATCTGCTCTTTAGCAATATCGTGGTTTGGATGACTTTCAAAACCTGGCCAATAAACTTTTTCAATTTTAGGATGTTTCGCCAAATATTCGGCAATCGCCTTACCATTTTCACAATGGCGTTGCATACGGATGTGAAGCGTTTTTAGACCACGCAATACAAGAAAACAATCTTGCGGTCCGCAAATGGCACCACTTGCATTTTGGATAAAATAAAGTTTATCTGCAAGCTCTTTATCTCTTACTACTAGGGCTCCCATAACCACATCGCTATGTCCGCCAAGATATTTTGTGGCGCTATGCATTACTATATCTGCACCCATATCGAGCGGTTGTTGTAAATACGGCGTTGCAAAAGTGTTATCTACCGCAAGCAAAACGTTGTGCTTTTTCGCAATTGAAACTGCCTTTTTTATATCTATTATATTCATCATTGGGTTGGTTGGCGTTTCTACCCAAATCAGTTTTGTTTTATCGTTTATATAATTCTCGATGTTATCTGCATTTTCCATCCCGACAAAATGGAACTTAATTCCAAAACCTTCAAAAATTTTGGTGAATAAACGATAGGTTCCGCCGTAAAGATCGTTGGTTGAAATTACCTCATCGCCGGGTTTTAAAAGCTTCATTACTGTATCAATTGCCGCAAGTCCGCTTCCAAAGGCGAGTCCGAATTCGCCATTTTCAATACTGGCAAAAGCTCGTTCCAAAGCTGCACGCGTTGGATTTCCGCTCCGCGAATATTCAAAACCTTTGTGCCCACCGGGTGTAGTTTGCGAAAATGTTGTTGTTTGATAGATTGGTGGCATTACAGATCCATAAGCTGGATCTACATTGTGCTGGCCACCGTGTATTGTTTTTGTGTTGAATTTCATCTGAATAAAATATTATATAAAATGAAAGATGGAATGCCCTTATCTTAAAGTGATAATTCGCATTATCAAAACTATTTTATGATTTAATATAACTTTCACAATAGCTGATTTTAAAGTTATTACTTTTGAAATGCAAATTTAAGAGTTTCATTTGTGATAGCTAACCATCTATTCCTTTTTACGCATGAATAACAGAATTACAATCTTGGCACTTTTTGCCCTAATCATTGTGGGATGTAACCAAGAAAAAAACATCGAAATTTCTTCAGAGAGTTTTACTGAAAAGGAGCTTAAAATTTGCGAAAACAGCAAATGCCCAGAAGTAACTATCAATTATATTGAAGTTTTTGGAGATAGTGAAGTTTCAGAAAAAATAAATAAGAAGATAAAAGATTTCATATTTGCTTCGCTTATGATGGGCGAAGACACTACGCCCACAGCAAAAACAATAGCAGAAGCCGCAACTAGTTTTATTGAAGCTTATAATGCCGACCAAGCGCAATTTCCGGATATGGCGGGCGAATACTTTGCTGAAATTTCAGTAAACGAAATTTACTCTTCCAAAGAGCTTTTATCCTTTGAAATGCGCCAGTATCTTTTTACTGGTGGCGCACACGGCTACGGTGCTACAACATTTTTAAATATTGATCCAAAAACTGGCGAAGAGCTTACGCTAAAAGAGCTTTTTAAAAACCAAAAAGAACTTACCGTTTTTGCTGAAAAGAAATTCCGCGAGCAACAAAAAATAGCCGAGAAACAAGGAATTAACGACACCAAGTTTTGGTTTGAAAATGATACATTTCATCTTCCCGAAAGTGTAGGTTTTACGCAGGACAGCCTAATATTCATCTACAATCAATACGATATTGCAAGTTACGCAGATGGACCAATTGAATTAAAAATAGGCTTAAAAGAAGCTGAACCTTTCTTAAGTATTGATTAATTTTGGACCATGCAAAAAGTATATTATTTATCAAGTTGTGATACCTGTAAACGCGTGATGGACGAAATAGAAATTCCTTCGTCGTTTATAAAACAGGATATAAAAGTACAAGGCATCACCGAAGAAGAATTGGATGAGCTTTTCAACCTTACCGATAGTTTTGAAGAATTATTTAGCCGCAGAGCAAAACTATACAAAGAGCGAAATTTAAAAGGTGAAAACTTGCTTGAAGAAGATTACAAAGATCTAATCTTAGAACATTATACTTTCTTGAAGCGTCCCGTTATTGTAAATAACGACGAAATATTTATAGGAAGCAGCCCGAAAACTGTTGCTGCTGGTAAAAAATCTATTCTTAAAAATTGACCCAACAACGTATTTTTGCGCTTTTGGCGGCAACCACTGTCAGCATTATCTATGGTATAAACCATACAATTGCCAAGGGGTTAATGCCAGATGTTATTAAACCATTCGGTTTTATATTTTTGCGAGTTTCCGGCGCAGCGGTAATATTTTGGATCCTCAGTCTTTTTTTTCCTTCAGAAAAAGTGGCGCGTCGCGATTGGATTAGGTTTGTAGCTTGTGCTTTCTTCGGAATGGTTTTAAATATGCTCGCCTTTTTTAAAGGATTGAGTCTTTCCACACCTATCAATAGTTCAGTAATTATTACACTTTCACCAGTTTTGCTTTTGGTGCTTTCTGCCTTTATTTTAAAGGAAAGAATAACTTGGGTAAAAAGTCTCGGTATATTTTTAGGCCTTGGCGGAGCATTGGTATTAATTCTTTTTGGATTAAAAGAACAACCAAATGCACCAAATATTCCAATTGGAAACCTTCTTTTTATTGTGAATGCAACTTCCTATTCTATCTATTTAATTTTAGTAAAACCCTTAGTATCAAAATATAGCTCCATTACATTAATGAAGTTTCTCTTCCTATTTGGATTTTTAATAAATCTGCCAATCGGAATTTCAGAATTTACAGATGTTGCTTGGAGCAGCCTTCCTTTCGAAGACATTTGGAGACTTGGCTTTGTAGTTGTCTGCACAACTGTAATGACTTATCTATTGAATATTTACGCGCTCAAACAATTAAGCCCTTCTACTATTGGCGCATTTATTTATCTGCAACCAGTAATTGCAGTAATTTTTGCAATAATAGTTGGCGCAGACAGTATTACCGCATTGCGAATAGGCGCTGCAGCTTTAATATTTTTGGGCGTTTATCTCTCTACAATAAAAAGTGTGCGAAAGAATTCCGACTAAAGATCTTTCGGACGCTGACTAAACTTTCGGGTATTTTCTTTAGTAAGAATTCTGAAATCGTCCGTCTTTTCTAGTGCGTAGAATCTATCATAAAATTCTTTCGGAAGCCCCACCAGTTTGCGTTCTTTTAAATCTATCCAACCGCCCATCATTTCACAACGTGCGTAGTTTTTCCCGTTTTCGTCGTAGAAATTATGTAGAAATTCAAAGTAGGTTCCGTCTTCAGACAAGCCTCTTAATTGAAGTGAAACAGTAACCGGCTTCCCAGGAAAAAATTCTTTGAAATAATACATGTGCTCATAAAAAGCCACCGGCCCTAAATTATGCTCTGCCAAATGCCGTTGATCCATTCCGCTTTCCATTAAAAAACTCATGCGGGTGTGGCTCATGTAATCTATAAAAGCACTGTTGCGCAAATGGCGATTTGCATCTACATCGCTCCAGCGTATTTCAAATTGTTTTGTGTACATCGTCAAATTTTTCTACAAATTTAAAGTACTTTTGTTATGCAAGCATAGTAAATGTGTTTAGTTTCTGTTAAATGTTTTTAGGTTTGGCGGCTATGCGTAGTCCAAGCCAGAATCTTCTTCGATATAGATGTAATTGTTAAGTAATCGCTTATAATTTCTAAAATAAATATGCCTTTAATTTCCAGTACTTTTGAGCCTTCAAGTCTTTTTAGAAACGCGCATTTTTCTACAATTTATTCCGCCAAGCTTCGTCCTACACCACATCTAGTTCAGCAACGCGAGCGCTTAGAATTGCCCGATGGCGACTTTTTAGATATTGATTGGTCGTTTGCTAAAGTGGCTTCCCAAAAAGTTGCAATCTTACTTCACGGTTTGGAGGGAAATGCGCAGCGAACTTATATGAAAGGCCAAGCAAAAATTTTAAACCAAAATGGTTGGGATGTGGCAGCAATAAATTTTAGAGGTTGCAGTGGCGAGGCAAATATTTCATACCAATCTTACAACGCAGGGAAAACCGACGATTTGGAGGCGGTTATTAATTTTATTTTGAAAAAAGACCAATACAACGATATCCATTTTTTGGGTTTCAGTCTTGGTGGAAACTTACTTTTGAAATATTTGGGTGAGCGCGAATCTTTTCCGAAGGAAATAAAAAAAGCCGTTGCCATTTCCACTCCCTTGAGTTTAAAAGGTTCTTTAGAATCATTAAATGCGTTTTCAAATTGGGTTTACAGAAATTCATTTCTTAATAATCTTCGGAAAAAATACAAAGTCAAAATGAAGGATTTTCCTGAAAAAATGACGCCTTCAGATTACCAAAAAATCACGTCACTACTAGAATTCGACAACGTTTACACCGCACCTGCGCACGGTTTTAAAGATGCGCTTGATTATTACGAAAAGAATAGCAGTCTGCAATTTCTTCCGAATATTAAAATTCCCGTTTATATTTTGAATGCCGAAAACGATAGCTTCCTTTCTGCAGATTGTTATCCCAGAGAACTAGCTTCAAAAATGAAAAACATCCACTTCGAAATACCAAAATATGGCGGTCACGTAGGTTTTCATCAAAGCAATAAATTGTATTATAGCGAAGAGCGAGCTGTGCAGTTTTTGAATGAATAAGCTAAGTTGTTTTACTAACGTATCCCCACTACCGACTAAAGACTATTTTACTACCTTTGCCTTCACAAAATTAGGAATATGATCCAATCCATGACGGGCTACGGCAAAGAAGTTGTTCAATTGCCTTCCAAAACCATTACTATTGAAATTAAATCGTTAAACAGCAAAGGGCTAGACCTTAATACGCGCGTGCCTTCGGCTTATCGTGAAAAGGAGCTTGAAATTCGCGATCTACTTGCAAAATCGCTGCAACGCGGAAAAGTAGATTTTTCACTTTATATTGAAGTTACTGGCGAGGAAGTTACAACACAACTCAATGCAACTGTTGTAAAACAATATATAAAACAATTAGCAAACGTGGTAAATGGTGACCCTGTGGAGCTTTTAAAAATGGCAGTTCGTATGCCAGACGCATTGAAAACTGAGCGTGAAGAAATTGACGAAAAGGAATATGAAGTCATTTTAAAAGGAATTGACAAAGCACTGGAAGCAATCAACAAATATAGAACCGACGAAGGTTTGGTATTGGAAAATGACTTTTGGGGACGTTCAAAAACCATTTCGAATTTATTAGACGAAGTAATTGCAATAGATCCGGAACGTGTAGATGCGGTAAAAGAAAGGCTTCGCAAAGCAGTTTCAGATTTAAAAGAAAAAGTAGACGAAAACCGTTTTGAGCAGGAATTGATCTATTATCTTGAAAAATATGACATTACTGAAGAGAAAGTTCGACTAAAAAATCACTTAGAATATTTTGAAGAATCTTTAAAATCGCACGATTCCAACGGTAAAAAACTAGGTTTTATTACGCAGGAAATAGGTCGCGAAATCAATACTATTGGTAGTAAAGCAAATTATGCGCCAATGCAGCAAGTAGTTGTTCAAATGAAGGACGAGTTGGAAAAAATTAAAGAACAAGCCCTAAACGTACTATAACTAGGTAGTAGGAATTTAATTTAAAAAAGAAATGGTCCTACGTACTATGTCTTTCAGTCTTAAGTCAAATTTTTTATAATTTAAAATGAATTCAAAAAAAGGCGGTAAATTAATTGTGTTCTCTGCTCCATCAGGCAGCGGAAAAACCACAATCGTACAGCATCTATTAAAACAAGAAGACCTCAACTTAGAGTTTTCAGTTTCTTGTACCTCTCGCGAAGCTCGTGGCGATGAAAAACACGGGGAAAATTATTATTTTATTTCACTAAAAGATTTTAAGCAACACATCAAAAACGATGATTTTTTGGAGTGGGAAGAAGTATATCGCGATAATTTTTACGGCACATTAAAAAGTGAAGTAGAACGTATTTGGAGTCACGGCAAAAACGTCATTTTTGATATTGATGTAGTTGGCGGACTTCGCATTAAAAAGAAATATCCAGACAAAACACTTGCTGTTTTCGTGAAACCCCCAAGTATTGACGAACTTAAAATTCGCTTAAAGAAACGTAAAACCGAAAGCGATGAACGTATTAATATGCGTATTGCAAAAGCTTCGGTGGAACTAGCTACAGCGCCACAATTTGATTATATTATAAAAAACCACGACCTGCAAACTGCCTTAAACGAAGCGCACGATCTGGTTGAAAATTTCATAAAAACAAATTAGAGACGCAATGCATTGCGTCTCCACTCCACAACCGCAGAGCATCTCCAAGAGCATACAAATGACAAAAAAAACAGGACTCTATTTTGGCACTTTCAACCCAATACATATTGGGCACTTGATTATTGCCAACCATATGGTAGAGTTCAGCGATTTGGATGAAGTTTGGTTTGTGGTTACGCCACACAATCCGCATAAAAAAAAGAAAATGTTACTAGAGGATCATCACAGGCTAGCGATGGTACAAATTGCTGTTGAAGATTACCCAAAACTACAAGCCAGTAATGTAGAATTCGACCTTCAGCAACCCAATTATACGGTGAATACTTTAGCCCATTTGGAAGAAAAATTCCCCGAAAATAATTTCAGCTTAATTATGGGTGAAGACAATTTAAAGAGCCTTCACAAGTGGAAAAATTATGAGGTTATTTTGGAGCGCTATTCAATTTATGTGTATCCGAGAATTTCTGAAGGAACTGTAGAAACACAATTCGACAATCATAAAAAGATTAAAGCCGTTGATGCTCCAATTATTGAGCTTTCTTCAACATTTATTCGGAAGGGTATTAAAACTGGAAAAAACATTCGTCCAATGCTTTCTTCTAAAGTTTGGACTTATTTGGATGAAATGAATTTTTATAAGTAGATTACGCATGTTAGTGAGATGCCTGCCTTCGCAGGCATTAAAAAACCGCCCCACCAAATTAACACTTGGGGAGCGGCCTCAACTAAATAACCAACCAAAATCATTGAAACTATTCTCGTATTGATGGGTAAACCATCTCAATAATCAATGCAAATAACGTTCTTAAACTAGTAAACATTGCACAGCCATTATTAAGCTATTGTTAAATGTTTAAGCATGAATTGTGTACTTTTGAAATAAGCTATTAGCTTAGCTATATTTGATTTTAGACTTAAATCCTAAAGTTTTTAGAATATGTCCTAAAAATCAACGAAGTAGTCTTACATTAAAATATATTTCTAAACCATATAAATGTCTGATAAACCAAAATATGCGGTCTTTGGCGGTGGAAGCTGGGCCACGGCCATTGTAAAAATGCTCTGCGAAAATCTCGATGAAGTAGGTTGGTATATGCGCAATAATTACGCTTTAGAACACCTTAAAAAGCACGGCCATAATCCCAACTATCTTAGTTCGGTAGAGTTTAACTTAAAGCAATTAAAACTCAGTAACGATATTAATGAAACAGTTAAGGACGCAGATGTACTAATTTTTGTGGTGCCTTCTGCATTTCTTCATAAAGAGTTAGAAAAATTGACGGTTTCATTGGAAGACAAAATAGTCTTTTCGGCAATTAAAGGTATTGTTCCAGAAACTAGCCTTATTGTTGGTGACCATTTTAATACGCATTATAAAGTTCCGTTTAATAATATTGGGGTTATTTCTGGGCCATGCCACGCAGAGGAAGTTGCCCTTGAAAGACTCTCGTATCTAACCATTGCAAGTGCTGATGATGAAAAAGCAAAAATGATTGCAGAGGTGCTAAGCAGCGATTACATAAAATGTACTACCAGCGATGACGTATTGGGAATTGAATACGCTGCAATGCTTAAAAACATATACGCTGTTGCTGCAGGAATTGCACATGGTTTAGGGTACGGAGATAACTTCCAAAGTGTACTGATGAGTAATGCTATTCGCGAGATGAAAAAGTACGTGAAAAAGGTACATAAAATGAAGCGCGATATAAATGATTCCGCCTATTTAGGAGATTTACTTGTTACTGGTTATTCCGTTTTTAGCCGAAATAGACTCTTCGGAACGATGATTGGGAAAGGCTACACGGTAAAAAGCGCCCAACTTGAAATGAGTATGATTGCCGAAGGATATTACGCTACAAATAGTGCCTATAACCTAAATCAGCAGAAGGGCAAGAAAAAGGCAAAGACTCCAATAATAAATGCAGTTTACGAGGTTCTTTACGAAAATAAAGATCCCAAGAAAACCTTTAAAAAATTAACTGAAAAGTTAGATTAAAAAAAAGCCCCGTAAATAATACGGGGCTTTTTTTGTTATTTGGTTTCTTATTTGACATTATTTGGTAATTCTTCAAAACCCATATTGAATAATGTAAAACCAAAAATATCGGCATATTGTTCAATGGTTTTGCTTACTGGAGTTCCAGCACCGTGGCCGGCATCGGTTTCAATTCTAATTAAAACAGGGTTACTGCCAGTTTGCTTTGCTTGAAGTTCAGCGGCAAATTTGAAACTGTGTGCAGGCACTACTCTGTCATCGTGGTCACCCGTAGTAATTAAAGTTGCAGGATATTCAACGCCTTCCTTCACATTGTGCAAAGGCGAATAACCTTTTAAATATTGAAACATTTCTTTGCTATCTTCTGCTGTTCCGTAGTCATAAGCCCAACCTGCACCTGCAGTGAAAGTATGATAACGAAGCATATCTAAAACGCCAACTGCAGGAAGAGCAACCTTCATTAATTCTGGACGCTGGGTCATTGTGGCGCCCACAAGTAGGCCTCCATTAGAACCTCCGCGAACTGCAAGATAATCGCTTGAAGTATAATTATTTTTAATTAAATATTCGGCTGCAGCTATAAAATCATCAAACACATTTTGTTTCTTCATTTGGGTTCCTGCATCGTGCCATTTTTTTCCGTATTCTCCACCACCGCGTAGGTTTGGTACTGCGTAAATACCACCTTGTTCCATCCACACTGCATTTGCAATGCTAAAACTTGGCGTTAAACTGATATTAAACCCACCGTAACCGTAAAGTAGCGTTGGATTTTTACCATCCATTTTCAATCCTTTTTTATGGGTGATAATCATTGGTATTTTTGTTCCATCTTTTGAATTATAGAAAACTTGTTGGCTTTCATAATTTTCTGGATTGAAATCAATTTCAGGTTTTATAAATAACTCAGAATTACCACTTGCAATATCGTATTTATAGATACTGCCTGGAGTAACGTAATTGGTAAAAGAGTAATACAGTTCTGTTTCTTCTTTTTTAGTGCCGAAACCACCCACGGAACCAACTCCCGGAAGTTTTACTTCTCGAATTAACTTCCCGTCATAATCATACTGCATCACTTTTGAAACTGCATCTACCATATAATTTGCAAAAATATTACCTCCTCCTGTACTCGGTGAAAGAACATTTTCTGTTTCAGGAATAAAGTCTACCCAGTTTTCAGGACTAGGGTTTTTAGCATCTACTGTAACGATTTTCTTGTTCGGCGCGTTCATATTTGTCACCACATATAGCTTAGAACCTACATTTTCAAGAATAAAAGTGTCAGTTTCTGTATTGTTTAAAATAGTAACAAATTCAGCATTTGGCTTAGTAAGGTCTTTAATAAAAAGCTTGTTTCCAGAAGTAGAAGTACTAGCTCTTACTATTAAATAGTTGTTATCTTCAGTTACAGAAGCGCCAATATAGCGGTGTTTTTCTTCGGGCGTTGCTCCAAAAATTATTTTGTCTTCGCTCTGTGCAGTTCCCATTTTATGGTAATACACTTTGTGCTGATCAGTCTTTGCAGAAAGCTCACTGCCTTTGGGCTTGTCGTAACTAGAATAGTAAAATCCATCTTCAGCTTTCCAAGAAAGACTACTGAATTTTATGTCGTTTAATGTATCGCCAATTAATTCTTTTGTTTCGGTGCTCATTACGAGTACTTTTCGCCAGTCGCTACCGCCTTCAGAAATACTATAAGCTAACTTGCTGCCATCTTTGGAAAAGCTAGTTTCACCCAAAGAAATAGTTCCGTCCTCCTTAAAAGTATTGGGATCTAAAAATATTTCGGCAGTGGTTTTATCTTCTCCAGTTTTATAACGGTAAAGAACGTACTGGTTCTGTAGGCCGTCATTTTTATAGAAATAAGTATAGTCTCCTTCATGGAAAGGGGCTCCTACTTTTTCGTAATTCCAAAGATCAGAAAGACGATTTTTCAATTCTTCACGGAATGGTATTTTTTCTAAATAACCAAAAGTTACTTCGTTTTCTGCTTTAACCCAGGCAGCAGTTTCTTCACTGCGGTCATCCTCTAACCAACGATATGGGTCTTTTACTTCAACATCGAAATAAGTGTCTACAGTATCAACTTTTTTTGTTTGTGGATATGTCACAGAAATTTTTTCTTTTTTTGGTTCTTCTTTACAGCCTACAAAGGCAAGAATAAGAATTGCAGGAACGATTGTAAACTTCATAAAATTTATTTTTTGGAAACGTAAATGTACTGCTTTTAACTGAAAATAAAATAGTCCGCAATACAAAAAGGCCTCCTTAACGGAAGCCTTTAATTTGCTATAACTGACGGGTTTCAAAGAAACAAAGGTCTATAAATCTTCCAATGTTTGTAGATAAGAATAACATTTAAAGCTACAATGATAATTGCCGCTACCAGTCCTGGAGTGTCCAAGAATAAATGGAATAATAAGATGTTGACCGTTATAGGAGCCAATAAAAGAAGCGCGAACGGCACCCATTTATTTATTAGTAAAAGCACTCCGATCAGCATTTCAAAAACTCCAACTACTTTCAGAATATATCCAGTATCACTGAGCGAGTCAATAAATATTGCCGCCTCACCCGTATAGATATGCGTGGGCATGATGTTGAAGTGAATTAATTTACTCAGTCCAAAAAAAAGTAATCCTAAGCCTAAAATAATTCTTAGGATTTTAGTAAAAGTTGAATTCATAAGCTAAGTATTAATGGTTAGTCTTTAAAGATACTGAAAATAAAAAAACGCACCTTTAAATAAAGTGCGTTTTTTTAACAATAATTTAAATATATCTCTATTTTTTTTCTAAAAATACTATACCAAGCTGTTTTCTATTAAATATTCCGCAATTTGAATTGCGTTGGTTGCCGCTCCCTTCCGAAGGTTATCACTCACAATCCACATATTTAAAGTATTTGGTTGTGTTTCGTCTCGGCGTATTCTTCCCACAAAAACATCGTCTTTATCGTGCGCGTAAATTGGCATTGGATACGTATTGGTGTCTGGATTGTCTTGTAGAACAATACCAGGTGTTTCGTGCAGCATTTTGCGAATATCCCCCAATTCGAAGTCATTTTCAAACTGAACATTTACCGATTCGCTATGCCCGCCTGCCGTAGGAATCCGCACTGCAGTGGCAGTAATTGAAAACGTACGATCATTTAATATTTTCTGTGGCTCACGAGCTAATTTCATCTCTTCTTTTGTGTATCCATTTTCTTCAAAAACATCGCAATGCGGTAAAGCATTTTTATGAATTGGATACGGATAGGCCATTTCGCCTTTTATACCAGCCATTTCATTCTCCATTTGCTGCACCGCCTTCAAGCCCGTACCCGAAACCGATTGATATGTGGAAACAACAACTCGCTTCATTTTATATTTTTTGTGCAGCGGCGCCAAAGCCATCACTAATTGTATAGTTGAGCAATTAGGATTGGCAATTATTTTATCGTCTTTTGTTAATAGGTGCGCATTAATTTCAGGAACGATGAGTTTTTTGTCGGGCTCCATACGCCAAGCTGAAGAATTATCTATCACGGTAGTTCCTACCTCAGCAAACTTTGGTGCCCATTCTAAAGAAGTACTTCCGCCAGCAGAAAAAAGAGCAATATTGGGTTTTGCAGCCACTGCTTCTTTTAAACCAATAACTTTATATGTTTTGCCTTTAAAGGAAATTTCCTTTCCAACAGATTTTTCTGAAGCGACTAAAAATAATTCATCAGAGGGAAAATTGCGTTCCGCTAACACTTTCAACATTACTTCGCCAACCATTCCGGTGGCACCAACCAAGGCTAATTTCATATTTTCGGGATTCGTTTAATTAACCACAAAGGTCGCAAAGTTTTTCGCAAAGTGCACAAAGTGGTTGTGGTAAAATTAGTTGTTGCTATGCGAATATTTCAAAATATAAACAAAAAAAGAACCCTCGCTAGTAGAAAACTAGCGAGGGTTTAGGGTTAGAATATGTAATGTAACGGTAGCTAAAATTTATTTTTTTCTAAGCTCATCACGGATTTGCATCAACAAATCTTTTTCGGATGGTCCCGGATCTGCAACAGGAGCTGCAACTTTTTTCTTTTTGGTTTTTGCGTAAGCTTTTACCATCATAAATAGTACAAAACCAACAATTACAAGGTTAATTAGAGAGTTTACCCATTTTCCCCACATAATAGCGTTTTCAGGTTTTACAACCTCGCCATTAGCATCAACTACTGCGGCATCTAAAACAATTTTAAGGTCGGCAAAATCCATTCCGCCAGCAAAATGCCCTACTATTGGCATAATCATGTCGTTAGTAAATCCGGTTACAACGAGCCCAACGGCTCCAGCTAGAATTACGGCAACGGCAAGGTCTACGACGTTGCCTGTCATAATAAAATCTTTGAATTCTTTTAACATATTAGTTAGCGTTTAAGGGTTAATGTTAGCTAATTTACTTAAAAACAATGTATTTTTTAAATAATTCTTACCAAATAGGGTTAATTCCTACAAATAATTCTTTTCACTCTTTGAGAAACTGCCGTAATTAATTCGTATGAAATAGAGTTGATAGCTGAAGATAATTCTTCCGCGCTGGTTGAAGGGCCAAAAACAATGGCTTCGTCTCCCTCTTCACAGGCTATATTTGTAATATCTACCATAATCATATCCATACATACATTGCCCAGAATATGTGCTTTCTTTCCATTTATGGTTACCCAGCCTTTGCCTTTTCCGTATGAACGTGGAATGCCGTCTGCGTGGCCTATAGGAAGTGTTGCCGAACGCGTAGGTTTTTCAGCAATAAAACCGCGATTATAACCCACGCTGTCATTTTCTTGAATTTGATGAATTTGCGAAATAACCGTCTTTAAAGTTCCTACGGGTTTTAGATGTTTGTTTTCTTCTTTATCGTTTCCGAAACCATAAAGCCCAATGCCAGTGCGTACCATGTCAAAATGCGCTTCCGGATAATTGATAATTCCAGAAGTGTTAGCACAGTGAAGCAATGGTTTATAACCAATTTTGGAAATTAATTCTTCTGAAATATTTTGGAACGTTACAATTTGACCTAGCGTAAACTCTTTTAGCTTTAAATCTTCACTTGCCGCAAGATGCGAAAAAGCAGATTTTACCTTTACACTTTTTGTTTTAGAAAGCTTTTCTGCAATGAACGAAATATCATTTTCATTAAAACCCAAGCGATTTAAACCAGTATTGAATTTTAGATGAATAGGATAATTAGTCTGTTTTTTTTCTTCCGCGAAAGCGATAAATTCTTCTAAAGTTTTTCGGGAATAAATACTCGGTTCCAAACAGCGGTTCACAATTGCTTCAAAATTTACAGGAAGCGGATGCAATACCAAAATTGGGGTTTCTATCGCAGCATTTCTAAGCGTTTCGCCCTCGTTAGTATATGCCACAGCAAAGTAATTAACGCCCAAATTTGCAAGTTCCGTTGCCACAGCAACAGAATCGCTTCCATAGCCAAAGGCTTTTACTACAGCAAGAACTTTGGTTTGGGGCTTTAACTTTGAAGTAATGTATTTGTAATTTGCATCGAGCGCGTTTAGGTCGATCTCCAATAAAGTTTCAGTGGCTTTGGGCATGTTATGCTTGTTTTCCCGTTTTTTCGGCCTGTCCGTCGTGGCGGGAAGTTTTTTCATCAATTATTTCTTCAGCATCTTTCACTTCAAGTTTTACAACTTTATCTCGAAGTTGTGCTTTGTAATAGGCGGCACGGCTTAAAGGTTCGTATTCTTCAGTTTCTCCGAGCAAAACGAGTGCTTCGCTTTTTGCTTTGCGGTAACTAAAATGGGCAAGATTTCCGGTGCGAGTGCAAACGGCATGTACTTTCGTAACATATTCTGCAGTTGCCATTAAAGCTGGCATGGGGCCAAAAGGATTGCCTTTATAATCCATATCAAGCCCAGCAACAATAACCCTAACGCCACGGTTGGCAAGGTCGTTGCAAACTTTTACAATTTCGTCATCAAAAAATTGTGCTTCGTCTATTCCTACTACATCGCAATTATCTGCCAAGATTGGAATGTTGGCAGCTGCAGGTACGGGTGTGGAACGAATATGATTGCTATCGTGACTCGTTACCGAGTCTTCGGCATAACGAGTATCTATGGAAGGGGTAAATATCTCCACTCTTTGGCGCGCAAATTTGGCGCGTTTCAGCCTTCTTATAAGCTCTTCGGTTTTCCCTGAAAACATGGAACCGCAGATTACTTCAATCCAACCAAATTGTTCTTTCTGATTTACGGTATTTTCAAGAAACATAGTTTAATTTTACGCGAAACATTGGCACTAATACGATATCCATCAGTATGCTCAACTTCAATATTGTCTGAAACCTTTGTATAACAATGATTTTAGACAAGAAAACAGAAATAGTTGACGTTTACATATAGGATGCGTAAATTTATAAAAACAAAATAGAAATTCAGTTTAATTTATTAAGATATGAAAAAGAAACTCCGCGAGCAGGTAACAGTGCTTGCAAAGCAACTAATTGAAGAAGAAAAAACGTTTAAAACCGCTTATGTAAAGGGATTGGTGGGAGCGCTACACGAAAAACTGGCAATTCTTGAGTATCTTGAAAATCAAATAGAAGACCCTTCCGAAGAACCAACTTCTGCGTCTATGGACTCCAAAAGTTTCCGTGAAGGAAACTGGTTTACAGAACCAGAACCTGTACCACAACCGCAACATAAAGAAGACCTCATCGAGCCTTTAATGGAAAAGATAAAGGATATTGTTGCGCAAATGCCTGAAGAGAGCGAGCGCATAGATGAACTTCTGGAAGAAATGCTTCCAAAAATCAGAGAAACTATTCCTACTGAAGTGGAAGATGAATTGGAGCAAGAAGTGGAGGAAGAGGAAGAAGAGGAGGAAGAAATAGCAGCTGTAAAATATATTAAAAACGATTTGGAAGAATTTGCTTCAAACTATCAGCAAATGCCCGAATTTGAAAGAAAAAATACCGAACTCTTCCCAAAATCTGTTGAAGGAACTGAGGCTAGCAAAACGATGAGTGAATCTCGCGCTAAATCGTTAAACGACACTATAAACAAAGGATTAAACATTGGGCTAAACGATCGATTGGCATTCATAAAACATCTTTTTGAAGGACAAGCCGAAGATTATACCCGCGTACTTTCACAGATTAATACAATGGGGAATTTTGATGAAGCGCAAAGTTTTATAAAAGGAAAAGTAAAACCAGACTACAATTATTGGCTCAATAAAGAAGAATATTCAGAGCGGTTTATGAATATTATTGAAAAACGTTTCAACTAAATTCCCAACGTATGACTCCTCAAAAAACAATATACTGGATAGCCACAGGGCTGCTTAGCGCATTATTTCTGTATTCTGCCATCATGTATTTAACCGATACAGCGGTGATTGAAGGTTATTATCAAGACTATCAATATCCCACCTATTTGGTTATTCCGATGGCACTAGCGAAAATCTTTGCTATTGTTTTTATCCTACTTAGAAAGCCAAAATGGGTAATGGAATGGGCTTATGCCGGACTATTTTTCGATATGGTTCTGGCTTGCTTTGCCCATTACAGAATTGATGACCCTGGAATAACGCTCCCTTTGATAGGAATTTTACTATTACTTACCTCTTATTTCTTCGGAAAAACTGTTCGCGCATAAACTATGGGAAAACTCTATTTAGTACCTACTCCAATCGGTAATTTAAAAGATATGACCTTTCGCGCCGTAGAAGTGCTGAAAGAAGTAGATTTAATACTCGCCGAAGACACTCGCAATAGCGGAAAACTCTTAAAACATTTTGAAATCGGCACCCAAATGCATTCGCACCACATGCACAACGAGCATAAAACGGTGGAAGGCATTGTAAAACGAATTCAAAGTGGTGAAAACATTGCGCTAATAAGCGATGCAGGAACTCCAGCCATCAGCGATCCTGGATTTTTATTAACCCGAGCTTGTGTGGAAGCGGGTATTGAAGTTGACTGTCTTCCCGGCGCTACCGCTTTTGTTCCAGCATTGGTAAACAGCGGTTTTCCGAACGATAAATTTGTTTTTGAAGGATTTCTTCCTGTGAAAAAAGGCAGACAAACTCGCCTCGAACTTTTAGCCGAAGAAACCCGAACCATTATTTTTTACGAATCGCCACACAAACTGCTGAAAACTCTTGCCCATTTTGTGCAATATTTTGGCGCCGAAAGACAAGTTTCTGTTTCCCGAGAAATCACAAAACTACACGAAGAAACCGTTCGCGGCACTGCGGAAGAAGTTTTAAAACATTTTGAAAATAAGCCGCCAAAAGGGGAGATAGTTGTTGTTGTTTCGGGGAAGAAATAAAATTTTTTTAAAGCACTTCTGCGATCAAAAATCTACAATCGTAAATCTAAAATTCGCCGTGTTTCCCTTTATTCCACCCGTGCTTTCCAAGATATTGCTCGCCACTTTCTACTGCGCCATCTTCAATTGAAGTTCCCATAGAATCGTTCCAACGGTTTAGATAGCCAAAGAGCGAAATAACACCGAGCATTTCTACAATTTCACCTTCGTTCCAGTATTTGTAAAGTCGTTGCTTAATTTCATCATTCACAGCATTTGGCACTTGGCTCGCAGCTAAAGAAAAGTCGAGCGCAGCACGCTCAGCTTCCGAAAAAGCAGAATGGGTTCTGTATTCCCAAATATTATCTAGTTGCTCCTGCTCTGCTCCATAGCGTTCAGCAGCGCGAATGGCGTGTGCTTGGCAGTAGCGACAACCAGTTGCGTTGCTGCTTACCCACGCAATCATTCGTTTTAAAGCTGAAGAAACACTGCCTTCATTCGCCATTACGGCTTTGTTGAGGTTGATAAAAGCTTTGCTTATCGCCGGACGGTGCTGCATAGTGAGCACGCTGTTGGGGCAAAAACCAAGTGTTTCATTGAAAAATTCGGCCAATTGTTTTGTATCGGCGTCGTGGTTTGGGGAAAGTGGTGTTACTAAAGCCATCGGTAATTTTTAGATATTTTATTCGAAGATAGGAATTGCCGATGGCAAATACCAAAAGATAATCTCCAAATTCCAAAAAAGCCTTTAATTCTTCAGCAGTCTATAAACACTATTCGAAGTTTTTAAATAATATAATCCGCTTTGTGCTGAAGAAAGATTTATTTGTGATTGCTTGTCGGTTAATTCGCCCGAAGCAATAATTTTTCCTGTAATATCTGTTATTTGGAATGCTGTTTTATCAGAAAATATTTCGCGCTCAACAGTGAAAATACCGTTTGAGGGGTTTGGGTAAATAGTTAAATCGTCCTTTTCAAATTCAGAAACACTTAGAGGGCCATTGTTAAGCCTTCCCACAGCAAAACTTTCGCTACCGCTATAAAAAAATGTGTTGCCCGCCACTACTAGTTTTCCGTCCTGCTGTAAAGCAATATCGGCACCTTCGAAACCCATTTCAGTGAAGCCGTTTGTGCCAAAAGTGGTGTCAAGTATACCATCAGAATTAAATCTATAGGTACGATTAAAATCGGGTTCAAAGCCAAACGTGATACCAAAAACAATGATGGCGTTATCTGGCTGGACCAAAATTTTAAGCGCAGTAAATATATCGCCGTCAATAACTACCGTACCATTGTCCCCAAAAGAAACATCAATTTCACCAGTTGGCAGCATTCTTTTTATTGAAGTTCCGGGTTGTGTTCTCAACGACATTAGTATTTTTCCATCGTCTTGAATAGTAATAGATGAATGAAATACCTCACTCGCCGACTCTATTTCAACAATGCCATCTACACCAAAATCATTGTCCAAATCGCCATTTGGTAAAAATCTGGCAAATTGGAATTTTTTTACAAAATTCACTTCGGTTTTATAAGGGACTAAAATTTTACCATCGCTTTGCACTTTAATTCCAAAAACCTTAAAAGAGTCATTATTTATAAATTGTGTGATACTTCCATTAATGCCAAATGAGGTGTCTAGTGATCCATCGGGCAAATATTTTACTAATAAAATGGATTTGTCACCTCCATCTGTAGAACTTCCTCCAGCCAATATTTTATCGTCGAGAAGTAAAACAGTAGCGCTTAGATAATCTTCAGCGTAAGTTGTTTTAACAATTCCGTCTATCCCAAAAGAAGTGTCCAAATCGCCATTCGGCAAATAGCGGACTAATAGAAAACCTACTTCTCCGTTTTCAAAAAATGTGGTGGAGGTTATAATTTTTTGATTGGGCTGAATGTGTAGTGAATTAAAGTACTCGTGATAGTTATTTCCTATTTGTGTAGTTACCAATCCATCTGTGCCAAAAGTAGTATCTAAAGTTCCATCCGGAGTATAACGAACAAGACCATAAACAAAATAATTATTTGGATGAATTGCAATTCCATAAACAACAATTTTACCATCGGCTTGAATTGCAACTGAAGAGCCTCTGTCTCCTCTTCCAAAAAAATCTGTTACAACATAGCCATTATTCCCAAAAGATGTATCCAATGTGCCATCCTGCGAATAAGTAAGTGTTGAAATTATTCCTATTAAAAAAAGTAGAAGTGTTTTCATAATTTTCAAGTTTTGATGCTTCCGAAGAAACTCTTTTCAACTCAATTCTTCAGTAAACGAAACACACTGTTTGAAGTTTTCAGAAAATAAACGCCGCTTTGTACAGCAGAAAGATTTAGTTGTGATTGCTTTTCAGTCAATTCACCCGAAGTGATGATTTTTCCTGTAATATCTGTTATTTGGAAAGGTGTTGTTTCAGAAAATATTTCACGTTCAATAGTAAAAATTCCGTTTGAGGGGTTTGGGTAAATAGCTATTTTATTAGTTTCAAATTCTGGAGTTGATAATGGATCATTAATGTAACGCTCCATAATTATATCTTCTTGCCCGTTGTACCATGCCGTATTGGCCAAACACGTAATTTTACCGTCCTGTTGAATTAACATATCGGCTACAAAATACTCAGAAGAATTTATGACGAAGTTAAAACCTGTATCTACATTACCATCAATATAATACCGCTTTATAAAAAACGGTCCGCCACCCTCAAAAAAATCAGTGAGTTCTCCAAAAATTAATAATCGTTGGTTCTGTTGAATTTCAATTTTACTGATAGCTAAATTATTCCTATTCGGGTTTAAATATCCATTGCTGTCAAAAGATGTATCAAAACTTCCATCGGGTAGGAATCTGAAAATTAGATTAGTAATTACGTTCGATTGCCAATCAAAAAAGGAACTGTGAACTGCAATTTTACCATCATCGTAAAGTGCAATATTTTTTGATGAAAAATCGGGGTCATTCACTATGCTCACTATCCCATTACTGCCATAAGAAGTATCCAGCGCACCATTGGGCAAGTAGCGCAATAACACTTGAGAAGACACGCCATTATCTTGACTTTCTGCAAGCACCACTATTTTATTATCCGTAGTTATAACGGCCTTCTTTGCGCTGTTTGATTCATTCCCAACTTCTGATATCACCACTCCATTATTTCCAAAAGAAAGGTCTAAAGTTCCATCGGGCAAATATTTTTTTAAACCAATTTTAGCTATTCCATTTTCAAATAACCTACCCGCTGCTAGAAGCGAATCATCATTAAAAAGTACCATCTCGCCGCTATAAATGTTTTCCGGAAATACTATTAGTTCACCATTATTCCCGAAACCAGTATCTACTGAGCCATCGGCTAAAAACCTGTTGACTACAAACTCAGAATTAGCGGTCGAAGAAAATAATCCGCTAGCAACAATTTTACCGTCACTTTGGCTTAAAACTTTTCTATAATATTCATCCTCATAACCTGAACCACTAAAAATTGATACGCCATTAGTTCCGAAAGAAGTGTCTAAAGTACCGTTAAGATTATATCTGGCGATGGAAGGAAAAGCTTGTCCCTGTATTTTAAACTGCCCCGCCACTAAAAGTTTCTCATCCGCTTGCTGGGTTATTGATATAGCTAAGTCTGTATCGCCATCAATATCTGTTTGCACAGTTCCATTGTTGCCAAAAGAAGTGTCTATCCCACCATCTTGGGCTCCCACAAATGTAGTAGCTAATACCGCAAAAAAAAGTAAAAGTGATTTCATAATTTTAAAACTTAAGATTATGGGGAGAATTATACGTACAAGATAGTAAATTATCAATTATTAGAAATAGCCACCCGCTTCTCGAAATTTTGTAATTTTACAGCTCTCCCTTTATTTAATACTCACAACCATTCCAAAATTTGGAATTTACGAAGTTTATGCGCTGGACCCTAAAACCAAAACCCGATTCCGAAAAAGTGAATTCACTTTCAAAAGCCTTAAAAGTTGAACCAATTATTGCTTCACTTTTAATTCAGCGCGGTGTGGAAACTTTTGAAGAAGCACAAAAATTTTTCCGCCCAAGTTTGGAAGATCTTCACGATCCATTTTTAATGAAGGACATGGATAAAGCTGTCACCCGAATTGAAAAGGCAATTGAAAACGAAGAAAACATCTTAATCTACGGCGATTATGATGTTGACGGAACCACGAGTGTAGCTTTGCTTTCTTCCTATTTAAAAAGTTATTATCCGAATGTTTCAACCTACATTCCAGACAGGTATGACGAAGGTTACGGAGTTTCGTATAAAGGAATTGACTACGCTCAGGACAATGATTTTGCACTTATTATTGCCTTAGATTGCGGCATAAAAGCCATTGAAAAAGTATCGTATGCTTCCGAAAAAAATGTAGATTTTATAATCTGCGATCACCACCGTCCGGGGAAGGAAATTCCCAAAGCCGTTGCAGTCCTCGATCCAAAACGGGAAGATTGCGAATACCCGTACAAAGAACTTTGCGGCTGTGGTGTTGGATTTAAATTGATCCAAGCTTTGGCTGGTAAAAGAGGCTTACAAATTGAGGATTTGCTGCTTTATTTAGATTTGGTTGCAACTGCAATTGCTGCAGATATAGTTCCTATGGCCGGCGAAAACAGAATCCTAGCTTTTTATGGATTGAAAGTAATTAACAGCAATCCGCGAACGGGAATCTTGGCAATTTTAAAGCAAGTAAAAAAGGAAACCCTCACAATTACCGATGTGGTTTTCATCATCGCTCCACGCATAAATGCCGCCGGAAGAATGAAACACGGCAATCATGCCGTAACATTATTAACGGAAACTGATTCTGAAAAAGCCGAAACTTTTGCCTCGGAAATTGAAACTTTTAATACAGACAGACGCGAGGCCGACAAACAAATTACCGAAGAAGCGCTTCAACAAATAATTGCAAATAAAGAGGAAGAACGGATGACCACCGTGGTTTATCAAGAAAACTGGCATAAAGGGGTTATTGGCATCGTGGCTTCCCGTTTGACAGAAACCTATTATCGCCCAACTTTAGTTTTCACTAAAAGTGGCGAAAAGCTTGCTGCATCCGCCCGATCCGTAAAAGGGTTTGATGTTTATAATGCCTTGGAAAGCTGCGCCAAACATATTGAACAATTTGGCGGACATATGTATGCCGCGGGTTTGACGTTGTTCGAAAAAGATTACGAAAACTTTAAAAATGAATTTGAACGCGTGGTTTCAGAAACCATCGATCCTCATTTACTTACTCCCGAAATTAGAATAGACACAGAAATAAACCTGGAAGACATTACTCCAAAATTCTTCAGAATTTTAAAACAATTCGCCCCCTTCGGCCCAGGAAATATGACGCCAACTTTTATGACACAAAATTTAATGGACACTGGTTGGGGAAAATGTGTGGGCGAAGATAAAACGCATCTACGGGTTGTGGTGAAGCAGGGGAATTCCAATCAATTTACTGGGATAGGTTTTAGCATGGCTGAAAAAAGCGATATCGCTTGCAGCGGAAAACCATTTAAAGCGGCCTTTTGCATCGATGAAAACGAATGGCAAGGGAATGTGAGTTTGCAATTACGGTTAAAGGATATTCGGGAATAATATTTGGTACATTTTTGTCGTAGTAGGGTCAAGGCATGCCTTGACCCTACTACGACAAAAACAAAATATTTATTGTGATTTAAATTCTTTTAATTCAAAATTTTTCCCATCAAAAACGCCGTAGGTATAATGATTTATCCAATCGCCTAAATTGTAGTAAGCTGAATTTTCACCCACTTTTATTTCCATAGGCAAATGGCGGTGACCGAAGATGAAATAATCAAAATGCTGAGTTTCTAATTTTCGTTTGGCGTACTGCGCTAACCATTCCTTCTCTCCTCCCAAAAATTCTTTGTCTTCGTCTCCCGAAATCAATTTATTTTTTACAGAAAGATGTTGTGCTAAGCGCACCCCAATATCGGGATGCAACCAGCGGAAAAGCCACTGCGAAAATGGATTAGTGAAAACTTTCTTCATCCGTTTATAGCCTTTATCTCCCGGACCTTTTCCATCTCCGTGACCAATAAAGAAATGTTTGTTATTGAAAACAAATTCTTTCGGATCGTGATAAACAGGGATGTTTAGTTCCTTTTCAAAATAATCGTGCATCCACAAATCGTGGTTTCCCACAAAAAAGTGAATTTGAATTCCGCTATCGCGAAGTTCCGCGAGTTTTCCTAAAACGCGAACAAAACCTTTTGGCACAACGGTTTTATATTCAAACCAAAAATCGAAAAGGTCGCCAAGTAGAAAAATTACTTCGGCATCGTGTTTTATGGTGTCGAGCCATTTCACAAAAATCTTTTCGCGTGGCAAGCTTTCGGCCTGTGTAGGCGCACCAAGATGGTTGTCGCTAGAAAAGTAAATTTTTTTGCCTTGTGGAATTTGCATTGGGTAAATATAGTGAAAAAGACCCTTCAACTGTGGTCAGAGTAAAGGTGTAAATTTAATTATCCCCAGCAAACCACTGTGCATAACTGCTGTCGGTTTCCTGAAGTTTTAGGGAGTGAAGAGTAATGTTTTTAGGCAAACGGCTTTTAATTTTTTCAGAAAAATCAATTACCATCATTTCGCTGGTGGGTTGATAATCTACTAAAAGCACACTGTGACCGCGATCGCTTAATTCCTTCGCCAATTCTACGTGTGGGGTGTTTTTATTGAAAACCGTTGAATGGTCAAAAACATCCACAATTTCTTCTTTTACTATCTTTTTAAGGTCGCTAAAATCTATCACCATCCCAAACTTTACATTGTCGCTAACGGCAATTGGATTGCCGATTACGGTAACCGAAAGTTTGTAACTGTGGCCGTGCACATTTCTACATTTACCGTCGTAACCGTAAAGTGCGTGTCCCGTTTCAAAAGAAAAAATCTTGGTGATGCGTATCTTATTCATAAAGTAAAATTGGGCAACAAAGATACAATTTTCTTCGCCCAGACTTTAGCCCATAGCGCTCGAAAAAATAAGGTGTAGTTTTGACTGAAAGCAACAGTAGTTAAATCTGTAAAAATGTAAATTTTTTCGGAAGAAAAATGCTTCTTTTTACACTTGTATAAAATCACCGATTTCTACACTATATTTGCCCGCTTTTTTAAAGTAAAATAAATGACCCAAGAACTCTTTGAACAAATAGAATTTGTTGAAAATCCGTTGTTCGAAACTATTATAGACAACTTGCTTCAACAGCAATATTGTATTGTAAACGACTTTTTCTCTTCGGAAGAAGTTGCTATTTTGCGCAATTCGTTACATGCAAAATACGAAGCAGATCGCTTTAAAAAATCGGCTATTGGCAATCACACAAACGAAGAAATTGACAAAACCATCCGTGGCGATTTTATTCTATGGATGGATGAAAAAAACGCCAATGAAGCAGAGCAGTTATTCTTCAAAAAAATAAATGAATTGGTTAATTACCTCAACAGAACTTGCTTTTTGGGCATTCTTCGCCAAGAGTTTCATTACGCTGTTTATCCAAAAGGGACTTTTTACAAAAGACATTTAGACACATTTCAAAACGACGACCGCCGCAAACTTTCTATTGTTTGCTATTTAAACGAAGACAACTGGCCGCGCGAAAATGGAGGAGAGCTAACGATTTACAAGGAAAATGAGGCGTTGGATATTTTACCGCTCCCTGGGCGGGTGGTTATTTTTGAAAGTCAAATTTTGGAACACGAAGTAAAAGTGGTAAAAGCTTCGGAGCGCATGAGCATAACAGGTTGGCTGAAAACGCGCTAACTAGATATGAGAGATTAAAGGTAAATCTTGTGATCGCGGCAGTATTCGGCTATGTAATCTTGAAGATTTTCTATGGCTTCTTTAAAATTTACACGCTCACTTTCACCAAAGCGTTCAGCTTCCAAATCGCGTTTTAACTCCATCGAAATACTTTGACGGATTTCGAGTAAAAGAATTTTCAGGTATTTTTCTTTGTTCATTTCTGAAACCTGCTGCAAATCTATAAGTGCATCGCAGACTCCTTCATATTCCGAAACAAGTTCTTTTACAGAAGAATTTTCCAGCAATTCGGGATTGTTTTTGAAGATTTCAGAAGGTGTTTTCACGACGATATATTTTCAAAGTAAAAAATACAAAGAATTTAGCGTTTTTTCAGCTTTTGATAAATAACTACGGCAATTACTAAAACTGCCAATATTAAAAAAAGGCCAGGGCCACCGATAAATTTTAACCAATCCATATTCAATTATTTAAAGAATAAAAGGGTGTAATTATTTATAAACATCATTCTTTCAAAACCAAATATATGAATTTTGGATTACCTTCAAGTAAGGTTTTCACTTGCGTCTTGGATTTTTTTAAAACGATAAAACCATTCTACAATTTTATTTAGTTTTTCTCTTTTTAAGCATTTTTAAATAGGGAACATGTATTAAGAGTCAAGAGTAGAAACATCAAAACTTTCAATAAATTTTGGGCGGATAAAAAAATATTCCCATAAAAACAAGCTCATAAAAAAGAGGGATTTGGGTATTGAATACCCCAAATGAGTTTTATAAAAATTAAAATTGTGCTTTAAAAGACTTATTTTATTTGCACTCATCGAATCTTTTCTAATTCTATAAAATGCTAAATCTTGAATGATTCCCCTTGCTGGTTTTTTACTTCTTTTAATGGCTTCGAGCCACAGCGCCCAATCTTGTCTTTTGGGTATTTCTGGCGACATGATTTTTCCTATGCTGGAGGCATGGTACATGCCGGTTAGGTTACCGATATAGTTATTACGGCGTTGCTTTTTATAAGTAAGCACGGACATTGCTTTAACCCGTCTATCGAGCAGATTTCCCGTTTCATTTATGTGAAGATAACTTGTAAAAGAAACGGCGCAATTCGCGTCTTGCATATAGCTTAGCTGAACTAAAAGTTTATTTGGCGCCCAAAGGTCATCCGAGTCTAAAAATGCTATATAATCGCCTTGAGCCATTTCTGTGGCTTTATTTCTACAATAGCCAGGACCGTGGTTGGTTGATAATTTTAAGAATTGGATTCGGGGGTGTGAGAAAGATAACTTATCAATAATTTTTGAGGTGCCATCGGTAGATGCGTCATCTACTATAATAAGTTCCCAGTGACTATAACTTTGTGCAAGTACACTTTCAATAGCTTCCGCAACAAATTTTGAAGAATTATAAACCGGCATTATTACTGAAACAAGCGGGTTCTCTTTTACATTAATACGCTCTTTCTTCCCCTCTAATTGCATTGATGATAGTTTGGAAAACGATTTTTATGTCGAGGAATAGGCTCCAGTTTTCAAGGTAAAAAATATCGAACTTAACTCTGTTAATAATATGATTATCATCTTCTACCTCTCCGCGAAATCCACTTATTTGCGCTAAGCCTGTAATTCCTGGCTTAATAAAATGGCGCACCATAAATTTATCTATTCTTTCTGCATACATATGTGTATGACTAACCATATGCGGGCGTGGCCCTACTACAGACATTTCACCTTTAAGTACGTTAATAAATTGCGGTAATTCGTCAATACTAGTTTTTCTAATAACTCTACCGACCCTTGTTACACGTTCATCGCCCTTAGTAATTTGGTGTAAGTGAGCCATTGGATTGGGGATCATACTTCGAAATTTATAGCAATAAAACTCCTTGTAGTCTAATCCGTTTCTTTTTTGTTTAAAAAATACGGGGCCTTTGGACTCTAACTTAATTAACAAACCGAGCAGGGGTGTGAGCCAGGACAGTATTCCAACAATAATTAAAAGGGAAAGAATAATGTCAAAACTCCGTTTTAAAAACTTGTTAAAAGGTTCGTCTATAGGTATTCTTCGCATAGAGAGAATAGGCAGCACTCCGTAATATGAAAAGTCAAGTTTTTTACTATATATCTCTTTATTATCTGGAAGAAATTTTAAAATTTTGAGGTTATTATCTACAAAATCAATCAATTTTATAAGGTCCTTATTGCCGATTTCTGCAACTGAAGAGTAAACCTCATCAATATTTTCCTTCATAATATATTCCATACACTCTTCAATAGAAACCTTGTTAGGACCTTTTAAATCGAAGGTTTTATAAAGTTTATAACCATAGACTGGATTGTCGAGAAAGAACTTGCGCAGTAAGTCGGTTTTTTGATTAAGACCTATAATTACTACTTTTCTAACGTTACCACCTAGATGCAAACGATATTTCTTGAGAAGAAAGAAAACGCTCAACTTCATTATTGTAACACATATCAGTACTAAAAGAATGTATTCAAAAATTGTAGAGGCCGAAGTTGGCAATTCATTATAAAAACCAAAAAAGGAAAAAACCATCAGAACGAAAATGATTCCTTGTTTTCCAATAAGCGAAATAATTTTTGCGAGATGTGTAAATCGATATATTTCGTAAAATCCTGAACGCGTTGATAGTAATAGCCATGCAACTGTTAAAAACATTACATAGTTAAAATAAGGAAAAGGCTGATCGAAAAACTCAAACGCAAAAAAATGGATAAAGAACAAGTCTATTCCATATGAAATAGGCCTTAACAATCCTGAATATCTTCCGCTTTTAAACATTTAAATTATTTATTATGCTTTGAAAAATCTTTGTGTTCGCTTTTTGTTAGTTCTTCCTTAGAAAGACTTTTAAAATACTCGAATGTTTTTCTCATACCTTCTTCCCTTGACACTTTAGGTTCCCAACCCAATATTTCTCTCGCTTTAGAAATATCTGGCTCGCGTTGCATGGGGTCGTCTTGAGGTAATGGTTTAAAAACAATTTTTTGCTGTGTGCCAGTTAATTTGATTATTTCTTGCGCAAAATCAAGAATGGTAATTTCTTCAGGATTGCCAATATTTACTGGCAATGGGTAATCGCTCATTAGCAATCGGTATAATCCTTCAACCTCATCATCAACATAACAGAATGAACGAGTTTGAGAGCCATCGCCAAAAACTGTTAAATCTTCTCCACGTAAAGCTTGCCCAATAAAGGCAGGTATTACTCGACCGTCATTTAGTCGCATGCGAGGTCCATAAGTATTAAAAATACGCGCAATACGTGTTTCTAAACCGTGAAATCTGTGATAGGCCATTGTAATAGATTCCTGAAATCGCTTTGCCTCATCATAAACTCCTCGAGGGCCAATGGTGTTTACGTTTCCGAAGTACTCCTCAGTTTGGGGATGAACTTGGGGATCTCCGTAGACTTCAGATGTTGAAGCAATAAGGATTCGAGCATTTTTTTCTCTTGCTAAACCAAGAAGATTGTGAGTACCTAATGACCCAACTTTTAGGGTCTGGATCGGTATTTTTAAGTAATCAATTGGGCTTGCTGGCGATGCAAAGTGAAGTATATAGTCTACTTTTTCAGGAACGTGTACAAATTTAGTAACATCGTGATGATAGAATTCAAAAGCTTCCAGCTTAAAAAGATGGGCTATATTTTTAAGATCGCCAGTAATGAGATTGTCCATCCCTATTACATGAAAATCTTCGGCAATAAACTTATCGCAAAGGTGCGAGCCTAAAAATCCAGCAGCACCAGTAATTAGGACGCGTTTCTTCATAAATTCACTGCCTTTCTTCCAACAGAAACATAGGTAAATCCTTCTGCTTCCATATCATTTACATTGTATAAATTTCTTCCGTCAAAAATAACTGGATTTTTTAATAATTCCTTCAATTTGCTGTAATCTGGGGTACGGAAAATACTCCATTCGGTACAGATTAACAAAGCATCTGCATTTTCTAACGCAGCGTACATAGATTCAGAATATTTTAATTTATCTCCAAAACGTTTCTCAATATTTTTCATTGCCTCAGGATCGAAAACCTGAAGTTTTGCACCTGCTTTCAGCAATCCTTCCATCATATCTATTGAAGGGGCTTCGCGAATGTCGTCCGTTTCGGGTTTAAAGGCCAATCCCCAAATAGCGATTGTTTTACCTTTTAAATTGTTGTTGAAATAAGTATCAATTTTGGGCAACAAAATTGTTTTTTGTGCTGAATTGATTTCAATTACCGAATTCAAAATTTTGAAATCATAATCTTCATCTTTTCCAGCCTTTTTGAGCGCTTTTACATCTTTTGGAAAGCAAGAGCCGCCATAACCAATTCCTGGAAAAAGAAAACGTCTTCCAATACGGCTATCGGTTCCCATTCCTGCACGAACCATATCTACGTCGGCACCAACTTTTTCGCAGTAGTTGGCAATTTCGTTCATAAAAGTGATTTTGGTAGCCAAGAATGAGTTTGCAGCATATTTTGTGAGTTCAGCAGATTTTTCATCCATAATTATTATTGGATTTCCAGAGCGTACAAACGGGCTGTAAAGCTTTTTCATTTGCGCAGTTGCTGTTTCACTACTTGAACCGACAACGATGCGTTCCGGCTTTAAAAAATCGTCTACTGCAAATCCTTCCCGAAGAAACTCAGGGTTGGATACAACATCAAATTCACAGGAGGCATTTTTCGCAATAATGCTACGTACTTTTTCTGCAGTACCTACTGGCACGGTGCTTTTATCTACGATTACTTTGTATTCTTTAATTTTTTTACCTATTTCTTCCGAAACATTCAAAACATATGAAAGATCTGCAGACCCATCTTCATCCTCAGGTGTTGGAAGGGCCAGAAAAATAATTTCGCCGTGCTCCAATCCCTCATCGAGCGAAGTTGTGAATTTTAAACGATTGGCCTTTATGTTTCTTTCAAAAAGAACATCTAAATGTGGCTCATAAATGGGCACTTCGCCATTGCGCATTTTATCCACTTTCGCTTTATCTATATCAACACAAACTACATCGTTTCCTGTTTCGGCTAAACAAGTTCCCGTTACAAGGCCAACATAGCCAGTTCCTATTACTGAAATTTTCATAATTATGTTTACCCTTCAACTACCCTTCGCTTTTAATCAGTTTTAATCAGTGAGCGATACTAGGGAAAATTGTGATGGTATTTTTTTAAATTAACGATTGCAAAAGTACAATTTGCAATTCTTTTTATATCTTTTTTAGGTCGTTGTTTTCCGCTGTTTTAGCAGTTGTTATTAGAACAATTAAAATGAACCCCACGTAGTAAGCTCCAATTTGTCTGTGAAATAAATTTTCAACCATACAATACATTAGCAATATTGCCAACATTGCCGTAGGGAAAAATTGTTTTCTGGTTGATATAAAACTTACGGTAATAAATATTATGAAAAGCAACAGCGCTATAAAACCTGCACTTAGATAAAAATCCACAAACTGATTATGGGTATTATAACGTTCGGAAATAAATCTTTCCCTTTTATTTAAATCGGAAATTTGGGTTTCATAACAAGATACCAACTCATCTTTAGTGGCATCAAAACCAAAGCCTGTTAAAATAAATCCTTCCTCATTTATAATGGTTTGTGCGCAATTCCAAACCACGGCGCGCAAATCATAGGTCAGCGATTTTTCTATAAAGGCCGGCGTATGTCGTGGGTTTCCTACTTGACTTAATTGAATACTCTTTTCGTTCTTAATTAAAAAGAACAAACTTATTATAGCTGCAATTGTTGCTATGGCAATTCCAATTTTCCATTTTTTCCGCTGCCCGTAAAATTGTCTAACTAGTATTAGCACAAATAAAGAAATAACGGCAATTTTAGAAGCAATCAAAATGATAAATAATGCATTGACCAAGATATTTGCTAAATAATAATTGTTATTTGGGTGGTATTTTTTCTGAATTCCCTGAAAGGAAATTAAAATACTGAAGGTACTTAAAAGCCCTAAATACAGTCTATCTATCAATAACGATTCTATAACTTGTGGGGAGTCACCTAATGCGAAACTTCCCGTTGCATCCGTAATCAGCACAAAATTATAAACCGAGAAAATAATAGCCGCTAGCGCCGAAAATATTACTGCACTATTAATCTTTTTAACATCTGCAATTGGGATGTAAAGAATTGCGAGCCCAACAGCAATTAAAACTTTTTTGATTATGTTGAAATCTTCAGGCAACCTACCGCTGCTAAACGAATTAACGCAGAGGTATACAAAAAGTAACAGGAATACTGCAATAGGAAGTGATTTTAGTCTTTTGAAATCCTCCTTTTTTACAATAAATGGAAAGGCAATTACCAAAATTGCTAAAAGGATATTAGGAAGCGCCCTGATGTAATTATCAAATGGAATAATGAGATAGAGCAATAAAAAAGCATAGGGGTATATGGCAGCGAGCAGTATCCTCATTGTTCAGTAATCTAATTTCTAAATTTTAGGGGAAGATAGAAAACTCTGAGGAGATATTAGATATTTGATAGGAGATATTAGATATGAATTGGGCTTCGATATTCTCTTGTCAATAGCTGTATTAGAAAAATTCTGTTTCAGAAAAAATGTAAAAAGTGCGGGGTGCTATTTTGAAAATTTCTCTTTTAAAACTAAAAAGATAAATTTTGAATTACCTACCAAGTATCGTTTCCACATGCGTCTTGGCTCTTGGGCGAAGCGGTAGAACCATTCCAAGCCAGCCTTTTGCATCCAAGCAGGGGCGCGTTTTGTTTTTCCTGCAACTACATCAAAACTACCGCCAACGCCCATAATTAGGTTTACGTTTTTAAGGATATCTCGATATTTATAGAGAAAATTTTCTTTAATGGGAGATGAGATTGCAACAAAAAGCATCTGCGTTCCACTGTCTGCAATCTGTTGGGCAATTTCTTCTTCTTCAGAAGGGTTGAAATAACCGTTGCGGTAACCAGCAATAATTTCGGGACTGTAGATTTCAGAGTATTTATCGACTACGTTTTTCACCACTTCTTCCTTTGCTCCAAAAAGGAATATTTTGTTGTGATTTTTATGTGCCATTTCCACAAGACCCACCATTAAGTCTATCCCAGCGACGCGTTCCTTGAGCGGTTTCCCTAAAAACCGTGAGGCCCATACTACAGACTGGCCGTCGGCATTTATTATATGACTTTGATTTACACTTTGGCGAAGTTCTGCATCTTTTTGCATAGCCACCACTTTTCCTGCATTTACAACTACATGGTGTAGCTGTTCGCCGGTTTGTATTTTTTCCTGCACCAAGGCAAGAGTTTCCTGCATGGAGAGGTTGTCTATGGCGGTGTTTAGGATATTTATACGTGGGCGATTACTCACAATTATTTTTTTGCGAGCAAAGATAGTATTTATTAGACCTAATTGTTTAAATAGATACCTTCAAAATCTAAATGTTGATTTTGTTCATCTAGAAGAACTATTGATATCGCCCCAGTATCAAGATGCAATTTATAAAGGTACTGCTCATTATTTGCTTCTTTGATTAAGGCGTAGATACTATTTGAAGAAAGAGAATAATCTATTTTTTGAACCTCCCTTGCTGAAACAAGAGCAATTGAACTTACAATATTTCCAGTTGCTTTATCCAATTCAACGATTTCGTGATTGGAGCCCCCCGATGATTTAACGCCAAAAATTCTTTCAGTAGCAGTTATAAATATATGCGTATATGTATCAGAAATGTTAGTACTGTTAAGACTAGAAGTGTCAACATTAAATTTCATTAAAATAGGTTGCCCAGTATTATTTGTGGTGAAGAGAAGCAGTTCATTTGTAGATGGAAGAAATCCAGAATGTTTTATGTCGTAAATAAAATCTGTGGGAAATTCATAATGTATTGAAACATCGGTTTTATTTATATTGGCCGATCTAATTTCATAAATATCATCAATACTATCATAATAGCGATATATGTAGTATATTTTATTATTAATAGCAGCTAAGATGCTGCCATCTCTATCTCCGCCGTCATTTAATGTCCACTGGCCTAGCCCCAGTAGTTAAATTTAAAATGCTACATCCTTTACCATATGGCATTCCTTGACCATAACGTATAATGAAGGTGTGTACGAAAATATTTGCTTCTCTATAAAAATTTGAAGAATGATATTCATAACAAGATTGATTATGCAGCTGGCCAATTTCATCTATCAACATTCCTGTATTAACATCTAGATTATAGATTTTCAAAACATCACATCCACCCCCCTGAATTGGTAGGTATCCGTATAGTTTATCCAATTCCTCAATAATTTCAACAATCTCGATGGTACCTACCATTAGTGTGAAATCTTCATAAGCTATAACCACCTCGCCAGAAGTGGCGCCTTGCGGTATTGTGGTAATAAGTTGGGTTTCGGTTACGCTTGTGGTTTCACTTTCAATTCCGTTGAAGAAATTCTATATATAATTGCTGGATCAATATTTTCGCCTAGAAAAACAATCTCATCTCCTACGGATGCTTCAACTGGAGAAAAACTGGTTATTACTAATGGGCTTTCTGATTCCTCAGTAACATTATCGCTATTTGTACATCCTATAAAAAGAAAGATGATTAAAAAGTAGGGTGAAATTCTCATAACGTTAAATTTAATTAGAAATAAATGTAATGAATAATATTTACTGAATACCGTTCGCTACCATAAAATTAGCTAATTTTTCCCCAATATCATTAAGGGCTTCTGGGTTATAATGTACGGGGTCCGTTAGCCATTTGCGGTCAATAAAGTCCTTTGTTTCATTATAACCTATGTAAGTGTACTCATCTTCTGTTGCAACCTCTCCTTGAATTTTTCGAACAACGGTATATCCCTCGTCACATTCCTTACAAGTGGCATGCCTTCCCGTTTCAATTATGATAAAGGGCAAAGTGGAACCATATCTTTTTCTATATTCTGAAATTAAGTTTTTTAAATCAGCCTTGTATTCTTCAGCTGTTAAAATACTTTTTCCTATTGCTTCGCCATCGTTTTCTCCTTGGGACCAAATTACTGCCTTTATAGTATCTTCTTTATTGTAAGGAGGATAAATGAAGGAAAGTCTTTTATCTATTTCATCAAAACTTGCATCCAATAAAGTTCCGGTAGGGCTCCAATTTCCCCAATTATTTGTTTCGGCTTTTGCATTTAACGCACTCCCAGCTTTGGCGCATTGTATTATATAAATTTCACTGCCCGTCAACTTCTTATAATGATATGCAAGTGTATCTCCCAAATGTACGGCATTGCTTTGCCCGGCAAGTACAAACATAACTTTAGGTTTTGCACAGGAGGCCATTAATAAAAGTGAAAAAATTAAGAGCCACAAATTTTTCATTTTCTAGAACGTATTAGTTTTGCCGGCACCCCACCCATCACTGAAAATGGTGCTACATCTTTTGTAACTACTCCACCTGCCGCAATAATAGAACCGGTTCCTATTTTAATACCTGGCATTACCACCACATTTCTGCCCAACCAAACATCGTCCTCAATAATTGGCGGATTGGGTGCTGTTTCCCCTTGATTTGCCATAGGAATTTCGGTGCTTAAATGATTGTGGGAAGTACTTAATATTGCAACATTTGGCGCAATCATTACATTGTTGCCAATAAAGGCACTTTGAATAAATACATTTTCGTTTATTTGGCAACCGGAGCCAATTTTCAGGTTTTCGCCATTAGATAGGTATACGTTATTCTCTATAAAACTTTTGTCGCCATAAGGCATCAGTTTCAATATTTTTGAAACATACCAAGAACGAATAGGCCTCGTAAAAGAAATAAATCTTGAATGCGGCAAATGGTAAATTACACCATAGTAAAAAGCCAATATTAATTTCTTGTACATACTATTTTTAGTTGAGCAAGTAGGTTTTGCATTACAAATTCGCTTTCATAGGCTGTAGCAGTTTTATAAGCCTCTAGCCTCATTTTTTCTTTTTCTTCTTTTGAAAAGTTAAGATATTTTTCGATGCAAATGGTTAATTCTAAAACATTCCCAGGTTCGAATAACATCCCGTTTAAGTTATTTTCAATATACGTCTTTAGCCCTGCAATATCGCCGCCAATAACAGGTGTTTTACAACTCATTGCTTCAAGGCCAACAAGCCCTAAACTCTCTGCTTCTCGCTTTGTAGGAAACACCATTACATCCATTTTATTGTAAAGATGAACTAATTGCTCCTGCTTTATAAGTCCAAGAAAATCTACGTTGTTTTGGAGCCCGAAATCGTTGATCATCCTTTTCATTATAGGTTCCTGAAGTCCTTGACCGGCTATAATCGCCTTAAAATTTACGCCTTTCTCCTTTAAAACTTTTAAGGACTTTAAAAAGTCGTCCCATCCTTTTCCTTCATCAATTCTGGAAATCATTCCAAGAATTGGTACTTCATTACTGGTTCTTTCCATTGGATAAAACCTTGTTGCGTCCACGCCTCCAGAAGGGGAAACAAAAATTTGTTTTTGTGTTAAAAAAGGATAGTTCTCCAGCATCATTTCCTTAAAATAGGTTGAAGGCGTAACCACTAAATCCACCTTTTTTAAAATGAACTTATTCAACACATCAATTTTTTTGCCTTTTGAATTTGTTACATCATCTCCGTGTACGTTTATAACCAAAGGTTTTTTCTTTTTGAAAAGAAATAACAAAAAAGCCAAGGCTGGCGCATTGTGCGACATAAAATGCACGTACAAAAGATCGTATTTCTTAAAGATAAAATTATACCAAATGGAACAATAATATTTTAGATAGGAAACTGCCTTGCTAAGGTTGTTCGGTTTTTTGCCCTTAATAACGGATACTGCTGAAAAAACAACTCCCTTTTTTTCAAGTTCGAGCCTAAAATTCTTCACAAATACCCCAAAGAGAGAATCCTTTGAAGAAGGGTACATATTTGAAATTAGGAATATTTTCATCTTCAGTTTCTTAAATTTATTTGTTATCCTGCAGCCAATAATAAATACTCAACAATAGAAATATTTGCTTTTCCTTATTGTAACCTTTTAAATGCTCGTCCAGTACGTTCTTAATAGCTTCCCTATTAAATATTTCGGTAAATGGACCAGGGTTCAAAAGCTTTTCCAAAATTTGATCGTTATAATTTTTAAACCAAATTTTAGTTGGCGATTGAAAGGCGAATTTTTTGCGGTTAATGATTCGTTCCGGCAACATTTTCTTCGCGTATTCTTTATGTATAATTTTTGTCTGTCTAAAGGCCAATCTTTCTTTTGCTGGCAACGCTTCAATGTAACCTACTAAATGGGTGTCCAGCATTGGCACTCTGCATTCCAAAGAAAAATTCATCGTAATTTTATCTGTATACAGAAGCAAATCGTCTGGCAGATTCATGCGTACATCTATAGCCATCATCCGCTCTGCCGAGGTTTTTTTTCGGCTACAATTAAGCGTATTATAGAAATAAGAAATCAACCCAAATGCTTTTTCCTCTTTTACGTTCAGTAACTTTTTTATGTCGTTCTGCGTGAAAATAGAATACACATTTAAAAATCGCTGCACGTCATCTTTTTCACCAAGTGCATTTACGGAGCGCAAAATGCGTTCATTTTTAACGCCAATGTGGGGAATGATTTTATTTGCCGAATGAATAAGCCCCCGTGGAATTTTTTCAGAAATAACTTCGCCTTGGTATCTTTGGTACCCTCCCAAAGGCTCATCTGCACCTTGCCCAGTGAGCACAACTTTTACATATTTTGAAGCCAATTGGGAAAGATAATACATTGGGATAACCGATGTTGTAGCCAAGGGTTCTTCAATTATTCGTGTAGTCTCTTCAAAAATGGAAAGAAAATTATCAAAATTTATTTTGGTTGAAAAATGCTCCAAGCCCAAAATTTCGGCTGTTTCGGCGGCGGCATCAATTTCATCTTCCTCGTGCAAGCCTTCAAAACCTACGGTAAAGGCTTTTAGTTTTTTGTCGGAATGTTTCTGCGCTATCGCCGCAACAACTGCCGAATCTACACCTCCGCTTAAAAAAATGCCTATTTCCACATCGGCCATTAATTGCCTTTTTACGGCATTTTCAATGTGCGTTTCATAGCCTTCCAGCGTATTCTGTTTTGTAATTTTTTGAGGTGTTATATATTCCTTTACAAAATACTTTTCCTTAAAATGCAAAGTTTTCGAAGCCAAATCTACTTCAATATAATGGCCAGGCTTTAGTTTTTGAATATCCTTGTGCAGGGTTAATGGTGAAGGCAGATAACGAAGACGTAGTAAGGTTGGCAGGTTATTAAAATCTGGCGCAGCGTTATCCATCAAGTTTTTAACCGGGCGAATTTCAGAGGAAAAAATAAAGCTTGTATCGTCTTTAAAGTAATAAACTGGCTTTACCCCGAAATGGTCGCGAGCCAAATACAATTTTTCATTTTCAATATCTAAAAATGAAAATCCAAAAATTCCATTGAAATCGTTAACGCTGTCTATGCCATATTTTCTTAGGTAATAAAGAATGGTCTCAGTATCGGAATGGCCTTTAAACTCAACCTCTTTTAGTTTTTTCCTTAAATCCAGATGGTTATAAATTTCGCCATTGAACGTAATAGCGAATTTTCCGCAGGAAGAAATCATGGGTTGCCTTCCCGCATCGGAAAGTTCAACAATTGCAAGCCGTACAAGGCCCAATCTAATATCGTGTTGGGCAACCTTAAAACTTTCAATTTCTGAAGCGTCGGGCCCTCGGTGCGCTATTAGTTTTAGCGCATCTAAATTATACGGTTTATTAATAGAACCAATTATTCCACACATAGACGTTCGTTTGCTTCGTTTTGGTTAAGTTCTTTGGTATTTGGATACCAAAGAATAAAAAAGGAATAGAAAAACGCAAAAATAAAAACGCCTTTACTTATTCCGAATATACTTTCTGAAAATGAAAATAGAGCAACAATTATAAAGAAGCTCAATGCTTCTCCTGTAAGCCTAGTTTTTTTATAAAAAATGAGTAAAACAATAAGAAAAATGAGCAATCCCAAAATCCCGTTTGAAACAAGAAATTCCAAATATTGGTTGTGGGCATTGTATTTATTGTTTAGAGCTATGGTAAAATCGCCCTTGCTATAAGCTAAATTGTACAACGCTTGGGAGTCGCCAGTGCCCACCCCAAAAATATAGTTGCCACGGTCATCGAATTCAGAGAGAATTGCAATCCACCTTGGGTATCTGTCCAGGGTTACATTGCCTTGAGTATCGACAATTGCGGAGAATTTGGTTCCTAAATAATCAAACTTTAAAGACAAAATTGCCAAAAGTATTACCAAACCTATGAAATAGAATATCTTTTTAATTTCCAGCTTTCTAAAAATGGTTATAACAATCATTACTACCAAACAAATAATTCCAATTCGGCTACTGGTTTCTATCAAAAACAGAAAGAACGGCGCCAATAGTAGCACGAGTTTCAATTTGTTTTTCCTTAAATTAATAAATTCAGGCATTCGTATAATTCCCAGTATAAAGATTACCAGCATTACTGCAAAATAGCTTGGGTGCGCCTCCAAAGGTATTAAGGCATTCCACCCATTGTATATCCACTTAAAAAAATATCCTGCCTGTACCCACGGGGTGGCATTGGTTAAAATGGATTCAATAATATACGCCCAGCATATTACCATTCCGGTAAATAGGCCTATTCCAAAGAAAATATAAGTTCGTTTTAGATTAAAGTCTTCGCGTTTATGCGACAGAATTATAAAAGGAATTAAAACAAGGCCTAAGCTACGCTCTATATCCCGAAGTGCGTCTTTTACATTCGTTGAAAAAAACCAGCCCATTACAAACAATAAAAAGAGGGCCACCAAAAAGTAAAAAGCAATTTTGTTTTTTTTAAGATTCTGAAATCGCTCCTTTGGTTTTAGCAGAAATATGGAGGAGGCAATAAAAAACCATAATATAATTGTATTCAAATTTTCCCACAACGGTAAAGTGGCGACAAATAGATAGGTGCTGGCCTCAAAAAAAACTCGCCGTGGCGAATTATTGATCCAGTAACTTTTTATACCGTTTATCATAGGTGTTGTTAAAGGCTATTTTTTTTAGGGATTGCAGCAAGGCTTCGTATTCTGCTGCTCCTATTTTTTGAATTTGTTGGTGTATTGCATCTATATTTTCAAAAGATGCAAAAAGAGGATAATCGTTGCTTAAAAGCTTCTGTAAAGGAATATGTTTTTCAGTAAAAAATGGCAGCTGAAAACTTAAAAAATCGAACACTTTTATAGGAAACGTTAGATCGTCGTACATATTTCGTGGCCGCGTATGCAGCGCGTAAGCAATATTGTTATTTTGAATAAATTGCGAAATTTCATTTCTGGGAACCTTTGTAGCTTTTATCGGACTGCCTTCTACCATTTCCTGAATATTGACTGCTCCAGATAACACAAAGAAATTGTAGTGTTGGGCATATTTTTTTGAAAAGGTAACAAAAGCTTCAAACCCAGAATTTTTATAATCAATACTTCCCAAATATAAAAGCCCCAGTTTTTTAGAAAAATCCGGAGGCTGCACATTTTCTGTAATATTATAGGTTCCGGGCGGCAAATCGGAAAATGGACGTGTTGGAAAAATTTTATTTTTCTTGAAAAATACTTCACCCATTTCCGTAGTAGGAAACACCATAGAAGTAGAGACCCAAGTAAGGTAAAAATTGCTCAGTTTGTTTAAATAAAACGTAACTTTTTTACGCAAACCACTATAATCTTCAGGGAAAAGTTCGATATAAATATCGCGGATAAAAACAATTACTTTTTTTGATCTGAATTTTATAAACAGCAGTGGCAAAACGTCGATTAAGCTTATTCTATTAGTGGCAGATTCAACATAGCACAAATTGCGACTTTTAAATATCGATTTCAATTTGTTTCCTCCCGTTATTATTTTGCCTCCATTTTTCTGAAAGGTGTTTTTAAACAAATTGATACGGGTAATGGGTCCACCGGAAATCTTTTTCAGATTGGGCACAACGTATAAACTATTCTTCATTACCTGGGTTTTTAAGGAGCCTTTGCTTGCTGCGAATCTCGGTTTCAAGAATTAAAAATGGCACAATTAAATAGAATACGTTTGTAAAATAATGAATGGATAGCAGATTTGTAATTAGTACTATGGCCATAAATCCGAGTTTTGCCTTCATAGAAGGTATTTTATAGACCAGATAAACATGGGCTAATAAAAATATAAATAGCAATAGAAATCCACCTCGGTGATAGATATAGTAAAATCCATTGTCTATTTCCAGAAATGTAAATTTCCCGCTAAAATATTGCGCTATTTTGTTTTCGCGATAAACTGTTGTATTTACGCCAAAACCTTTCCCAATTATTTTTTCAGACCAGGTAAAATTTTCTGTTATAAGGGCCGTGTTTAAATCCTGAATACGAATTTTCAAACTTTCATATTCCCAAGGTTTTAGAACATAGGGCAATTTTTCCTTAATTGCCTCTGGCGCATATTTCGAATTAAAGAATGCTACAGACACAACAATCATCAGCGAAAAACCTACTATAAAAGCTGGGTTAAAAAGTTTTTTCACATTTATTATTATCAACAAAAGCAAGACTCCTGCAGTTACAAGGTTCTGTAAGTTTGAAGTAAGAAACAGGTAAACCAAGGCAATTACCCACGAAATAGCGAGGGGCATGTCAAGAGACATTCTGTTGTATAAGTAGTAAAACCCAATAAGCACTATAGGTATAATAGACGGACCATACACACGGCCACCTTTACCTGTGGTATCTATATTCCACAGACTGGGCACAAAGCCTAAATAGCTCATTATATAAACCACAGCCACTACGGCATTTAAAATAAAGAGTAACCGCAGTAACTTAAAGTCCTTCACATTTACCAAGAACAGGTAAAAAATAAGGCCGTAGAACTGAAATTTAATATCTATTGTAGGATTAGGATACTGGTGAATTAAACCCAAAATTAAAAATGGTACATATAAACAGCCCGCAATAATAACATAGTGCGGTACTTCAAGCTTTCCTTTTTTTGCGACCACCCATGCACCAGCCAAAAGAAGCACTAGGCATAATGCCATGAGACTACTGAAGCTAAGAGTGCTAACAGTTAAAAAAAGGACGATCAGTATAATTTGATATATAGACTTCAATGCAAAAGTTTATGGAAAATTTAGCGCTTTCCAGTGTTGCCACAAAGCTACTGTTTTTTAAATTTTATCATAACCGGTAACAAATATATAAATGTAATGCTCGTAAAAATTTCTAGATTTAATTTTATGTAGATTTGAAATAAAAATAGCAACCAATTTTTGGCTTAATTAACATCTATGAAAATTAGTAAATTTATAATGTGTCTTTTTCTTGCCCTGCTTTTTCTAAGCTGTAATAAATCAAGAACCGAAAAATTAAAAGACACCGCTATTGAAATCCGTTTGGGTGAAAAAAACTACGCCCTTAGTTTGTATGATATTTCGGAATCGATAAATTTTGATGAAATACCCAGAACCGTGCCCTATGATTCCATCCAAACGAAAAAATATGCAGATTTAATTTTAAAGGATTCATTAGTTGTTTTACATTCCTTTAAACCCCAATATATTCCTCTAAATAAAATTACATGGACAGAAAATCCAGAGAATAATGCTAGTTGGCAAGCGTATTTTGAAAATCTATTTTTTGTATCTATTTTAAATCATACCTACCACAGCTATGGCGACAAGCAATATCACGAAAAAGCGAAAGCCTATGTTTTAAGCTATGTAGCGGCACACAAATCTCTCGAGGAAAAAACCTCAGATCAAACTTGGGAAATGGGAACAGTGGGCATGCGGACGGGACATCTTTTACAAACTTTGTACAATGAATTAGAACAGGATGATCCAGATACTGAATTTATTCAAAAGGCTTTTGATCTCCTATCGCTCAATGCCACGTATATGCTGGATCCTAAGAATTACCAACCTACAAACCATGCATTGATAATGGATAGAAGTCTTTTGGCGTTGGCAAAAATTACAAAAGCGAACACTCAATTATACAAAGCTATTTACGAGCCCACTGTTACCCGTACATTAAAAAATATTGATTATATAATTGATGATAGTGGTTTGGCAAAAGAACATGCCACAACTTACCACATCTTTAATCACAATCTGGACCGTAAAATAATAGACCTTATTGAAAAAAAAGATATCAACCCTGCTTTTCAGCTTAAATTATTGAAAAAGAATGATGTGCTCTTGCAATTGGTGAAGCCAGACCTTACTTTTCCTATTTGGGGCGATAGTGAAATTGAGTATTTAAACCAACATTTGGCAGAAAGTTTTGGTAATGACCAACGCATTTTAAACGTTATGTCTGGCAAAAGATTGCCATCCATGGTTAATTTTGAAAACAACATTGCTACGTTACGCACTCAAGCAGATGACAGCAGTTATGTAGCACTTTTTGCAAATTATTACTCCCTGACCCATAAACACAATGATGATTTACAATTCATCTTTCAAACACTTGGAATTGATATTCTTACAGATCAAGGTTATTATGGATATGAAAATACATATAGGCCCTTTTTAACATCAGTTTTTGCACATAATTCCATTGCTATTAACGATGCGGATTATAAATTGGGTAAAGAGGGCCAATATTCAAAACTTACGGGATATTATACAAGTGACGATATAGACATAATTTCTGCCGAACACAATATGTATGATTCTATAGAAGTAAAACGCAATTTGTATTTTATAAAACCGAACGTTATTGTGCTCGAGGATTGGGCAGAATCCAAAGATGCAAATCTCATTAAAAGTATAAGCCAACAATTTAATTTTAGTGAAAAGGCGAATTTAAATGTTACCATTTCAGAGAATAGTGCCACGGTTTTGTTTCCAAAAAACATTAAGGCAGTTGTAAAATCATTTAGCGATAATGATAAAATTACGGCAAAAGAAATTTCCAGATCGAGGATTCAATATTCGCTTACGCCTATACCACAGGTAAAAGTGCGAAAAGAAGGTAATAAGCTAATTACTATAATTGAAATACAATCAGACTTATATAAAACGCCCATTGTAAACTGTACTATTCATGGGAATTCAATACATTTCATAAAAGACGGCAAGAAATCTATTTTTAAAATGAGGTAACCGTATTTTTTTTGCCTAAAATTGTTTAAAATATTTATAAAAATTTCTTTTCTTTATCAGCTAGTGCTTTCACATTAAAATTTCAAATACATGTCCTTTATAAATGATCTAGCCAACTACAACAATAAAAATTCACTTGCAAACCGCTTTAGGAATAAAAGATTTGCCTTTTTTGAAGGGCAACTAAAAAAACTGGAAGGCAACCAAACCATAACCATCCTGGACGTAGGGGGTACAGAATCTTTTTGGGTAAATAGGGGCTATGATAAAAAACCGAATGTGCAGATTACTCTTTTAAATCTTACCAAATTCGATACGCATTATTCCAATATGATTTCGGTTAAAGGAGATGCCTGCAATCTTTCAGAATTTAAGGATAAAGAATTTGATCTCGTTTTTTCTAATTCGGTCATTGAACATCTTTACACCCAAGAGAATCAGATTCGAATGGCAGAGGAAGTGCAACGAGTAGGGAAGAATTTTTATATACAAACACCCTATAAATACTTCTTTGTAGAACCTCATTATTTACTGCCCTATTTTCAGTTTCTACCTAAAAAAGCAAAGGTTTTTGTGCTGAGTAAAACGAAGCTTTCCAGAGGTACAAAAATTTCTACTGAAGAAGCAAAAGATCAGGCGGAGCAAATAATTCTTGTTTCAAAAAAGAAAATGAAAGCACTGTTTCCCAGTTCTGAAATCTACAAAGAAAAGTTTTTGGGGATGACAAAGTCGATTACAGCGTATTTAATAGAATAATGTAATAACGGTTTTGTTTCCAAAAAACATTAAGTCCGTTGAACAATCATTCAGTGATAATGACAAAATTACGGCAAAAGAAATTTCCATATCTAGGCTTCAATATTCACTTACGCACTTACCATAGGTGAAAAAGCGAAAGGTCTGCAATAGATTAACTTCCGGGGTTTAGGTATAATCTGAATTATACAAAAATTCTGTTTCTAATATCCAGATAAAGGACCGCACAATTCAATTTTCCAAAGATGGAAAAAAATACCATTTAGCTTTATTCTACGGAGTATATAAAATTTAGTATCTTCAAATTTAAATTTTAAATATAATGAGACTTCAGTTTGTATTCCTAATTATCCTTATGCCCTTTTTAACAGTATATGCGCAAACTACTTATGTGCCTGACGACAATTTTGAGCAACGATTAATTGATTTAGGATTTGATGATATTCTAGACGATTATGTGTTGACTAGTAATATTTCAAATGTTAATTTTTTAAATATCCAATATCAAAATATTGATAACCTTACGGGACTAGAGGATTTTTCTAGTTTAATAACATTAGATGCAAGTAATAATAATTTTTCTAATATTCCTTTGCATCCAAATGTTAATCTAAGCGCATTGACGGCCAATAATAATCAATTAACCGCATTAGATCTTAGTCAACATACAAATTTAACGGAACTTAGTTGTTTTAACAATCTTATTAATAGTTTAGATTTAAGCAACAATATAGGTTTGATGTATTTAACATGTGGCGAAAATTCTTTTCCAGAATTAGATTTGTCAAATCATCCAAACTTGAGGGAAGTTCGCCTTTTTGGTCAAAATAATACTTTGGTAAAAGTTGATATAAGAAATGGTAATAATACCGTAATTCAAGAGTTTGTAGTAATAAACAGCCCAAACCTTCCGTATATTTATGTTGACGATTGTAGTTATAGTACGATAAACTGGACCGATATTGATCCTACTACTATTTATGTAGAAGAGGAAGGGCAAACAGAATGTGAATTGATGGGGGTGGAAGATAACTTTTCAATTCTAAATTTAGCAGTATATCCTAACCCCATAATTGACTTTATAAACATAGAGACTACAAATGGATTGTATATTAAAGAGCTAACCATTTTCAGCATATTTGGTAAAAAACTTAAAACGTTATATAATAATTTTGAGAAAATAGATTTTAAATCATTTTCCGCTGGAGTATATTATTTAAAAATCCAAACTAGTAAAGGAACCGTAGTCAAAAAGGTTTTAAAAGATTAATCAAAAAAAAATCAAAATGAAGATTTACTACATAATTACGCTATTCCTTATAAGCAGTATTGCTCAAGCCCAAATCGTGAATATTCCAGATGCGAATTTTAAAAACGCATTACTGAACCATTCGCCAATAATTGATACAAATGGTGATGGAGAAATACAAGTAACTGAAGCTGAAGCTACTCTAATAATAACTATTGAACACAAAGGAATACAAGCCTTAAATGGTATTCAAAGTTTTGTGAATCTTGAAGATTTAAACTGTCACGACAATTCATTGACGGTCCTTGACATTTCACAAAACCAAAACCTAAAAAAATTACGTTGCTCATGGAACCAATTAACGAATTTAGACATATCGCAGAACTTGAATCTGGAGTTGCTTGTTTGTTATCACAATGAATTAACGAATATAGATGTAACTCAGCACCCAAACTTGGAAGAGTTATGGGTTTCTATAAACCCATTGACCACTCTTGATGTAACACACAACTCCAGTCTTAAAAAGTTACATTGTGATTCAACACAATTAACCAGTCTAGATGTTAGTCAAAACTCAAATCTAGAAGGCCTTAGTTTTAAAGATACTCAATTTTCTAACATAGATGTGACCCAAAATTTTAAACTCAGATACATAACTTTTAGTAATGCAAACCTAACGCATTTAGATCTCAGTCAAAACCCAAATTTAATTGCTTTAGATTGTTATAATAATCAATTAACATATTTGAATATTAAAAATGGTAATAATATAAATATGCCATATATGGATGCGGAAAATAATCCAAATCTTCAATGTATAAAAGTTGATAATGTTGTAAATGCAAATAACAGACAGTGTTACCGTGGCGATCCTATGGTGGGTTGGTGCAAAGATACAACAGCAAATTTTAGTGAAGAATGTGTACTTGGGGTTGACGAACAAAATTTAGCAACTTTCGATTTATTTCCTAACCCTGCAAGAGATATTTTAATTATCAAAGCCAAAGAAACTCCGGAACTTATTCAAATTTACACTACCACGGGTGTGCTAATTAGAACAACGTCAAATACTACGTTGGATATTTCAGATTTAGCTTCTGGATTATATTTTTTAAATGCCTCTTTTCAGGGAAAATCCATCACAAAAAAGTTTATAAAGTCTTAGCCCCAAAACATATTAATTATGAAAACTTCAAAAACCTATAATTTAATATGGTCATTGGCATTACTATTATTTGTGGTAGCCTGCAGCGAAGATGATCCAAACACTTCGGATAACACTACTAATTTAAGGCTTAAAAGTTATAGTCAGGGTAATTATGAATTTATATTGAATTATAACGCTCAGGGCTTATTAACCTATAGAGGCGACCCCAGCCCAACAGGATATACAAACATTGACTTTACTTACAATCAAAACAACAAGATTCTAACCGAATATTCCCGTTATAGGGATGCCACAGGAAATCCATCGGCTAGATCAACTTACGAGTATTCCAATACTACCTTGACGGGTCTTACAAGACATCAAACTGGGGAAGATATTCTTTCGGACACCGACTTCCAATTTGATGCCCCTTTAAATTATAGATATACACATACTTACGAATTGTTCGATGGCGGTCCACCAGAAATCTATATTTCTAATTATGAAGTAACGCTTGAAATTGACAGCAATAACAATATTACAAAGTATACCTGTCTTAATATAGATAATTCACACGTAGATAGAGTCTATTTTGAATATGATAATGGCAATTTAACCAAATTAACCAATGGCTCTAATGTTACAGAAATAACCTATGATGAGGCCAATAATTGGCATACCTATAGAAGTGGATATCTACCGAGTATTTATGGGCATGCTGCTAGGGACATTGGTGGGTTTATATATTTTCCAATCCAATTAGTTTGGCTAAACCAAATTCCACACTTTTATAATTTCAACAATACAAATAATCCCACAGAATATAAAGTGAACGGGGAGGTGTACACTACTTTTCAATATGAATACAATGCTGCTAATTATCCGAGTAAAATAACTATCCCTCAGCAAAATGTAATAATAGAATTAGAATATGAGGCTGTTGATTAGTGAAAATAGCTAGCTTATAATTTAATTGGTACGTTTATTTCTTTTTTAAAAGTGCCCTTATTTCAGCATACTTAAACTTTGGGATTATAGCAACTAGGTACTCCTTGAGCGAGGCACCCGTTAATCTATAAACCAAAAACCGCCAACTTGGCACCAGCAATATTGCCATTGCAACTGTAATTGCTATTGCTACCGCTTCTATTGAAAATTGTGCGCCAAGAATTATAGCAATTGGCAAAAAGATTAGCGTGAAAACATTCCAGAAAAATTCCAAATCTGTTCTTCCGGTAGCAATAACCAGGCTACCCACAGGGTTTCCGATGGCCCTAAATATCATATAAATACTAAGTATCCGAACCACGGGAACAATGTTGAGGTATTGCTCGCCGTATAAAATGGTAACTATTAGTGGCGCAAAAATTATAATACCCGTATATATTGGAATATTGATGCTGCTAACGGCATTCAACAGTTTTAAATAATTTGTTTTTAGTAATTGAATATCACTCTGCATTTTTGCCAAAATTGGGCTGGCAACGCGTGTAAAAATTGGATTCAATATTTGGGCAGGTCTAAATACAAGTTGTTTCGCAAGGCTATAGCCACCCAATAAATCTGTTCCGAAAAATTTCCCTACAATTAAAATATCCAAATCTCTGTTGAAATAGTTTACCACCTGACTTCCAACCTGGTATATTCCTATTTTTAAAAAAGGTTTGGTTTCTGCATAATTGTAATGAAACAATAGAGGCTGTTTCTTTATCCCAATAATAAAAAACAAAACATTGCTAATAAAGTATTGCGCCAAGGCAGAATAAACTAGGGCATAGACGCCAAAATTTTCTATGGCCAATACAATAGCCAAAATTAACGATATTACGGCGGCAATAATTTCTACCAAGGCAATGGTCTTAAATTCAATTTCCTTTTGTAAAATAGTCTTGTATTGCCTTCCAACGGCCGAAAAGATGATGCCCACTCCCATAAGGGTAATAAGCGGCACCAATAATGGCTCATTATAGAAACCTGCTAAAAGGGGGCTTAATGCAATAATTAGCACGAAGAGGATTAAACTAAAAATTACGTTCAGCCAGTATAAGCTTGCATATTCCTTCTTTTGTATATTCTGTTTGTGGAGTATGGCAGAAGTTATGCCCATATCCATAAACAAATCCATAAATCCGAGAATAAAGGTAACCAGTGCTATTAGCCCGAAGTCGGCCTTATCTAAAAACCGGGTTAAAACTGAAATTTTCAACAACATGCAAATAGCAATGGTCGCGGTTGCAACCGTGGTCCATTTTACACCGTTTATTGCCTGTTTGCTAATACTCATTCACTATTGCTGTCAATTGATTTTGAAGGTCTGTCTCTAAGGTTTCAAAACTTATTTCGGTCGTTAAAACTTGTCTGTTATGGGCAACTTTTTCTGTTTCCAGATTTGTCAAAGCTTCCGTATTCTCTGGGCGCAAATCTTTTTCTATGGAATATATATGAAGCTGTTTTCTTTTTAGATAATGATAAAATGTATTTTTTTCATCCAAATATACCTTTGCGCCCATCCACAACATTGCCAGAATATTACCAATGGCCTGTTGCCTGTAATGATTCATCACTACAATGCCACATTGGGCAATAAATGTATTATACTCCTGTAAAGGCAGAAATGTAGTAATAGGGTGAAAATTTTCTCCAAAAAGGCTCTTTCCATTTTCTACGATTCTATCTGCATAATTCATATCGCCATAATTTACCGGTACAATTATTTTAGTATTGTTTAATGGCATCATTTTTAAAATCTCGAAAGCTTCCAAATGATTGTTCGTTCGGGAAGCGGAATTGCCCACCAGTATATTTTGCTGTGTAACCGTGCTATTCTCAATTCCTTTAAAGATATATTCAATTGGGTAATAAGACATCTTAATATGCCTTACATCTTTGCGCAATAACTGTTTTGATTGCAGCAACGCCACTTCTTCTTCGTGGATTACCCCAAAATTCTTTATTTGCCGCGCAGCTTTTAAAACAGATTTTTCAGGAGTTAGGGAGGCATGTTTTAATTGATAATAGAAGGGTCTTATAGCCTTTTTTATTTTACCCTTAATACTTTCACGGGTTTGGGTTTTGATCGTTTTGGCTCCCATTGTACTGGCAAAATTCGCGGCCGGATTGTCGTAAAGTTCACCACCCCAAAAAAACCAAACAAATTTTTCAGGGTTTTTCGATTTCAAAAAAACTAAGCTTTGGAAGTACATCAAGCCATGAAAAATAACTAAATCGAACTTATTAATCGTGCTCAAGCAATGTGCAAGTCCCTGCGCATTTTCAGAAATTATTTGAAGATTATTCTCTAGTGCGACATATTTTGGCTTTGTAATTCCTTTGGGCAAAAAAACCACAAACTCATTTTTTCCCGGAAAAACATTCTCGAACTGCCAGTAAATACTATTTATAAACTTTTCATCTGAAGTTATATGAAGTATTTTCAAAGGGTTTGAATTTAATTGATGCTATGGCAAAGTTGTTACTAATTTTTATAAAAATCGGAAATGCACTGTACAATATATTCCACTTGTGCTATTTCTAATTCATAGAACAAGGGTAGTCTAATTAAATTCTCGGAATATCTATCTGCGTTAAGGAGGGGTTCGGTCTTGCCGTATAATCCTTCATAAAATGAACTTTTATGAAGTGAAAGGTAATGAAAAACAGCATGTACACCCTTTTCTTTTAAAAATGCAATCAACCCATCGCGTTGCTTCGGGTTTTCAGTAACCACGTAAAACATGTGGGCGTTATTGGTGGCAAATTCGGGGATGGAGGGAAGTGTAATTTTTCCAGATTTTTGAAGATTTTGAAGCCCTTCAAAATAGGTATTCCACAGAATTTTTCGTTTTGTTTGTATCGTTTTTAGATTTTCTAGCTGAGCATATAAAAATGCTGCAATAATATCTGAAGGTAAAAATGAAGAACCAGTATCTACCCACCCATATTTATCTACTTCACCTTTAAAGAAAGCAGAGCGATTGGTGCCTTTTTCCCAAACAACCTCAGATCTGTCCATAAATTTCTTATCATTTATAGTCAGTAATCCACCTTCGCCAGAGATAATATTTTTCGTTTCATGGAAAGAAAAAGCACCTAGATGGCCAATGCCACCTAAGGGTTTTTGTTTGTAATATGAATCTATACCTTGGGCTGCATCTTCTATAATATACAAGTTGTGGCGAAGGGCCACATCCATTATAACATCCATATCTGAAGCAACTCCAGCATAATGCACAACTACAATAGCTTTAGTTTTTGGGGTAATGGCAGCTTCAATTTTCTGCTCGTCCATTCCAGGATGGTCTGTTCTGCTATCTACAAAAACAATTTTAGCTCCCTCACGCACAAAAGCGAGGGCGGAGGTAACGAATGTATAAGATGGTACAATTATTTCGTCTCCAGGCTTTATATTGATTAACAACGCTGCCATTTCTAGCGCGTCTGTACAAGAGGTTGTTAATAGCGTTTTATTGAAACCAAATTTTTCCTCAAAAAAATGTTGGCATTTTTTAGTAAAAATGCCGTTTCCAGAAATTTTGCCAGAGGTTACAGCTTCTGATATATATTGAAGTTCGTTTCCGGAAAGAAATGGTTTGTTAAAAGGTATCATAGATTCCAGTAGTGATAAATATTTGTAATTGATTTTATTTTAAAATCGCATTTTTTATAAAGTCCAACGGCAGCTTGATTATCTATTTGTGTTACAACCTCAACACTTTTATAACCATATTTTGCAGCACTATGTATTGCTTCTTCAATGATTAGGGCACCAATACCTTTTCCTCGTGCGTTATTACTAACCGCAACTAAGCCAATATTTGCAATAGTATCGTCTTTCTTATTTAAAGATGCAAAACCTAGAATATCGTTGCCTTCTAAGTATACAATTATTTCAAAGGCTTCGTTTTTAATAACCAAATTTTCGATCCATTGTAGATACATTCTTTTAAATTCATCATTTCGAAAATTCTCATCTTGGTTGAATCTAGAATATAGCCCACTTTCCAAAGAAAGTTGTTTTAATTGTTCATAGCCTTCTTCAGAAAATTTGAAAGAGCTTATGCATTTATGGGAAGTTATGTTTTTTGGAAAATCAAGTTTGTGTTGAAATACAACCTTTTCATCCATTAGTTTTAAGGGTGCATAATTCAGTTTTTTCTCGGAAAAAACATACACCAACTTAAATGCTTCGCTTGCTTTCTGAAATGTTTCCCAGTTGAAGTCTGAATTATTAGATAGTACTAATTTGCCCACATTATAGCCAAAAAAATCACTATCCCAATTTACCTTCTCTACAAGCATTTATTTTTCAAATTATTAATTGAGTACGCCACAAAAATCAAAAACCTCTATATCTTCTTTTAACTTTAGCCCGCGAAACCCGGTGTGCGCGACTAAAAACACAACGATATCGGCTTTTTCTGTAGCTTCTTTGGTTTCAGTTAACGGGTATTTGCTGTGTTTATTTAAATTAGGCTCCACAAATAAAACTGCAAAACCATCATTTTTAAGCGCTTCTGCAACGTGTAACGCTGGAGATTCTCTTAAATCATCTATGTTTGGTTTAAATGCAAGGCCCATACACGCAATAGTTGCATCTCTGCCCTTTGCAATTTTAAACTGAAGTGCCGCATTCTTTACTTTTTCAATGGCCCATTCTGTTTTGTAATTATTGATTTCGCGAGCAGAGCGAATTATTTTAGATTCTTCCGGAAATTCAGAAACAATAAACCATGGATCCACCGCTATACAATGCCCGCCTACACCCGTTCCTGGCTGAAGAATATTTACACGTGGATGTTTGTTTGCCAAACGGATCAATTCCCACACGTTTATATTTGCTTTATCGCAAATCATGGAAAGCTCGTTTGCAAAGGCTATTTGTACATCGCGCGATGCGTTTTCAACCAATTTGCACATTTCAGCGGTTTGTGAATTGGTTCTATGTAGTTCTCCCTTAACAAAGTGCTTGTAAAACCAAACAGCTTTTTCGGTAGAGGCGTCGTCTATTCCCCCTATTGCGCGATCGTTTTGCTCCAATTCATAAATTACATTGCCGGGCAAAACACGCTCTGGGCAATAAGCTATGTAAATTTCGCCCTTTAGGTCTGGGCGTTCCGCAAAAATTATTTCTTGGATTTTATGGGTTGTACCTACAGGACTGGTTGATTCCAAAATAACCAAAGCCCCTTTACTGATCGTAGGAATTATTTTTTTAACCGCGCTCTCTACATAAGAGAGGTCTGGCACATGATTTTCTTTAAAGGGTGTTGGTACCGCAATGAGATAAACTTCTGCCGCAATTGGCTCTGTGGAAGCTTTAAGATAGCCCTGCTTCACTACATGATGAACCAGGCCGTCGAGATCGGGCTCAACAATGTGAATTTTCCCCTCGTTAATTGTATTAATTACACTTTGTGAAATATCTACACCAGTTACATTTAGTTTTTTGCTCGCTATTAAAGCGGCAGTGGGTAAGCCTATATAGCCTAACCCCATCATTACAACAGTGGGCTTATTTTCCATCTTTTAATGCTTCTATATAATTTACGATTCGTTGCGTTGCTTGCCCATCGCCGTAAGGGTTATGGAGCATGCTCATACTCTTATAATAATCGTGATTTTTCAATAATTTTCCAGTCTCTTCAATAATTCTTTCGGCATCCGTTCCTATTAAAATTACAGTGCCTTCTTCTACCGCTTCTGGGCGCTCGGTAGTTGTTCTAGTAACTAAAACCGGTTTTCCCAAGCTGGGTGCTTCTTCTTGTATTCCGCCGCTGTCCGTAATTATAAGATAGGATTTTTCCATTAGCCAAATAAATGCAGGGTATGCCAATGGTGCTACTAAATATATATTATCGATGCCTCCAAGAAGTTCATTTACGGGGCCTATAACGTTTGGATTTAGGTGAACTGGATATATTATTTGCACCTCCGGATTATTTTCTGCAATGGTTTTCAGGGCAGCGCAAATACTAATAAGTCCATCTCCATGATTTTCTCTTCGATGGCCTGTTACCAGGATTATTTTTTTCTGAAAATTTAAAAAAGTTTTTAAATTTTCAATTTCGGCGTCTTTAAAGTTTTCGGCATTGACCTTATCAATTCCATATAGAAGTGCGTCGATTACTGTATTTCCAGTTACCAAAATATTTTCCTCTTTTGTGTTTTCGGCCAAAAGATTTTTCTTGGAAAGTTCAGTAGGCGAAAAATGGTAATCTGCTATTTTTCCCGTTAGCTGCCTATTAAATTCTTCGGGGAAAGGATATTGCCTATCAAAGGTGCGTAAACCAGCTTCTACGTGGCATATTTTCGCGCCGCTATAAAAGGCTGCAATACCAACTGCCATAGAAGTTGTAGTATCTCCGTGAACGTAAACATAGTCTGGTTTTACCTCGTCCAATACGGCCTTCATATTTTCAATGATGGTTGCCGTTAAGGAATACAGATTTTGATTTGGCCGCATTAAATCTAGGTCGAAATCTGGAGTTATTTCGAAAAAATCAAGAACTTGATCTAGCATTTCACGGTGCTGTGCGGTAACGCAGACTTTGGTGATAAAATTTGGGTTCTTTAAAAATTTTTGAACCAAGGGAGCCATTTTTATAGCTTCTGGCCTTGTTCCAAAAACGATTAGATTTTTCTTTTTCATTAAATTATTCTTTAAAAAAAATATTTTTAACTAAATGCGATGATTAAAGCACCATTATTGGGATGAATATTTTTTTAAATTTTTAAAGACGTACATAACGAAAAATACTAGCGAAAACAGGAGAACTAGGTATATGGGATATTTAATTTTATTTGATACCTGAAAGATTTTTTTAGACTCCAAATTATAATCGGCACTTATCATTTTAATAGGTACGTTAAAGTCTATAGCCTGCATTTTAAGTTCCACTATTTCTTCTATCAATTGCCTTTTTCTGTCAATAAGATTAAATAAATCGGTTCCGTTATTAATTGAAACATTAGCACCGCCACTATTGGCAATACCGTTCATTTTCATAACAGAGTCAATTTGGGCAATCATATTATAATGTTCCTTAATGTCAAGCTCATTGTTTTCCTTATAGATTTTTTGATAATCCTTAAAGTGTTCATTGTCGTTTAAATATTGGAGCAATTTGCTTACAATTTTAGAAGCTTCGTTTCCACGAACTGCAATACTCATGCGGTGATATTTATAATACTTACTAGTTGCAAGATCTTCTGCATACTTAGAAAAATCTTGGTTTTCAGCAATAAGCCTTAAAACATCAAAATTTCTATACGATTTTGAAATAAAATTATAAATGTCTACAATGGGGTTCAGTTCAATGGATCGGATTTTTTTAAAATCGTTGCCAAAAATATTTTTAAGATAGATTGAATCGCCTTGGGCTATTTTAATATTAATAGCCTCCGCTCTTCCGTACATATAATCTACGCTCTCAAAATTTGGAATAACGATAATTTCAGTGTCATAGATTTTTTCAGAATTATAATCCTTATAATATCCATATCCAAAACCTATAAGCACGAGAACAAGCAGGATAATAAAGTACTTTTTTATAAAGTCCATGGCCTGAAAAAGGGCTCTAGCCAATTGCTTTAAAAAATTATTCGATTTTCGAAATAAATACCCTAAATCAACCTCTTCCGATGAGTTTTGCTGTGCCATAAATAAAATTTTATAAATTATTGGTATCTAGTTTTAATACAAATTGTAAACTTTCTTTCCAATTTGCATAGTCTAAATTCAACTTATTCTGTGCCTTAGTGTTATCCAATACACTGTACTGTGGCCTCGCGGCAAAAGTACGGTAATGGTTGGTTTTTGCAAGATTTGTATCTTTTAATTTTCCAGCTTGCTGAAGTATCGCTTCTGCAAATCCAAACCAAGTAGTTTCACCTTTATTGCTGTAATGGTAAACGCCATAATCTACTGAATCTTGTGCAATTATTTTTAAAAGCGCTATGGCCAAATCATTTGCATTTGTAGGGGTTCCCGTCTGTTCGGTGGTAATAGTAAGTGCTTTTCCTTCTTCGGAATATTTTAAAATGGTTTTTAAAAAATTATGCCCGTATTGCGAATAAAGCCACGAGGTTCGGAAAATGAAGTATTTATTGCAGATATCTTGAATAAATTCCTCGCCCTTTAATTTGGAAGCACCATAAACATTCAAGGGGTTGGTGATATCTGTTTCGGAATAAGGTGAAGTTTTTTTGCCGTCAAAAACATAATCTGTAGAAATATGCAGCAAAACGACATCGTTTTCTTTACAAGTTTCTGCAATATTTTTAACTGCTTCAGCATTAACGGCGAAAGCACTTTCAGGTTCGCTCTCTGCTTTTTCAACATTCGTGTAAGCAGCTGTATTTATGCAATGTGAAAAGTTATTCTTGGAGAAGTATCCTGAAAGCAATTCGGCATTTTCAATATCCAGTTCTTCTTTTGAAACAAAGACAAACTCGAAGTCGGGATATTCGGTAGCCGCATATTTTATGCATCTTCCCAATTGTCCGTTAGCGCCTGTTACTAATATTTTTTTCATGAAATTACTTCCTCGAAAGTGAGAAGTTCCAAATCCTTTTCGGAAATAATAAATTCTTCCTTTGGAAGATGCCAATCCAGCGCTAAGGTTGCGTCGTTATAAATGATTCCATTTTCTGAAGCTTTATCATAATAATTATCGCATTTATACGAAAATATAGACTCTTTTGAAAGGGTAATAAATCCATGTGCGAAACCCCTTGGTACAAAAAGCTGCAGATGGTCTACATCGTCCAAAATAATGGAAAATGATTTTCCGAAAGTCTCAGAATCCTTCCTAATATCTACCACAATGTCTAAAATCTTGCCTTTTAATACCCTAACCAACTTTGCCTGCGCCATTTCTCCATCCTGGAAATGAAGTCCGCGCAACACCCCTTTTGAGGAAACAGATTGATTATCTTGCACAAAATCTACGTTTAAACCTGTAGTTTTTTCGAAGACCTTTTTGTTGTAAGTTTCATAAAATAGGCCACGCTCATCTTTAAACACGGCCGGTTTAAGTATAAAACAATCTTTTAAGGGAGTTTTTTGTATTTCCAAATCTAATCTAATTGAAGTAAATGTTTTCCGTAACCGCTTTTTAGTAATGGTTCGGCTAAAATTATTAATTGCTCTTTTGAAATGTAGCCCATTTCATAGGCCGCTTCTTCTATCGCGCCGATTTTTAGGCCTTGTCTTTCCTCAATAACCTCCACAAATTGCGCGGCCTGCATTAATGAAGCGAATGTTCCGGTATCCAACCAAGCCGTACCTCTATCGAGTATGCTCACGCTCAATTTGCCCAGTTTTAAGTATTCATTATTTACATCTGTTATTTCTAGTTCTCCACGGTCGCTGGGTTTTATGTTTGCAGCAATTTCTACCACACTGTTATCGTAAAAATAGATTCCTGGAACGGCGTAATTAGATTTCGGCGATTTAGGTTTTTCTTCAATTGAAAGAGCTTTTCCGTTTTTATCGAATTCCACAACGCCATAACGTTCGGGGTCTAAAACGTGATAGGCATAGATTACTCCACCATCGGGATTGTTATTGGATTGCAATAATTCTTTTAAACCCGAACCGTAAAAAATATTATCGCCGAGAATTAAAGCGACTTTATCATTTCCGATAAAATCCTTGCCAATTACAAAGGCTTCTGCAAGGCCGTTGGGGTTTGCCTGTTCAGCATACTCAAAGTTGCAGCCCAGTTTTTTACCATCGCCCAAAAGTTGTTTAAACAACGGTAAATCCTGCGGTGTAGAAATAATTAAAATATCGCGAATACCAGCAATCATAAGTGTTGACAACGGGTAATAAATCATCGGTTTGTCGTACACTGGCATTAATTGTTTACTTACTGCTAATGTAATTGGGTGTAAACGTGTACCTGATCCTCCTGCTAAAATTATTCCTTTCATATATTGTTATTTTACCACTAATTCACGATTAAACAATGATTTGTGAATCTGTGGCGCAAAATTATAATCTATTTCTATTTTTTAAATACCAAGCAATGGTTTTTTGAATTCCTGTTTCAAAATTCTCTTCTGCCTTCCAACCTAATTCTTCTTCAATTTTTGTAGCATCTATTGCATATCTAAAATCGTGGCCGGGACGGTCCTTTACAAAGGTAATTTGTTCTTTATACGAAGTATTCTTAGGGAGCATTTCGTCCAGCAATTCACAAATAACATTTGCAATATAGAGGTTTTCACGCTCATTGCGGCCGCCAATATTGTAGGTTTCTCCGAGCTTTCCTTTTTCCAAAGCTAAATACAGGCCACTACAGTGATCCATTACATAGAGCCAATCTCGAATGTTTTTTCCATCGCCGTAAATAGGGATAGCTTCTCCCGAAATTGCTTTACGAATTATTGTCGGAATTAATTTTTCCTTATGCTGAAAAGATCCGTAATTATTGGAACAGTTGGTAGTTACAACAGGTAAACCGTAAGTGTGAAAATAACTGCGCACAATAAAATCTGAGGAAGCTTTAGAAGCACTATACGGGCTATTGGGTGCATAGGATGTTTCTTCCGTAAAAAGACCTGTTTCGCCTAAAGTTCCATAGACCTCATCAGTAGAAATGTGTAGAAAACGGGCGTTTTTGAATTCTTCTTTTAAATCGTTCGGCCCGTTCATCCATGTTTTATATGCGCTTTGCAGCAAATTGAACGTACCTACAATATTTGTTTGAATAAATTCCGAAGGACCAGTGATAGAATTGTCCACATGGCTTTCCGCAGCGAAGTGAACAACCTTCTGAAATTGATGCTCCGAAAATAGTTTTTGAATCAATTCGTCATCGCAAATATCTCCTTCTATAAATGTAATTTTATCTGAAACGGCCTCCAAATTCTTCAAGTTTCCGGCATAAGTGAGCTTGTCCAGTACAAAAATTTCATCTTTCGAGTGTTTCAGAAAGTAGTGCACATAATTAGAGCCTATAAATCCTGCACCTCCGGTAATCAGTACTTTATCATTCATTGAAGTTATTTTTTAGGTGTGTCTAAAATTTGATTTAACATCTTTTCAGTAATTAAATAGGTGGGTTTTACACCCGTTGTTCCTAATCCGCCCGATGCTAAAGTACTTCCTGTTTCCAATGGGTTATCAGAGGCGTAATACGCATAACGCACCTTCACTTTTGGGCTAATACTTCGGCGAATTTTTGCAGCAGCTTGTATTGCCTTTTGATAATGTGCGCCTTCCATTTCTAGCCCAATTACATTCCAAGTAGAATTGTGGAAAAACTTAAGCACATCCCTATTTTGAAGCGAAGTTCCCAAAACAGAAATCATCGTTCCAGTACAAACATTTACGGAATCATCTTTAAAATCTGCCTTTTCCAATTTATTTTTAAACGGATAATTATCTGCAGTTCCTTCAAAAACGTGGGCAGACGGAATCATAATGTCGCCTTTTCCACCTTCTAAAATTCCTGCTTTTCCCATAATTGAGACAGAAACTACATTTAATAAATGTCGTTCTTTATTATCATCTATGTATGGTTTTAAAAGCTCGTCCATCGTTTCGTAGGCTTGTTCGCCAAAAGCGTAATCCATTACAACAATTACGGGTTTTTTTGAATCTTCAACTTCTTTTAATCCTTCAGTGTATGCACTTTCCTTTATTTTAGCAGTGTCTATAATCTGAATGTCGATATTGGTTCCGCTCTGATCTTCAATAAAAATCATTCCTTCTGCCAATGCTGTTTTAGTAACTTTTTCGCGTAATTTTAAATTAACGGGGCTGCTCAGCGCCTCAAAAACCTCCATAGGTTTCTTCTTTAAAAACTCGCTAGCAATCGCAGTGGGAGCGTACAAGCTGTTCATAACACTGTGCATATTTGCACTTATAATATGCACTGGCCGCTCTAACAAGCCCTCTTGCTGCAGTCTTTGTTTTATACTAAAAGCCCATTGTTCTCCGTGAATATGATGCCCCAAACGCTCACGCAATACCGGGCTAAACGTAATTATACGTTTATTGTCTGCCAGAACCTCCTGGATTGCCAATTTCCCTAAAAAGTAAATAATATTGAAAAAACGATTTTCATTCTTTTCACTGGCGAAAAAAGGATACACATTTTTCACCTCCTGAAAAGTTCTTCCAAGGAAGTTGGCGGTGTGCGTTAAGGCTACTTCCTTTTCTTCCTGTGTTAACTTGCCTTTCTTTAGTACGGCTTGTTCCAACTTCTTCCAATCTCGGATTACTTCTCCACTCTCATCGATTAGCACCTGCTTCATAATCTTGTGCGATTCAATGAAAAGGAAAGTTAAGTGTGTAAGAATATCATAGATTTCTGAACGTCCACGAGTGATTTCAATATTCATCTGTTCCGAATCTATCCGGTAACAATTTCTGCGACGTTTCAGCGGAATGATAGGCTCAAAATGTGAATTTTTATAGCCTTCATCGCTGGTTAAGTTTATGAATCTACATTCCTCTATTCCGTAGGGTAAACGGTCCATAACGTAAAGCAAGCCCTGTAATTCAATTTTGTCTTCTTTTATGGAGCCATAAATTTCAGGTCGAAGCGTTAATAAAGATTCGCGAAGCGTTTCTCCAGAGACCCCCATAGGCTTGTAAAATCCACGGTTAAAAAGGTGGCGCATGGTTATGTACAGTCGCTCAATGGCCTGTGTACTTTCTTGTGCGCGGGTACGTGTGTGTGATTTTAATTTATTCATTGGGTGCAAAGATAACACTAATTTTAAGGCTGAATTTTAATTAAGGCATCTGCAATTTTGCGGTCGTTAGATAGTCTCGGCACTTTATTTTGTCCGCCAAGCTTGCCTTGCGATTTCATATAATGCTGAAAACTATCTCTTTTAAGTGAAGTAATTTTAAGCGGCTGCAGCACTTTTCCTACTATTAAATCGAAATAATACGAGTTTTGTTGTTGCATTTCTGCATCGAGAAATTCAACCACTTTTTGAAGATTTTCAGGAGCCTCGTCAAATTCAACAAGCCATTCATGATATGGAAGATTTGTTTCAGATGGCGTTATTTGCGGAGCAACGGTGAATTCTGTAATAGTAAAGTTGAATTTTGTTATTGCTTTTTTCATCGCCTCTTCAACCTCTTTGCCAATTACGTGTTCGCCAAAGGCAGAAATAAAATGTTTTATTCTTCCCGAAACAATAACACGATACGGTTTAGTTGAAGTAAACTGCACGGTATCGCCCAGATTATACGCCCAAAGTCCCGCGTCTGTTGAAATTATCATCACGTAATTGACGCCAATTTCAACTTCGCCGATTGTTAATCGTTTTGGGTTTTCTTCAAAAAAGGATGAAGCTTCAACGAATTCATAAAAGATTCCTGAATTTAAAAGCAGCAACATTCCTTTGTCTTTCTGGCTATCTTGAAAGGCGAAAAACCCTTCACTGGCAGGAAAAAGCTCGATGCTATCTACTTTTCTTCCTATTAAATTTTCAAATTTGGCGCGATACGGTTCAAAATTTACGCCGCCATAAATAAACAGATTGAAGTTTTTGAAAAGGTCGCCAACTTTCTTCCCAGTATCTTTCTGAAGTTTTTCAAAATACATTTGCACCCACGACGGAATACCGCTTATAACGGTCATGTCTTCATTTTTAGTCTCTTCAACCACGGTATCTACTTTGGTTTCCCAATCGTCAATGCAGTTTGTTTCCCAACTAGGCAAACGGTTTTTTTGCAAATATGCAGGAACATAATGTGCAACAATTCCTGAAAGTCGGCCCAACTTAATGCCGTTCTTTTCCTGCATTTCTGGGCTTCCTTGTAAAAAAATCATTTTGCCGTCTACAAAATCTGCTTTTCCAGTTTCATTTATATAACACAGAATTGCATTTCGAGCAGCTTGAATATGATGCGGCATTGATTCCTTAGTTAACGGAATGTATTTAGCACCCGAAGTTGTACCCGAAGTTTTAGCAAAATAGAGCGGTTTTCCGGGCCATAAAACGTTTTCTTCACCAGAAACCACACGATCTACGTAGGGTTTCAATTCTTCGTAATCACGAATTGGAACGAGCTTCGCAAATTCTTTAAAGGAGTTGATATTTTCAAAATGATGATCTTTTCCGAAGGCTGTATTTTTAGCATCGGAAAGCAGTTTTTCAAAAACTTTTTGCTGGGTTTCAATAGGGTTTACAACCCATTTGTGAATTTTATTTACTTCAATTTTAGCAAATATTTTAGCACCGAAGGATTTTAAGGACATAGTTTAATCAATTAAAATCTACAAAACTAGTTGGATTAACGGGGAAGCCATCGCGCCATAATTCAAAGTGCAAATGTGGCCCAGTGGTGAGTTCGCCAGTATTGCCAACGGTGCCAATTACTTCGCCAGCTTTAACAATTTCGCCCTGCTCTTTAGTGAGCATTGCATTGTGTTTATAGACTGAAATTAAGTTATTATCGTGTTTCAAAATAATAACATAACCAGTAGCGGCAGTCCATTCTGCAAAAATTACTGTGCCGTCGGCAACGGCTTTTACTGGAGAATCTTTTATTGTAACCACATCTACTGCGTAATGCTTTGTTTTTGAATCGTAACCTTCAGTAATGGTTCCTTTAACCGGAGCAAAAAGTGCGTATGTCTGAACCTGAGGTGCAGTTAGCGGATTGTATTTATCTTCCTTTGCCACAGCTTGGCGGAGTAATGAATCTTTTCTTGAAGTTCGTATTAAAACCGAAGGATCTGTTTTAGCTACTTCAATGATGGAATCTTTATTGAAATTTATTGTTTTAACGTCGCCTGTAAGCACTTTTTTGATTGAGGCAAGGTATTGCTCATTTACATTTATAATCTGCTGCAGCGAGTCTGTTTTGTATGTTAATTGTGTGGCGTTCTTTTTTAACGCAGTGGAAGAATAGCCAGGAATATATTCGCGGAGTGGTGTAAAAGCGATAATAAAAGTGGTTAAAAGAATAAGAATTAACGCAAAAAGGGTGCTGAAAACAAACACATTAAACCTGTTGAGCTTAAATGAAAAACGCTCCTCGAAAGTTTCTTCATTTAGAATAACCAATCGGTATTTGTGCAATAGCTTTTTTCTAAACTTTTTGGCTCTTTTTTCTTTTTGGATCATAATATGCAATTGCTTTTTACAAATATAAAATAAACTAAAGCGCCACACGCTAAAGTTATCCTCAAAACGTTCTATCTAAACATTTCTTGTTACCTTTGCTTAATTAAATTATCAAAATTATGAATGCATTACTTATTACTTTAGGTGTTATTGGCCCTTGGCAAATTATATTGATTGTTGTAATCGTACTATTGCTTTTCGGTGGAAAGAAAATTCCAGAACTAATGCGTGGTTTGGGTAGCGGTCTTAAAGAATTCAAGGATGCTTCTAAAGAAGAACCAACAGAAAACAAGATAGACGAGAAAAAATAAAATCTCGTTTCTATTTTAAAAAAAGAGCCTTTCAGTATATACTGAAAGGCTCTTTTTTTGGGTCTATTATTAAGATTATTCTATTTTGGCAGAATTCAATATAGATTCCAATTCAAATTGAAGATCTCTTTTCGATACTGCTGGAGCATACGTAAAACCTTCTAAAATTAAATAACGATTGTTTTTCTCGTCGCGAACGGCGTAGTTTACAAAAGGGCCACCCATCCAGTCGTCTTTTACTTCCCAAGTTCCCTTGGTTTCATAAGCAAATTTTCCATCAATCTTTGTAGTAAAAAGATACGGAGCATAAGCGTCTTCAGTAACAAACTGTCCGTCATCTTCTACGGGCAGCAATCTACTTCCTATAGAATCGCGAATCTTTATAATGTCGCCAACAGCCGTACTGTCATTGGTTATCATAGATAAAGGCACTTCATAAATAAGTATGTTAGTAGTGCCATCTTTAAGATCTTTACGCATCCAGAAAAAACTGTCGGTTGCCTTTGCAATTCTATAGGCACTCGGAATTTGCAAGCTAACGCCCATTACTTTTCTTAGCGAATCGGTTGCCATTAGCGAAATAGCGGTTCTGCGTTGGCGTTCCTTTATTTCGGAAGCGTGAAAAGATGCAATAATTTGCGCAGCATTTTTATTGATAAGCTCTACCAGTTTTTCTTCTGAAGAAGCTTTTATAATTGCTCCAGATTGTGGTTTAGCGTATTCATCAGTGGTTACAGTTACCTTGTCGTCTTCACTTAAAACCACATATAAAAAAAGCCGATTGCTACGGGCGAACCCCGAAAAAGCATCTGGCGGCATTTGATTCATAGAAAAAAGCGGCTCGTCTTGCGGAAGTCCGTCTGCGGGAGCTGCAAAATTATTTCGAATGGCTTCTCCCACCACGCCGTTCCATAGATTGTTGGGGGTGATAATTTGAAGCGCATTAATGTTTCCTACAGAATTGGGAACAAGTGATTTGTCTTTGGTGCCGCCTCCGTTGCAAGAAGTAAATGCAACGAATAGCGAAAACAATGCAATAGTGAATAGTTTCATTTAAAGGATGTTTATCGGGAACTATCCTTTGTAAATTTTAAGTTTAGTTCCAGGCTTTAAGTTAGTACCACTAATATCGTTCCATTTTTTGATATTTTGGACTGAAACCCCTGGAAATTTTTGAGAAATGCTCCACAGTGAATCTCCGTTGCGAACAGTATACGTTTTTTCTGAAGATTTTGTGGCTTGTACTGGTTCGTTACTAGCAATATCCTGTGTACTTTTTTTAGGGTAAATAATTAAGTTTTGGCCAACTTTTACAGTATTGCTACGCATACCATTCCAATTCTTTACTTGGCTAATACTAACACCGTACCTGTCTGCAATTCTTCCCAGATAATCTCCTCTTTTTACACGGTAGCGAAGTTTTTCGGGTTGCTCATATAATTCAGGCATTGGCTTTTTAGCCTCTTCAACTTCTTCCTTTGCAAAAGTATAAATTGCATCTTCATTATTTACAAAAGCACCTACAGCAGTTAGCGGAAGACGCAATACGTAGTTTTCATTTTTAACAACTGGAATGATACCCAGTTTGTAAGCTGGATTAAGGAATTCAAGCTCTTCTATGTCTAGATTAGTAAGTTTTGCTACTTGCTCTAAAGTAATTTGTTGCTTAACACGGATGGTATCTGTAGCTACGAAAGGAATTCTCGCAGTTTGTTTTTTAAAGCCGTGCTCTTGTGCATATTCAAAAATATACATGGTAGCCAAGAATGCGGGTACATAACCTGCAGTTTCACGTGGAAGATAATCGCGAAGTTTCCAATAATCCGTCTGTCCACCAGAGCGACGAATTGCTTTTGAAACATTTCCTGGGCCAGAATTATAGGCTGCAAGCGCCAAATCCCAATCGTTGAAACTATTATTTAAGCTTTTTAAATATTTACAAGCGGCTTCTGTTGCTAAATATGGATCGGAACGCTCATCTACATAAGAGCTTACATCCAATCCGAACATTTTACCAGTAGGAAACATAAACTGCCAAAGCCCGGTAGCTCCAACTCTAGATTGTGCTTTCGGATTTAAAGCTGATTCAATTACAGCTAAATATTTTAATTCTAAAGGCAAGTTATTTTTGTCCAATTCTTGTTCAAACAAAGGGAAATAATATTCACTTAATCCCATTAATCGCTCTAAACCTCTGCGGCGGTTCTTAAGGTATTGCTTAATTACACTTTCTAACGAAGGGTTGTATTCTACGTTAAACGGCGTACGCGCATCTAGTTCTTTTAGTCGTTGCTTAAGTAGCTCAGTAGGGAGTTCGTCGTAGTCAACAGGAGTGAAATCTTGGTTTGCAACGCTATTGTATATATCTTCAAAAAGATCAGATTTGTAGAGTTCTTTTAACCAAAGGCTGTCTTTTTTACGTGCCGAAGCTATGTCTTTTAAATCATAGACAATACTGTCTTTAAAAGAAGTAGCTACCACTGTTGTGGGCAATTCTTTGGCGATTTTAGAAACCTTAATGGAATCAACAACCTGAATTTTTTTTGTATTCAGTTTGTTGGTCTGCTTTTTACCTTGTTGGGCAAAACTCATACTGCAGGCCAGCAACAGCATAAGGGGAAGGATTTTGTTTAGTTTCATCAGTTATTTATTGCGTTTGGGGATAAAGGCAAATTCGCCTGATTATTACTCCTTAAAATGAGGCGCTTTTAATATACTTCAAGAGTTGTAACGTAAATTTCAATAAAAAATTTTATCAAAAATAATGATTTCGCGAAACTACGCAAATTTTAGACTCAAAAGTCTAATACGCTGACATTTAACTTTTCTTATAATAGTGCTTTAATACCCGGTAATGTTTTTCCTTCAAGCATTTCGAGCATTGCGCCTCCGCCTGTAGACACGTAACTAACTTTATCTGCTAAGTTAAATTTCTGAACTGCCGCAACCGAATCGCCACCACCAACTAACGAAAAAGCTCCATTTTCAGTGGCTTTAGCGATATTTTTTCCTAGAGTTTTAGTGCCTTCTGCAAATTTCTCAATTTCAAAAACACCAACGGGCCCATTCCATAAAATGGTTTTAGTCTTGGCAAGTACTTCGGCAAAAAGTTCATTTGTTTTTGGTCCTGCATCGAGACCCATCCAGCCATCAGGAATATTATTTATAGCCGATATTTGTGTATTTGCAGTTTCTGAAAAACTATCAGCGATAATAGCATCAACTGGTAAATGTACTGCCACACCTTTGTTTTTGGCCATTTCTAAAATTTCAAGTGCCAAATCCTGCTTGTCATCTTCAACCAAAGAATTACCTATTTTTCCGCCTTGTGCTTTTATAAATGTGAAAGCCATTCCACCGCCAATAATTAAATGATCAATTTTGTCGAGAATGTTTTCAATAATCGTAATTTTTGAAGAAACTTTAGCGCCACCAATGATAGCAGTAACGGGCTTTTCGCTAGCTTCCAATACTTTTTTTACGTTTTCTATTTCTGAAGCTAGTAATAAACCAAAACATTTATTCACAGGAAAAAATTCAGCGATTATCGCCGTGGAAGCGTGCGCACGGTGTGCGGTTCCAAAGGCATCATTCACGTAAACATCACCAAATTTTGAAAGTTTTTCTGCGAAAGCGCGATCGCCTTTCGTTTCTTCTTCGTAATAACGTAGGTTTTCAAGTAAAAGAATTTCTCCAGTTTTCAAAGTCGCTACCGCCTCTTCTACTTTAGGCCCCACACAATCATCCACAAATTTTACTTGAACTCCCACAATTTCCGAGAGTGATTTTAAAATGTGTTGAAGCGAAAATTCTGCTTCTTTATTTTTTGGTCTACCAAGATGCGACATTAAAACACAGCTTCCGCCGTCTTCTAAAATTTTTAAAATTGTAGGTTTTGCCGCACGAATACGTGTATCGTCTGTTACCTTAAAATCATCGTCGAGCGGCACATTGAAATCTACTCGAATCAAAGCTTTTTTATTTTTAAAATCTATGTCGTTTACGGTTTTCATCTTTATAAATTTAGCGAGCAAATATACTTATTTTGATATTTAAAATCATTTCGATATCTGCATAGAAATTCACTTTCTTAAATTAGATAATTTCATTTATTGAAAAATATCAATCGAGAGAAAAAGCTTTAAATTGATTAGATTTGCCGATGGATTTTTCAGAAGTAATAGGGCAGCAACATATAAAATCGCATCTTATAAAAACTATCGAAAACGGTCGAATTCCGCACGCACAACTCTTTTCTGGCGTTAACGGAAGTGGCTTACTGCCTATGTCCATTGCATACGCTTCAGAATTATTATGTAGTCGCTATGAAAAAGGAAGTGCCGAATATCTTTCCTGTAAAAGTAAAATTTCAAAATTGGTGCATCCAGATTTGCATTTTGTTTACCCAGTAAACACAAGTGATATAGCGAAAAAGAATGCTGTTTCGGATAATTATGCTGAAGGTTGGCGAAATTTCGTTTTAGACAATCCGTATGCGTCGCTTTTTGAATGGTTGCAAAGTATTGGTATTGAAAATAAACAAGGAAATATTAGTAAATATGAAGCTGAAAATATTTCTAAAAAACTTTCATTAAAAGCCTTCGAGGGCAGCTATAAAGTGATGATTATTTGGATGGCAGATAATATGAATGGTGAATGTGCCAACAAAATTTTAAAGTTAGTTGAAGAGCCTACCGACAAAACTGTGCTTTTACTTTTAACCGAAAAAGAAGAACAAATTATCACTACAATTAAATCCCGCTGCCAAAAAATAACGTTCCCACTCCTTTCAGAAGCTGATATTGCCGAGAGTTTAATTCAAAATTTGCAAATAAAAGAGAGTGTTGCTACCCACGCCGCTCGTAGATCGCGCGGCGATTATAATAAAGCGCTACAACTACTTGAAGAAACTGGGGAAGACGAAATTTTCGAGAAGTGGTTTATTAGTTGGGTGCGTACCGCATTTAGAGCGAAAGGAAATAAAGGTGCAATCAACAATTTACTTGATTGGAGCGAAGAACTGGCAAAACAAGGTCGCGAAACACAGAAAAAATTTCTTTCATATTGTACCGAAGTTTTTAGACAAGCATTGCTAAATAACTACGGCGCCAATTCACTTTTATTTTTTGAAGCGATTGATGCAACATTTTCGCTTCAAAAATTTGCGCCTTTTGTACATCAAAATAATATTTTTGAAATAACCCAAGCATTGGAGGATGCTTCTTACCATATTGAAAGAAACGGAAATGCTAAAATAATTTTTACCGACCTTTCTATTATATTGACTCGGCTAATTCATAAGAAAGAATTAGTATAAATAATATCTATTAAATTTATATTTACAATAGAGATATTCAATTAAAAACAACGCTTTATTAGCGATTCTGTGAGATTATTTCTGCAGGCAGCAAGCGCAACACTAGTTTGACTCCAAAATCGCCTCAAATCTCTTCAAAAAGCCGAATTACCTCTTTCTGAAGCAGTATATGTGCGAAGAATACTCTTTTGAACGAGTAGCTTTAAGATTTGACAACAATCCTATCCAAAAAGCTTTTAAAGAAAATTTATTACCCGTTTTATATTTTTCTGAAAGTAAACTAACATAATACGAATCAAAAATCATTGGTTCTATTTTCTGAAGAATAAAATTTTCTGCAAAAAGTTTTCCCATCGATTCTTTAGTAAAATGCCAAAGGTGTCGAGGAGCATCGTAAGCTGCCCAAAATTTGCCATAATGCTTTGCATCGAAACTTTTAAAATTTGGAACAGCGATAATTAACGTTCCTCCACTTTGAACTAAGTTTGATAGAGTAGAAATAGTCTCTTCCAAATTTGGAACGTGTTCTAAAACATGCCACATTGTAACAACATCGAAAACGCTTCCTGAGAATTCGTTTAAAGAAGGTTCAAGTTGAATTCCTTTTTTTAATGCCAACTCAGTAGCACTTTTATTTGGTTCCATCCCATTTACATCCCAACCTTTTTCTTTAGCAACTTTTAAAAAATCTCCGGTTCCTGCACCAACATCTAATAAAGATCCAACTCGTTTATTTTGATTTAATATCAAATTAGTTTTTTTCTGAAGCGACCATTTTTTTACGAATTGGTATAAGCTAGAAAGCAAACCACGCTTTTCATCTGTGTGCGAAATATAATCTTCACTCTCGTAATATTTAGAAAGATCTTCCTCCTTTGGCTTTGGGGTAGTTTTCAAAAAATCTAAATCTTCGTCGTAGACTAAACTAAAAGTTTCTCCGGAGACCAAATAGTCTTTGACCGATACGTATATATTTTCGTGATTCTGCAAGAAATAAAATTTGAATTATTTAAGAAGTAGTGTTGAAAGTTTAGATTTTGCAACGCTCCATTGTTCCACGTGAAACAATGAGGCTAACGCCCCATATACACTAGAAGCACAGAAACATCATTTGGAGAAACACCACTAATTCGTGAAGCTTGCGAAACTGTTGCAGGTTTTATTTTAGTGAGTTTTTCTCTGGCTTCATAGGAAAGTGATTTCAATTTAGAATAGTCAAACGTAGCCGGAATTTTCAAACCTTCTAATCTGTTTAATTTATCTGCATTGTTTTTTTCCTTCGCTATATAACCAGAATATTTAATTTGAATTTCGGTCTGTTCTATCATTTCAACATTCAAATCATTTTCATTAATATACTTTTCAACCGAAGAAATACTTTTCATATCCTCCATAGTTACTTCCGGACGCGAAAAGAACTTGAACATTTTATCGCTCTGCTGCACAACCGCAGATTCTCTAGCTTCAAAAATAGGATTCATTTCTTCGGGTGCGACACTTGTGTTTTTAAAAAACTGAACAAAAGCATCAGACTTTTCTTTCTTTTCCTCCATTTTTCTCAAACGTTTTTCACTAGCTAAACCAATGTCAAATGATTTAGGAGTTAACCTAAAATCTGCATTATCTTGACGAAGCAAGGTTCTATATTCAGCACGAGAGGTAAACATTCGGTAAGGCTCTTCCGTTCCTTTTGTAATAAGGTCGTCTATTAATACACCTATGTAAGCTTCATTTCGTTGCAAAATGAAAGGTTCTTTTTCGTGTACTTTTAAATGCGCATTTATACCGGCCATTAAACCTTGTGACGCAGCTTCTTCATAACCCGTAGTTCCGTTAATCTGACCAGCAAAATAAAGACCGGAAACCAATTTAGTTTCTAGCGTATGTTTTAATTGTGTAGGCGGAAAATAATCATATTCAATAGCATAACCAGGTCGGAAAAATTTCACTTTTTCAAAACCAGCTACTTGCTTCAAAGCTTTAAATTGAATATCCTCTGGTAATGAAGTGGAGAAGCCATTAATGTAATATTCTACAGTATCCCAACCTTCAGGTTCAACAAAAAGTTGGTGTCTATCTTTATCAGCAAAACGATTAATTTTATCTTCAATAGAAGGACAGTATCTTGGTCCAAGACTTTGAATTGATCCGTTAAACATAGGAGATCTATCAAAACCTTCTCTCAAAATATTATGAACTTCGAGACTAGTATAACTCATATGGCAAGAACGTTGCTTTTTGAGCGTTGTAGTTTCATCAGAAAACGAAAATTTTTCTGGAATTTCGTCTCCTGGCTGCTCTATCATTTTAGAAAAATCTAAAGAACGTCCATCTACTCTTGGCGGTGTTCCTGTTTTCATTCTTCCAGATTCAAAGCCTAAATCGATTAAATCTTTTGTAATACCAGTAGAAGCCCTTTCACCTGCACGACCTCCTCCAAATTGTTTTTCACCAATATGAATTAAACCATTTAAAAAAGTACCGTTTGTTAGTACTACACTTTTTCCGCGAATCTCTAAACCCAGTGAAGTTCTTACGCCTTTAATAATTCCATTTTCGGCAATAATACCCGAAATCATCTCTTGATAAAAATCTAAGTTTGGGGTGCCTTCTAACATTAATCTCCAAGTTTCAGCAAAACGCATGCGATCACTTTGAACACGGGGACTCCACATTGCGGGACCTTTCGATTTATTAAGCATCTTAAACTGGATTGCGGTTTTATCGGAAACTATCCCGCTATAACCACCAATTGCATCAATTTCACGTACAATCTGGCCTTTAGCAATACCACCCATAGCCGGATTACAGCTCATTTGGGCAATGGTTTGCAAATTCATGGTAACTAATAAGGTTTTAGATCCTAAGTTCGCAGCCGCAGCTGCTGCTTCAGATCCTGCGTGACCCGCTCCTACTACAATAACATCATACTCTTCTTGAAACATAAATTTTCTAAATTGTTCCACGTGGAACATTTAACAATATCAATTTTTTTCGGGGGTGCAAAATTACAATAAATATCTTATTATAAAGCTTTTAAGTAAAACAAGTTGATGCTACAATTTGGAAAGAATTCTAAGGGATTCCTCTTCCTTCTCTCGCATAAGTGCTTCTTCAGTGTCGCTCTTATCTTTATAACCACAGAAATGAAGAATCCCATGAATCATTACACGGTGAAGTTCGTCAATAAATTCTGTTTTAAAATCTTTTGCATTATCCGCAACTCGATCCACTGAAATATAAATTTCACCATTAATTAGTTTTCCCAGACAATAATCGAAACTTAATATATCCGTAAGAGTGTCATGATTTAGAAACTCAATATTCAATTTGAGAAGATATTCATCATCGCAAAAAACGTATAATATTTCACCTAATTCAAAACCTTCCTCAATAATAATATCGGAAATCCATTGGATAAGTTTCGGTTCATTTTCTAATTGAAAATCTGTTTCAAAATTAAATTCAATCATTGCTTTCTTTAAAATATTCTTGTACTTTATTTTTGTAATCTTGGCGCAAAGGTAAGGCCTCACGATTCAAAATTTCGGTAGTATTAAAGTATTTTTTAATGTCCTCTGGAGCTAGCTGCGTATTATTGCGATAATCTCTTCTATTGGTTTTAGATTCTCTTCTATTTTCTTGTCCTTGTTCAAGGTCTGCTTCATCAAGTTTCAATAATTCATAATTCAAATTACGCATTTTCTCGAGTGTATTTTGATTAAAACCTTTGTCCAATAATTGTTGTTCAATACCCTCCATCTTTTTCAGAAGATCGCCACCAATTCCTTTCAATCCTTCCTTGCTTAACCTGTCTTGAAGTTGCTGGCGTAAATCCTGCTGTTGCTTATAAATTTCATAAAGTTCACCATTCATATCTTCACTCTCACCTTTCCCATTTTTACCATCTCCTTTTTGATCACCTTTTTCGCCATCCTTTCCATTCTTGCCATCTTTACCTTTACCGTCTCCACTACCTTCACCTTCGCCTTTTCCTTCACCCTCTCCTTCGCCTTCTCCTTTTGAACCTTTCTTTCCTTTACTAATACCTTCCTCCATTTTTTCGCTCAATCCTTCCTGTTTCTTAATAATGTCTGGAAGTTGAAAACCTTCACCACTACCAGATCCAGGACTTGGCATTCCTTTACCCGAACCAGAGCCCGACGACATGGACATCTGCATTTGCATATTACTTAAAATATCGCTTAATAGAACGGCCAAATCATTGGAACCAGTAATTGTATATTGCTGATTGCCAATACCTTGACGTGCTTGATTCTGTGCTAAACGGTCTAAAGATTTATCTATATTATACTGAATTTCAGTCAATGAGGAGTTTATTTGTGTTCCAAGCAATGGTTGACGAAGCGAGAGTGCAAACAAGCTATCGTCAATATGTTCAAAATTGGTTTTTAGATCGTTTTGAATATTTAACTTCTTCCCGAATACTGGATTTCCATATTCAATCTTTTTGAAGACTTCCATCAAATCTTCTTGCTGAAAGGAGAAAACCACCAAATTATCAACGATCTGCCGAAGCATTTTCACGTCTTCATCAATCGATTCCATTTGGCCAGACTTCATTTGCATTTGAATCGCCTTGCCCATTTCTTTCATTTTCTCACCAGCCTTCTTCTGGCTTTTACCCGCTTCTTTTGGCTTTTGTTCCTCTAATTTATCCGTGGCTTTCTTTTGCTCTTCGTCAACCTTTTGTTCGCCGGGTTTATCCTTTGGAATATCCAACGGTTTCTTTAAATCTTCATTTTCCTTTTGAAGCTCATCTATCTGCTTTTTATGTTCTTCAAACTCTTTATTAAGCTCCTCTTGCTTTTCTTTCGTATTTTCTTCAGCTGGCTTATCGGCGAGTTTTTCTTGTTTTTCACCAAGTTTATAAAGTTCTTCAGCTAGTTTTTCAGCCTTCTTTTCAACGTAATATCTTTTAGTCAATTCAAGCAATTGATCTAAATTTTTCTCTTGATTTTTATTTTGCTTCGAGAGCTTTTCAAGTTTATCGGTTAAATCCTCCTTCTGAATTTTTTCAAGAAGCTTCTCCAATTCATCAAGCAATTTTTCATTCTCCTTTAATTGTTCTTCATTTTCGTCCAAACGTTTTTCAAGTTCTTCTTTAAACGAATCCTTCTCTTCCTTTTCAGGTTGAAAATTCTGAAGTTCTTCTTTCAATTCCTTTGAAAAATTCTTCATCATTTCCTCTTGCTGCTTTTGGCGCTTTAAGAAATATTCAAGTTTCTTTTTATCATTATAATTAAGTTCATTCTTCTCCTTTTGAGTTTTGGACAATTCTTCCAAAGTTTGCTTTTGGTCCTTAAACTCTTCCAAAGATTTGTCTAAACCTTTTATTGCGTCTTGTTGATTTTGAAGTTGCTCATCCTCCAATTCATCATTTGTAAGTTTTCTGAATGAATAAATACCAGATTTTGACGATTTGTAATTATGAATAGCGTCGTTATCAAAAACTTCAAAATAGTACTCGTAAGCAATGCCCTCTTCCAAAGAAAGGTTCCCTGGAAAGGTATAAGTAAATTGATCGAAATTAGTTTTGTTAAGCGGTAAACCTTGCGTTTTAGCCTGCTTTTCATCGCCCTCAGGAAAATACACCAAACGAAGTTTTGTTAGTCCGTAATCGTCGGAAATCTGTCCTAAAAAGAAAACACGCTGACTGTTGGTACTGTCCTGTTTTGATTGAACATCAATTTCAGGAAACTGATCTTTTACAACATTTAAAGTAAAAGCTAAATTCTCGTAATCCTTTAATTTTTCGTTGGAAGTGGTAATGGCATAATCTAGTTTGTTGTAAACACCTTTTTCAAAACTGAAGTTTTCTTTTTTTGAATTAAAGAAAAACGCCGTGTCCGAAGTTTTCAAAGTAACTGCTTGTGTATTTTTTGTAGTAACATTCCATTTCACCCTTGTTCCTTCGGGAATTGTAGCGTTTCCGGTACTTTTCAAGGTTTCATCTCTTTTCCCTGTATAAGAAGGATAATCTAATACCATTTCGAAATTTAGTAAAGACGGAGTTTTTACAACATCTAAAGTATAATTGCGTGAATTTACTTTGTTCGCTTTTAAGTTGAAATCAAGAGATTCAACAGGTTGCTGAAAAGTATATTCGAACAAACCAGGCATAGTTTGCTGCATATAATACGTTTCGCCATTGTAATTAATGCTTGCATTTTCTGGAACTGCGGTTCCCTGAGTTCGGATTTTTAAAGTGAAAGGTTTGTTCTCTACCGCGTTCAAGTTTTCATTCATCACAATAAACGAAAATGGCGCTGGCGGTTCAAAAGCCGTGTCATAATGCACCATACGCTCGTAACTGCTAGAAAAAATATCCATTCCGCCTAAGACGCTAAACGCCAAAAACACAAAAACCGGAATGGCAGCGTATTTTAAATATTTGGCATTCTTTTGAAAATTAACGGCACTTTTAAAGGGTACCAGTTGTAATTCGGTAGCTTTTTGGTCAATACTTGCAGCGAGTAATTCACTTTCACGTTGATTTTGATTTAGCTGAATTACATTCAGCAATTTGTCGTTAACCTGCGGAAAGTGACTCCCTATTATTTTTGAAGCTTCGGTGTAATCAATTCCTTTTTGAAGTTTAAAGAGTTTTGCAAGCGGAAAAGCTATGAAACGAACGAATAAACCCAATTCAACAACTACAAAAGCCCAAAAGAGCAGCTGTCTACCTAGAGGGCTAAGCCATAAAAAATATTCAACAAGCAAGGTGAGCAACAAATACAGCAAGCCAATGGCGAAAAAAAGAATCGCTCCTTTTATAAGCTCATTGGTGTAGTATTTCTTAATAAATTCTTCCAGTTTTTGCTGGATGATGTTAAAAGTGCTCATAAATAAATATTCTTTTTCTGTAAAATTTCCTAAACGTTTAGGAAATTTTATATATCATAAAATTAGAACTTCAAATTTTCAAAACTGTTTAATTGCTACTGAAAGCTTCTGTTTTTATTGGTATATAGACTTCAAAAAGTCAATACATTGCTCCATCTTAAAAGGAACAATGTAACAAATGTAAATCCTGTACTAATATATATTGCCGCTTGCCAATAATATAGCCTTGAACGCCAGTTTATCCACGATTTTTTACCATATTCTTTTATTAGTGGAATTTTTGTACACCTCCAAAAAAGAAATAGGTAAATAAAAAATAGTGATATTGCTAATGCTATAACCCAAATTATTTCCATTTGTGTAATTTTTAGTTCTATCCAACTTTTTATCTCACAAAGTTTTTAAAAACCTTGCAGGAGGCTAAAAATACAATAATATTTTGTTCCTAACACCTCCCAAAACCTACACCAAAAAAAGAAACAACCACATAGCGCAATAGCTTTAAAATTACGTCGCATAATTGTACCTTTGCACCTTCATAAAAAGAATGCAGATTATGTCTCAAAAAGTTCGGGTGCGTTTTGCCCCAAGTCCAACAGGTCCTTTACATATTGGTGGTGTTCGCACCGCTTTATTCAACTATTTATTTGCGAAAAAGCACGGTGGCGATTTTCTTTTACGAATTGAAGATACCGACCAAAACCGTTATGTAGAAGGTGCTGAGGCTTACATAATTGAGGCTTTAAACTGGCTAAATATTCCCTACGATGAAGGTCCGGGAAAAGAAGCCGATTGCGGACCATACCGCCAAAGCGAGCGTAAAGATCTTTACAGACAATACGCAGATACATTGCTTGAATCAGGCAACGCTTACTACGCTTTTGATACTGCGGAAGAACTTGACGCACACCGAAAAGACCATGAAGCAAAGGGAAAAACCTTCATTTACAACTGGCACAACCGTTTAAAATTAAAAAACTCCCTCATTTTTTCTGCGGAAGAAACACACCAAAAAATAGCCAATGGCGAAGAATACGTAATTCGTTTTAAAACGCCGGAAGATGAAACACTCTATTTAAACGATATTATTCGTGGAAGTATGCAAGTTGAAACCAATGTTCTCGACGATAAAGTTCTCTTTAAAAGTGACGGCATGCCAACGTATCATTTGGCAAATATTGTAGACGACCATTTAATGGAAATTACCCACGTTATCCGTGGCGAAGAATGGTTGCCTTCTTTGGCATTACACGTTTTGTTGTATCGTTCTTTTGGTTGGAATGCGCCACAATTTGCACATTTACCACTAATTTTGAAACCAACCGGCAGCGGAAAACTAAGCAAACGCGATGGCGATAAAATGGGTTTCCCCGTATTTCCACTACAATGGAAAACTGCCGAAGGCGATGAATTTTCAGGTTATCGTGAAGATGGTTATTTACCAGAAGCTGTAGTTAATATGTTGGCCTTTTTAGGCTGGAATCCAGGTACAGAGCAGGAAATTTTCAGTTTGGACGAATTGATAGCCGCTTTTGAATTAGAACGTGTTCATAAAGCAGGTGCTAAATTCGACCCAGAAAAAACAAAGTGGTTTCAACATCAATATTTACAAACTGTTGAAGATGAAAAGCTCGCGGAAGATTTTTCCAAATATTTAAGTGAGAAAAATGTTTCGACTGCGCTCAACCTAATAACGATTGTTTCACTTTTAAAAGAACGCGCAACCTTCGTTAGCGATCTTTGGGAACAGGGAAGTTTCTTTTTTGAAGCTCCACAAACTTACGATGCAAAAGCTTCGGTAAAGGCTTTCAAACCTGAAACTCCCGAATTATTGCAAAATGTAGTTTCTATCTTAAAGGAAGCCGACGACTTTTCAGTAACCAACTTATCTGAAAAAACAAAAGGATGGATTACTTCAGAAAATATAGGTTTTGGAAAAGTGATGATGCCTTTGCGTTTAGCTTTAGTTGGCGAAATGAAAGGACCAGATGTGTTTGATATAATTTCAATTTTAGGAAAAGAAGAAAGTATTTCACGCATTGAAAAGGCAATTCAAACTATAGGTTAAAAGTAAATTATACCCATCAAAATAATGGTGGAACTATTGCCTTTAAAATTGTTGTATTCTAGACTTCTCTCGTTTAATCCGCCTAGCATATTTGTTAGGCCGTATTGATACTGTGCACTTATTCTAAAATGCTCAAAGCCACTAGTAACACCAGCTGCCAGGCGAACATTAAATTTAGAAATATCCTGAATTTCTTTTGCTATTAGGGTGTTATAACCTGAAAGTATATAATCTTCAAATTTGTCATTATCTAATTTCATCTTACCGTTTAGTCCGAAAACAGGTCCAAACTCTAAGCTTAAATGTTGCACAATAATATTATAACTCCCTAATAAATTTAGATGCACCCCTTGAATGGCATACCCGATATTCTGAGTATCGGTTCCTAAAACATTTTGACCTTCAACCCCAATAGTTGCACTTTCAAAACTAAGTCCATAAATTAAATCGAAGTTATTTCTAAATGCGCCACGCGTAGTAAATCCTGCGGTTATACCTTGGCGTTGTTCGGTAACCAAATCATCAGTTTGTATATTAAAAAAGGCAATTCCACCCTGTATTCCCAAAAGATTATAGCCCCTATAATTTCGCTGTGCAAAAGAATTTTGCCAAATAAATAATAATGACGCAACAAATAGTATTTTTTTAAAACTCATGCTTGGGGATATTTTTGACCGTGAAAATAGCTTTAATTTTGTATCTTCCACAACGTATAATTTATAAATATTTAAGAAATATGGGTGGGTTTATTTTAGTGCCAATTTTAATTATTGGCTTGTTTATTCTCTTTGCGAGTTTTTTTACCGTGAAACAACAAACGGCCGCAATAGTAGAAAGGTTTGGAAAGTTTCAAAGTATACGCCATTCGGGATTACAATTAAAAATTCCTTTAGTAGACCGTATTACTGGACGTATCAACCTTAAAATTCAGCAATTAGATGTAATTGTTGAAACTAAAACAAAGGATGACGTTTTTGTTAGATTGAAGATTTCAGTGCAATTTCAGGTTTTGGAACAGAAGGTATATGATGCCTTTTACAAACTGGAAAATCCGCACGATCAGATAACGTCATACGTTTTTGATGTGGTTCGTGCAGAGGTACCTAAAATGAAACTCGATGATGTGTTTGAAAGAAAAGATGACGTTGCAATTGCTGTGAAAGCAGAATTAAACGAAGCTATGAGCACCTATGGTTACGACATTATTAAAACTTTAGTTACAGATATTGATCCGGATATTCAAGTAAAAGCAGCGATGAATAGAATTAACGCCGCCGAACGCGAAAAAGTTGCGGCAGAATTTGAAGCCGAAGCGGAAAGAATAAAAATTGTTGCCAAAGCGCGTGCAGAGGCCGAAAGTAAGCGTTTGCAGGGTCAAGGTATTGCAGACCAGCGTCGCGAAATTGCGCGTGGTTTAGAGGAAAGTGTAGACGTTTTAAACAATGTTGGAATCAACTCGCAAGAAGCTTCAGCTTTGATTGTAGTTACCCAACACTACGATACGCTACAATCTATAGGGGAAGCAACTAATACAAATCTTATACTTATGCCAAATTCACCACAAGCAGGTAGCGAAATGCTGAATAATATGATTGCGTCCTTCGTGGCAAGTAATCAAATTGGTGAGGAAATGAAGAAAAAGAACATTGAAAATGGCATTGTTATAAAAAAGAAATCTAAACGTAAAACACCGCCAAGAGCCGAAGAAGGTGATGATTTAAATTATTAAAATAGAACAATTGTAAAAACAATAGCGCCCCTCAAAATATTGAGGGGCGCTTCTATTTTATTGAAGTATTATTGTTTGAAAATAATTAATCTTCGTATTCTTCCTTTTTAACTGGTTTTATTCCTACCAGTTTATCTACTATCTTATAAACAAAAGCTTTCTTAAGAATAGAGCCAACTGTATTTGCAATAAAATTGATTGGCGAAAATGCTTCACTTATAGTGTTTTTGCTTTCGCTTATACCAAGTTTAAATTCTTCAAGATCTATTTGAGATTTAAGTCTAAGATATTTTAAGTCTCTATCTATTTCTTCAAAAGTAGTGTATCGCTTCATAAAAGTTGATTTGAAGTGTTTTATTTACTATTTTCCTCTTCTTCCAGGATTTCTTGATATTCTTCAATTTCTTTCTCCGCTGCCGCCTTTGGAGTAATATCATCTTCATCGTATAAAATATCAGAGAATTTTATAAGAAGTTTACGTTCTATAATTTTTCTGCCGTAAATAAACATGAATATTAGGATTATCCCGTAAAAGACTCCAACTAATAAAAAACCAATATAGACTTCATCAAAAAAAGTTGCCAGCCAATATGCTGCGCCTACTGAAAAGAAAAGCATAACAAAAAGTGTAAGACTGCCATATACAAGTAAGTTAACTAGTGATATAGAGCCCTTCATAGCAGACTTAAACAGGCGGAGTTTATAGTACTCCGCCATGCTTACACTATAATCTTCTAATCTCTCGGTTACCCGATTTAGACTTTCTTTTAAGTCGCTAAACGCCATATTATGAAGTTACTTTTTTGGCCTTTGCTTTGGCCTTATCTACGGAAGCCTCTGTATGAAACTTAGCATTTTGCTTTCTTAATGCTTCCAACTTGTCTTCCATTGCCAACAATATATCATCAGCTTTAAAACTAGCAGATGAGAGTGTCTCATTTAATTTTTCTTCAAAACTATGACGAGCACGTTGGGCTTTTTCGCTTAAAGTGCTTGTTGTTTCCTGTATTTGCTTATTTAACTGCTTCTGCGCATTCTTAGCTTCTTTGCTAAGTTTATCTCTTGTTTTTGAACCTTTATCTGGTGCGTAAAGAATTCCGATACCAGCACCGATTGCTGCGCCTGTTAATAATGCAAGAAGTGTTTGACCTGTATTTGATGCCATTGTTTTATAATTTTATTAGTTAATAACATCAAAGGTAGTTAACGGACTTTCATCTTGTTGTTAACAACCGGTTAATAGTTAATTTTTAAACTATAAATTTCTCTTAAAAAGTGCAAATTATAGCCAAATTATCTTAAAATATGAGTTATTTTCAAATTTAAATGTTAATTATTCAGACAATTTTACCCAAGAGTCGCGTAGCGGAACTGTACGGTTGAAAACTACTTTTTCCGCAGTTGAATCACGGTCAACCACAAAATAGCCCAAACGTTGAAACTGAAATTTATCTTCCGCAATAGAATCTTTCACACTTGGTTCTGCATAGCCTGTAATTACTTGTAATGAGTCTGGATTTATAAAATCCATAAAATCCTTTTCTTTATGGGTATCTGGAGATGCCTCAGTAAAAAGACGATCGTAAAGACGTACTTCCACAGCTAATGCGTGCTGCGCAGAAACCCAGTGAAGCGTGCCTTTTACTTTGCGAAGTGAAGCTTCAGAACCACTTCCACTTTTACTGTCGGGATCGTAGGTACAATGTATTTCAGTAATATTTCCTTCGGAATCTTTAACTACACTTTCGCCTTTAATAATATATGCATTCTTTAAACGCACTTCTTTCCCAATTGTTAAACGGAAAAATTTACGATTCGCTTCTTCAAGAAAATCATCTCTTTCAATTAAAAGTTCTTTTGAAAAAGGAACTTCGCGATAGCCTGCACTTTCGTCTTCTTGATTATTTTCTGCTTCCAGCATTTCGGTTTTGCCTTCAGGGTAATTGTCTATAATTAATTTCACCGGATCTAAAACCACCATTATTCGAGGTGCTTTTTTGTTCAAATCTTCACGAACATTGAATTCTAAATGTGAAACATCTATCAAATTTTCGCGCTTACCAACACCAATGCTATTTGCAAAATTTTTGATGGATTCTGGCGTATATCCTCTTCTGCGAAGACCAGAAATTGTTGGCATTCGCGGATCGTCCCATCCAGTAACAACACCGCTACTTACCAACTGTGCAAGTTTACGTTTGCTAACTAAAGTATGACTTAAATTTCTACGGGCAAATTCGCGCTGCTTAGGGCGTAATTTTTCTTTTTCGTACACTTGGTCCAAAAACCAATCGTAAAGCTCTCTATGGGGTAGAAATTCGAGCGTACAGAAGGAATGAGATACTTGTTCGATGTAATCGCTTTCACCGTGGGTCCAATCATACATTGGGAAGATTTTCCAATCTGTACCTGTGCGGTGGTGATGCTTATTAATAGTTCTATACATAACAGGATCGCGCATCAACATATTTGGCGATTCCATATTTATTTTAGCACGAAGTACGTGTTCACCTTCTTTGGTTTCGCCATTCTTCATTTTTTCAAGCAATTCTAAATTTTCGGCAACCGAACGCGCTCTAAACGGACTAGGTTTTCCAGGAGTATTTGGTGTTCCTTTTTGTTCTGCAATTACTTCAGAAGTTTGTGAATCTACATATGCCTTTCCATCTTTTATGAGTTGAACTGACCAATCATATAACTGCTGAAAATAATCTGAAGCATAGCATTCAGTAGCCCATTCATACCCTAACCACGAAATATCGCGTTTTATAGAATCAACAAATTCTTGTTCCTCTTTTGCTGGGTTTGTATCGTCAAAACGTAGATTAACGGGGGCATTGTATCTTTCACCCAAACCAAAATTTAAGCAAATAGATGAGGCATGACCAATGTGCAGATAACCGTTTGGCTCTGGTGGAAAACGAAAACACAGTTCTTCTTTTTTATAACCTTTTGTAAGATCTTCTTCAATAATGTGCTCTATAAAATTCAGCGGCGCGGCTTCCTTTGTCATATATTTTAGTTTAAAGACGTAAACTGTCTTGTAAATAATGCTTTTGATTTTAGTGCTACAAAGGTAACCAAATAACATAAAAAAGTATCTTTGCGAAAACTAATTACATGGGAACTATTCGCTTAAAAAACATAAAGATTTATGCCTTTCACGGCTGCTTAATTGAAGAGGGGCAAATAGGTTCAGACTATTTAGTAAACGTTTCTGTGAAAGCAGATTTAAAAAATGCGTCAAACACTGATGAGCTTGCAGATACCGTAGATTATGTTATGCTGCAAAATATTGTTCGCGAAGAAATGGCGGTTCGCGCCAAACTTTTAGAGCAGGTTGCAAAAAGAATAATTGATTCCATTCTTTTAAAAATTGAAATGGTAACTGAAGTAAAAGTTTCTGTAGCCAAAAGAAATCCGCCAACTGGAGGCGATGTAGCCGAAGTGAGCGTTACATTGAAAAGGAAAAGGTAATTTGCTTTTTTAATAGGATTTTTAAGTTTAATTTTTTTACATTTGCAAGCCTTAATAAGGCATCGTGGCCGAGTGGCTAGGCTCAGCTCTGCAAAAGCTGCTACAGCGGTTCGAATCCGCTCGATGCCTCTACAAAACCTCAACATAACGTTGGGGTTTTTTTATTTTTAAGAAGTGTTACAATCGTTCCCCGCGAAACCTTCAATATAAATTTGGAAGGTGTTTCTATTTATTATAAATTTCGAAATATGAAAAGATTTAAAAATAGATTATTGGCAATTGGAGTTTTACTTATGGTTATCTCCTGCAAAACCTATACAATTCCGGTAGAAAGTTTTCGAGAACAAATGATTGGTGAAACTTCGGAAAATGTAAAAAACACCCAAATTAATAACCCACTTTTTCATCGGGATATTAAATATAATTCAAATAATATCAGACAAATTATTGTAACCGATAAAGATGGGAATACAACATTTTTAGACAACTCACCATCAATCGAACTGCGGGTTACGGATGTAAATTCAAAAAAATATCAATTCTATTTTGATACAGTTATTTTGGAAAATGATACATTGAAAGGTGTGCGTTCGCGATTTTTGCAAGGTTTAACGAGAGAAATTCCTATGGATAGCATTGTGCAAATAGAAATACAGGACGGTGGTAAAAAATATAATTACAGAAATTAATAATCTACTAATTATAATATTATAACGGCTCTTCAATAGGTGGAATAGGCTTCTCCAGCGGATGCTGATTTACAGGAATTTTTTCAAGTCCCGCCTCCACTCCTTTTGGGAAAATTCCTTGGGTAAGTAGTAATATACCAAACGCCAGTATTAAAATACTAATCCATTTTTTGGTTTTGAAAATTACGCGGGGAGTCATTTTATTCTTCAGTCTTTTTGCTAAAATCATTTTTAAAAGATCGGTGAGAAAAAATGTAGCCAACACCGTAGCAATAAACAGAAACACTCCATTATCTGAAGTGGTTAGCGCATTGGCCATTATTAATGTACCTATCCAACCAGCTAAAACACCAAAGTTTACAAAATTTAAAAGAAAGCCTTTTAGGAATAAACCACCAAGATTTTTCTTCACCTTAACCGCATAATGCTCGCGGACAATTTTGAAAATAGATTTGTTAGTACGTATGTAGGAAATGATTCCGTAAGCTATTAAAATAGCCCCTCCAAAGATAAGTAACCCTGGATCATTCTTAACTTTTTCAAGAATTCTGCTGGTGCTGTAAAAAGCGATTAATATAAAAATAACATCAGCAACAAGAGCCCCGAGATCAAAAAAAATAGCGGCTTTAATTCCTTTGGTAATTGCCGTTTCAATCAATGTAAAAAACACTGGTCCGACTGCAAATGCCAATAAAAATCCGTAAAATGCTGCGTAGAGTAAACCGTCAAACATAGTAAGGGTAAAAATACAAATTACTTTTACCCAAACGCTTTAAAATTTTAATTTTTAGCTTTAACTATTTCAATATTTCCGCCTGCACGTCTTTTCCTTTTTATGTCTTCGGGATTACCGTGAACTTTAATAGAACCGCCTGCAGTTACTTTGGCATCTATTTTTTCAGTAGTATAAATATTAGCAACTCCACCGGCAGTTACACTAACCGTTGTTTCTGCAGTAATAAGATTTAAACCTTCGTAAACTCCACCAGAATTTATTGTAATATCCTGTTTGTTTGCAACTCCTTTCGCTTCAATAATTCCACCAGAAACAGCTTTTATAATGATATTTTCAGAAGAAATTTCTACATTTATTTTAGCGCCTTCTTGGGACCTAAGTACTAGTGAAGGTACTTTTATTTCAGATTCTGAATAAATAACCGAACCTTCGTTAGCATCGATAACCGAAATATTTTTAAAGTAAAGCGTTACATTGGTTGCGTTCCCATCAAAACGTTCTTCCAACTGCATTCGTATTTTTAAAACACCGTTGTCGTTTATTGTTTTTACATAATCTGAATTAATGCCGTTTACAACTACTTCGTTTTTGTCTGCAGGTACAAGTTTTACCGTAATTAGATCGTAAACTTTCAATTCACTAAAATCGCCAACTTCTGTGGTTTGCTGTGAAAATGAAATAGCTGATACGCAAAGTATAGCTATTAAAATCAGTTTTTTCATCGGTACTATTTATTAGTTTTTAACTTAGTTTTGATGACCAATCATCGTGAAATCTAAATGTTTCTTAACTAAATCTGCATTTTTTACTTTCACATAAACTTCATCACCAAGGCGATAAACGTTGTTCGTTCGTTGACCAATTACTGCAAATTCGTCTCTGTCAAATTCGTAACGGTCATCCTGTAAATCTTGTAATCTGACCATTCCTTCGCATTTATTCGAAATAATTTCAATATAAATACCCCATTCAGTAACTCCAGAAATTACACCTAAAAATTCTTCGTCTTTATGGTCCTGCATATACTTTACTTGCATATACTTTATACTATCGCGTTCAGCATTAGTAGCTAGGCTTTCCATATCGCTACTATGGCTACATTTTTCTTCGAATTCTTCCTCTTTTGCAGTTTTTCCATTTTCTAAATAATGCTGCAATAAACGGTGCACCATTACATCTGGATAACGACGAATAGGTGAAGTAAAGTGCGTATAGTAATCGAACGCCAAACCATAGTGACCAATGTTGTGAGTGGTATACATAGCCTTACTCATACTTCGGATGGTAAGTGTGTCTATTAAGTTTTGTTCCTTTTTACCTTGAACATCTTTTAAAAGCTTGTTCATTGAAGTAGCTGTAGTATGACGGTCTTTGGTGTTTAATTTATAACCAAAACGCTTTATAATATTTTCTAAAGCTGCTATCTTTTCATCGTCCGGTTCATCGTGAACACGGTACACAAAAGTCTTTTTTGGTTGTTGTTTTCCTATGAATTCAGCTACACTTCTATTTGCCAAAAGCATAAATTCTTCAATCATTTTATTGGCGTCTTTACTCTCTTTAAAATAAACACCTTCGGGATTACTCTTTTCGTCTAAAATGAATTTTACTTCCACTTTATCAAAAGAGATAGCGCCAGCTCGCATACGTTTTGTACGTAATATTTTAGCTAAACGATCCATTTCTATAATAGCCGAAGCTATTTCTGGTTTAACCGTGTATTCCGTATCTGTAATTGAAATATTTGAAGGAATAATATGTGTTTCTTCTTTAGGATTCTCAATAACATGTTGTGCTTCTTCATACGCAAAACGGGCATCGCTATACGTTGCCGTTTTTCCAAACCATTGATTAACAACTTCTGCTTTTTGATTCATTTCAAATACTGCAGAAAAAGTATATTTTTCTTCGTTTGGACGAAGTGAACAAGCGTTGTTTGAAAGAATTTCCGGAAGCATTGGCACTACTCTATCTACTAAATAAACCGAGGTTGCGCGTTCGTAAGCTTCATTATCCAACTCGTTTCCTGGAGTAAGATAATGTGAAACGTCTGCAATATGAATTCCTATTTCGTAGTTTCCGTTGTCTAATTTTTCAAAAGATAGGGCATCATCAAAATCTTTCGCATCCTTCGGATCTATAGTAAAAGTTAACGCCTCTCGCATATCGCGACGCTTTTTAATTTCAGATTCTTTAATTGAAGTATCAATTTTATTAGCGAAATCTTCCACTTCTGGTGGAAAATCATACGGTAAGCCGTATTGTGCTAAAATAGAATGAATTTCAGTATTGTGTTCTCCTGGCATTCCCAGAACTTTTATAACACTTCCGAAAGGAGAATCAGCTTTTTCTGGCCAATCTTCCATTGCAACTAGTACTTTTTCGCCATTTTTAGCGCCGTTTATTTTATTCTTTGGAACAAAAATATCGGTGTACATTTTATAATCTGTAACATCAACAAAGGCAAAATTTTCTTGTACTTGAATGGTACCTACAAATTCTGTTCGTTTGCGTTCTATAATTTTTGTTACTTCACCTTCAGTCTTGCCGCCTTTTTTGCGTTTAAAAACATAAACTTCAACAATATCGCCATTTAGCGCTTTGTTTAAGTTTTGATTTTTCACATAAATATCTTCTTCTAAATCTTCAACAATAATATAACCTTGGCCACGGCCAGCTATATCTACTTTTCCGGTATAATAATTTTGTGAAGGGGTAAGTATGTATTTGCCGCGTTCAATTTCCTGAATGCTACCTTTTCCTTGCAGATCCTTTAGTTTTTTTACTATTTGGTTTCTGCTACTGGCGTCGTCCAGTTGTAATTTTGCGGCAATTTGTTTGTAGTTGAAAGCTTGTGAATGATCTTTCCGAAGAATGTTTAAAATGGTTTGGGAAAGATTTTCAATTTTATTGTTATTCTTTTTTCGTTTTTGTTTTGGCATAGTATATTTTGTAATAATCGTAAAAGTACTACTTCTCGTAGAATGACGTGTTTACATTAGCAAAGATTTAGTACCTTATGGTAGGTTAATAGCTTATTAAGTTAGTAGTTAATTAGGGTTTCGTCTAAATAATTAAGTAACCCCACCACTTTAAATTATATTTTTGAAAAGTTAGACATATTTTGAATTGATTATATATTATTTTATAATTTCAGTAAACCGAAAATGAAGCATTTTAAAACCATAGCAATCTTTCAATATCCTGCAGAATACGCGGTGCTTCAACTTTTGTTTGATCAGGCGGAAATTCGGTATTTCTTTCAAAATGAAACCATGATTGGTGTTTTTCCTTTCTATTCTAACGCTATGGGTGGTATTAGACTTCAAGTTCATATTGAAGATATAGAAGAAGCTGAAGAAATTATTAAAAATCTTGATCATCCTTCCAATCTTAAAATAGTTTAATAAAGTGCGTAATACAATTTTCATTTATTCCTTCATCTTAAATTTCATTATAAATCCCTTTTTTGAGTTATCAACATATATTAATACATCATTTGTTTTTTTGAAATTATTAAAATAAAAAATGGTGATGATTATGGGGTGTTAATATGTACAATAACTTTTTGAAGATTTGTTTTGAAATTAATTTATCCTCTTTTAATAATAGGTTGTTAACATAGATTTAAGATTTAATAGCCTTGAAAATAATAGAATAGAAATAGTAATTAACAACTGTGAACAACGTAATTTGATAAGTGAATTGTTATAAGTTTTTTTAGAAATGTTGTTTGGAAGGGAAGAATTTTTGATGACAACTAATATGTAAAAAAGGAGTTATTATTTAGGTTTATTAAAATACTTGAACCTATTGTAAATAATAACCACATCTGCAATTTTAGTTGTCGTATTTCAGTGAACAAATATCAACAATGTTGTTAACTATAATGTGAAGTTGTGGTTAAGAAATCATTACTATTTTAAAACCAATTGGTTAAAACGGGTTCACTGACTTTGTCTTCAATAGTGATTAAAATATAATTTTTTACTCTTAAAATTTTATGTAAGAAAATTTCTGAATCCGAAATCATTACCTTTGAAAAAAAATAGATATTATGAAAATTTCCATCGGTAACGACCACGCAGGCACAGAGTATAAATATGAAATAATTTCGTTTCTTGAAAAGGAAGGACACACTGTTATTAATCATGGAACCGATTCTGAATCGAGTGTTGATTATCCAGATTTTGTACATCCAGTAGCAGATGATGTTGAAAACCAAAAAGTAGATTTAGGTATTATAATCTGTGGTAGTGGTAATGGCGCTAATATGACCGCTAACAAACATCAAAAAGTGCGTTCGGCACTTTGCTGGACAAAGGAAATTACCCAACTTGCACGTCAACATAACGATGCAAATATTTTAAGTATTCCGGCACGATTCACTAGCAAACCACAAGCTGTAGAAATGGTTAAAACCTTTTTAGCAACTGAATTTGAAGGCGGTCGTCATCAAAACCGGGTAGAAAAAATTGCCTGTTCATAACCGTTTAAAATGCCTCACAATCACGAACACTCTCACATCCATTCACATCCAGATTTGAAAGGAAGAAAGTTATTGCTTTCCATTCTTTTAAATATTGGTATTACCGTTGCACAAGCAATTGGTGGTATTATTTCTGGTAGCTTATCGTTGTTATCTGATGCGCTTCATAATTTTAGCGATGTGCTTTCATTGGTGGTTAGTTATATTGCCGATAGATATTCAAAAAAAGAGGCATCTGTAGAAAAGACTTTCGGTTACAAACGCGCCGAAATAATAGCTGCTTTTGTAAATTCTGCTACTTTAATAGTAGTTGCGATTTATCTAATTTACGAAGCTTCTATTCGTTTTTTCAATCCACAAGCTATTGAAAGTAACTTAGTTATTTGGTTAGCTATTTTAGGTATCTTCTTTAATGGTTTTAGTGTTTTATTACTTTTTAAAGATTCAAAAAGTAATATGAATATGCGCTCAGCATATCTTCATTTAATTACTGATATGGCTGCATCAGTAGCTGTTTTAATTGGCGGTTTATTAATGAAGTATTACGAGTGGTTTTGGGTGGATAGCCTACTAACAGTTTTAATAGCACTATATTTATTAGTAATGGGTTACGATTTACTTAAAACTTCTTTCAGAGTTTTAATGTTATTTACTCCCGGAGATTTAAATTTGGTTGTTATTAGTGATGCGCTTTGTGAAATTCCTGAGATAAAAAACGTGCACCATATGCATATTTGGCAGCTCAATGAAGATGAGACACATTTAGAAGCACATATCGATTTTTATGAAGACGTAACCCTTTCACAATTTGACGCTGTGCTTACGAAGGTTGAGGAAGTTCTTTATCGCGATTACGGAATTAATCACGTTACTATTCAGCCCGAACATCAAAAAGACGACCCAAAGGATATAATTGTTCAAGATTGATTTTATTTAAAAAGCTATGGAAATTGACGTAAAGAATTTTGAGGAATTAAGCATAAATGAACTGTACAAAGTTTTGCAATTACGAAGTGAAGTATTTGTAGTAGAGCAAGATTGCGTCTATCAAGATATTGATGGAAAAGACGAACGTGCTTTGCATGTTATGGCTTGGGAAAATGAATTATTAGTTGCTTATACGCGCTGCTTTAAAGCTGGCGATTATTTTGATGAAGCATCTATAGGAAGAGTTTTAGTGCGTGAAAATTATCGAAAACTTGGTTATGGGCATGAAATTACTAAAGCGTCCATAAAGGCTATTAAAACAAATTATAAAGCCAATACCATTAAGATATCGGCTCAAATTTATTTAGTCATTTTTTACGAAAGCCACGGTTTTAAAACTATTGGCGACCGTTATATGGAGGATGGAATCCCGCACATTGCTATGGTTAGAGCTTAATAAGGTTTTTTTCCAAATTAAGGTCTTTCAGCATTTCGTCTGTAAATTTATAATGACCACGACGGGTAATTATTTTAAAACGCTGATTTCTCATTCGCGTTAAAGTATCTAAAAATTGCCATTTCGATTTAAGCAATCGCGGTTTTGCTGATTTTAAACTTATTTCGAAATAATGTTTTATGCCAGCACGATCAGCAACAATGTCTGGGGTAATTACTACATCGCTATCTTTTTTATGATAGGATTTTGGAGTTTCATAACCGTCCACATCAGCCTGAATGTGTTCAAAACCCCTGTTCTCTAAATAGGCTACAGATTCTTTTAGAATCTCCATATTTTCATCTCTGTCTACTTTTAACATAAGGCCTAAAGTACGATAATATTGATAAACAGTGAGTTAAGCTTATGTTAAGTGAAGAAAAAGTTTTGTTAGGGATATATATATTGATGGTTTCATTTTATTTTTTAAATGAAATTATCCAAGTAATCTATTCGAAATGATATTGTCATTCGGGAAGGAGTAATTTCTAAAAAGTACTTTAGCATAATATATTAAATCATTTAAAATTGTGAATATTTCATTGGTCAAAATAACTACGATTTCTATTTCTATACTTTTTATGGGAATGGGTCAAATTTATTCCCAAACGGGCTGTACAGATCCTCTAGCTAATAATTATAATCCGGATGCTATGCAAAACGATGGGAGTTGTACGTACAATTCTGTAGCAGTTTCTACTACAAATAGCTATCAGTTGGACGCCGAACTTGCAGAAACTTCGGGACTAATTTATTGGGAGGAGAACCTCTGGACGCATAATGATAGTGACGATAACAATCTCTATAAACTTAACCCTTCAAATGGTTCAATTGAGAGTGAAATTTCCTTAGAACCTCTAATAAATGTAGATTGGGAGGAAATATCGCAAGATGACGATTATATATACTTGGGGGATTTTGGGAATAATCTCAATGGCAATCGTATAGATTTAAAAATTATTCGCGTTACCAAGGTTTCAATACAAGCTGGAACGCCTGAATTTGACTTTATAAATTTTGCATATGAAGATCAGGTCGATTTTACTCCTCAGGAACCCAATAATACCGATTATGACTGTGAAGCTTTTATTGTAACTACTGATGCTATTTTTCTTTTTACAAAGGAATGGGTAAGTAATAAAACTAGGCTCTATAAAATCCCTAAGATCCCTGGTACATATCAGGCTGAATTACAAGATACATATGATATTGATGGGTTATTAACTGGTGCAGTATATAAAAAAGATGAAAACATTATTGCTCTTTCAGGCTATAGCAACTTTTTACAACCTTTTGTTTTTCTGTTATATGATTATTTTGGAGAGAACTTTTTTGGGGCGAACAAACGGAAACTAGGTATAAACTTGCCATTTCATCAAGTAGAAGGAATTACCACCAGTGACGGTCTAAATTATTATATTTCTAACGAAAGATTTGACAGCACGGGAACAATCCAAAAATTGCACACTTTATACCTTACTCCGTATTTAGATCAACATCTTAGCATTTTATCAATTGAAGATAATGAGCAGTTTAAAATATTTCCTAACCCAACAACTTCCTTGCTTGAAATTGTAGATACTCAAAATTTGTTTCCTTTAAATTATATCATTTTTGATTCTGCTACAAAAAAAGTGAAGGAAGGTACGCTCTCAGCCCAACATTCAACCATTAACGTTTCGGAATTGTCTACGGGAAATTATATTTTAAAAATTGGGGAAAAAGCGTCGAATTCATTTAAAATTATAAAGGAATAGTTTTTTCTTTTAAGCTTTGGAATCCTTTAAAACCGAAAGCAACTTTTTTAAAAACAGCCTTTATTTTCGCATAAAGACACAATATATTGTTTTGCTTGTTTTTAATTAGTACTACTCACTAACATAAGAATGATTAAAAGTATTTACTCTATTTCTTTCCTCCTTTTCTATTATTATAAAGATGTAAACAGGAATTAAAAAAATTAAAGCAACTGCATACAATCCCATCGAATTATTAGAATATCTTAGAACTTTTAACCAAAATACCAAAACCAAAATTGAACCGATTAAGAAAATAGTACCAGCTAATAGATATGCCAATTTTGATTCCTTAGCATAAATTTTATTCAATCGCGTTTTAATTTTCGAATTACACTTGCTACAATTTAGTGTCTTAGTTTTTCCATACTTCATTGCATATTCAACACGAGTAGCTGTAGTAGATTTAAAGCTATTCTCGTATTTACAATTCGGACATTTTAAGTATAGATTCAAAATCAAAATTTTTAACCTTAATAGGTCTCGACTGACCTCGACCGAGACAAAATTCACTTCAAAATTTTCTTATACCTCCCTGCATCATTCAAAACTGAAACAGCCTCTAAAATCTCTGGATTGTGCTCAATTTGATAATTATACAATCCTTCTCTATAGAAATATCGTTTCAAAATTTCATCAATTAATAAAGACTCTATTTCTACTTTTTTGTCAATAACGGCTTTATCTTTTGCATTGTCGATTGCGGCCATAAGTTGGTTGTAACTCGTCGCAATCTCTTTACTCATATCATCACCTTCCGAAATTTTTAAACCTTCTGCAAACTTCTTTTCTGTCTCGGTTTCGTATTCAAAATTGTTGTCTTTTAAAAACTTAAGAAAATCTTGAAAATCGGCTTGGGTGAATTTAAAATCCTTCCAATCTGCCATTTGGTGGCTGTAATAATATTTTGTTGCGTAGTCGAAAATAGCATTGTCTTTCAAAAGTGCTGTGGTGATTGGACTAAAAACAGCCGACTTTAATTCAACATCCGGAAGGATTCCGCCGCCGTCATAAACCGTTCTGCCGCCTCTGGTTTTGTACGCGTTGTATTCTTTTGCATCTTTCCTGATAGGGTCTCCATTTTCATCGCGATGCCAATAATCTAAAGCCTGAATAGACCTGCCACTAGGCGTGTAATAACGAGAAATGGTAACTTTTAACTGCGTTCCGTATGTTAGTTTTTTTGGTCGTTGCACCAATCCTTTTCCGAAACTACGTGCGCCCACAACTACTGCGCGGTCCAAATCTTGTAAGCCACCGGAAACAATTTCGCTAGCGGAAGCACTTCTTCCATTTACCAAAACCACAACAGGAATTTCTTTATCAACTGGGTCGTATTTGGTTTTATAAACTTGGTTGTATTTTTCAATTACAGACTTTGTAGTTGTAATAACTTCGCCTTTATCAACAAAAAGATTTACCACATTTATAGCTTCATTCAGCAATCCACCAGGGTTTCCGCGTAAATCCAATATAATTTTTGTGGCTCCCTGCGACTTTAAATCTACCAGCGCCGCCTTGGTTTCAATTGTAGTTTTACTATTGAATTGCGAAAGCACGATATAACCAATGTCGCTATTTATTAGTTTGTAATAGGGTACAGCTTTAATATCTACCGCGTCGCGGGTAATGATGGTTGTGGCTAATTTTCCTTGGCGTTTGTAAGTTACTTCTACTTTAGAACCTGGGGCACCTTTTAATAATTCGCCAGCATCGTCTTGCAAATCGGCAACTGTAATATCGCCAATTTTTACAATTTCATCGCCAGCTTTTAAACCTGCTTTATCGGCTGGATAATCTTTATAAGGCTCAACAATAATAATTTTATCCTTTCTGCTTTGTGCAATTGCGCCAATGCCTGTATAAACGCCCGAATTATTGATTCTAGCGTCCTCTACTTGCTGTTCGTTCCAATAGACAGTGTAAGGGTCTAAATCTTCCAACATTCCCTTTATGGCTTTGTCCATAAGCGTGGCAGGAGTAACTTCGTCCACGTAATTCATGTTCAATTCTTTGAATAGCGTTGTGAAGATTTCAATCTGTTTGGCAATTTCGAAAAAGTCACTTTTAAAACTTACCGTGGTAAAAAATATACCAAGGGCCACAATGGGAATTATTATTCTTTTTTTCATTTTGTTGAAATTTATATATCCTGCAAGGTTTCAAAAACCTTGTAGGTCTTTATGACTGATCTCGAAACCTACAAAGTCGGGAAAAAGACCCTGCAGTTTTCTGAAATTTTAATGCGTTTTCCTTTTCTTTTTTAACAATATACGAAGAATGACAACAACTACAATTGCAACGAGGAATAAAGGCCAAAGGTATAAAATGCCTAAGAAAAACACCGAAATACCATTCCAGCCGCCTTGCATAGCGTTTTTCATTTTTTGACCGTACGATTGAGTAACTCCAGTTTCGGCAGTGGTTTTATAGAATTCAATATTCACGGTACTCATAGATACTTGACTTTGCAAATATTGCAAACGCCCTTGTTTTGCTTCAATTTCTTCACGAATATTTGAAAGTTCGCGTTCTATTTCAAGCATATCTTTTACGTTGTTGGCTTTTTTCAGCAATTCCAGATATCTGCTTTCAAGTTGGCGTTTTGCTTTTAAACGCGCTTCCAGATCTACAAATTCTTCGGAAACATCTTGTCGGTTAATTTCGCGACTATCGAAATAAGCCACCCCTTCAGAAACACCATCGATAAAGGGTTGAAAGTTTTCTGTGGGAACGCGAACAATTAAGTTTTTATAAAGACGGTTGTAATCTTTTCCACTATTGTCACTTTGCACCAAGCCTTTGTATTGCGATGCAAGCTGAAGAATTTTTTTGTGCGTGGCCTCTACATCAATTGTTTCAAAAGCTAAGCGGGCAGTTTTAATTATTTTCTGTTCTTCTTGTGGCGGAGGCGTGAGTTGCTGCGTAAATGAAGCTTCTGTCATCATCTTTACATCTGCCATTGAAGAATCTCCCGCATAATTTTTATTGGAACTTCCATCCGAACATCCCAAGACAAACAATAAAAGTAACGTGCTAATTATTTTCATCCCCTAATTTTTTAAGCAGCTTTTGCATTGCTTTTTCCAGCTCGGCATACTGCGGTTTTACTTTTCCTAAATAAAGAATGAGCATCACAAATTTCTTGCCGTGAATTTCTTCAAGCAAATGTTTGTTAAGTCGGTATGCTTCGCGAAGCTGTCTTTTTACCCGATTTCGATCCACAGCAGATTTAAAATTCCGTTTCGGAACAGCGAATGCGGCAAGGTGAGTTTCAATATTTTCCTTCGGAAGAAAAAATATTTTTATAGGAAATTTAAAAAGCGTTTCACCTTCCAAAAACAATTTTTCAATCGTTTTAGAACTTTTTAATTTTTGAGGTTTTGGAAATTTTTGGTTCACGCTGTAAATATATAAAAAGAAAGACCTCAAAGGTTTTTAAAACCTTTGAGGTCTAATGTCATTTCAACAATTTCCCCCTTTGGGGGCTAGGGGGCTTCCCATAAATTATTGTCAGGATTAATATCGGCCATTCGTCGTGTGGCATCAATCATCATATTTTTTATTTTTTTACCGTTTTTTATTTCAAAAGTATAGGTTGGATATGCCCACGCCCAGTCTTCTAAAACAGTTCGTTTTAAATCTGTAAACGGATTTGGTTTTTCGCCCCAAGTCATTCGCAATGGAATGTAAAATAACTCTTGCGTCCCGTCTTCATAATTTACATAAAGGTCTATTGGCAATGGCATTAAACCATTTCTTTCCAAAGTAATCTTCGTGTTTTCTCCTTCATTTTCAACAGCTTTTATGCCGTAATCTATGGTATTTGTTGTTTGCGTAAAATCCATTAAATACCAATCTAACTCAAATCCTGAAACCTTTTCCGCAGTGCGAATAAAGTCGTTTGGCGTTGGATGCTTGAATTTAAAATCTGAGTAATAGCGCTTCAACGTTTTTGAAAGATTCTCTGGGCCAATAATGTACCCCAATTGCGTTAAGAATACAGAGCCTTTGCTATATGCATTTACGCCATAAGCGCGGTTGCTAGCATATCTATCTGCGTGCGTGGTTAGTGGTTGTTCCTTTCCGCTAGTGGCCATGTATAAATAACCTCTGTATGAACCAGCATGCGGATTTGGCTTGTTTTCCTCCATAACATAATTCATCGCTTCGTCTGAAATGTATGAGGTAAAACCTTCATCCATCCACTCGTGCTTAAGTTCGTTTGTTGCCAAAACAAATTGAAACCAAGAATGTGCCAGCTCGTGAGCTGTTACTCCCACTAAGCTTCCAAACTCGCGACCACCGGTAATCATCGTGCTCATGGCATATTCCATTCCACCGTCTCCACCTTGAATTACTGAATACTGCTCATAAGGATATTGCCCAACTTGCTCGTTGAAAAATTCCATTAATGCTGCAGTTTTAGGCTGAAGATTTTTCCAGTTTTCGGCAATTTCAGGATCATTTTTATAGAAAAAATGAAGCGTTACGCCATTGGGTCCTGGGTAAGTGTCGTGCACATATTCATTATCTGCCGCCCAGGCGAAATCGTGAACATCTGGCGCTAAAAAGTGCCAAGTGTATTTTCCTTTTTTAGGTTTCATCCATTTTTGTCCGGGGGCTGTGTAGCCGTGGCCAACTTCCGCCGGATTTTGTAAATAACCAGTTCCACCGATAGTGTAGTCTGCGTCGATAGTGATAGTAACATCAAAATTACCCCATACCCCGTGAAACTCACGGCCAATATAAGGATCGGCGTGCCAACCTTCAAAGTCGTATTCTGCTAGTTTTGGGTACCACTGCGTCATTGTTAATGCAACACCTTCTGAACTATCTCTGCCTGAACGACGAACCTGCAATGGAACCTGTGCATCCCATTCCATATTAAATACGGTGCTCTCGCCTGGTGGGATGGGTTGGTTAAGCATAACTTCCATCACTGTTCCTTTAATTCTATATTTTGCTGCAACACCACTTTGAGTGAATAATGTAGGTTTAATATACCCAATTTCTTCAGGAGACAATTTTGAAATTCTATCCGTCACTCGGCTATCTGGATCGGCAATATTGCGCGAACGCACATCCATTTCGCTTCCGGGTTGAAAGGCGTTAAAGTAAAGGTGATAAAAAACCTTGTTTAAAGTATCGGGAGAGTTGTTTGTGTATTTCAACTCTTGCGTACCTTTATATTGAAAGGTTTTCACGTCCATTTGAACGTTCATTTTATAATCAACTTCTTGCTGCCAATAGCTAGTGTTATTTTGAGCTACAGCCGAAAAAAATACTGCTGATAAGAAAAATAGATTTACAATTAGCTTCATTATTTAGACATTTTATCGGCCATTATTAAGGCGTTATACATATTTACAATTTTACCAGATTTTGAAATATTTGAGAAAGATTCGGTATTGGAAGCTTCACCAGCCAAGATTACTTTTGTATTTATTGAAAGTCCACTATCCATCAAAATTTGCTTTACTTGTTTTGCGGAAAGGTTTGGATAATACGAACGAATCATTGCAGCTACTCCAGCAACTTCAGGAGATGCCATTGAAGTTCCTTGTAAATATTCATAAGTGTTTAATGGTGTGGTTGCCCAAATTTTAACGCCTGGAGCAAATACATCTACGTTTGTTTTTCCGTAGTTTGAAAAGTTTGCCACAATTTCGCTTCCATATTCAAAGTTAAGTGCACCCACAGATAAAAATGTATCTGCCATTTCGGTTCCATTATCAATCTGATCGTTTGGATAAATGTTTACGGTATCTAAGTCGAAACCGTCGTTTCCAGAAGCGTTCACAATTAAAACATCTTTTGAAGCTGCGTATTTTATAGCTTCATAAACCCAGTCTGCATGTGGAGAATAGTATTTTCCGAAACTTGTATTTACTACTTTCGCACCATTATCTACGGCATAACGAATTGCTAACGCAATATCTTTATCATACTCATCGCCTTCAGAAACTGCGCGAACAGCCATAATTTCTACATTATTTGCAACGCCGTCCATACCAATACCGTTGTTGCGTTCTGCGGCAATTATACCTGCAACGTGAGTTCCGTGTTTTACATTTTCTTTGGTAGGGTCTGGTCCTGCTACATTGTTATCACCATAAACATTATCCGTAATATCGTCTGGATCATCGCCTAAAACGCCACGAAAATCTTCAGTCATATTAAAATTACCCTTCAATCTTCCGTCGAAATATTTTAAACCGCCTTCAAGTTCTTTCAAAACTTCAGGTACGGATTCTGCAAAGTTCAGCATTTGGTTAAGCATTGCTATTTGTTGCTTTTCTTGTGGTGAAGGATTAGTTATAGCGGCTAAATCTTTTTGCGTATAATTTTCTTTACCAAGTTTCTTAGCCATTGATTGGTGCGTTGGCTTCAGTTGCGAAACAATCTGCCCGTAACGTTCTTTATTAGCCATTATCTCTGAAACTTCCTTCTCGTATTCAGCACTTGCTTTTAGATACAATGCGTAATCTTCGCGGTCTGCAGCACTAATTGAAGATTCACTTTTCCCTTCAAATTTTGGCTTCAATTTTCTGATGATACGCACATATTCCATGTTTTCATCGGTAATATCGCCAAGAAAATTCCAACCGTGAATATCGTCTATAAAACCGTTATTGTCGTCGTCAATACCATTTCCGGCTATTTCGCCTGGGTTGGTCCAGATTACGTTTTTAAGATCTTCATGTTCAATGTCTACTCCACTATCAATTACAGCTACAATTACTTTTGTGCCTTTACGTTTTTTAATTATTTCGCTGTAGGCTTTATCTACGCTCATACCTGGAACGGTATCTTTCACTAAATCCATCGCTGGCCAGTGTTTAAGTTGCGCATCTGTAAGCGGTACTATTTTTATGGGGTTTGAATCAATGTTTGAAATTGGTGTGGCAACAATAGTTGCTCCACTACCGCAGCTTGCAAATACAGTTGATAATGCAACTGCAAAAAGAGTGATCTTAAAAATTTTCATTTTTGAAATAAGGAATTAATTAAAAAATTCGGTGAGTGATAATGTTTCGTTTAGACGAACACCTTTATCAGTATTTTTTACGGTAATTATTGGGTTGTGAGCATCGTGTTCCATTAAAAGATAGAAATTGTTTTCCGCTGCTTTGTTTAGAAATTTTTCTTTTTCGGGAAGTGTCAGCAACGGTCGAGTATCATAACCCATCACAAACGGAAGTGGTAAATGGCCCGCTGTAGGCAATAAATCTGCCACAAATACCAGCGTTTTTCCTTTATAATTTATATGCGGAATCATTTGCTTGTCTGTGTGCCCGTCAACAAATAAAATTCCGAAATCGAGTTCGCTTGCCTCTGCAAAATCTGAGTTGGGTTGCGTCACAAACTTTAACTGCCCGCTTTCCTGCATGGGCATGATATTTTCTTTTAAAAAGGAAGCTTGTTCCCGTCGGTTGGGTTCGGTTGCCCATTGCCAGTGATCTTTATTGCTCCAATATGTAGCATTTTTGAAGGCTGGCTCGTAACCCGTTCGGTCTTTATTCCGTTGTACACTTCCTCCGCAATGGTCAAAGTGTAGGTGCGTCATAAAAACATCTGTTATGTCATCGCGATGAAACCCATATTTTTTAAGGGAATCGTCCAAATTATGATCGCCCCATTGGTAATAGTAGCTAAAGAATTTATCGTTTTGTTTATTACCCATTCCAGTGTCGATTAGCGTTAGCCGATCGCCGTTTTCAATAAGAAGACATCGCGCGGCAATATCTATCATATTATTTACATCAGCTGGGTTGGTTCTGGTCCAAAGAGTTTTTGGTACAACGCCAAACATAGCGCCACCATCTAGTTTAAAATTGCCGGATTCAATAGGGAATAATTTCATAATTTGAAGAAATGAATCGCAAATTAACAAAAGCCTTAGAGACCAAAGACCGAAGTATAACTTAATTATACTATTTTTAACAATTCATTAGTGTTTCGTGGAAGCGAAAAATCTTTATTTTTACCGAAAACCCAACTGAATGGTAGAACTTGCAGGAATTATAATTCTCGGAATCCTGGCCCAGTGGGTCGCATGGAAATTTAAAATCCCGGCTATTTTACCTTTAATTTTGATAGGACTACTAGTTGGTCCGATTTCCACATTTTTGTCAGAAGATGGAACTCAATGGCTTCAACCTATTTGGAATGGCGAAAAGGGATTATTTCCCGGTGAAAATCTTTTCTATTTTGTGTCTTTGGCCGTAGGAATTATTCTTTTTGAAGGTGGACTCACCTTAAAAAGAGACGAAATTTCAAAAGTAGGACCATCCATTGGTAAGTTGATTAGTATTGGTGCTGCCATCACTTTTATAGGTGCTGGTGTTGCTGCTCATTATGTGTTTGGACTCGATTGGCGTATTGCTTTTCTTTTTTCGGCCTTAATAATTGTTACGGGACCAACCGTAATTACTCCTATTTTAAGAAATATTCCACTTAAAAAAGATGTGGCTGCTGTTCTTAGATGGGAGGGAATTCTCATTGACCCCATTGGTGCTTTAGTTGCTGTACTTGTATACGAATTTATTAGTGTAGAAGGTGATTCTGGCTATACTAAACAGGCATTGTTAGATTTCGGAAAAATTGTTTTAATAGGAATGTCCTTCGGAATTACTGCAGGGTACGCGCTCTATTTCGCTATAAAAAAGAAACTCGTACCGCACTATTTATCAAATGTGGTATCTCTTTCGCTAGTAATGGCAGTGTTTGTTATAAGTGATTTATTCGCACACGAATCTGGGCTTTTGGCTGTAGTGGTAATGGGAATGTTTCTTGGTAATAGCGATTTGCCAAGCCTAAAGGAGCTTCTTTATTTTAAGGAATCACTAAGCGTTTTATTGGTTTCTATATTATTCATTTTACTTGCGGCAAACATAAGTGTTGAAGACTTATTGCTAGTTTATAATTGGAAAACAGCAATATTATTGGCAATAGTAATTTTTATACTTCGGCCTTTGACGGTCTTTGCCAGTACCATTGGCTCCTCGCTTAAAACCAATGAAAAGCTGTTTATAAGTTGGGTAGGCCCTCGCGGAATTGTTGCTGCAGGTATATCCTCACTATTTGGTACCAAGTTGGTTTCAAAAGGTGTAGTTGGAGCAGAATATATTACACCTTTAGTTTTTGCAGTGGTTTTAATAACTGTAATTATGAACGCCACAACAGCTAGAGTTGTTGCAAGCTGGCTAGGAGTCTATTTAAAAAAATCTGAAGGAATTATAATGGTTGGTGCTTCAAAAGCATCAAGACTTATTGCAACGTATTTACACAAAAACAACCGACATGTTGTGCTTATTGATTCCAACCAATTAAATATAAACAGAGCAAAAGAATTAGGTTTAGAGGCATTTACGGCAAACATCTATGCAGACGATCTAACAGATAATATAGAATTGAACGATGTAGGTTATTTACTTGCAATGACTGGGAGCGACGAAATTAACAAACAAGCTATTAACCGTTTTGGAAGATATTTTGGTGAAAATGGTACTTTTAGATTGATGACTTCTGATGAAATGCAGAAAAGACAAACGCTCTCTGCCAAAGAATTATTTTCGCACACCCACGATTATACAAAGTTTACACAAGTTGCTCAAGACTTCCCTTCTATTCAAGAAATTCCTGTGGAAAATCACAATCAATTTTTAAGAGTGCTAAATATTATAAGTGAAAACGAAAATGCGATCCCACTTTTCCTAAAACACGAAACGGGATATTTAAACCTCTTAAATGCACCATCAGAACTTGAGGTTGAAGTTGGGTGCAGTCTTGTATATTTAGGAAAACCAATGGATTTTGAAGATGTTGTAAACGCCACCAGAACCGAAAACGAAGGAAAGGCTTAGAAATAAATTTGAAATACAAACGTTTTCATAGAAACTACTTTTTAATGAAAAACTCTTTTTTAATTATAGCTATTATTTGCGGTCTGTCAGTTATATCTTGCAAGAAGGATGATGGCGGCAGTTGTACTACCTGTTCCTCTCCTGAGACGGCAGATTTTCAAGTTTGCGAAGAAAGTAATGGGAATGCATCTGTTAACGGCCAAAATACGGGAACACCTTATGATGTCTATATTCAAGGTTTACAAGAAGCGGGAGCTACTTGTGGGCAGTAAAATTTCGAATAAAACTACTAAAATTATATAATGAAAAAGCCCAGAAATTCTGGGCTTTTATAATTAATCGTTTAGCTTAAGTACTGCCATAAAGGCTTCCTGTGGAATTTCCACATTACCCACTTGGCGCATTCGCTTCTTTCCTTTTTTCTGCTTTTCAAGAAGTTTACGTTTACGTGAAATATCTCCACCGTAACATTTTGCAGTAACATCTTTTCGCAATGCTTTTACAGTTTCACGGGCAATAACTTTTGCGCCGATAGCCGCTTGAATTGGAATATCAAATTGTTGTCTTGGAATAAGTTGGTGCAATTTTTCGCAAATTCTTTTACCAATATCGTAAGCATTGTCACGGTGAAGTAAAGCAGAAAGTGCATCTACAATGTTTCCATTAAGTAGCACATCTACTTTCACAAGGTGCGACTGTCGCAATCCAATTGGTGAATAATCAAAAGAAGCATATCCTTTTGAAACAGTTTTTAGACGATCGTAAAAATCGAAAACAATTTCTGCTAAAGGCATGTCGAAAGTTAATTCAACCCGTTCTGTTGTTAAATATGTTTGATTGGTAATTTCACCTCTTTTCTCAATACAAAGTGACATCACCGAACCAACAAAGTCTGATTTTGTAATAATTGTAGCCTTAATATAAGGCTCTTCAACGCGGTTTAAAGATGAAGGTTCTGGTAAATCTGAAGGGTTGTTTACCAAAATTACTGTATCCGGTTGTTTGTTGGTAAAGGCGTGGTAAGATACGTTTGGAACGGTTGTTATTACCGTCATATTAAACTCTCTTTCCAACCTTTCCTGAATAATTTCTAGGTGAAGCATTCCTAAGAATCCACAACGAAAACCGAAACCAAGTGCCGCAGAACTTTCTGGAACAAAAACGAGAGAAGCATCGTTAAGTTGTAGTTTTTCCATCGAGTTTCTCAACTCTTCGTATTCTTCAGTATCAACAGGATAGATACCTGCAAAAACCATTGGTTTTACATCCTCAAAACCTTCAATCATATTGACTGTTGGGCTTTTAGAATCTGTAATTGTATCACCAACTTTTACTTCTTTGGCTTCTTTAATACCTGTTATTAGATAACCTACATCGCCTGTTTTAATAACATCTTTTGGTACTTGTTTCAGTTTTAAAGTTCCCACTTCATCTGCGTAGTAGCTTTTTCCGGTAGCCATAAACATAATGTGTTGCCCTTTTCTTACTTCGCCATTAAGGACTCTAAAATAGGTTTCAACTCCTCTAAAAGGATTGTAAACAGAATCAAAAATCAAAGCTTGTAAAGATTCATCCGGATTACCTTTTGGCGGCGGAATACGTTCAATAATAGCGCTTAAAATTTCATCGATTCCAAGACCTGTTTTTGCACTTGCAGGAATTACTTCTTCAGCTTTACAGCCTAAAAGATCAACAATATCGTCTGTTACTTCCTCTATGTTTGCTGAAGGAAGATCTACTTTGTTTAGCACCGGAATAATTTCTAAATCATTCTCTAACGCTAAATACAAGTTACTTATGGTTTGCGCCTGTATGCTTTGTGCCGCGTCAACGATAAGCAACGCACCTTCGCAAGCAGCAATAGATCGTGAAACTTCGTATGAAAAGTCTACGTGTCCGGGAGTGTCAATTAAATTAAGAGTATATTTTTCGCCTTTATAAACATAGTCCATTTGAATGGCGTGGCTTTTAATGGTAATGCCACGCTCGCGCTCCAAATCCATACTGTCTAATAATTGGGCCTGTTTTTCGCGATCTGTCACTGTACCGGTGGCGTCCAAAAGTCTGTCTGCCAAGGTGCTTTTTCCGTGATCTATATGGGCTATAATGCAAAAATTGCGGATGTTCTTCATAAAAATTCCTTCTCGTGCTATAAGTTGCAAATATATATTAAAAGAGTGACTATATTTATTATCATTCTAAGAGTTAAAAAAATAGCCTTCAAGATTTTGTTTTGAATATATTTTTAACATATTTGTAGTACGGTTGATATATTTCAGCTAGATTTATCATTTTCTCCCCAAGTTAAAGTCATAGTAACGGGTATCGCCCCAGATGTCTACTTATTGTTATGAGAAGATTATTCATATTTTTATCCTGCCTTCAGGCAAGTGTTATGATGGCTCAGGACCTAACAGTCTCTGGGAAGGTGAGCGATTTAGAAAAAACTCCATTATCTTTTGTAAACGTGTTGGTCTATAAGGCCGAAGCCGAAAGCCCATTTAAGGGAACTACCACAGATGAGGATGGTTCTTTTTTTATCAAGGGTTTACCAGTTGGAAGCTATAGCATTATCTTCAGTTATATTGGTTTTGAAGACTATCGGCAAACCGTCGAACTTTCTTCAAACGAGAACTTGGGAAATATTACTCTAAAAGCAAGTCAAGAAATGCTGGACGAGACCGTGGTTGTTGCAAAACTACCAACCATAAAAAAAACCGTCGGGAAATTAGTTTTCAATGTTGAGAATACTTCACTTTCCGTTGGCAGTACAATGGATCTTCTTAAAAAAACGCCCGGTGTCGTCGTTATTGGCGAAAGTATTCAAGTAAAGTTTTCATCTCCGATTATCTATATTAACGGAAAACGGGTTTATCTTTCAGATTCGGAAGTAACTTCACTTTTGGAAAATACCGATGCTACAAATATTAAATCTATTGAAGTTATTACAAACCCTACTGCAAAGTACGATGCCGAGGCGGGAACAGTACTAAATATTGTTACTTCGAAGGCAATTTCAATAGGTTATAAAGGTTCGGTAAACACTACATACACCCAAGGTATTTATCCGAAATATAATTTCGGAACTTCACATTTCTATAAAAACAAATGGCTGAACCTATACGCCAGCTATAATTACAATACCAAAAAGGAGTATAAAGAAGACGATAACTTCATCCGTTTTTTTGAGCCAGATGAGGTATCTACAAAATCTATTTGGGAAACAGAATTTAATAGAACTACAAATTCTGAAAATCATAATGGAAATATAGTTTTAGATTTCTCCTTAGATGAAAAAAATACACTTAGTCTAACCTCAAGTATTTCGGTGGCTCCGACAAGTACGTATTATAACAATGGGAATGCCTCTATTTATGATGCCAAAAAACAGTTAGACTCTATAAACACTACCATGAGCGAGGTGAATTATAAAAAGGATAACTTAAATTTTGCCCTAGATTATCAAAGAAAATTAAACGAAAGCGGAGCAACTATCTCTGCAACGGCCAATTATATTTATTACAACAGCTATCAAGATCAAGGTTTAAGCACCGATTACTTTTTGGCAGACAATGAGTTTTTACGGAACTACAGCTTTTTTACAAATTCAGCACAGAAGAGCAATATTTTTACGGGACAAACAGATGTTTCTACAGGTTATTGGGGTGGTAAATTGGAAGTTGGTTTTAAAGTGAGCAATATAGATACTGAAAGCAAAATAGACTTTTTTAATACTCTTAATAATATAAATACTTTCAATAATGCACTTTCAGATGATTTCAATTATAATGAAAATATCTACGCCGAATATATAAACTTCGAAAAGGAATGGGAGAAATGGAGCTTTACTGCCGGACTGCGTGCGGAATACACAGAAACTAATGCTATTTCGCGTAGGCTTGGATCAACAAGCAATCAGGACTATTTTGATGTTTTCCCATCGGCATCGGTAAATTATAGTATTAATGATAATAACAGCATTGGTCTTGCTTACAACCGAAGCATCCAACGCCCGAGGTATGAAAGCTTAAACCCTTTTAAATATTTTATAACCGAAAATAATTACATAGGCGGAAACCCTAATCTAGTTCCATCTATAAAAGATAAAATTACTTTAACTTATTCCCTAAATAATAAGTGGTTCTTTGATTTGTATTATGAAAACGTAAACAACGAATTGGCTTACTTGTCTTTTCAGGATAATGAAAAAAGCGTTTTACGGAGCGTGAATGCAAATTTAATTGAAGCGTATCAGTACAGTTTTGATATTGGTTACTTTAATTCGCTAACGTCTTGGTGGTATTTTCATTTATCCACCTCATCTTTCTATTTATCGAATAAGTTTGAAGCATTGGAAAGTTCACAAGATGCTTATACTAATGATACTTTTGGGCAATATCTGCAAACCTATAACAGCTTTACGCTTACGAAAGATCGATCGTTTACTGCAGATGTTACCGCCCTTTATATTTCTAATTTTGTCTTCGGAAACCGCTATTTCAAAAACCAGAATTTTGTAAATATTTCTTTTAGAAAAGAATTTTGGAATAAGCGTGCAAGTATAACCGTTGGTGTAGATGATGTTTTCGATACACTTAACAATGTTGAATCTGTTGCAAAATATTACAATCAAGACAATCGGTTTACCAGTTTTCAAGAGAGTAGGTTATTTCGTTTAGGATTCAAGTATAACTTCGGAAATGCGCGACTTCGCGATAACAACAAGCAAATACAATCTGATGAGGGCGATAGGCTTAAAGGATAGCTAATTTCTTCGCTATTGAATAAAACTAACCCCGACCGATTGCTAGAGAAGATTCAGTTTTTTTGGCTTCGACAAACCTTAATAGTTATCAAGCTTTTTCATTCATCGCTTATTAGTTGATATTTACTACTTTTGCAGTTCCAAAAACAAAAGAATTGCCAAAAATAGGAAACATACAACTGCCAGATTTTCCATTGCTGCTTGCACCAATGGAAGACGTTAGCGACCCGCCATTCCGCGCACTTTGCAAAGAACAGGGCGCCGATGTGGTTTTTACTGAATTTATCTCTTCGGAAGGACTTATTCGCGATGCCGCCAAAAGTGTGATGAAGCTAGATATTTACGAAAAGGAACGCCCCGTGGGTATCCAGATTTTCGGCGCTGTTTTAGAATCTATGCTTCGTAGTGTAGAAATAGTTGAAGCCAGCGGCCCAGATATGATTGATATTAATTTTGGCTGTCCGGTAAAAAAAGTAGTTTCAAAAGGTGCCGGTGCTGGTATTTTGAAAGATATCGATTTAATGGTAAGCCTAACCGAAGCAATGGTGAAGCACACCAAACTTCCGGTTACCGTAAAAACCCGTTTGGGCTGGGATCACGATTCCATAAAAATTATGGAAGTTGCCGAACGCTTGCAGGATGTTGGCTGTCAAGCTTTGTCTATTCACGGTCGAACGCGCGCTCAAATGTATAAAGGCGATGCCGATTGGAAACCGATTGCAGATGTAAAAAACAATCCACGAATGCACATTCCAATCTTCGGAAACGGCGATGTTGATACGCCCGAAAAAGCAATGGAAATGCGCGATAAATACGGTTTAGATGGCGCAATGATTGGCCGTGCAAGTATTGGCTATCCTTGGTTTTTTAAAGAGGTAAAACACTATTTTAAAACTGGCGAACATTTACCGCCACCCACAATGGCTGAACGTGTTTATGCCGCCAAACGTCACCTACAAATGGCGATTGACTGGAAGGGTGAAACACTAGGCGTTTTTGAAACACGCCGTCACTATACAAACTATTTTAAAGGCATTCCAAATTTTAAAGAATACCGAATGAAGATGGTTACCAGCGATGATTCTGCGTCGGTATTTGAAGCATTTGATGAGGTTTTGGAAGTGTTTAGTGATTTTGAGTTTGCTTAAATGAATAACAATTTTTAAGTGTCTTAACCTCTAAACTGTTTTTCTTATAAATCCTTCTATCTTTGGGGACCAAACTATCGTCATGCAGCGGCTCAAGATACTCAACACACATTTTATTTCTCACAACGTTAAGCGCTTTGTACTAGAAAAACCATCGGAGTTTACTTATACTCCGGGACAATCTGCACATATTTCTATTAATCTGCCGGAATGGGAGAAACAGATTCGGCCGTTTACGTTTACTTCGTTACAACATTGGGATTACTTAGAATTTATAGTCAAAATTTACGAAGACCATAAAGGCGTTACGTCGCAAATGGGTAAGCTCAATACGGGCGACGAGTTGCTACTTCACGACGTTTATGGTACAATTCAATATAAAGGACCGGGCATTTTTATTGCTGGCGGAACAGGTATTACGCCTTTTATTGCAATATTTAGAGCGCTTTTGGAGAGTGGAAATCTGCGGAATCTCGCGCTTTTGTATTCAAATAAAACCAAAGAGGATATAATTTTGCACGATGAATTGACGAACATGTTGGGACCTGCCTATAGAAATGTGTTTACCCAAGAGGGAGTAATTGGTTTTCGCGAGCGCAGAATTGATCGAAAATTTCTAATAGAGACCATTGGCGATTTTAATTCTCGCTTTTACGTATGTGGTCCCAAGATTTTTACTGAAGAGATTTGTGCAGCCTTAGTAAGTTTGGGAGCAGATCCGGAATTCCTAATCGTTTAAATAGGCACGGTGCAAACCAGTGGTATTAAACCAACAGCTTTTCTCTAACTCTACTCGATGCAATTTTTGAAGCGATAACCCCTAAAACTGTTATCGTTACAAAAACAATCGCAACATTTAGGAAGTCCATTTTTACAGGATAGGGCAAGGTGCTGGTAATAGCCACGAACTCGAATTTTAATTGCGCAAGTACGGCAAGAATTCCTAAGAATATTCCCAGTAAACCGCCAAGCACGGTCATTAGCGTGCCTTGTAAGAAAAAAATGCGGCGTATTTCGGGTAACGAAGCACCCAGATTATAGAGTGTTTTTATGTTTTTCCGTTTGTCCAAAACCATCATTATTATGGAACCTATTACATTGAAAAGCGCAATTATTAACACTAAAGTGAAGATTAAATATACCGCAATATTTTCAGTATTCAGCATTTTGTAAAGCGCGTCGTTTTGCTGAATTCGATTTTTGATGATAATTTTCTCCGTAAAAATATATTCAATTTTGGCTCGTACGTTTTCTTCAGAAGCGTTTGGAAGCAGTTTAATTTCAACAGCGGATATTTTAGTACTGTCTAACGACAACAAGTTGCGAGCAAATTCTAAATCGGAAAAAACATATTTAGAGTCTAAATCTTCGTTTACTTGATATACGCCGGAAACCACCACCTTTTCCTGGGTAAACGCATCGGTAGGATCCAACGCATTTAATTGTCCCGTACCAGGTTTTGGAACGTAAATTTCTAGCAATTCGCCATAATCGCGAACGCCCAAAGATAATTTTGCAACGGTGGAAAGGCCAATTACCACTTCATTTTCGTGGGGTACCAACCAATCGCCGTAATACATTATACTGTCTAATTGGGTTACTTTACCGTAAAGTGAATCCACTCCTTTTATGTACGAAATGTGATTTTTTCCTTTATAATGAAGAAAAACACGTTCTTCAATTATTTCAGAAAAGTTTTCAATTCCTTCAATATCTTTCAGCTGCGATTTTTGTGCTTCAGAAAAAACGATTGTTTTTCCGCTTTCGGGAAGTATTTTAAGATCACTATCAAATTGGTTCGTAAACTGAAGGCTGAAATCTTTCAAACCCGAAAAGCCCGAAAGAACTATAAACAAAGACATTGCGCCTACAACTACGCCCAAGGCTGCAATACCTGTAATAATATTGATGGCATTGTTGCTGCTTTTTGAAAACAAATAGCGTTTGGCGATGTAGAGCGAAAAATTCAACTTACGATTTTTTTCTATTCGGAAGCAAATCTGGGTTTTTTAGTGGGTTTTCTTCGCCTTTTACGGCTCTATCAATCTTTTCAATATATTCCAAAGAATCATCGTTATAAAAGGAAAGATCGGGCATTTTGCGCAGTTGATTTTTTGTTAATTGCGCAATTTGGTGTTTTATGTTTGGTTTTAATTTGTTCAGTTCTGCCACAATAGCTTCTGCTTTATCTGCGGGGAAAATGCTTACGTAAACTTTCGCAATGGAAAGATCTGTAGTTGTGCTCACTTTGCTCACCGAAATAATAATGCCCATTTGACCAGCTTCGCGAAGCATACTCTGCAATACGTTTGCAAGATCATTCTGCAAAACGCTACCTATTTTTTTCTGTCTGTTAGTTTCTTCCATAGTGCAAAAATAGAATATAAAACCGTACGGAATGTTAATGAAGTGGCAAGCTTGTTGAAATTCAATAGAATTAAGTTTGTATTTTTACGTTTTTAATAGGTATTTCCACCCTCGTGGAATTGAAATTTAAAACTCTTGATGGAAAAAATAGAACATATTGGTATTGCGGTTAAAAACCTCGCCGATGCTAATAAAATATATGAAGCCTTGTTAGGAAGTGCCCCCTACAAGAGCGAAAAAGTGGAGAGCGAAAGTGTTGAAACTTCATTTTTTAAATGCGGAGAAAGCAAAATTGAACTTTTGGAGGCTACTAACCCGGACAGTGCGATTGCGAAATTTATCGATAAAAGAGGGGAAGGCGTACACCATATAGCCTTTGCAGTGAAGGATATTAAAGCAGAGATGAATAGGCTGAAAAATGAAGGATTTATTTTACTGAGCGACGAACCCAAGAAAGGTGCTGATAATAAGCTAGTAGCCTTTCTTCATCCTAAGTCTTCAAATGGAGTTTTGATCGAATTGTGCCAAGAAATTGAGAATAACTAAAAATAGTTTTGCTGTATTTGTAAAGTGTTTTACATTTGCAAACCTTAAACCTACCCATTAGTGTTTTCGCTTTGGTATAAGTTTAGGCAGATAATTGAAATATTGATATTATAAAGGTCCCATAGCTCAGCTGGTTAGAGCACCTGACTCATAATCAGGGGGTCCATGGTTCGAGCCCATGTGGGACCACATTTTTTCCGAATGAAAGTTGATTGATATCCAATTTCTTTGCAATTATTAACATCAAACGAGCGATTTATTACTTTTTATTAAAAAGTCTGCAATTAGCGCTCTCGAAGAATGTTCTTAAAAATGTTAAGTATATCGACTTAAAATACCAAACTAGTTATTGTTCAATAACGAGCTAATAAAAAATATATTTACTGTACAATTTACAGTGTAATAGTGAGTTATTACTGTTGCGATAATTCATTTTTTATTTACTGTATATTTTTTTTTTAGTATTTTAGCAGATTCTAACGATCCCAAATTGTTGAAACTTAACCATGTTTTCATTTATATATGGCTTCATTCTATTGGCATTACAGGCTTCGGATTCGTTGCCTGAACCCCCTAATGATCTGCCTCCACCTGGACCGCAGTTGCCTATAGATGATCATATTTGGATTCTTTTAATAGCCGGTTTGTCATTTGGATTTTATGTAGTTTACAATCGCAATCAAACTACAAATAAGGCATCATAAGGTTTTTTACATACTTCCCAATAATATCAAATTCTAAATTTACTTCGCTTCCTTCCTTAATTTCTTTAAAATTTGTATTGTCATAAGTGTAGGGAATAATAGCAACACTAAATTCGTCTTTTTTAGAATTTACCACCGTTAAGCTAACGCCATTTACGGTAATAGAACCTTTTTCAACAGTACTGAAATCTGTGTTTTTATATTGAAAAGTGAAAACCCAACTACCGTCTGCTTCTTCAACATTATTGCAAATAGCAACCCCGTCTACATGGCCCTGAACTATGTGGCCGTCTAGTCTGTCACCCATTTTCATTGCACGCTCCAAGTTTATTAAAGCGCCTTTTTCTAAGTTTTTCAGATTTGTTTTGTCCAAAGTTTCTTTAATAGCGGTAACTATATAAGATGCATCACGTGTTTTTACCACGGTTAAACACACTCCATTATGAGATACACTCTGGTCTATTTTAAGCTCCGTCGCTAAAGGGCTTTTTATTTCTATATGAAGATTTTCACCTTCTTGTGTAAGTTGGGTTATTTCGCCAACGGTTTCAATAATTCCTGTAAACATCGTAGTATTTGGTTACATTTGTACTGCAAAAGTAACAATTTAAAAAGCCAAACATAATGAGCACAGAAGATAAAATAGTGGTGGGTATTTCCATTGGAGATATCAATGGCATTGGAAGTGAAATAATTCTGAAAACATTTGAGGATTTGCGCATGCTAGAATTTTGTACGCCCGTTATTTTTGCTTCTGTTAAGTTGATGTCTTTCTATAAAAAACAATACGAAACCGATATAAACTTCCACGGAATTGATAAAATAGAAGATCTTATTCCGAAGAAAATAAATGTTTTGAATGTTTGGAAGGAACATGTTGATGTTGCTTTTGGCGAAGAAACTCCAACAGGTGGAGAATATGCTATAAAATCTTTAAAGGCAGCCGTTGCAGCTTTAAAAGAAAAAAAGATTGATGCTTTAGTTACTGCGCCCATAAACAAATCAAACATACAATCTGAAAATTTTAATTTCCCTGGCCACACAGATTATTTAGCACAAGAACTTGAAGGCGATAGTTTAATGCTTTTAATTTCTGAAAATCTTCGCGTCGGTCTTTTAACAGATCACGTGCCGGTTAAAGATGTGGTAGAAAACATCACCCGAGCGCGCATCGATAAAAAAATAAATACCATCTACCATACTTTAGTTGAAGACTTTGGAATCGAAAAACCAAAAATTGCTGTTTTAGGAATTAATCCTCATACAGGAGATAATGGTGTAATTGGCGATGAAGACGACACAATTTTGCGTCCTGCCTTAGATAATATTCGCAAAAATGGCAAAATGGTCTTTGGTCCGTACGCTGCAGATAGCTTTTTTGGGTCGGGTAATTATAAAAATTTTGATGCCATTATAGCCTCCTATCACGATCAGGGTTTGATACCTTTTAAGACGCTTGCTTTTGGAAAAGGCGTAAACTTTACTGCAGGTCTTAACCGCATCCGAACCTCGCCAGATCACGGTACCGCCTTCGATTTGGCTGGTAAAAATACTGCCAATTTTGAATCTTTTCGCGAAGCTGTTTTCAGTGCTATTTCAATTTTTGAGACCCGCGAACAATACACAGAAATCTCAAAAAATCCGCTTCAAACTAACCGTAAAAGAGGCTTCTCAAAAAAGAAATAGAAAAACTAATTGCTATTCAAATAATTTTTTATCTTTGCACCCGCCTTATCCGTAAGGTTAAGGTCTTAAATAGGTGTGAAAATGAAGGATTTGAAAGAGTTTACCATCCCTTTCGTAGGGCTAAAATTAGGCAAACACCAGTTTAACTTTGAATTAAATAAAGCGTTCTTTGAGCATTTTGAGTATGACGAATTTAATGACGCTGCCATTAATCTCGATGTACTGCTGGAAAAAATGAGCACGTTGTTAGAGTTCACATTAACATATAATGGAACTGTAAACGTTGCTTGCGACACAACAAATGAGCCTTTTGATCTAGCGATCTCAGGTACTTATAGTTTTGTAGTAAAATTTGGTGAGGAATATAATGATGAAAATGAAGATTTACTCATTCTGCCTCACGGAACTTACGAAGTGAATATTCAGCAATATATATATGAATCTATCGTGTTGGCTTTGCCTTCCCGAAAAATTCATCCCGGAGTAAAAGACGGCACATTAAAAAGTGACATACTTGATAAACTTGAAGAACTTAGTCTAAAAGCGATAGAAGAAAAAGAAGCGCCCGAAGACGACAATACCGATCCCCGTTGGGATTCATTAAAAAAACTATTAACGGATAAATAATAAATAGCAATGGCACATCCTAAGAGAAAAATCTCGAAAACCAGAAGAGATAAGAGAAGAACGCATTACAAGGCTACTGCCCCTACACTTGCAATAGACCCTACAACTGGAGAGTCACATCTTTTCCATAGAGCACACTGGCATGAAGGCAAGATGTACTATCGTGGTCAAGTTGTAATTGATGCAACTGAGCAGGTAGAAGCATAACATTCAATAATCTTATTCAAAACTCTCACCCGACCGTGAGGGTTTTTTTGTTTTTTAACTTTGCAAAAAGTCAAAAACAACTTAATTAGTGCCGAATTTCAAGTAAAATTTAGTATTTTTCACTCTTTTTAAAAGATTTTTGGTCTTTTTTGTGAATTTTAATTCAGCTTTATGAATACGATCACGGCAGCTATTACCGCTGTAGGCAGTTACGTTCCAGATTACGTACTTTCCAACAAAATTCTGGAAACTATGGTAGATACCAACGACGATTGGATTACCAGCAGGACCGGAATTAAGGAAAGGAGAATATTAAAGGATAAAGACAAAGGCACTTCCTTTCTTGCTATACAAGCAGCTAAAGACCTTCTCCAAAAAAGTAACACAGACCCTGCTGAAATAGACATGGTTATCATGGCAACAGCAACGCCAGATATGCCAGTGGCGGCAACAGGCGTTTATGTGGCTACACAAATTGGAGCAGTAAATGCATTCTCTTTTGATTTAGTTGCAGCTTGTTCCAGTTTTCTCTTCGGAATGTCAACTGCTGCGCGATACATTGAATCCGGAAAATATAAAAAAGTACTACTTATTGGCGCAGATAAAATGTCGTCAATTATTGATTATACCGATAGAACTACTTGTATCATTTTTGGTGATGGCGGCGGAGCAGTCTTGTTTGAACCCAATACCGAAGGTTTAGGAGTAAAGGATGAGTACCTGCGTTCTGATGGTGTGGGTAGACCATTCTTAAAAATTGATGCCGGCGGCTCTTTACTTCCTGCTTCAACTGAAACGCTTGCAAATAAACAACATTACGTTTTTCAGGAGGGAAAAACCGTATTCAAATTCGCAGTTTCAAACATGGCAGATGTGTGCGAAAAAGTGATGCTTCGGAACAACTTAAAAGGAGAGGACGTAAATTGGTTAGTGCCTCACCAAGCCAATAAACGCATTATTGATGCGGCTGCTTCACGTATGAAATTACCTGAAGAAAAAGTAATGATTAACATTCACAAATACGGCAATACAACTTCTGCAACCTTGCCACTGTGTTTGGCCGACTATGAAAAACAGCTTAAAAAAGGAGATAATTTGATATTTGCTTCCTTCGGAGGAGGCTTCACTTGGGGCGCCGTTTATGTGAAATGGGCCTATGATTCAAAATAATTTATAACTCAAAAGATTAATACTTGTAATATGGATTTAAAAGACATTCAAAACTTGATCAAGTTTGTGGCAAAAAGTGGTGCCAGCGAAGTAAAACTTGAAACTGAAGACATAAAGATCACCATTAAAACAGGATCTGAAGACGCTAAAGGTGAAACAACTTACATTCAGCAAATACCTACAATGGGGCAACCGCAAATGCAAATGCAGCCTCAAACTGCTACAGGAACTCAACAAACAGCTCCTGCAACAGATGCTCCAGCAACAGATGCTGTAGATTCTAAATACATAACTATTAAGTCGCCAATAATAGGTACTTTCTACAGAAAACCTTCTCCAGACAAATCCGTTTTTGTTGAAGTTGGAGATAACATTAACGTAGGTGATGTGCTTTGTGTAATTGAAGCGATGAAACTTTTCAACGAAATTGAAAGCGAAGTTTCAGGAAAAATTGTGAAGGTTTTGGTCGATGATTCTTCACCAGTAGAATTTGATCAACCTTTGTTTTTAGTAGATCCATCTTAGTATAAACTCCAAATCTCAAATCCTAAATTCCAAACCTTTGGAATCTGCTATTTGAAATTTGTTATTTAAGAAACCTTATGTTTAAAAAGATATTAATTGCAAATAGGGGCGAAATAGCACTGCGAATTATTCGCACATGCCGCGAGATGGGTATTAAATCAGTTGCGGTTTATTCTACGGCAGATGAAGAAAGCCTACACGTACGCTTTGCAGACGAAGCCGTTTGTATTGGACCGCCTTCTAGCAGCCTGAGTTACCTTAAAATGTCTAATATTATTGCAGCCGCAGAAATTACAAATGCAGACGCAATCCACCCTGGTTACGGATTTCTTTCAGAAAACGCCAAGTTTTCAAAAATCTGTCATGAACACGGTATAAAATTCATTGGCGCCTCTCCAGAAATGATTGAACGCATGGGCGACAAAGCTTCTGCGAAAGCTACAATGAAAGCCGCCGGAGTTCCCACAGTTCCAGGAAGCGAGGGAATTATAGAAAATTTCGAGCAATGTGAGAAACTAGCGCAAGAAGTTGGTTATCCCGTTATGCTGAAAGCCACCGCTGGTGGTGGTGGAAAAGGTATGCGTGCCGTATATAAAAAGGAAGAGCTTAAAAAGGCTTGGGATAGTGCTCGTCAAGAAGCTGCTGCCTCCTTCGGAAATGATGCCATGTATATGGAAAAGCTTATTGAAGAACCACGCCATATCGAAATTCAGATTGTAGGCGATAGCACGGGTAGAGCTTGCCATTTAAGTGAGCGCGATTGCTCCATTCAGCGTCGTCACCAAAAACTTACCGAAGAAACGCCAAGTCCATTTATGACGAAAAAACTTCGTACAGACATGGGTAACGCCGCCGTAAAAGCTGCCGAATTCATTAAATATGAAGGCGCCGGAACCATCGAATTTTTGGTGGATAAAAACCGCAATTTCTACTTTATGGAAATGAATACGCGTATCCAAGTAGAACACCCAATTACAGAACAAGTAATAGATTACGATCTTATTCGTGAGCAGATTTTAGTGGCTGCTGGTATTCCAATTTCAGGTAAAAACTACACACCACAATTGCACTCAATAGAATGCCGAATTAACGCAGAAGACCCGTATAACGACTTCCGCCCTTCGCCGGGTAAAATAACCGTTTTACACGCACCGGGAGGACACGGTGTTCGTCTAGATACACACGTTTATGCTGGCTACACTATTGTGCCGTATTACGATTCTATGATTGCAAAGCTTATTACAACTGCACAAACACGCGAAGAGGCAATAAGTAAAATGAAACGTGCTCTGGACGAATTCGTAATTGAAGGTATAAAAACTACAATTCCGTTTCACCGTCAATTGATGGATGAGCCAAATTATGTAGCCGGAAATTACACCACAGCGTTTATGAATACATTTAAAATGAACGAACCTGAAGAGGAATAAATCTGTAGGCAGTGGCAATAGACACTGTCTTATTGTTAACTACAACTTTTTAAAAGCACCAATTTCCAAAAAACTATCTTTGGATCTTGGTGCTTTTTAAATTTGAATATATTTTATGATGAACTTTAGCTTTTGGGAACGCAATACTTGGCTTTCAAACATCGACTTTGCGGTGATTGGAAGTGGAATTGTAGGATTAAATTGTGCCCTTTCTCTTCGGAAAAGATTTCCAAAAAGTAAAATCGTTGTCTTTGAACGCGGGATGCTTCCAAGTGGTGCGAGCAGTAAAAATGCTGGATTTGCTTGTTTCGGAAGTATTTCTGAAATATTAGACGATTTAAAAACCCATTCGGAAGAAGAAGTTATCCAGCTTGTAAAAAGCAGAGTGGAAGGCTTAAAATTGCTTCGTAATACTTTAGGAGACCAGCAATTAGATTACAAAGAATACGGTGGTTATGAACTTTTTACAAAGGAAGACGAAGCGCTTTTTGAAACCTGTAATTCAAAGATTGGTTATGTAAATGAACTATTAAAATTCATATTTGAAGCAGACGTTTTTTTAGAAAAGACAAACCCTTTTGGCTTTAAAAATATTCAACCAAAACTTATTTTCAGCAAATTTGAAGGTCAGATAGATACCGGAAAAATGATGCTTGGCCTTATTAAAAAAGCTTCGGAAGAAAATATTTTAATTTTAAATTCTTCCGAAATAAGCAATATTTCAGACACTGGAGAATCTGTTTCATTTCAACTAAACGCCTCAGAAGTAATTAGCGCAAAAAAGGTATTTATCGCTACCAATGGTTTTGCAAAGCAATTTTTAAAGGAAGATGTAATCCCGGCGAGAGCACAAGTTTTGGTAACTAAACCGATTGAAAATTTACAAATAAAAGGCACTTTTCATCTTGATAAAGGTTATTATTACTTCAGAAATATTGAAAATAGAATTCTTTTCGGAGGTGGTAGAAACTTAGATTTTAAAACTGAAGAAACCACTGAAATGGAGGTGACACAATTGGTGCAAAACGAGTTGGAGCAATTGCTTAAAACCGTAATTTTACCAAACCAATCTTTCGAAATTGAACAGCGGTGGAGTGGTATTATGGGCATTGGAAAACAGAAAAAACCTATTTTAAAAGCGGTTTCAAAAAATGTATATTGTGGAGTGCGTTTGGGGGGAATGGGCGTGGCTATTGGGAGCTCCATTGGAAAACAACTGTCAGAATTAATTGATTAAAAACATGTTTCTCTGAGTAACTTTGCGGTTCGCTGTGTAATAGCGGTTTCACAGAGCTACACAAAGAAAGCACAGAAATCCACAGAGAAAAAATATGATTAAAAAACTATTCAAATTTCTATTTAAAATTATACTTTGGTTCATCGGGCTTACTGTTTTATGGGTTTTACTGTATAAATTCGTTCCCGTACCGTACACGCCATTAATGGCAATTCGCTCGATAGAAGGCGGTGAAGATTACAAAACACGCCACGATTGGGTTTCGATTGACGAAATTTCACCAAATTTAAAACTCGCCGTTATTTGCGCTGAAGATCAAACCTTTTTAAGTCACAGCGGTTTTGATCGCGAAGCAATTGAAAAGGCCCTAAAGAACAACGAAAAAGGGAAGAAAATTCGTGGCGGAAGTACCATTTCGCAACAAACTGCTAAAAATGCTTTTTTATGGCCTGACCGCACTTGGTTTAGAAAAGGATTGGAAGCTTATTTTACAGTACTAATAGAAGCCCTTTGGAGTAAAGAGCGCATTTTAGAAGTATATTTAAACAGCATTGAAATGGGTGACGGCGTATTTGGCGCTGAAGCTGCTTCGCAATATTGGTTTAAAAAATCTGCAATAAACTTGAGAGCCGAAAATGCCGCCGCAATAGCTGCAATTTTACCGAGTCCACAGCGCTATAAAGCTAATCCGCCTGGTCCGTATGTGGCGCGAAGAACACAATGGATTGTGCGACAGATGCGCTATTACGGCCCTTTTAGACTGGAAAAACAAGAAGCTAAAGTAGAGACTAATAAAAAGAAAAAATGACCGCAGTAGAACTTAAAACCGAATTGCTGCAACACTGCCAAAATCAGGTTGACAACCGATATTCCAGAATAAAGCAAACCATTAGTGGGATTGAAGAATCTTTACTTGAAGAATCAAAAAGTAGCAGTGGCGATAAGCATGAAACTGGTCGCGCAATGCTTCAAATAGATCGTGAAAATGCAGGAAAACAGTTGCAGGAAATTGAAAAAGTGGTTCAGATTCTTAAAAAAATTGATGTAAAAGCTGTCTCAGATTATGCGCGATTGGGAAGTTTGGTTTATACAGATAAGTTTATTTATTTCATCAGTATTTCTATTGGTACAGTAGCAATTGGAAAGACAGATTATCTTTGCGTGGCTTTAAATTCGCCAGTTGGCGTGTTACTATCTGGGAAGAAAAAAGGCGATGAGTTTAACCTTAACGGGACTATTTATTCAATTACGAACGTGAAATAAACTTGTTTTTAAAATTCCGTTTCTCGTAAAAGTTTTGGCATTTTTTCACTCATAGATAGTAACCATTTTAATTGTTCGCGAACCAAATGTGCTTCTTCAATTTTTGAATGAAACCCTTCTGTTTTGGATGCTTTTTCTTCGTCCGAAAATATAAGACTTTGTCCAAAAGTAGCATCAAAAAGATCTTCAGATGATGAAGTTATTTCGTTTTCTTCCGAGTTATATTTAGTAGGATTACTCGCTATTTCTTCAGTCAAAATTCTTTCCGCCTCCTCCAAATTTTGAATTATTCTTTCAGAAACCTTTTCAAAATTCTTGGAAGCAGGTGTCGTTGGGTTGTTCAAAATATAGACACTTAAAGAAGCCATTGACGATAAAAAAGTGTGGTTTAGCACAGCAATTTCGTAAACTTTGTCTAGATTTTTCTGCTTAGATTTCGGCTCTTGCGTCATCCTTTGAAAGGCGGCGCTGAGATTAGACAATTCCAAAAAAGCCTTTTTTCGAGCTAATTTATATTCCCCAGGAACAGTACCTTTTTTTGTATAAAAGTTTATGATTTCTTCCAAATAAATTCTATTGGCTTTAATGGTTTCCAACAAGGTTTTTTGCATACCCTGAATTTCCCAGGCAGGCCAAAGAAATAAGTTTCCGAGAGTCGCTAATCCAGTTCCAATTAACGTATCCATCACCCTAAACTGAATTACATTGAAAATATCTGGCCGTATTAGCGCATAAATAAAAACGACACTCAGCGTAATAAAAGTAGCTCCAGCTTTGTAATTGCGTTGTATCATTGAAAACGCAATAACCAATGTGGTGATGGCCAGAATGCCGTAAACGGTAGTATTTTGAGTTAGAAATACAATACCTACCGCCAATGCACCGCCAATTAAAGTTCCAATAGTTCTTTCTTTGGAACGTGTTTTTGTAAGCCCAAAAGTTGGGCGCATAATTACAATTAGCGTAAGTAAAATCCAATACGGATTTTGTACTGCAAACAACATACCTACGCCGTAACCTATCATTGTCATAACAGCTAACCGCAACGAATGTTTAAAAATAGGGGAGCGGAGATTGAAGTTTTCTACGAGTATTTCAAAATCGTAATTTTGTTTGGTTAAAAATCTTCGAGAATCTTCTTTTTTAAGCAATGATAGCTCTCGTTGTGCGGGGTTTTGCAACAACCATTCAATTTTCTCAATCTTTTTAATTTGCTCTTTTTGATATTTGAAAAGATTTTTGAGAAGCAACAAATTTTCGTCAAAAGTTTCGTTTGAAGAGGAAGTATATTCTGAAATATCCTTTCTAATCTTTTTTTGAAACTCTTCTATTGTAGTGTTTTTCCGAAGTCTTTTAGGGGTGGAAATATTATCTGCAATAACATTCAATCTGTTACTCATTGCAAAAAGTAAACCTTGAAAATCTGCCAACTGCTCTGGTTTCTTTTCGAAAAACTCATCGGTTTTGGAATAGTTAACGGGATTAGCCATTGCAAGTTCCAACATATCTACTAACTGCACAAAAATGAGCAATCGCTTGCCTTCATAATCACTTTTACCAGAACCTTTTCGGCTTGCAATTAAAATATCGCGTAGCGTTTCGTGAATAGTGGTTAACTCGGTTTGGGTGTTTAACAATTTCTTTAAAAGGTCTGTCCGGTCGTTGATTTCAGCAACTAATTCGCCTCGAGTTTTTAAATATTCTGCTGTAAGTTTCAGCGTTTTTGAAAGATAATATTCTGTAGGTGCCTTCGGAAAAATAAAATGCCACAACAAGGCTAATGAAGCATACCAAACTCCACCAATACCAACGAGCAACATTCTTTCATAAGGCTCCATTCCGCCAGAAACGGTTGAAAAACTTAACACCAAAGCAAAAAGACCTGAGAAACTTATAAGCGAGGCACGAAAACCATAGATTGAAATATAGGAAATAGAGAACATTAAAAACCCTAAAATCGGGAATAGCAACCAAAGCGAAAGATGCAGATATCCTCCCACCAAACTCACAATCATTGCCAATAAAGTAGCAAATAAAATACCTGTTATTTTATGGCGTATACTACCGCTAACATCGCTTGGTGATGATAGCAAAGCCCCAACCGTAATGGTAATACCAATATGTAGTGCATCAAGTTTTACACCAGCAACAATAGGAAGTGTTAGCGCAATTCCTAAAAGTATGGCTTTTGAAAAATCGGTACTTTTAAAGAACTCCGAAAGGTCCTTTATAGATGTGGCTACTATGTTTTTAGAAAATTTCAATTAATGGTTTTTCAGAACGTGCAAAGATATCGTCTATATAAGCGAAGTTCGTTAATCTTTTCAGAAATGTAAGTTTGTTATTCTTTTATTAAATAAGTGGAAGCGGTGTTGCCGATGCTTTTATTAGCTTTAACTTTAGGAAACTTTATTTTAAATTTTAAAATCAATTCTGATGAACAAAATAATTTTGCTGAAAAATCGCCCAAAAGGAAAACCTTCACTCAATGATTTTGAGTTTTCCGAAGAAGAAAAACCACAACCCCAAGAAGGCGAAATATTACTTAAAATGAAATATGTTTCTGTAGATCCATATTTACGCGGAAGAATGCGCGACGAAAAATCGTACATAGCACCTTTTGAAGTTGGTAAACCTTTGGAATCTGGCATTATTGCTGAAGTTGTAGAATCAAGCAATAAGAATTTTAAAAAGGGAGATTTTGTAAATGGAATGCTTCAATGGAAACAATTTCAAACTTCTAACGGAACTGGACTAAACAAAGTTGATCGCGAAAAAGCACCGCTAAAAGCGTATTTGGGCGTTTTGGGGTTAACTGGTCTGACAGCTTATTTAGGTTTAGAAAAAATAGGAAAACTACAAAAAGGAGAAACACTTTTAGTCTCTGGCGCGGCGGGTGCCGTTGGTAGCGTTGTAGGCCAAATAGGAAAAATAAAAGGTTGCCGTGTTGTGGGAATTGCAGGCACCGAAGAAAAAATTGATCGCCTTCAAGAAAAATTCAGCTTTGACGCGGGGATAAATTATAAAACCACGGATAATATGAAAAAAGCGATTGCAGCGGCTTGTCCCGATGGCGTTGATGTTTATTTCGATAACGTGGGTGGCGAAATTCTGGATGCAGCTTTAGCAAATATGAACAAGTACGGCCGTGTAATAAACTGTGGCGCGATTTCACTTTACAATAAAACTGAAACTCCAACGGGTCCACGAGTTGAAACTACGCTAATTAAAAAAAGTGTTTTAATGCAAGGCTTTACGGTACGCGATTTTGTAAAAGATTTTGGCCCCGCCCAAAAACAACTTGCCACATGGATGGAAGAAGATAAACTCAACTATTTGGAAACAGTTGTGGAAGGTTTTGAAAATATTCCACAAGCGTTTATTGACCTGTTTGATGGAAAAAATAAAGGAAAGATGATAGTTGTAGTTTAAGCTAAACAGAGATTTTAAGCCAAAACGATTCTCCGCTTTTAACGAGATGTGAATTATTAAAAAAGATAGTTTTGTTATTAAAATCACTTTCAATTAAATAATAACTTCCTTTAAAATAGCATTTTTTTACAGATACATTAAGCCTAGTTTTTTCCTCAGAAATTTCTAATTGGTGTGGAAAAATAACAACTTCTTCGGAAGTATTTGCGGAGGAAAAGATGTTTTTTGGAAGCAGATTCGCTTCACCGAAAAAACCGGCTTGATATTCAGTTGAAACATTTTCGTAAATATATTGTGGTGTTCCGAACATTTCCTCGGTTCCGTTTTTCAGCATTATAATAGTGTCAGAAAATGCCAAAGCCTCTTCGCTGTCGTGAGTTGCGGTTACGCAGCTGATTTTATTTTCTTTTAAATAACTGAAAATTTTTCGCTGTAATTTATTTTTTCTGAAAGTATCAATATTGCTGAATGGCTCATCCAACAAAAGAATTTTGGGTTCGTTTGCTAGCGCTTTCGCCAAGGCTACGCGTTGTTTTTGTCCGCCGCTTAAATTTTTCACCAATGTGTTTTTGAAAGTTTCCATTTCAACAACTTCCAGAAGTTCGTCTATTCTTCTTTCATCTTTTTCTTCATCCAATTTTGAAAGATGCGAACCAAGATTTTCGGCAACGGTTGTAAACGGCATAATATTGAATTCTTGCGATACGAGCTTCATAAATGGCTCACCCGGAATAAGTGTTTTGGTGGGTCCGAATAGCTTCTTTTCGTTGTAATAAATACTTCCATTTTCTAAATGAAGTAGGCCGTAAACAAGATGTAAAAGTGTAGATTTTCCGCAGCCGCTTTCACCGAGAATGCTGAGGTGCTCGCCAGGATTTAAAGTAAAAGCGATATTCTTTAAAATGGTTTTTTCGGAATATGAAAAGGAATCGATTTCAACTTTTAGCATTTCGTGAAATTTTATTTTGCCAAAATTCCTTTGCTTTCCATAACGGGTAAAGCAACTACGTTTTCTTCAGAAATACTGTTGGGTTCAAAGATAAATTTTCGTTCGTAGAGCTTATTTTCGGCAAAGAAAGTAACCAAATATTCGTTGGTAAAACCAAAAACTTCTTCGGGAATCAATTCTACTTTCACTGATGTTTTTGGCTGCAAATCTCCTAAGCCATGACGCAATGTTGAGGTTTTTCTGTCGTCACTTTTTCCACGAGACATAACTAATACGGTAGAAATTTCGTCTTCACGGTCGTTAACAAAATAAATATTCCATTGCTGTCCGGTAAAATCTTTATCCCATTCCTTTACTGCAACAATGTGAATGTTTTCGGCTTTAGGAATTTCAATATCTTTTTTCATAATTAATCATCAATTTTCCACATAATCCATACCGCCATCAGTGCAATTGCCGCAACGCCCAGCAAAATAGAACCAATTATAATTTTGATGGCTGCAATTATAAAAGTAAGATAAGCAAAAGCTAAACCTACAATTACGAGTAGGGCGATAACGAGGTATTTTTTCATAGCGTACGTTTTAAAATAATTAAATTTTTAACTAACACACCTTTGGTTTATTATGAGCAATGAGCCTCTTTCGTCCGCAATAGCTTGCAGTAGATTTGACCCATTTCTCATCGCATATTATAGTTCACTTTTAAACTGTTCTAAAAAGCGAACGTCATTTTCAGCAAACATTCTGATATCTGGAATTTGGTGTAAAAGCATGGCAATTCTGTCTATACCCATTCCAAATGCGAAGCCAGAATAGATTTCTGGATCGATACCGCAATTTTTTAAAACGTTAGGATCTACCATTCCACAACCCATAATTTCTAGCCATCCCGTGCCTTTGGTCATTTTGTAATCAGTTTCGGTTTCCAGACCCCAATAAACATCTACTTCGGCACTTGGTTCCGTAAACGGGAAATAGGATGGACGCAATCGTATTTTAGATTTTCCAAACATTTCAGTAGTGAAATATTGCAGCGTTTGCTTTAAATCTGCGAAGCTTACACCTTTGTCTACATATAAACCTTCCACTTGGTGGAAAAAACAGTGTGAGCGTGCTGAAATAGCTTCATTTCTATAAACGCGACCCGGTGAAATTGTACGGATGGGCGGTTTGTTATTTTCCATATACCGAACCTGCACAGACGAAGTATGCGTGCGCAACAAAACATCTGGATCTGTTTGTACAAAAAACGTATCCTGCATATCGCGGGCAGGGTGATATTCGGGCAGATTTAATGCCGTAAAATTATGCCAGTCGTCTTCAATTTCTGGTCCTTCCGAAACATTGAAACCGATACGTAAAAAGATATCGATTATTTTGTTTTTTACGATGGAAATAGGGTGACGAGAGCCCAATGGGATCACTTCGCCCGGACGGGAAAGATCGCCATAAACGCCTTTAGATTCAGTTTTACTTTCTAAGGCGTCTTTAAGCAAATCTACTTTTTCCTGAGCTGCGTTTTTAAGCGTGTTTATTACTTGTCCAAACTCTTTTTTCTGTTCGTTTGGCACGTTTTTAAACTCTGCAAAAAAGTCGTTTAAGATTCCTTTTTTACCCAAATATTTTATGCGGAAGTTTTCTATTTCTTCTTTACTAATTGAAGAAAATGCTTGTACTTCGGTTATGTGATTTTTTATTGTTTCTATCATTTCAATATATTTTGGCTACAAAATCACCAATTACTTATTTTTATAAAACTTATGGTTGTATTATATTATAACCTCTTTCTCCACAAAATAATGTACAATCGCTTCTTTCATTAAAACGCTTTGTTCGCCAGCTTTTAATGGTGGCAATTGTTCTAAAACGTGGTAATGCGGCCAGCCTTCTTCGTCAACATAGTCAAATTGATAGTAGCCGTAAGGCTCTAGCACTCGGCATATGGCAATGTGCATTAAGTTTAATTTTTCGTCTTTTTTAAATTTTCGGTGTAATTGACCCAATTCCTGCAAACCAATTAAATAGATAATTGCGTCCAAATCTAAAACATCACCATCTGCAAAGCGGTTGCTCAGTAGTTTTACCACAGCTTCCCATTGTATCTTTAATTGTTCGTCGCGTGCCATTTTTTATAAATAAATTAGTCTGCAAAGATACATTTTACAATTCTGAATTGTGAATACAGAATTCAGAATTTGAAAATGGTATATTTATGAAAAATTTTAAACCATGAATACTATAGATATCGTTCTCGGAGTAATTTTAATCATCGCTTTTTTCCTTGGTTTCCGGAAGGGGCTGTTACGATCATTTGCTTCGTTAATAGGCCTTGTTGTTGGCGTTTACTGCGCCATGTTTTTTTCAGATTATGTGCGAGTTTATATTGAAAGATGGTTTGATTGGAGCGAAGATTTAACTAGTATCGCTTCCTTTTTAATCACTTTTTTCATAATAATGTTCGTCTTTGGGTTATTGGGAAGGCTTTTAACCAAAGTGGCGGACTTTGCAATGCTGGGTATTTTCAATAAAATTTTTGGTGGAATTTTTAATTTGCTGAAATATGCATTTTTGCTAAGCGTGGTTTTTATGTTTGTAAACGCATCAGAAAATTATAGAATCCTTAGTGAAGAGAAACGAGATTCCTCTATACTTTATACGCCGGTGGCAGCTATTGCGCCAACTTTATTACCCACAATAATGAAGGAAGTAAATGATCTAAATATTGAAGATGTAGAATTTACTCCTGAAAAAAGCCCCGCCGAAACGGAGCTTCCTTCTGAGTAAAATTAGCCTAAACTATATTTTTCACATTATCGCGTGCATAAGTAATCGCTTCTTTAAAGTCTTTAAAAATAAGTTCTTTAGGAACCAAATCTGGAATAATATCTATCTTCTCCATCATTACACGCGGTTGTGCCTGTAGGTCTTCAAAAATAGGTGTAATTCCTCTTTTTGAAATATTCATCAGCACTTCCTCCATTGCATAAAGCCCAGATTGATCTATATATGTGGTTTTACCCAATCGTATTATTACGTGGGTTGCAGTATCAGGAATTTGATTTGCCAATTGCTGAAAATCTGAAGTATAACCAAAGAATAACGGACCTTCCAAACGCTTAATAAAAACTTCTTCTTTAAGTTTTTCAGGAAAATTCATTTCGTCGCTCCAGGCCATTGAAAGTTCGTCAGAACTTTTTAAAGGCATAACTTTAGAATGGTCGGCAGTAAGGTCTCCAATCTTTTTCATAAAAATTATAGCGGCCAAAATTAAACCTATTCCTACGGCATAAACCAAGTTCCAAAACACGGAAAGTAGTAATACCACAATCATAATAGTAACTTCAGCTTTCTGCATTTTTGGAATTGCTTTTAAGCCTTTGTAATCCATTACCCCAATACCAACGGTTATTAAAATTCCTGCGAGTACAGCCGCTGGAATTTGCGATGCCACGGGCCCTAAAGCCAACAGTATCACTAACAATAGCAATGCTGCAATCATTCCCGAAAGTTTTGTTGTTCCTCCAGATTTTATATTCACTACAGTACGGATAGTTGCACCAGCTCCTGGAATTCCACCAAATATTGCAGCTACACTATTCCCTATTCCCTGACCCATTAATTCACGGTTTGGGTTGTGTTTTGTTTTGGTCATATTGTCTGCAACCACAGAGGTTAAAAGCGAATCAATACTACCCAAGAACGCTAGCGTTAGTGCTGTAAATACATAGGGTGAAATTTGCCCGAACTGAAATTGACTGAACATATCTAAATTTGGAATTGGGAAACCACCCGGAATTTGATCAATTGGTTGGTAATCTAGTTTCAACAAATACGCCCCGACGGAAACCACAAGTAGCGCCACCAATGTACTGGGTACTTTTGTGGTAATTCTTTTGAAACCGTAAATGATAAAAATTGTTAGCGAAGCCAAAATGAATTCCAACCAATTAATGTTTGCAATTGCTCGCGGAAGGGCCGTAATTGCTCCAGCTACACCAGAATTTTCCGCCTTTGCGAGTGTCTTAGATTCTTGAAGAATTTCTTCTTCGGTAATCTGTTCAGACCTGCTTATAGTTTCTCTAAAATCCTCGAGAACCAAGATGCCTTCACCAGCTTCATCTTGCAGAATTTTATTCATCATTACTTCTTCGGCCTTAGGTTTAAAGGTTTCAATAAATGCAGTGTCTTCTTCAGTATAATAACCTAACACTGGCAACAATTGAGTGATTAAAATAATTACACCAATTGCCGTCATAAATCCTGAAACCACTGGGTAGGGAATGTATTTTATATACTTCCCAACGCCTGTTATTCCCAACAAAACCTGCATTAAACCCGCCATGAGGAAAACAAGTAAAATGTAAGGTATCGCTTTTTCTACATCGCCATTGTTTGCAGCAATAATACCGGCAATCATGACCATGGAGACAGCTGTCATTGGGGCTGTAGGTCCGGAAATTTGAGTGTTGGTTCCGCCAAAAAGTGAAGCAAAAAAACCAATAAAAATTGCGCCGTATAAACCTGCATCAGGCCCAAGTCCTGATTGAACACCAAACGCAAGTGCTAGTGGTAAAGCAACAATACCGGCAGTAATTCCACCAAATAGGTTACCCCGAAAATTAGAAAATATATTTTTAGTCATAGCTATTTAATTAAAAGTTAATCTAAAATGGATGCGTTACAAACTTTAGGAAATCCTAAAAATTTAACTGATATACTTTATCCAGTTCAGAGTCATTGCTCACATTTACCCCTAGATCTTTAATCAATCCAGAATCGAGACCGTATACCCAACCGTGCAGATATAGCTCTTGATTATTGTGCCACGCATTCTGAACAATAGACGTTTTTGCAAGATCAAAAACTTGCTCTTTTACATTTACTTCCACAAAGCGATCAAATCGCGCTACTTCATCATTAATTCCATCCAGTTCATCTTTATGAAGTCTGTAAACATCTTTTATGTGCCTAAGCCAATTGTCTATTAACCCAATAGATTGGTTCTGCATTGCAGCTTTTACGCCACCGCAACCATAATGACCACAAACAATTACGTGTTTTACTTTTAGGGCATTAACAGCATAATCTAGAACGCTTAACATATTCATATCTGTATGCACAACCATATTTGCTATGTTGCGTTGCACAAACACTTCGCCTGGCTGAGCGCCAATAATTTCGTTTGCAGGCACGCGGCTATCTGCACAACCAATCCACAGTACTGGCGGACTCTGGCCTTTTGCAAGATTTGTAAAATAATTTGGGTCAAGATCTAATTTGCTTGCTACCCAATTTTTGTTGTTTTCTATAAGTGTATCGTATAATTTCATCTGAATATTTTTTTAAATTGATAGGGATTTTTTCCAAAATCAAGAAAATTGACAAGGTTATCCAGTTGCTTTACGCAATGGATTTTTTTTGGAAAAATAAAATAAGGGTGTTTTTGGAAAGTATTAAACCATTCGCGGAGGTGGCGAAGTAACGTCTAAAAAGACTTTGGAATAATTATCAATTTGAAAACCGTCTAGGTTTCTCTGTTTTTTCAGAAATTCTAAGCTGTCGTAATTAGATTGAAGTTTTTCAGTATCGAAAACAAAATTACTCTTCGGCATTTTGTTTGAATTCTCTTCTTCATTCATTGAAAAAAAGGTCGAGTAATCATTTTGATTACCCGAAATACTAATAATAGCAGGCGTTACAAGAAAACTTGTAAATATTATTAAAAGAAAAATACTGATTAATCTCAATCGCGATTTTTTAGAAAAAGCAAAAATAGCAGAATTCACTCAATTTCCTGTTAAGTAAATACTAATTCTAAAGTTGTTTTAGGTCTGTAGCGGGAATCCAACCATCTTTTCCGTCTGCTAAAGTAATTCTATACCAGTTTCCATCCTGTGTCAAAATTTGAACCTTAGTGCCTTCGTGAAGCGTGAAAGCCACATTGCTTCCCATAGATGGTTCGGTTTTAACTTCAATTTCTGAAGCAAAAATAATTGCTGGTTGCTTTTTGGAAGAATCGCCATAAGTTAAAAATGCCATTGTTAACGAGGCAACTAAAAAGATCCCGATAAACATAGAACTGGCAAATAGTAAACGTTTTCTTCTTTCGGTAAAAGCGAAATAGTAAAACAGAAATAAAGCCACAAAAAATATTGAAAAAGCAACAGCCAAAATAGCCCAGCCATTAAAAGTAAAAACCCCAGCAATGCTTTTGTACCACTTTGAAAAAACCGTTTTCGGCAGTGGTTCAATAGAATCTATTCGTGCATTTTCGGCAAAGGCAAGATTATTTTGTATGTCTTGATCGTTTGGTGAAAGCTGTAGCGCTTTTTCATAATAATAAATACTTGGCCCAATGTGGTTCAGTTTATACTGCGCATTTCCTAGGTTATAATACAGTTCGGCAGAATGTTCGCCTTTGTCTAAAATTTGCATCCAAGCATTGATTGCTTGTTGATATTTTCCGTTTTTATACAGCTCTTTTCCTTGGTCGAAAAGGTTTTGGTTTTGAGCAATACTCGAGAAGGAAATGAGTAAAATTAATATGTACAGCAGCTTTTTCATCTTCTTCGTTTTTACTGTATTTGTTTGTCAATGTTTGAAATCACTTCAACTGCTTTAGAATAATCTTGTTGCACAGTAGCTTCAGACGAAGATGCGTAGCGTGCAAATTCACAGCTTTTCAGTAAATCCACAAAATTTTCAACAACTGAAGTCTCCACATTGCGTTCGAGCAACATTTTTGAAATAAGACTCTTTTCCATTTCTGAAGTTTCAATATTCAATTTCGCTTTCAAATAATTGTGAAGCGCGCGTTCCATAGATTCGTAAAATGCAACTGGATTTGAAATATTTCGTTTTGCCTCTGAAAGGAATTTTTTTGCAAGTTTATTTGCGCGACGAAGTTTGTTTCCTTCCAAATCGTTTAAACGTGCTTTTCGTTTTTTACCCGCAAGTATAAAAAGCGGAATCAACAAAAAGGGACCGCCTAAAAGTGACCAAAATAAGGGAGATTTAAAGAAACTTTGCTGCGCAATTGGCTGCAAATTTGCATTTAGTTTTATGTATTTAAAGTTGTCTTTTGAAAAAACAACTTCCTTTTTCGTGTCGTTTATATTGTTAGTAGGGTTTGAAGATATTGGCCCGTTTTCAACTTCAATCGTAAACTCTTTTGAAATTATGGTTCTATATTTTTCAGTCTTTGGATCGAAAAACGAAAAGGTAATCGGGTTAACTGGGTAGGTGCCTTTAAACTGCGGCACGATAGTATACGAGTCCATAATGGAACCTTGCATTCCGCCAGTGGTAATATTTACACTTTCACTGTGCTCCGGCTCATAAACTTCCAGTGTGCTGGGAAGTTTTATAGTGGGAGCAGTAAATAATTTTAAATTACCTTTTCCTGAAACTTTCACATCAAGTTGCAACGATTCGTTTGCGTTGAGTGTTGTTTTGTTTGTAATTATATTAAAAGTGAAATCGCCAACTGCGCCATTGAAGCCATCAGGTTTTCCTTCTAAAGGATGCGGTTTTACATTAATAGTGCGCTTTCCGGCCGAAATGGTTTTATTAACACGTTCCATTACTCTGCGGCCAAAAATGTCGCGACGATTGCCTTGAACGTCTATTGGAACATCCAGCGTGAGTGGTTCTATTTCTAACTCGCCAGTTTTTTGCGGATAAAGTACTGTCGTTCTTAAAACCACAAAGCGATAATCTTCGCCATTGTATTTGCCTTCGGAAACTTTAAAATTATTTTGATTATCTATATTTTGGCTCCAGAAGTCAGCGTATTTTGGAGTGTCAATCTCACGCCATTGGCTCGTTATGCTCACGTCGTGTGAAACGTATAATTTGTAAGTTACAGTAAGTGCTTCATTTAAATACGGACTAGCGTTAGAGATTTCTGCTACTAAATGTACGTTTTCACTAGCTACATATTCTGCATTATTGCCGTCTTTCGGAACTTCTACGGCGGCAGTTACTTGCACTTCAATTGGGAGTGTTTTGTAGGTTTCGCCATTTATTTCAATAGTGGCTTGGTCAATAGTAATATTTCCGCGGGTTTGTGGAGATAAAAAGTAAGAATATGTTTTTGAAAAGCTTCTTTTACCATTTATCCAAGAATTGCTAATAGATTGGTTTGGGCCGCCTACAACGCGAAAACCCTCAAAACTTGGCGGTCTAAAATTGTCGCCATCTTGGTTCATTTCAAAATCTACTCGCAAACGTTCGTTTATTCCGAGTCTCTTTTTGCTCACTTTGGCATCAAACTGAATCTGAGCCGTGGCGGTCAAACCGCACAGTACAAATACTAATAGGAATAAAAAATTCTTCGTCTTCATAATCTACCAATCTTTATCCGATTGCACTTTCGCACCTTTCTGCTTTTCAGCATTTATCTTATCCTGCGTTTTTTTCTCTTCGTTATTCATTGCCTCTAAAAGGCTTTTTACTTGTTGAGGCGAAAGTTGTCCTGGCACTGGTTGTTGCTGCTGTGGCTTATCGCCTTCTTCGTCTTTTGGCTTGTCAGGCTTACCTTGGTCTTTATCTTTATCGCCTTCTTTTTTATCTTCTTTTTGGTCGCCCTTGTCTTTATCTTCCTTTTCGTCGCCCTTGTCGCCTTCTTTATTTTTATTGTCTTGGTTTTGATCTTTTTTATCCTGATCCTTTTTATCGTCCTTATCCTTCTCGTCTTTTTTGTCGTCTTGTGGTGGTGGCGGATTTTTATCCAACATATCTTTCGCTAACGCCAAATTATAACGAGTTTCGTCATCATTTGGATTGTTGCGAAGTGCATTTTTATAACTCTCTACGGCTTCGGTATATTTTTTTTCATTCATATACGTATTCCCCAAATTATGAAAAGCTTTATGCTTTTCATTTTTGCTAGCTGCAGTAGAGGCAGCTTGTTTAAAACGTAGCATAGCCTCAGCATTTTTTTGCTTTCCGTAGTAAGCGGTTCCTAAATTGTATTTAGCGGTTTCGCTTTTCGGGTTTAAAGAAATAGCTTTCCGATAATCTGCTTCTGCCGTAGGAAATTTATCCTCCATAAGCGACTGTTGAGCTTCGCTCATAAAATTCTGTGCGGCTTTCAATTCCTTGTTTTGCTCTTTGGGTAGTTGCGCAAAACTGGAAACGGAAACCAGCAACACTACCAATAATATGGTTTTGTTGATTATAAAATTAATATTTTTTACTTCTGAAATTTTCATTGCTTCATTAATCAATCAATAAACCTGTCAGGTTTAGATTCTGTTTATTTTTTCGCCTCATTAAATAAATTCAACTTTTTTAGCCAGGCGGTTTTTCTCTCTAATAGGAAAACATCTAATACTAACAAAAACAATGCCCCAGCAAGGAACCATTGAAATTGATCCTTAAAATCGGTAAATTGCTTTGCCTCAATTTCTTTTTTGTCCATTCCATTTAAAATGGCTTTTACTTGATCTACAACAGCTTTAGTATTCGCGCCGTTAAGATACTCACCATTAGTTGTTTTTGCAATCTCTTTAAGAGTTTCTTCACCTAAACGGCTTACAACTTGTTCGTTATTTTGGTCGCGAAGGTAATATTGAAGCACACCATTCTTTTTAATGGGAATGGGACCACCTTCTAATGATCCTACACCAATTGTAAATATTCTGATACCTTTTTCTGAAGCTTCATCGGCAATTCTGGTAATGTTGCCTCCGTGGTCTTCTCCGTCTGAAACTAGAAACATAACGCGATTGGTCTGACTTTCATCGTCATAAAATGTCTGCGCCATTTCTATTGCTTGATTAATAGCCGTTCCTTGCGAAGAAACCATATCTGTATTCATCCCGTTTAAGAACAGTTTTGCCGATGCAAAATCTGTGGTAATTGGAACCTGCGGAAAAGCGCTACCAGCATAACCAATTATACCAACTCTATCGCCAGCAAGACTATTAATTATTTGGGTGATGAGTTGTTTAGATTTATCCAAACGGTTTGGTGCAATATCTTCAACAAGCATACTTTTTGAAACATCCAACGCAAAAACAATATCGACACCTTCACGTTTTACGGTTTCTATTTTGGTTCCAATTTTTGGATTTACTAATGCAAAACTTAAGCAAGCAATTGCCAAACAAAGAACCAAAACTTTTAAAACAGCTTTGAAGAATGAACGATCGGGACTCAATTTTTTCAGCAGTTCCTTATCTACAAATCGTTTTTGAACCGTTTTTTTCCAAACCAAAACCGCGAGAAATAGTACCACTATCACCGGAATGGCGAAAAGAACATAGAAATATATGGGTTGTTCGAATTGGTACATTTTTAAATAAATCCTTTAAATATTGTGGTTCGCAGTAAAAATTCAAATGCAGTCAAAATCAAAGCGAAAATTGCCCAAGGGCGAAACATTTCGTTATAATTTGTGTATTTAAACTCTTCGATGTCAGTTTTTTCAAGCTTATTTATTTCTTCATAAATCTGCTCTAATTTTGTATTGCTAGTCGCGCGGAAATATTGTCCGCCAGTTTTTTTGGCAATTTCCTGAAGCAATGCTTCATCAATTTCAACTTGCACATTTCCGTATTGAAAACCTCCGTCGGGACGAATTCCTATTGGCGACATTGCCATTCCATTACTTCCAAGACCGATTGTGTAAACTTTTATGCCAAATTCAACCGCAAGTTCGCTTGCTATTTTTGGATCGATAAACCCTGAATTGTTTACTCCGTCTGTTAATAATATAATTACTTTACTTTTTGCCCGACTGTCTTTTAAACGGTTTACCGCCGTTGCCAATCCTGAACCAATTGCCGTTCCACCTTCAATAACAGTGTTGTAAGACATACTTTTTAATGAAGACAAAACAATGGTTTTATCGCTGGTTAAAGGTGTACGGGTATAACTTTCTCCCGCATATTCAACCAAGCCAATACGATCGTTTGGCCGGCTGTTTATAAAACGCGCCGCAACGGTTTTTAAAGCTTCCAGACGGTTTGGCTTTAAGTCGCGAGCTAGCATACTTGCCGAAAGGTCCATCGCCATGACAATATCTATTCCGCGAGTGGTTTTTGTTTTTGTGGTTTCGTCAACAGTTCTAGGTCTAGCCATTGCGATAATTAATGCCGAAAGAGCCAAAAGGCGCAGTGCAAAAAGCAGTGGTTTTATTTTTGCTAGCCAGTTTTTTCCAGATTTAAAGCCGCTAACGCTTGATATTTTTAGAGAAGCAGATTGCTGTTTCCGCTTCCATAAATACCAAAGCACAAGCGCCGGAAGTATAAGAAACAACCAGAACAACTGCGGATTTACAAATTCAAAATTACTGCCCATCTTTCTTTTCTGAAATTTCAAGCTCTATGGAAGCTTCAATTCTTTTTAATATTTCTTCGGCGTATTTACCGTCATTTTGATACACGATCAAAACTTCCTGCAAACCATTTTCTTGTGCGAAAAGCAACAATTCATACGTGCTTTTCTCTTTCAATATATTTTTATCTGAAACTTGTACGTTGAATTCGCCGTAAGCTTTTAATCCTTTTATACCTTTTTCAGTTTCGAAATCGTCGCGTTTTACAATCATGTTTTTAGCGCCACTTTGTTCTAAATCGTCCAAAACAGCATCCAGCGCGGTATCCAAAGCAATGTCTTGTTTCTGGCTAAACTGCATTGTAGTAATCATAATGTAAAGTGGCGAATTCATTTCGCCGTAAGTGAAAATATCTCTTCCGCTCACCGCACTTTTAGAAGCATCTGTAACCGGCACTTCCACTCTTAATAGAACTTCGGGAGTTTCCAAAATCACGGCAGGATTTCCATATTCACTTTTAATCCATCTTCCTTCTGCAAGTTCGCGGAGCTCGTTTCCTAATACTTTATCTTTTAGATTATCGAAACCAGTAACTGCACCGTAGATAGCTCCTGCCAAAATAACAGCTGCCACGACGCCCGAAATACCCAAAATCCATTTTCTGCGTTTGCGTCTTTTACGAAGTTTTTCAAGGTATTCTTGATTTTTCAAAAGCTCTTCTTCGGTAGGCTCCGGAACAGCTTCGTGGGTTTCGTTAATGATTTCCTCAATGGTATTTCTATCCACTTCGGCTTGCCCAGATTCTTGATTCATTTTAGCAAATTTCACCAAATCGGCACGTTTAAAAATTGAATCTAGCTTTCGAATTGTTTCCAAATCAAAGTCAAAACTTCCAGCGTCTTTGTGCATCATTAAACGCGAAATAAGCTCATCACTGGTACTTTCCTGTGCCGCTTCATCTACCTCGCGATCTAAATAACGTTTTACAATTTCTGTTAGATTGCTATAATATTCTTTGCTTTTATTTTCACTTAGAAGTTGGCTGTTATCTAAAGATTTCAGCGCGACAATCGCTTCTTCGTATGGTGGCAATTGCTTTTCTGCGGCGTCTCTACGTTTTTTTCTTTGGAATAAATAAATGGCTATCCCAACAATTAAAAGAAGTGGCAGTAACCAATACAGTAGCAACAACCAATTAAACGGAGGACCATTTACTTCAACCGAAGGTTTTATGTCGAACATTTTCTGCTTGGTGGTATCAACAACAACATCTTTCACTTCTACATAAATTGAATCGGTTAAAAACGGTTTGTTATTGATGAAAATACGCTGCGGCGGAATGGTGTATTTGCCACTGTCAAACTGCGTTAATCCGTATTTTTTAATGAGGCGATATTTTGCGCCTTCAAAAGTTGTATCTGTTTTATAGGACTCAATCATTTCCAATGGCGCAAAAGTTTGCTCTTCTGGAAATACTACTATGTCGGTTGAATCTATTTGTACGTTTATGGTGTAAAGAATTTCTTCACCAATTTTAATTTTTGTTGAATCAACCGAAGAAGTTACTTGAGCGGTTGCGATGAAAGAGAAAAGAGAGAAGAACAGAGAAAATAGAAAATAGCGGTTGCCCTGAAAATTTAAATTTCTGTTGTTCAAATTAATATATTGTCTAAAATCTAACATCTAAAATTTAGCGTCTTTTAAAATAACCCAATAATTTTTTCACATAACTTTCGTCAACTCTACTACTTAAAGCACCTGCGCCACTTTTTGTAAAGGCTTCGGTGAAATAATCTACACGTTCGCGGTGATAGCTATAATATTGATTTCGCACACTTTTTGATCCTGTGTTTACCAATAAAAGCTCTCCTGTTTCTTGATCTTGCATTTGCACCATTCCTAAATTTGGGATGTTTTCTTCTGCCTTGTCGTAAACCCTGATTCCCGTAACATCGTGTTTTCTTGCGGCAATCTTCAAAGTATCTCGGTAATTGTCTGCTATAAAATCTGAAAGCACAAAAACGATTGCTTTCTTTTTCATTACGCCGCTTAAAAACTTAAGTGCGTTTGCGATATCTGTTTTGTTGCTTTTTGGTTTGAATTCAATCAATTCGCGAATAATTCGGAGTACGTGCGATTTTCCTTTTTTCGGTGGAATATATAATTCAATTTCATCTGAAAAAAGAATCAATCCTGTTTTGTCATTATTCTGCATTGCTGAAAAAGCGAGCGTTGCAGCTATTTCAGTAATAATTTCATTTTTAAATTGTTCCTGCGTTCCAAAAAATTCGGAACCGCTAATGTCTACCATCAGCATTAAAGTTAGTTCGCGCTCTTCTTCAAAAACTTTTATAAAAGGTTCGTTATAGCGGGCGGTAACGTTCCAATCAATATTTCGAACATCGTCACCAAATTGGTATTGGCGCACTTCGCTAAACGTCATCCCGCGACCTTTAAAAGTACTGTGATACTCGCCACCAAACACGTGATCGCTCAAGCGTCGCGTTTTGATCTCGATTTTACGTACTTTTTTAAGAAGTTCCTTTGTATCCATTTCTTTGTAGTAGCCAGTTGGCAGTTACAGTTAGCAGTGTAGGCGCGTAATAAAATATTTATTGCCTACTGCCACTGAACACTGCATACTCTTTTTACGGTACTTCAATTACATTAACAATCTTGTTAATAATGTCTTCGGAAGTAATATTTTCAGCTTCGGCTTCGTAAGTAATTCCAATTCTGTGGCGAAGTACATCGTGAACGATTGCGCGAACATCTTCGGGAACCACATAACCACGACGGCGGATAAAGGCATAGCATTTAGCAGCAATTGCAAGGTTGATACTTCCACGAGGGGAAGCTCCAAAATTGATAAGTGGTTTTAAGTCTGCAAGGCCATAATTTTCAGGATTCCTTGTGGCGAAAATGATATCGAGAATGTACTTTTCAATCTTTTCGTCCATATAAACTTCGCGAACAGAAGCTTGTGCTCTTAAAATTTGTTCGACCGTTGCAACGGGATTAATTTGTTCATAATCGCCTTTTAGGTTTTGACGAATAATTAATTGTTCTTCGTCAATTTTAGGGTATTTTATTACCGTTTTCAACATAAAACGGTCAACCTGGGCTTCGGGCAGCGGATAAGTTCCTTCTTGCTCAATTGGGTTTTGTGTTGCCATTACCAAAAATGGCTTATCTAGTTTAAAAGTAGTTTCGCCGATAGTAACCTGCTTTTCCTGCATCGCCTCTAAAAGAGCCGATTGCACTTTTGCGGGAGCACGGTTAATTTCATCAGCAAGTACAAAGTTGGCGAAGATGGGACCTTTTTTAATGCTGAAGTCATTCACCTTCATATTATAAATCATCGTTCCCACAACATCTGCCGGAAGCAAATCTGGTGTAAATTGTATACGACTAAAAGATCCGTGAACCGCTTTTGCAAGCGTGTTGATTGCCAGTGTTTTTGCTAGTCCAGGAACACCTTCTAAAAGGATGTGTCCTTGGCCCAAAAGACCTATCATTAGCCGCTCCACCATGTGTTTTTGGCCTACGATTACTTTGTTCATTTCCATTGAAAGAACGTCCACAAAGGCACTTTCCCTTTCAATTTTTTCATTTAATGCCCCGATATCAAAGGTCGAATTTGTATTTTCCATACTGTATTTAGATTCAATGTAGAATGCCTATTAAAAAGACGGTGCAAATTGAAAATTTATTGATTAAAAGCCTGTTAACAATTGGTTAAAATAAAAGAGAGGAAAACATTAAGTTTTCCTCTCTTTAAAAATGTATTATTTTGAAATTTTACGGTTATAAATTAATTTCGCCCATACTTGTTACTTCACCTTGAACAACTGTAACATTATCAACAACCAATGGGGGAATTCCCAAACTTAAATCTGCTTGAACTGTTACGGTATAAACTCCGTTTGGTACTCCGCTTAGCAGAAAATTACCCTGAAGATTCGTATAAGTTGAAATTTCAAGAGGTCCATTAACCGCTGTAACCATGGTTAACATTCCGGCAGGAAGCACATTTCCAGAAATGGCACCACTTTCAGCAACAGTGCTTGCTCTAATTACTGGCTTTAGGCTATACTCTCCGTTTCCTTGTGAAACAATAGATTTGTCAACATCAAAATCGAGCATGAATTCATATAAAATTCCAGCTTCGAGATTTTCATTTACCTGAATTTTTAAACCAGATTGTTGCGCACTTGGGGTTGCAAGAGGTAAGGTTTGTCCATCTACTACTATAGTGTTTTCTTCACCTAAAATCAAACGAATTTGGCTAATGTTTCCAGCGGGAACTTCATCATTAAATAATAGTACATTAACACCTGCGGTTAACTCTAATAGATCGTAAACACCAGCATTAATGCCTAGAACAACATCGTCTTGGCCGTTATTATATTTTATTACCACTTCTTCAACATCAATGAAGACAGCATCATAATCGCCAGGAGCGTCTGTCAAGCGAATTGCCAATTTTGCATTTCCTTCACTATTATTGGAATCATCATCACTACTGCAGGATGCAAATCCTATAAATACTAATGCAATTAAACTTAATTTTAATAGGGATTTCATATTTATGTTTTTAGAATTAGTTTTACAAACATATTGTCTCGGCTTTGGAGTTTTATGTCTGTTAGGAATTATTAACCTATATATTAACAGAATTTAACCTTCTAAAGAATTCATAAATGTACTTTTAGAAAAAACTTAAAATGCAAAATAAAACGGCTTTTATTACTGGATCAACCTCTGGAATTGGAATGGCAACTGCAAAACTTTTCGCCAAAAACGGAGTAAAATTAATTCTCTGCGGAAGAAGGGAAGAACGATTAAAAAAGCTTTCAGATGAACTTTCAACGATGACGGAAGTTCACACTTTAAGTTTTGACGTTCGTAATAAAGAAGAAGTATTTTCAGCGATACAATCACTTCCGAAGAATTTTTCAGACATAGATATTTTAATAAATAATGCCGGTAATGCCCATGGAATGGATGCTATTGACGAAGGAAATACCGACGATTGGGATGCGATGATCGATATTAATGTGAAGGGTTTGCTGTATGTTAGCAAAGCAATTATTCCGAAAATGATTGAACGCAAAAGCGGCCACATCATAAACATTGGCAGCACAGCTGGAAAAGAAGTTTATCCGAAAGGCAATGTTTACTGCGCCAGCAAACACGCCGTGGATGCAATTAACCAAGGAATGCGAATTGACTTAAACGGAAAAGGAATAAAAGTTGGTGCCATAAATCCAGGTTTGGTTGAAACAGAATTTAGCGAAGTGCGTTTTAAAGGTGATAGCGACCGAGCCGAAAAAGTGTACCAAGGTTTTACACCTTTGAAACCCGAAGATATTGCAGATATTATTTGGTTTGCCGTTACACGACCACCACACGTAAATATTGCAGATTTAACGGTTATGTGTTTGGATCAGGCAAGTAGTACGATTGTGAATAAAAATTAATTTAATCATTCTTTGCAGGGTTTCATTCTCTGAAAAGGATTTAAAATATTGCAGTTTGGGAAGAGATTCCCGTCTGCGCGGGAATTATGATCAACAAACGACTACTCATAAAAAACCTACTCGCCCATAACGACGAGAGTAGTTTCTATGATAAAAAGCGAAAAATTGATCTTGGCAACAAAGAAGGAAAAGCGAAGTTTTTGAAACATATTTGTGCGCTTAGCAATAGCAATCCCGCGAATAACTCCTTTATTGTTGTGGGTGTTGAGGATGAAACTAATGAAATTAGAGGTGTAGATTTTTTTGACGATAGCAAAATTCAAAATCTGGTGAACGCCTATCTTACTAATGCGCCGTTGATTATTTATGAAAACGTGGCGTTTCCAAATTTGCCTTTAGATAAAGTGGTGGGATTGGTTACAATTAGACCCAATGGAAAAATAACTTCGTTGCGCAAAAATATTTGGAAGTATTGGGGTGGCTCTATTTTTCTTCGCGATGGTAGCATTTCTATGCCGAAAGATTTCGATATTGAAATTAAAGATGTCAATTCACAGATTGTAAAATCTATCGAAAACGCCGCCAAGAATAATATTGAACTTACATTGGACGGCGTAATGGATTTTATAAACTATCGGCATAAAGATTTGGATAGCCATTATAAGGTTTTCAAAGAACAGTTTGTTGTTTGTTGGGCTGGAAATCTTAAGCGGATGAAAAATAACAGTTACTATTCTCGTGTGGATATTGAGCTTATTAACGAGCAGGTGCGCCTTTTTTATTCGGCTTTAGATGAAGTGAGCATTGAGTTTACCGATGATTATTTTAGAACGGTTGAATATGTGCATTTGGGGTTGAATGAACAATTTAAATATTATCCGTTGGAAGAGGTGACTATTCATTTTCAAGAAAACGGTTCGTATCAAATGGATTCAAAACTTATTTTTGAAGCTCCTAAATTCAATAAAAAAACACTTTTTCATATTTATAATGCGAATAATGCCGTGCTGGAAAAATTGAAAAAGAATATTCCGCTGAACGCTTCCGAAGAAAAGGATTTGCGAAACCTTCCGTCAACGTACCTTATTTGTTATTTAAACGATTTTGAAGATGCCAAAGATAAATTGCAGGAAGCAAAAGAATATTTAAGAGATTACCACGAGGGAGCGTATCAGCTTACGAAGGAATCACTTCGTATTTTGAGAAAAGTTAGTTATAATTAAAGTATGCAAACAGTAGTAATAGGAGACATTCACGGAGGTTTTAAAGCTTTGAAACAATTGCTTGAAAGCGCAAATCTTTCAAAAAATACGCAATATATTTTTGTGGGCGATTATGTAGATGGTTGGAGTCAATCGGCCGAAGTTATTTCGTATTTATTTGGCTTTTCGCAAAAAAATGATTGCATCTTCCTTCGCGGTAATCACGATGAGCTGCTTTACAAATATTTAAAATTTGGCGAGAGCAATTCAATGTGGCTCAGTCAAGGCGGTGAAAGTAGTGTTGAGAGCTATTCAAAACTGGCTAAAACCGAAATAGAAATTCATCTTCGTTTCTTAGAAAATCTTACTAACTATCATATAGATTCAAAAAACCGACTTTTTCTGCACGCAGGTTTCACCAATCAACGCGGACCGCAGCACGAATATTATCCAAACTTGGTCTATTGGGATCGCACCCTTTGGGAAATGGTATGTTCGATCGATACTACGCTTTCTATGGACGATGACAGGTATCCAAAACGGTTAAAACTTTTCAAAGAAATCTTTATCGGCCATACGCCTGTAACTCGTGTGGGTCACGATAAACCTGCAAATTTTGCCAATGTTTGGAACATTGATACTGGTGCCGCATTCAAAGGAAAAATCTCGATGCTCGATGTAGATTCTAAGGAGTTTTGGCAAAGCGAACCGGTATACACATTGTATCCAAACGAAAAAGGCAGGAATTAAGATTACTTTATTATTAATTTCAGTACTCACTCACTATATTTGTAGTTAGCTCAAAAGACACGCCATGGCACTTAAAAATATCCGACTCGAAGTAATGCAAACTGTTGAAAAAGAAATTGACAGTTATATAGACCAATACCTTATCCCTGTTGATGAAATTTGGCAACCGAGTGATTTACTTCCTAATTTTCAAGGCGAAAATTATATGGATGAAGTATTGCAAATTAGAGAAGAAGCCAAAGAATTGGGCTACGATTTTTGGATTGTTCTTGTGGGCGATATGGTTACGGAAGAAGCATTGCCAACTTATGAAAGTTGGTTGATGGATATGGAAGGCGTAGACCAGCACGGTCGTAATGGATGGAGCAAATGGATTCGCCATTGGACGGGTGAAGAAAATCGTCACGGAGACACATTGAACAAATACCTATATTTATCTGGAAGGGTAAATATGAAGGAAGTAGAAAAAACCACACAACATTTAATTAATGATGGTTTTGAAGTAGGCACGGGTCGTGACCCTTACAGAAACTTTATTTATACCAGTTTTCAAGAACTTGCTACTAACGTTTCACACAATCGTGTAGCAAAAATTGCCAAACAAAAAGGAAATAAATCGCTTGCAAAAATGTGCAATATTATTGCTGGCGACGAGATGCGCCATCACTTGGCATATCGTCAATTTGTTAAAACTATTTTTGAATACGACGCCAGCGAAATGATGATTGCATTTGCAGATATGATGCAGAAAAAAATTATTATGCCTGCCCAAAACCTTCGCCAAAGTGGTGGAAAAATGGCCTCAGCATTTGATGATTTCAGCAACGCAGCACAGCGTTTGGGTGTTTATACCACATACGATTATATTGATATTCTTGAAAAATTAAATGCTCATTGGGAAATTTCCAAGATGGGAAATCTTACCGATGAGGCAGAAAAAGCGCGTGATTATCTTGTAAGGTTACCTTCAAGAATGCTTCGTATTGCAGAAAGAATTAAAATACCGCAAGATGCCAACCGTTTTAAATGGGTTGAGCCGAATGGGATAATATAGTCCCCTTACCCCCAAAAGGGGAATTGTTGCGGAAACGAATTAAAAAACCCCAAAGGTCTCGAAGACCTTTGGGGTTTAATTTTTTAACTAAGAATTACTTTATTACAAATCAAACTTAATTCCTTGCGCTAAAGGAAGCTCAGTTGTATAATTGATTGTATTTGTTTGTCTACGCATATAAACTTTCCAAGCGTCACTTCCACTTTCGCGGCCGCCACCAGTTTCTTTTTCGCCACCAAATGCACCGCCAATTTCGGCACCACTTGTTCCGATATTTACGTTTGCAATTCCACAATCAGATCCTGTTACAGCTAAGAAACGTTCCGCTTCGCGTAAGTTATTCGTCATAATTGCTGAGGATAAACCTTGCTTTACGCCGTTTTGTAAATCTAAGGCATTTTGCAAATCGCCTTTGTATTTCATTATATATAAAACTGGTCCAAATGTTTCGTGTTGTACGATGTCATAATGGTTTTCTGCTTCAGCAATAGCTGGCTTTACGTAGCAACCGCTTTCGTAACCTTCGCCTTCTAATACGCCACCTTCAACTAAAATTTTACCGCCTTCTTTTACCACTTGCTCTAATGCTGTTTGGTAATTTTTAACCGAATCTTTGTCGATTAATGGTCCAACGTGATTCTTTTCGTCTAACGGATTACCAATTTTAATTTGCTTATAAGCAGCTACAATTGCAGCTGTTACTTTATCGTATATGTCTTCGTGAATAATCAAACGTCGTGTAGAAGTACAACGCTGGCCACAAGTCCCTACAGCTCCAAAAACAGCACCAATCACAGTCATTTTAACATCGGCATCTGGTGTAACGATAATAGCATTGTTTCCACCAAGTTCCAATAATGAATTTCCTAAACGCTTAGCAACCGCTTGGGCTACAATTTTTCCCATTTTAATAGATCCGGTTGCAGAAATTAATGGTACGCGAGCGTCGGTTGTCATCATTTCGCCAACTTTATAGTCGCCTGTAATCAAGCAAGAAAGTCCTTCTGGCAATCCATTTTCAGAGAATACACGAGCTGCAATATTTTGACATGCAACGCTAGTCATTGGTGTTTTTTCAGATCCTTTCCAAATACAAGCATCTCCACAAATCCAAGCTAGGGCAGTGTTCCAAGCCCAAACTGCTACTGGGAAGTTAAACGCAGAAATAATTCCTACAACGCCAAGTGGATGATATTGTTCGTACATTCTATGTCCCGGACGTTCAGAATGCATAGTCAAACCGTGTAATTGTCTAGAAAGTCCGACAGCGAAATCACAGATATCAATCATTTCTTGAACCTCACCTAAACCTTCTTGGTAAGATTTTCCCATTTCGTAAGAAACTAACTTTCCAAGTGGTTCTTTTAAGCGACGCAATTCGTCATTAAATTGACGAACAACTTCACCACGTTGCGGAGCTGGCATTGTGCGCCATTCTTTAAAAGCGGTGTTTGCTGTGGTTATTACTTTTTCATAATCTTCTTTGGTAGTAGACTTCACTTTACCAATTAAGGCATTATCTACAGGAGAATAAGATTCAATAATCTCTCCGTTTCCAAAAAAATCTTTTCCAGTAGAAGTACCGAAGTTTATGTCCTTATTTAAGCCTAACTCTTCTAAGGCCTTATCAATTCCAAATTTTTTTGCAATTTCACTCATCAATTTTTATTTTTTTCTTATTAATAATCTACCGATTGCGAAAATAACAAAATTCAATGGTTATTCCTCAGAAACGAAACGTTTATCTGTTTCCATTACAGTGCCACATTCGTTACAAGTGCGCAAGTCTTTACTCGCGTAGAAATGTTTAAAATGTTTAAGAAAATCTGTTTCAATATTGCTGAGGGGGAAGTAGACGTCGTATAATTTGTTATTGCAATTATCGCAGAACCAAAGTAAACCATCTTTTCCATCAAGATCGGTGCGTTTTCTTTCAATAACTAAACCTATTGAGCCTGCGCTTCTGCCCGGAGAGTGGGGCACTTTTGCGGGATGTAAGTACATATCGCCTGGGCCGAGTTCCATTACTTTTTTCGTTCCATTTTCCTGAATTGAAACTTGAATATTTCCTTCAAGCTGGTAAAAAAGCTCTTCGGTTTCATTATAATGGTAATCTTTACGAGCGTTGGGCCCTGCTACTACCATTACAATATAATCGTCCGATTCTATATATAGATTCTTATTGCCAACTGGTGGTTTTAGAAGATCTCGATTTTCTTCAATCCATTTATTTAAGTTGAAAGGTTTTTTAATAGACATTGCCGTATTTTTAACTGTTTAGGTAAAAATACGGCAATTTTAAATAAGTAGAAAGGAGGAATCTCGGTATTATTTTCTATAGAATAGTTGTGTGAAGTAAGTGCGTCCCTTTTCGCATTTCATTACTCCAAAACCAGTGTGAGTATAATTGCCTTCTATAATGGCTTTATGTCCTGCACTCTTTAGCCAAGCGTTTACTACGGCTTCAGCAGTGTCGTAACCATAGGCTACATTTTCGCCAACAACTTTAGCGTCGTCATGAAATTTGATTCCTTCAGAACGATATCCGAAGTTGTCGTGATTTATTTTTTCTTTTTCAATCATATAATCGGTATGATTAACAGCGAATGCTGATGCATACTGAGTGTCTATTATTAGTTCAGGTAGTCCTACTGAAATGCGGTGGTCGTTTACCAACCTTAAAATTTCCGTCGACATTTGAGCATCATTCTTTGCTGCTAAGGCTAAATCAATATCGTATTTAGCTGCTTCAACTTCAAAAGAATCTTCTTTTGAACAAGAGGTTATCAAGAGGCATAATAATGCCATTGCAAGTAGGTTGCTTTTTAGTAGGTACATAATTTCAGGGACATCAAATTTGGGGCATGATGCTGGTTCAAATATATAAAAATTATTAAACCAAAATGCTTTTAATCGAAAAAAGTTTACACTTAATCGGATATTAGGTGTTATTTTTATATTTAAACTAATTCGAAATAGCCCTTAGCTACTATGAGCATTGCGTTTTTCGCAAGTCTTTCTCAGAAAATAAAATTACAAGCGAAAATATAAAAATTAACATATTTTGGGAGATTTTACCGTTTATCGATGTTTAATAACGGTCAAAGATGCACTTAATCGATAATTATTATATTTTGAATGATTGCAAATTGGTAAAAAATATTAAAAAAATCAATTAACGGAGGTGTGGCAACCTTTCTCGAAACACAATAGCAAGCCTATTTATGAACTACTTATTAGTTAAAATTAGGAAAAGCTATTTATGGAAGGTATAATCGATAAGAATTTACTGAAGGTATAATGTTATAATTTGTGTAGAACGGTTGATCAGAAGTCATTAAAATTCATTTAATAATCAAGGAGTAGGTGAAATGCTATGCTTCTTAAAATTATGGCATGTAAAAGTGGAATAGATAGCAATTCTAAATTATACTATTTAAATACAAATAAAGTATAAAGGCAATTGCCGCATCTATAGCTTGGGGGCGCTATAAATACGGCAATTGGAAACAAGTAGAAAAGGGGAATCTAGGGTATTACTTTCTATAGAATAATTGTGTGTAATAGGTACGTCCTTTTGGGCATCTCATTACCCCAAAACCAGTATCGGTAAAATTACCTTCTATAATAGATTTGTGTCCAGGACTCTTTAGCCAAGCGTTTACTACAGCTTCAGCAGTATCGTAGCCATAAGCTACATTTTCGCCAACCACTTGGGCGTCATCGTGATATTTAATACCTTCTGAACGAAAGCCAAAATTATCGTGGTTTATTTGCTCTTTATCAATCATATAATCTGTATGGTTTACAGCGAACGCTGAAGCGTACTGATTGTCCATTTTTAATATAGGGAGTCCAATAGATGTCCTATAGTTGTTTACTAAAGTTAATATATCTGATGACATTTGTTTGTCATTTTTTTGAGCCAATGATAAATCAATATCATATTTGGTGGCTTCAACTTCAACTGAATCCTCTTTTGAACAAGAGGTAAATAGTATGCATATTAACGTTAATGCAAGTAGGTTGCTTTTTAGTAAACTCATAATTTTGGGGACATCAAATTTGGGGCATGATGCTGGGACAAATATATAAAATAAATCATATAAAAATGTATTTAATCGTATAAATCTTACACTTTATCGGATATATGGCTATAAAATGAGTTATTTCTTCTGAATAAAAATTTGCTGAGCCACTATAAACATTGTGTTTTTCGCGTATCTTGTAGGTGAATAAAAAATATCGGCCATGATTAAAACTTTAACATATTTTATGATTATTTTTCTGTTTTTCGGGTGTAAAAACGATGAAAAGAGCACTTTATCGATTATTAATGCAACCGAAAAATCTACAAAAACGGGAGATAACTTCGGAATTGTTATCCATGGAGGTGCTGGAACCATCTTAAAAGAAAATATGAGCGACTCCCTTGAGACTGCTTATAAGTTAAAATTGGAAGAAGCTATTTCTGTAGGGTATAAAATATTGAAAAATGGCGGTACTTCTTTGGAAGCCGTTACTCATACTATTAATGTAATGGAAGATTCACCGCTTTTTAATGCGGGGAAAGGTGCTGTATTTACTCACGATGGCTCCAACGAACTTGATGCCTCAATTATGGACGGAGCAACATTAAACGCTGGCGCAGTTGCGGGTATAAAACATATAAAAAACCCAATAGATCTTGCTCGCGACGTTATGCAAAAGAGTGAACACGTAATGTTATATGGATTAGGAGCGGAAGAATTTGCGCATACATTAGGCTACAAAATGATGGATACATCCTATTTCTACACCAAAAATAGATACGAATCTTTGCAAAAGGTTTTGGAAAGGGAAAAAAACACAAATGATAAGAAAGTCTCTTTTGAAGACTCATTTATAAAGGATTCAAAATTTGGCACCGTTGGTTGTGCTGCCTTAGACAAACACGGAAATCTTGCCGCAGGAACCTCAACTGGCGGAATGACTAACAAACGCTGGAACCGTATTGGCGATGCGCCCATTATTGGGGCGGGAACTTATGCTAACAATGCTACTTGTGCGGTTTCTGCAACTGGATGGGGAGAATATTTCATTCGCGCCGTGGTTGCTCATGATATTTCCGCTTTGATGGAATACAAAGGAATGACACTACAAGAGGCAGCTCGCGAAGTTATTCAGAAGAAAGTACCAGCCATTGGTGGCGACGGTGGCATTGTTGCCATCGATAAAGACGGGAATGTGGCAATGGAATTCAACACTGCTGGTATGTATCGCGCTAGTATGAATTCTGAAGGAGAATTGGTTATTAAAATTTATAAAGAACAATAAATGGAACAACCGTATTACGCAGTAATCTTTACGTCAACCCAAAGTGAAAACATTGAAGGCTATTCTGAAATGGCCGAATTAATGGAATCGCTTGCAAAACAACAATCTGGATTTATAGGAATTGAAAGTGCGCGAAATGAAGTTGGCATAACCGTTAGTTACTGGCAAAGCCTTGAAAGTATTAAGAATTGGAAAGCAAATATGGATCATTTGGTTGCGCAGAAAAAGGGAAGAGAAAAGTGGTATACATATTATAAGGTTAGGATTTGTAAAGTTGAGAGAGAGTATGAATTCTTAAATAATGCAATTAAATTGTAGATACCCTAATAGTAACGCAACCTTTTCATGATATTACTATCTAAATAACATTACTACTAAATTTCCTAAAAAAGCAAGCATAGAAAAAAACTACATCTAATTCTTAATTTTCAAATAGATGTTGGTAAAAAACTTACTTCCAGTAACTTTTCTTAGTGCAATACTTTTTTCAATTTTATTCTACAATCACGATTTGGGTCTTAACCTAATAATCTTTGAGACCGCGTTTATTATTTATTTGATTCTCACTAAACAGTTTAACTTTTCAAATAAAATTCAAGTTATTACAACTTTAGGATTCTTATTAACATCAGTATTTACAGTACTTACACACTCTGTTTTTTCGTATGTTATTCATTTTATAGCTGCATTTATTTTCGTGGGAGTTCTTAATTATCTGTATGCAAAATCAATTATTACTGCTGCTTTAATTTCAGTAAAATCAATATTTCAGTCTCAAATTGAATTTTTAAATAGCATAATAAGCTCAAGAGTGAAAGGCACTAGTATTGGAAATACCTTTTGGAAATTCAGAATTTTTATAATTCCCGCAGCAGTTATTTTTATTTTTGTGGCCATTTACAGAGCTTCAAATCCAATTTTTGATGAATTGACGGTGAATATGGGTATGCAGTTTCAAAACGCCTTCAACTTTATTTTTAAGGATATTGAAATTCTATTTATAGTAACGCTTTTGCTAGGCTTGTTAATTAGCAATATATTATTCTTCAGAACAAAAAATTCATCAATTGAAAAGACAGATGCTAGTGCTAATGATCTATTAATAAGAAGAAAACGAAAAGGCATAAGAAGTTTTAAAACACTAAGTTTAAAAAATGAATTAAAAGCCGCTTTGTTTCTGCTTTTCATCCTGAACTTAATTTTGTTAATACTGAATATTACAGATATATATTTGGTTTGGTTCAATTTTGAGTGGGACGGACAAACCTTAAAACAATTTGTACACGAGGGAACTTATCTTTTAATTTTCTCTATTATAATATCAATTACGATAGTTCTTTACTTCTTTAGGGGGAATATTAATTTTTACGCTAAAAATAAACTCTTAAAAAAACTAAGCTATTTATGGTTATTCCAAAATGCAATTTTGGCAATTTCTGTAGGTGTTCGCAACTATTGGTACATAGAATATTTTTCATTAGCCTATAAAAGAATTGGTGTCGCAATTTTCTTGATTTTAACGTTATACGGTCTATATTCAGTTTTCAAAAAAATAAGAAATGTAAAATCTGGGTTTTATCTTTTTCGCACAAATGCCTTGATATTGTATGTAATATTGGTACTAAGCAGCACAGTTAATTGGGATAGTTTAATTGCGAAATATAATTTTGCCCACGCCGATACAGCTTTTTTGCATTTTGATTATTTGGCAGATTTATCAGATAAATCGCTACCCTATTTAGACAAACCTATTTCAGAATTAACGAGAATAGAAAACATACAAAAAGAATTATTCTCTTACGAAACAGACTTTATGAATGCAGAACAATATCATAAACGTATTAAATTTAGGAAAGAAATTTTTAAACAAGATTGGGAATCTAAAAGCTTTTTATCTTGGAATTTCCCCGAATATATGGCCTATAATAAATTGTTCAAGAAATAGGCAAGAGAATCATCAGCTTGCTTTTTGTATTAATTACCTTCTAAATGTCAAATTTCTGAATAAGATATTAAAACAGTTTTGCTTTGTAAGCATATGAATTTGGCTTATTTTTAAATACTTATAACCATCGCTTATGAAAACCTCACTCAAGGTTCTATCCATTGTTTTATTACTTCTCGTTTTTTCCTGCAAAGACAAAGACAAACACTCCGAAACAGACAACCTTTTCAAATTCAAGGATTATATTTCGTATAACACCTACGGAAACCAATCCATCACAACAGACATTCGTGTTGAACTTGCCAAACCTGTGGAGCAATTTGAGATGACTCAAGAACTTTCGGCAGATGAATATTTGAGTATTTCTCCAAAAACCGGAGGGAAATTTGTAGTTGAAAACGGCAAAACTCTAATTTTTCAACCGGCCGCAAATTTAAATCCAGACACCGAATATACCATAACCGTAAAGTTGAATAAGTTTTATGAAAACATTGCTCCCGAATTTAAATCCTACACGTTCAGTTTTCATACTATTACGCCAAATTTCAAAGTTGAAGTTGGTAAACTTCAAAGCTACAGCAAGCAATGGCAATATGTTGAGGCATCCATTAAGGCTTCAGATGTTATTTCTTTTGAAAAAGCCAAACAATTAGTTTCGGCTTCGCAAGATGGCAAAAATCTTAAGCTGAAATGGTCATTCCAAGAAACAGATGCTAGCTTTTTCAACTTTACAATCGATAGCATTACTCGGAAAATTGAAGATTCGGAAATTCTTATTCAATGGGACGGAAAACCAATCAATGCAGAAAATAAAGGCGAAAATACGTTCGCAATTCCGGGACAAAATAACTTTACAATCGTAGATATTAGTAGCACTTTGGCGCCGGCTGCACTTTTAAGCATCAACTTTTCTGACCCGTTGATTGAAAATCAGGATTTCGCTGGCTTAGTTACTATTGAAAATTTACAGAATTTACAATACGAAGTAAATGGAAACGTTTTAAATGTTTATCCGCCAAACAGAGTAGTCGGCGACGTAAAAGTCACCGTTTTCACTGGAATTAAAAATACCGAAGGTTTCGGCTTAAAAAACGAATTTTCAGAATTGGTGTCTTTTGAACAATTAAAACCCGCCGTGCGGATGATATCAAAAGGCGTGATTCTTCCAAACTCCGCTTCTACGCCCGTTTATTTTGAAGCGGTAAATCTTTCAAAAGTTGACGTTCGCGTAATAAAAATTTACGAAAACAACGTGTTGCAGTTTCTTCAAAGTTATAATTTGAATGACAATAACACCTACGATATTAAACGAGTTGGACGAAGAATAGCTAAAAAAACCATCAATCTTAAAAATGAAGATTTGGGAAATAATGGTAGTTGGAAAGCCTATGCTATCAATCTTTCGGAATATTTTAAAGCAGATCCGGGCGCCATTTATCAATTAGAAATCAGTTTCAAAAAAGATTATATAAGCTATGATTGTGCTGAAACTGCTTCAGAAAATACCGATGAAAATGAAGAAGAAGGCGACGAATATTACGGCGATTACTATGAAGAAGACTCTTATTACGCTACCGATTCTTCCGAAGATGAAGAACTTCGTGAAGAGCGTTATTGGGACAATGAAATTTACCGCTGGAGAAATTACACCTATAATTGGCAGCAGCAGGACAATCCGTGCCATCCCGCATATTATAACGAAGAGCGCGTAGTTACGGCAAATATTCTTGGTTCGGATTTGGGCTTGATTGTGAAAAAAGGCAACAACCGTTCCTATCATTTTTTCGCTACAAACCTAGTTTCGGCGAAAGCTGAGGGTGGGGTGAAAATAAAACTTTTCAATTATCAACAACAACTAATTGAAACCGTAACCACCGAAAGTGATGGTTCTACGCTTTATGATAGCAAAAAAAATGCGGCATTCGCAGTAGCACAGAAAGGCAACAATTTTGCATATATAAAATTGGAAGACGGAAATGCGCTTTCCATGAGTAATTTCGATATTTCCGGGAAAGAATTACAAAAAGGTCTAAAAGGCTACGCTTACACCGAACGCGGCGTTTACCGTCCCGGCGACAGTATTCACTTAACTTTTGTCTTAAACGACAACGCAAATCCGCTTCCCAAAAATCATCCCGTAACACTTTCTGTAACCGACGCCCGAGGAAAATTGGTTCAACGCTCAGTCTTAAATACCATAGGAAACAGTTCCTCCCCTTTTTCAAGAGGAGGTGCCGAAGGCGGAGGGGTTTCGGAGGCTAGGGGGCTGGGAGACTTTTACTATTTCCCAATCGCCACAGACGCATCCGCCCCAACTGGAAATTGGAACGCAACAATAACCGTCGGCGGCGCGCAATTTAGTCACACGTTAAAAGTGGCAACCATAAAACCAAATCGACTAAAAATAAAACTCGATTTTGACGATGAAATTCTAGATGCAACAAAACCCGTAAAAGGAATGGCAAGCGCCACGTGGCTTCACGGATCGCCTGCGCGAAATTTAAAAATCGATATGACGGCCACACTTCGCGCGAGCAATACAGCTTTTCCGAAGTTTCCAAAATATAATTTCACGGATCCTATTCGTAGCTTTAATGAAGTAGAAATCCCAGTTTTGGATACGCAACTTTCTTCGGAAGGCGTTGTTTCTTTTAGCCAAAAGATGGAAGTTGGAAATAATGCACCCGGAATGTTGAAAGCCACTTTTTTAACGAAAGTCTATGAAGGCGGAGGCGACTTTTCAATGGATATTTTTTCAAAAGATTTGGCGCCGTTCACACATTTTGTTGGGTTAAAATCGCCCGAAGCTGGTCGCTACGGTTCTTATTTTACAGATGAAAATACAAATTTTGATGTGGTTTCCGTAGATACTAAAGGCCAAGCTGCCGCTAATCGCGAGCTGGAAGTAAAAGTATTTCAGATTGAATGGCGCTGGTGGTGGAACCGAGGTTCGGATAATCTTTCAACTTATGAAAATTCTACCGTGCATCGTCCAGTTAAAGATTTCACCGTAAAAACTGATGGCAGCGGAAAGGGAAAATTCACCGTAAATATTCCCGATGATGAAGGCGGACGTTATTTAATAAGAGTAATCGATAAACAATCTGGCCACGCAACGGGACGCATCACTTATTTCTATAGAAATTGGTCGCAGCGTCCAAGCGATGGCGATGCGGAAAGCGCAAAAATGTTAGTCTTTTCTGCAGATAAAGAAAAGTATAATGTAGGCGAAGAAGCGTTTATAACGTTTCCTTCGGGAAGCGACGGTCACGCGCTAATTAGCGTTGAGAACGGCACCGAAGTTTTGGCAACGCATTGGATTGAAACCAAAAAAGGAGAAACCAAAGCTGCGATAAAAATTACGAAGGAAATGGCGCCGAATATTTATGTGAATATTTCGCTACTGCAGCCACACAGCCAAACAAAAAACGATTTACCGATGAGGCTTTACGGTGTAATTCCGCTTTTGGTGGAGGATCCTTCAACGGTACTTCACCCAATAATTTCGATGCCCGAAGTATTAAAACCAGAGAAACAATTCACCGTAAAAGTTTCCGAAGAAAAAGGCAAACCAATGACTTACACTTTGGCGATTGTTGATGAAGGTTTACTGGATTTAACGCGCTTTGGAACACCAGATATTCACGAAGCGTTTTACAGTCGCGAAGCTTTGGGTGTAAAAACGTTTGATATGTTTGATTATGTAATTGGTGCTTATTCGGGCAGTGTCGATAATATTTATGCAATTGGTGGTGGCGATGCTGCATTGGGCGCGAAAAACAGAAAAGCAGACCGTTTTAAACCTGTTGTAAAATACCTCGGCCCGTTTGAACTTGCTGCCGGAAAAACCGCATCGCACAATATAATGATGCCAAATTATATCGGTTCCGTTCGCACAATGGTTATTGCGGGCTATAAAACCAAAAGTGCTTACGGCAGTGTTGAAAAAACCACACCCGTACGTACGCCTTTAATGGTCTTGGCTTCGCTTCCGCGGAAATTATCGCCGGGTGAAACCGTTACGCTTCCTGTTACCGTTTTTGCAATGGAAAATAAAGTGAAAACCGCCACAATTACTGTGAAAACTGGCGATGCGTTGAAACCGATAAATGGTTCTTCAAAAACTGTTTCTTTCAACGAACCGGGAGAACAAATTGTAAATTTTGAATTCGAAGTACTTCCAACGAAAGAGTTTCAAACCATAGAAGTAACCGCTTCCGGCAACGGTGAAAAAGCGAGTTACAAAGTTGAAATTGATGTGGAAAATCCGAATCCGATTTCGCAAAAATCTACGCAATACACAATTTCAGAAAATGGCTCACAAACCATCAATTTTGAAACTTTTGGCTTAGCCGGAAGTAATACGGCGACGCTTGAATTTTCAACTTTGCCACCGATGGATTTTGGCAAACGGATGGAATATTTAATTCACTATCCATATGGATGTTTGGAGCAGAGTACTTCTTCTGCATTTCCGCAGTTGTATTTGGCAGATGTTTTCGATATTACTTTCGACAAAAAACAAGTAATTGAAAAAAATGTGAAGGCAACTATTGCTCGTTTGGGCAGATTCCAGCTTTCCAACGGCGGGCTTTCCTATTGGCCCGGCGAACGCGAAGCAGATGAATGGAGCACAACTTATGCGGGTCATTTTATGCTTGAAGCGAAGCAAAAAGGATACGCTTTGCCGATAAGTTTTATGAGTAATTGGTTGCTGTATCAGCAAAATACGGCTCGCCAATGGCGAAATAGTTATGCGGTATATAACTCCAGTTTAACACAGGCTTATAGACTTTACACTTTAGCATTGGCAGGAAAACCTGAATTAGCTGCAATGAACAGACTTCGCGAAAGCAAAGAATTGAGTAACGATGCTAAATGGCGACTGGCTGCGGCTTATGCTTTGGCTGGAAAGAAAAATGTTGCTGAGCAAATTGCACAGTCGGCGAATATTAATTTTGTTCCCCAAAAATCTGACTATTATACGTACGGTTCTCCGTTCAGAAACCGTGTTATGGCTTTGGAAACCATGGTTTTATTGGGCGATCCGAAACAACGTGAAATGGCAATTTCCGTGGCGAAAGATTTGTCTTCGAGAAATTGGTACAACACGCAGGAAACTTCGTATGCTTTAATGACGATGGCAAAAATGGTTGAAAAGAACGGCGGAAAAGCAATGGAACTTACGTTTACAAATGGCGGGAAATCGGTTGAGGTTAAAACCGACCGCGCCATTGCACAACGAGATCTGTCGTTTGTGATGGGAAACAATTCTGTTTCAGTAACCAATAAAAAAGGAAATATTGTTTACGTTTCGCTTTCACAACAAGGGAAATTACCATTAGGAAAAGAACTTGCAGAAAAGCGAAATCTTTCCATAAGATCTGAATATTTGGGTGGTGATGGAAAACCAATCGACGTATCAAAATTGCGACAAGGAACAGAAATAATTGCAAAGGTCAGTATTACCAATACTTCCAACGATTGGATAAATAATGTAGCACTTTCAAAAATATTCCCAAGCGGTTGGGAAATTGTAAACACCAGTTTTAGTGCATTGGGCGGAGGCGCAAGCGGAGACGCACGATATACTGATATTCGCGACGACCGTGTAAACTTCTTCTTCGATTTAAATAGCAATCAAACGAAGACGTTCACTGTGAAACTAAATGCGTCCTATTTAGGAACGTATTATTTGCCCGGAACGCAAGTTGAGGCGATGTATGACAACTCGTATTTTGCACGGAATAAAGGAATGTGGGTAACTGTTGAATTGTAAATCTAGAATTATGACAATTACATTTTGGTTCCTTCCCCTTTTTTAGGGGAAGGTGGATTTTCAAAACTGCCAGAGAGCAGTTTTGAAAAGACGGAAGGGGTAAATGCTATTCTATTTTAACCACTAGTAGGCCACCTTGTAGGTTTACACTCGAAGTGTAATTCTTGCTCAATTTTTTTAATAACTAAACTATGAGATTAGCTGTGTTACTTCTACTTTCGGTTCTTTTCAGTTGTTCTGTTAACAAAAAAACGGAATGCAATTATATTACAGATTACTATCAAACAATTTATAAGGCGGATTACGAATTTGAAACTAAAAATCACCAAAGAGCATTTGATTTGTATCAAACTGCATTTAATTCTTGTGAGCCAATAACAACGCTAGGTTATAATGAAATTGAAAAGTTCGCAGAAACTACTGCTATTTTAAAAAAGCATGAATTGACTTATGAGTTTTTGAAAAAATCAATTCTGAGCGGTTCAGAATTAAGTAGATTTCAAAATAATACAAGTTTTGAAGGATTTCTGGCTTCAAAATACGGGAAGCAATTAGAACTGGAGTACGATACTTTACGTAGTCAGTTTATGGATAAGATGGATTTAAAGTTGAGGGACGAATTAATTTTAATGCGTTATGCTGATCAAGGAGTTAGGAGCAAAGGTTCTGAAGCGGATTGGAAAAAGGTTGACAGCATTGATAAATTGCACGAATTAAGATTGATCGAACTTTTTGAAAGCGTAGGTTTTCCTAATGACGAAATGGTAGGTCCGACTTCATTAGACGGTAGACATATCGATATAGGTCCCATATTGCTTCACACAGATGATAGTATCCGTATGAATTATTTCGTGCCAAAGGTCAGGGAATTTGTGCGAAAAGGCGAGGCATCACCATATTATGTGGGAGCTATGATTGATCAATATTATTACTATCATAAAGAGCCTCAAATTTATGGAACTATTAGAGGTGCAAATATGATAGATGATTTGAAAAAAGTGGATAGTAATAGAATTTCGATTGGTTTAGCACCATTGGACCTACAACAAAAAAAGGATAGTTTAAATAAAATTAAGTATGGATTTTAGAGCGGAGACTGATGTAGAAATAATATGAATAATAAAACCGTTTTCTTCCTTAAAACCCACAAAATAAAACTCAGTATCGCGCTAGTTTTATTTATGGTTTGGCTCTTCTGCCTTCCTTCGCCATTATTTGATGTTCCCACCGCAACCGTTGCGGAAAGTAGCAGCGGGCAAATGCTTGGTGCTCGAATTGCCGATGACGGTCAGTGGCGATTTCCGCAAATGGATTCAGTACCAGACCGCTTTGAAAAATGTATTCTTTATTTTGAAGACGAGCATTTTTATTGGCATCCCGGCTTTAATCCGGTTTCCATTTCAAAAGCACTTTGGAATAATCTCACCACAGATTCCCGTCGCGGCGGAAGTACGATTACCCAACAAGTAATCCGTCTTTCCAGGCAAAATAAAGGGCGAACTTATTTTGAAAAACTAATTGAAATTTTTCAAGCCACGCGTTTGGAAGCGGGTTTTAAAAAGAAATCGATTTTGAATTTATACGCTTCGTATTCGCCTTTCGGAGGAAATGTGGTTGGGTTGGAAACTGCGTCTTGGCGTTATTTTGGGCTTCCTGCCAGCGATTTAAGTTGGGGACAATCGGCTGCGTTAGCGGTTCTTCCAAATGCGCCTTCACTTATTTTTCCTGGGAAAAACGAAGAAATTTTAAAGCAAAAAAGAGATGCTTTATTGCTGAAACTTTTCAAAAATGAAGTAATTGATGAAACTACCTATCAATTAGCTTTGGATGAGAAACTACCCGGAAAACCGTTGCCTTTACCAGAATATGCACCTCATATAACTGAAAAAATACGAAAGGAACATCGCGGCAAACGCATTGAAACTACAATCGATTTTTCACTTCAACAAAAGGTGAACAATATCGTGAAAGAGCAGCATTATCAGTTGGCTCAAAACCAAATCCACAATCTCGCTGTATTGGTAATGGACGTAAACACGCGTGAAGTTTTGGCTTATGTGGGCAATTCGCCAACTACTCGAGAGCACAATAATTATGTAGATATCATCGAAAAACCGCGAAGCACAGGTAGTATTTTAAAACCATTTCTTTTTGCTTCAATGCTCGATGCGGGCGAAATTCTCCCGAATACATTGGTGGCCGATATTCCAACTACAGTAAATGGATATACTCCAGAAAATTTCGACAAACAATTTAATGGGGCAGTCCCAGCAAGCGTGGCACTTTCGCGTTCGCTAAATATTCCAGCGGTGAGAATGTTGCGTAATTTCGGTTTACAGCGTTTTTATAATATTCTTGGAAAAATGAATCAAAGAACCGTGGACAAACCTGCAGATTATTATGGATTGTCACTGATTTTGGGCGGTGCGGAAAGCAGTTTATGGGATATAACGAAAGCCTATGCAGGAATGGCTTCAACCTTAAATTTCTTCAACATTTCTTCCAGCGAATACCGAAAGAATGAATTTATGGAACCTGTTTATGTGTATGAACACGAAGAAATTGATTTCGGAAAAATTCAGCAAAAACCTTCCGTTTGGAATGCAGGAGCAATTTATGAAACCTTCGATGCAATGGAAAAAGTGAACCGCCCCAGCGGTGAGGAAAATTGGGAATTTTTCACAAGTAGTCAGCCGTTGGCGTGGAAAACAGGAACGAGTTACGGTTTTAAAGATGCGTGGGCAGTTGGTGTAACACCGAAATACGCAATAGGCGTTTGGGTTGGAAATGCCGATGGCGAAGGTCGTCCGGGTTTAACGGGAATTCAAGCTGCGGCACCTGTGTTGTTCGATGTTTTGAATGTTTTGCCACAAAGTGGTTGGTTCAACATTCCGTACGATGAATTGGTTGAGGTTGAAATCTGTACCAAAAGCGGCCATCTCGCCGGACTTTTTTGTGATGAAATAAAAATGGAATGGATTCCAAAAAACGGCGCGCGAACCGAAGCTTGTCCGTACCACCAAACTGTATTTTTATCCCGAGGTATCGGGACGGAGAATTATCGGGTTAATTCTTCGTGCTATCCGCTTTCGGAAATGGTTCAAAAAAACTGGTTTGTGTTACCGCCAGTTATGGAATACTACTACGCATCGCTTCACCCAGAATATCATCCTTTGCCGCCTTTTGCGCCCAATTGTTTGCAGGAAGGCGAAAAATTAATGGCGTTTATTTATCCGAAAAAAAATGAAGCGGTTTTACTTCCAAAGAACTTTGACGAAAATGTGAACGAGGTTATTTTCAAACTCGCACATCGTACGCCAGAGAATACTGTGTATTGGTATTTGGATTCAGAATATATCGGTAAAACGGAAACTTTTCATGAATTGGCTGTTTCACCCAAACCAGGGAAATATATGTTAACGGCAACCGACCAAGACGGCAACGAACTTCGAGAGTCAATCGAGATAAAATCTGCTTCAGAAACCCACTAAATTTTATTTAACAAAAACTTAATACTGGTTAGTTCGGATGATTCCGAACTAAACGTACTTTTGTGCCCACATAATAATTCATAATTCATATTTTGACAAAAAAAGAAAACTTAATTGAGAAATTGGGTGTGCACATTGAGGGTAAGGAACAAATCGCCCCATTGGCCGCGAGAATTCTTTCTACCTTAATTTTGACTGGTAAAAAGGGTGTGACTTTTGAATCTTTGGTTTGTGAACTCAGTGCAAGCAAAAGTACAATTTCAACACATTTAACCACATTACAGGCTGCAAACCGCATAACATATCACACTAAATGCGGTGATCGCAAAAAATATTTCACACTTGTTCCAGACGCAATGATAAATTCAATGAGCGTAATGCTTAAAAATTGGAAAAATGAACGCGTTTTGCATCTTGAAATAATGGAATATAAAAAGGAGATCAATTCAGAACTTCCAACGGATTGTCCTGAAATTTTCGATATGGAATTTCACAAAGATTATGTGGAATTTCTTTCGCAAGCAAGTGCATCCATTGAAAAAATTCAAAAAAAACTTACTGAAAAGCAATAATTCGACTAATAAAATCAACAATGAAAAAGAAAAATTTAATTTATTCCCTTGCCTTAGTTTTAGGGTTTTTACTAATGCTAACTTCTTGTGGTGACGACAAGAGTGCGCAACAAGCTCAAGGTGCACCCCAGGCTCCAACATTGCCTGTAGTAACAATTCCAACTAAAACAGTGACGGCATTTACTACGTATCCCGCAAGTATTGAGGGAATTGTAAATAGCCAAGTAAACGCAAAAATTTCGGGTTACATTACAGATGTTCTTGTGGATGAAGGCCAAAAAGTAAGAAAAGGTCAAACTCTTTTCCGTCTGGAAACTCAGACTTTGAGCCAAGATGCTGCCGCCGCAAGTGCAAATGTGAATGCTGCCCAAGTTGAGGTTGATAAATTAAAACCTTTGGTTGACAAAAATATAATCAGCAACGTACAACTTGAAACCGCAAAAGCGAAACTTCAACAAGCTAAAAGTGGCTACAATAGCATTGCAGCAAACATTGATTACGGAAATATAAAAAGTCCTGTAGATGGTTATGTGGGCTCAATTAATCTTCGGAAAGGTGCTTTGGTGAGCCCTTCATCACAAATTCCGATGACAACGGTTGCAGACATCAGTAAAGTGTACGCTTATTTTGCAATGAATGAAAAGGAATATTTAGACTTTATTCTGAATGCAGAAGGAAAAACGATTGAAGAAAAAATAAAAAACCTTCCAAAAGTGCAGTTACTGTTGGCAAACGGAAGTCTTTACGAAGAAGAAGGAACCATTGAAACTATCAATTCACAAGTAAATGCAAATACAGGTTCTATTACTTTTAGAGCTGTTTTTGACAATCCTTCGCGCATTTTAACGAATGGAAATAGTGGAAAAATTAAACTTCCAAAAGTATTTACAGATGCCGTGATTGTTCCTCAAGAAGCTACTTATGAGCAACAAGGAAGTTTCTATGTTTATAAAGTTGGGGAAGATGGAATGGCAACTTCAACCAGAATTGAAAAAAATGCTGAAGTTGGAAACCTTTATGTTATTACTTCTGGATTGCAGAAAGGCGATAAAATTGTAGCGAAAGGCGCTAATAAACTACGCGGTAATTCAAAAATAAACCCACAGGAAATGCCTTTTGACAGCATTGCCAAACCTATCGAAAAAGTTTTTAGATAACCCTTCATAAGAAAAAAACCATGCTAAAAACATTCATAGACAGACCCGTACTATCGACGGTTATCTCGATAATTATAGTAATTCTTGGAGTTTTGGGACTATCTAATCTACCCATTACACAATATCCAGATATTGCACCGCCAACTATTCAGGTAAATGCTACTTACCCAGGGGCAAACGCTGAAACGATTCTAGAAAGTGTAATAATTCCACTGGAAGAGCAAATAAATGGGGTGGAAGGAATGACTTATTTAACTTCTACTGCCACAAACAACGGTACAGCTTCCATTAGCGTATTTTTTGATCAAGATGTGGATCCAGATATTGCTGCGGTTAACGTACAAAATAGGGTGGCACGAGCCAATCCTTTATTGCCACAGGCAGTTATTCAAACAGGGGTTACAACTTCAAAACAACAGACTAGTGCATTGATGTTCCTTTCGTTTTATAGTGAAAACAAGGATTATGATGACACCTTTCTTCAAAATTATTTAAAAATAAACGTAATTCCTGAATTACAAAGGGTAAATGGTGTTGGAGATGTAACAGTTTTTGGAGGAAAAGATTATTCGATGCGCATCTGGCTGAACCCACAAAAACTTGCTGCTTATAGTTTGATGCCCACTGACGTTATTGCTGCTTTACAAGAACAAAGTCTTGAAGCTGCTGCCGGGTCTTTAGGTGAAAATAATGGTGAAGCATTTTCATATACTATTAAATATCCAGGCCGCTATAAAACCGAACAACAGTACAGTGACATTGTAATAAAAGCATTGGGCAACGGTGAATTTTTGAAATTGAGTGATGTGGCCAAAATTGAATTAGGGGCACAATCTTATTCCGGAGGTTCCGTAACTAACGGGTATCCTGCAGTGAATATGGGTATTTTTCAGACCAAAGGTTCCAATGCACAGGAAATTATTGATGCCATAAAGGTTGAGCTAGCAAGCGTAGAACGCGACTTGCCAGATGGAATCACTTATTATATTCCTTACGATACCAATAACTTTTTGAATGCTTCCATAGAAAAGGTGGTAATGACTTTAGTTGAAGCATTCCTTTTGGTTTTCTTAGTTGTTTTTATCTTTTTACAAGATTTCCGTTCAACTTTAATTCCAGCTATTGCGGTTCCAGTATCGATTATTGGAACGTTTTTCTTTCTGAATTTATTTGGATACTCTATTAACTTGTTGACGCTTTTCGCATTGGTTCTTGCAATTGGTATTGTGGTGGATGATGCAATCGTCGTCGTCGAGGCAGTCCATTCAAAGATTGATGAAGGAGAAAAGAGTGCCAAAAAGGCTTCTTTGAAGGCAATGCACGAAATTTCGGGAGCTATTATTTCTATTACATTGGTGATGGCTGCTGTGTTTATTCCAGTGACTTTTATTAAAGGGCCAACGGGAGTGTTTTACGAACAATTTGGGGTTACACTTATTGTTGCTATTATTATTTCTGCAGTAAATGCCTTAACGTTGACGCCAGCTTTGAGTGCGCTGTTTTTAAAGGGACACGATGACAAACAGAACAGTAAAAAACCAGGATTTATACAGAAATTTTTCAACGGTTTCAACAGTGGTTTTAAAGCAACTGTAAATCGTTATGGCAGATCGGTTCATTTTCTTTACAGACATAAATGGATCACTGTGCTTATTTTAATTTTGGCCGTTTTAGGTATTTGGTGGTCTTCTGCAACGCTCAAAACAGGTTTTGTGCCTGATGAAGATCGTGGAATTATCTTTATGAATGTGGAACTTCCAGCAGGTTCTTCAGTTGATAGAACACACGAGGTTAACCAAATTCTTTACTCCAAAATTAAAGACTTACCGGGAGTGCAAGGAGCATCTGTAATTGATGGACGAAGTTTAATTAGTGGCGCAGGAAGTAATTATGGTCTTGGATTTATTAGACTTGATAACTGGGCAGATCGTGAAGATGAATCACTTTCCGTGCAAGCAATAACGGGTCAACTTTTCGGAATTGCAGCCCAAATTCCTGAGGCCCAGATTATCTTCTTTTCACCCCCAAGTATTCCAGGTTTTGGAAACTCGGCCGGAGCAGAAGTGAACTTATTGGATCGTTCGGGAGGAAGCTTTTCCGATTTAGATCAGGCCAATCAAGAATTTATTGCGAAGCTAACCGCAAGACCCGAAGTTCAATATGCGCAATCATCATTCAACACGCGCTATCCACAATACGAAATGACGCTGAATGTACCTTTAGCAAAAGAGGTTGGCGTTTCGGTGCAAAGTATTTTTGCAACACTTCAAGGATATATAGGAAGTGTATTTGCAGCAGATTTTTCCCGCTTCGGAAAGCAATATCGTGTTTATGTACAGGCTTTACCAGAAGATAGAGCCACTGAAAGTGATTTAAATAGCATTTACGTGCGCACCGCAAGTGGTGAAATGACACCGATAACGCAATTCGTAACACTGAAAAAAGTTTATGGCCCGCAATCGGTAACGCGATTCAACCTTTTTAATTCAACAAAGATTACAGCCGCTACTGCTCCAGGATTTAGTACAGGTGATGTTATTAATGCTGTGGAAGAAGTAAAACAAACGTTGCCAAGTAATTTTGATATTGCTTATTCTGGATTGACTTTGGAAGAAAAAAACGCCGGAAACCAAACAACAACCATTTTTATTCTGTCGCTGGTGTTCGTTTACTTTTTACTCGCAGCACAATATGAAAGTTATTTATTGCCCTTTTCGGTATTACTTTCTTTACCCGTCGGAGTTTTTGGAGCATATGTTACAACGCAACTCATGGGGCTGCAAAATAATATCTATTTCCAGATAGCTTTAATAATGCTTATTGGGCTCTTGGCGAAAAATGCAATTCTTATAGTAGAATTTGCTTTACAGCGAAGAAAACACGGTGAGTCTATCGTTGATGCCGCCATTGAAGGTGCTGAAGCTAGATTACGTCCAATTTTGATGACATCTTTCGCCTTTATTTTTGGATTAATGCCGTTGGTACTTTCTAATGGAGTAGGTGCAGCAGGTAACCGTTCTATTGGTACGGGTGCCGTTGGTGGACTCTTAGTTGGAACTATTTTAGGAGTATTCGTGATTCCAATTCTGTTTATATTCTTCCAATGGTTACAAGAAAAAATTACGGGAGCGCCTACAGACAATGAAGAGTTGCTGGATATTGAAACTGGCGATAAATTAATTGAAAATACTGATAACAATGAATAATCAAATAAATTCATCCTTAAAAGACCATAAAACCAAACAGATGAAAACGAATAGAATTTATTCATTGCTGTTAATAATAGGCGTTCCACTTCTGCTCGTTTCCTGCTTTGCGGCAAAAGATTACGAACGGCCAGAAGTTGTAAACGAAGCAAATTACAGAACAGATAACCTTCCGCAGGATACTTTAAGCATTGCAACGGTTTCTTGGAAAGAGTTGTTTACAGATCCTTCGCTTCAAAGTTATATTGAAGAAGGATTGAATAACAATATTGATATTCGTGTTGCCCTTCAGCAAATTCGAATTGCAGAAGCTTATGTAAAACAGGGCAAGGCAAGTTATTTTCCATCGCTGAGCGGAAAGGGACAATACACGCATCAAGAATTTTCGAGTGGAAGTCAGTTTGGGAGCCAGTTTTCATCTTTAGATCAATATGAATTAAGCGGAAGTCTTTCCTGGGAAGCAGATATTTGGGGAAAAATTCGCAGTAATGATCGTGCTTATCAAGCTACATACCTTCAAAGTGTTGCAGCCCACCAAGCAGTAAAAAGTAGATTGATTGCAAATATCGCTTCTGTATATTATCAATTGTTGTCACTCGATGAACAGATTCGTGTAACCGAAGAGACTATTGAAACGCGCGCTAAAGGTTTAGAAACCACACAAGCGCTAAAGGAAGCCGGAAACCTTACCGAAGTAGGCGTAAAACAGACGGAAGCCCAATTATACACAGCACAGGGAATTTTAATCGATTTAAAAAACCAAACGCGTTTAATGGAAAACACAATGTCCATTTTATTGGGAAATGCGCCGCAGGAAATTACCCGTGGAGCGTTAGAGAATCAAGTAATAAATACACCTTTAAACACTGGAGTTCCCACACAATTATTAAGAAACCGCCCAGATATTATTGAAGCTGAATTCAGTTTAATGAATGCCTTTGAACTTACAAATGCCGCACGCGCAAGTTTTTACCCAACATTAACGCTTTCGGCAAGTGGTGGCTTGCAAAATCTTGAAATTGATAAGCTATTTAATGCTAATTCATTATTCGCAACTATCATCGGGGGTTTAACGCAGCCTATTTTTAACAAGCGTCAAATACGTACACAGTACGAAGTTTCGCAAGCCAAGCAAGAGCAAGCATATTTAGATTTTAGATATGCAATTATTAATGCCAGCAAAGAGGTTTCGGACGCATTGTACAATTATGAATCAGCCACAGAAAAAATAGAGGTGAAGCAAAAAGAATACAACGCCTATAATTTGGCAACTGGTTATTCTGAAGATCTTTTAAATAGTGGCTTCGCTAACTATTTAGAAGTGTTGACTGCGCAGGAAAATGCTTTAAATTCTAGTTTAAATTTAATAAACGCAAAAAATATCCAACTTCAATCCATCGTAGATTTATACGAAGCTTTGGGTGGTGGTTGGCAATAGTTTTTTTCATTGTTTTTATTGTTGATTGTAAATCTGTCTTGAATTTTTTTCAAGGCAGATTTTTTTTATGTGCTATTTTTAAAACAGCTATTTTAGTTGAATGAGAAAAATGCAATACGCTTTTTTTATAATTTTAATTTCCCTCCTTTCTTGTGAAGAAAAGCCCAACGAAACACTTTCACTAAATGAAGGTTGGCAATTCTCTGAAACGGAAAAGAGAGATTGGCAAACTGCAGAAGTACCGGGAACAGTACAAGCAGATTTGCTGAGGTTGGGAGAAATTCCCGACCCATTTTTAAAGAATAACGAAGACTCCATTCAATGGATTTCTACTAAAAACTGGCAGTTTAAAAAACAATTTTTCGTTTCCGAAGAAATTTTAAAACGAACAAAACATTTCTTGAAGTTTGAAGGTTTAGATACCTACGCCGAAGTTTTTCTAAACGATAGTTTAATTCTTTCCGCAAACAACGCCTTCCGAAGTTGGGAGTTAGATATTAGTGATGCCTTAAAAGCTGAAAACGAACTTTTGGTCATTTTTAAAAGCCCGGATTCAATAGAAAAAATTGAGGCCGAAAAGCTCAATTATCAACTGCCCGAAGGCAACCGCGTTTTCACCCGAAAACCACAATATCAGTATGGTTGGGATTGGGCACCAACCATAAAAACAATGGGCATTTGGCGTGATGTTTCATTGATTAGTTATAATATTGGGCGATTAAAAGACACTTTTCTTCAAACAAAATCTATCAACGATACAGTAGCAGAAATAGTTGCTGCGTTTGAAATTGAAACAGTAAAAGAGGAAGAAATAAGCGTTCAAATTACAAATAAAAACACCTCCGAAACTTTTGCTTCAACCTTTAAAACCAAAGCGGGACAAAACGAATATCAAATACCTTTTAAAGTAAAAAACCCAAAATTTTGGTGGACATATAATTTGGGTGAACCCTTTTTATATGACATTCAAATTGAGCTGAAACACAATAAAACTGTATTAGAAACCCATTCAAAAAAACTCGGAATACGCTCTATTGAATTGATAACAGAAAAAGATTCCAAAGGCGAAAGTTTTTATTTCAAACTGAACGGAAAACCCGTTTATATGAAAGGCGCCAACTACGTTCCCCAACAAATGCTGGAAGGGAAGGTAAACCAGCAAAAATTTTCAAAACTCATTGATGATGCAGTTGATGCAAATATGAATATGCTTCGTGTTTGGGGCGGAGGAATTTATGAAGACGATTATTTCTACGAATTGTGTGATGAAAAAGGAATTTTAATTTGGCAGGATTTTATGTTCGCTTGCGCCATGTATCCCGGCGATGCGGCATTTTTGGAGAACGTAAAACAGGAAGCCATTCAAAATATAAAACGCTTGCGAAACCATCCAAGTATTGCGCTTTGGTGCGGGAATAATGAAAATAGCGAAGGTTGGCAGCGTTGGGGATGGCAAGACGATAAAACCGAAGCACAAAAGCAAGAAATTTGGGAAGTTTATTACGCTGTTTTTAATCATATTTTGCCGCGCGCAGTGGACAGTTTAAACCCGAGTGTATCCTATTGGGAGAGTTCCCCAAAATATGGTCGTGGCGATAAACGCTATCAGTTTGAAGGCGATGCGCACGACTGGTGGGTTTGGCACGACGGCTATCCATTTGAGCATTTTGAAGAAGAAGTACCGCGGTTTATGAGCGAGTTTGGGTTTCAGTCTTTCCCGAGTGTTAAAACCATTCAGTACGCAACTGGAAGAGATTCGGTTATAATGAATGATCCACTTTTTGCAAACCATCAAAAGCATTCTCGTGGCTTTAAAATTATTGAAGATTATATGGCGCGCGACTTCCCAATTCCACAGAATGCAGCGGACTACGTTTATATGAGCCAACTTTTGCAAGCCTATGGAATTACAAAAGGAATCCACGCCCAGCGCCGGGCCAAACCCTATAATATGGGAACGCTTTACTGGCAATTAAACGATTGTTGGCCGGCCGTATCGTGGTCGAGTATTGACTATTTGGGCAATTGGAAAGCACTTCATTATAAAGCAAAAAAAGCTTTTGGAAATGTTTTGGTTTCTACGGAAGTAAAAAATAATTCTTTGAAAATATTTTTGGTGAACGATACTTTTGAAACTATTAAAGATTCACTTTATTTGAAGTTAATGGATTTCGATGGAAAGGTAATTTATGAAAAACAGATCATAGCCGAAAGCCTTGAAAACAGTAGTAAAATCCTTTTTTCACTTCCTTTGAAAACTTTAGAATTTGATAAATCATTTAGTGTTTTAAAAATCGATTTCGGGCAAAGTGAATATTTGCATTATTTTGCGAAACCGAAAGATTTGAAGTTGAAGAGCGCTGAAATTGAAACCAAAATCGAAAAGGTAAAAGAAGGATTTTTGGTAACTCACAACTCAAAAACTTTACAGAAAGACGTATTTTTAACAACAGATGAGAACGGAAAATTTGAAGATAATTTCTTTGATTTATTACCAAATAGACCAAAAACAATTCTTTTTTCTACCGAAAGCAAGACTGCACCAACACTGGAATATAAAGCCATAAACCAATTTAAAAAATAGCGATGCGAAAAAATCTTTTCTTTTTCATATTTATAATTTCCATTGGAATGTTTTCGCAGAACAATGAAATCACACTAATTCCAAAACCCCAGCAAATAGAACTTGGCAACGGAACTTTTACCATTGATAAAAACACAACAATTTATTTTGAAACGAAATTTGAGATAGCAGGAAATTTTTTAAATGATTTTCTTCAAAATGGCGTTGGATTTTCACTTATAAAAACTTCAGAAAAAGAGGCTAATATAGTTTTCGAAAAAGATGCTACCCAACCTTCCGAAGGGTATTTTTTAAATATTTCAAATTCAAAAATCTATATAAAAGCTAGTCATGCGAGTGGCGCTTTTTATGCAATTCAGACTTTAAGGCAATTGCTTCCGACGGAATTGGAACAAAAAACATCAAAGCAGAATATTAGTTATTCTCTTCCTCAATTAACAATTACAGACTTTCCAAAATTTCAATATCGCGGAATGCATTTAGACGTTTCCCGACATTTTTTCGATAAGGAATTTGTAAAAAAATACATTGCAAATCTCGCATTGCTCAAAATGAATTATTTTCATTGGCATCTTACGGACGACCAAGGTTGGCGGGTTGAAATAAAGAAATATCCAGAGCTTACTTCAAAAGGTGCTTTTCGCGAAGAAACGTTAATTGGTCATTATAATGACAGTCCACAAAAATACGACGGCGAGCGCTACGGCGGTTTTTATACGCAGGAAGACATAAAAGAAGTGGTTGCCTTTGCCGCAACCCAAAACGTAACTATTATTCCAGAAATTGAAATGCCTGGCCACGCACAGGCTGCCATTAGTTCGTATCCTGAATTGGGTTGTACGGGCAAACAGATTCCCGTTGCAACCACTTGGGGCGTTTTTGATGATATTTTTTGCCCAAAAGAAGAAACTTTCACCTTTTTAGAAAATGTTTTAAGTGAAGTTATTCCTTTGTTTCCTGGGGAATATATTCACATTGGTGGCGACGAGGCGCCAAAAATTCAATGGAAAAATTGTGCCCACTGCCAGAAATTAATAAAGGACAAAAACTTAAACGATGAACACGGTTTGCAGAGTTATTTCATTCAACGGATTGAAAAATTTGTGAATAGTAAAGGAAAAAAAATAATTGGATGGGACGAAATTTTGGAAGGCGGTCTTGCGCCAAACGCAACGGTAATGTCGTGGCGCGGTATGCAGGGCGGGATTGATGCTGCAAAACAAAAACACAACGTAATTATGACGCCTACTTCGCATTCGTATTTTGATTATTATCAAAGCGATAACGCAGATGAACCTGTGGCGATTGGCGGTTTTCTTCCGTTGAAAAAAGTGTATTCTTTTAATCCAATTCCCAAAGAATTAAATGCTGAAGAATCAAAATATATTCTCGGCGCCCAGGCCAATTTGTGGACAGAATATATTCCTAATGAACAGCAAGTGGAATATATGGTTTTTCCGAGAATCCTTGCAATGAGTGAAGTTACGTGGAACGGTCCTTCAGAAAATTTTGAAAAGGATTACCCAAATTTTGTTTCTCGTGTTGAAGGTTTTATGCCGCGTTTGGATGCTTTGAATATTAATTACGCAAACCATTTATACGAAATTGAAGGCAATATTTTGAAAACTGACGCCAAAGTTTTTTATGAAATGACTACGCCAACAGCGGGAAAAGAGATTCGATTTACTTTAAATGATTCTAAAAGTGAAGTTTATTCGAAACCCATTTTGATTGAAGAAAGTTCAAAAATTACGGCAAACGTTTTTAAAAACGGTGCAAAAGTGGGAAGCGATTTTTCTGAAGAAATAAAATATCACAAAGGAATTACAGCAAAAATCTCATTGAACGTAACGCCGAATCCTGCGTATGCCGCTGGAGGAAAAGAAGCTTTAATTAACGGAATTGAGGGTAGTGATTCGCGCTACGGCGATAAAGAATGGCTGGGGTTTTGGGGCGATAATTTGGAGATTACAATTGATTTTGGAAAGGAAATTGAAATCAATTCCGTCAACCTTCGATTTTATGATGCGCCTGGACAGTGGATTCACGCACCGAAAGAGGTTATAAGTTTTTGCTTTAATCCGGAAGGAAAAAAGTTCACTAGTTCCACCAAATATTTGCAAAATCTACAACCAAATATAAAAGCGGTAAAAGTTGATTTATCCATTAAAAATAAACCTTATACAACCAGTGTTGTGCATGTTAAAATTCCAAATTACGGAACTATTCCCGAAGGCCAACAAGGCGCGGGCAACAAAGCATGGACATTTATTGACGAAATTATTATAGAATGAGGTTTCGACTGCGCTTAACCTGACATTAAAATTTATTATAAATATGATTATAGAAATATGTGCAAACAGTTTTGAAAGCGCCCAAGCTGCGCAACTTGCTGGCGCAAACCGAATAGAACTTTGCACTGAACTTTCAGTGGGCGGCCTTACGCCAAGCCACGGTTTGATTGAAAAAGTTGTTTCGGAATTGGAGATTCCAACCCACGTTTTAATCCGTCCGCGAAGTGGAAATTTTACGTATTCCGAAGAAGAATTGGATGTAATGTTGAAAGACATTGCCTTCTGCAAAAAGTTGGGTTGTGCAGGAATTGTAAGCGGATTTTTAACTTCAGAAAACAAAATCGATATTGAAAAAACGAAACAGTTAATTACGGCTTCCGATGGAATGGAATTTACCTTTCACCGAGCGTTTGATTGGGTTGAAAATCCTTTGGAAGAACTTCAAAATTTAATCAATTTAAAAGTGAATAGATTGCTTTCTTCGGGACAAAAACCGTCAGCAATTGAAGGAATTTCACTTTTGAAAGAGGTTTTAAACAATTCAAAAGGAGAAATAGAAATTATGCCTGGCGGCGGAATTAATTTAGAAAACGCCTTAAAATTTAAAGAAGCTGGATTTAAAAGCATTCATCTTTCCGCAACAACAAAAAAGCAAATGCTTCCTAAAAAACCTAATGTTTCAATGCACGGCGAAGCTTTTTTTGAAGAGGGAATTGTGGCAACTTCAGATGTTGAAACAATTGTGAAAATTAGTCAACTTTTGAATTAGCAAACTGCTAACTGCAACTGCCAACTGCAACTTTCTTCAAATCCACTTTTTAAAAGGATTTTTACTCAAATTTGAGTTGTAATATTTAACATCGCCAGTAACCTCTTTTCCCACCCAATCGGGTTTTATGTAAGTTTCATCTTCGGCATCGAGCTCAACTTCGGCAATAATTAAACCTATGTTTTCGCCCATAAAATCATCAACTTCGAAAGTATGATCTCCGCTTGAAATTTCATATCGCGTTTTTTCAATAATCTCCGGTTCACAAAGGTGAAGTAGTTCTTCAGCTTCCGCGAGTGAAATCTGTTTTTCCCACTCAAAACGAGACAGTCCCGACTTATTGCTTTTACCTTTTACAGTAATAAAACCATCACTTCCCTGCACGCGAACACGAACTGTGCGCTCCGGATTGGTGTTTAAAAAACCCTGAACAATACGTGTGCGTTTGTGTGCTTCATTTTTAAAAGCTTCGGAAGTCACCAAAAATTTGCGTTCTATTTCTTGCATACATCGTTTATAAAGATTTGTCTGTTCGAGCGCATTCGAGAACTAATGGGAGGTTTCGACTGTACTCAATCTTACATCTTATTTTCCAATCATTTGTATTTTTTCCGAAGGGATAATTTTTTCAGGATACCCTTCTTTCGCCAAAACTACCATTGCATCTGAAATCGTTTCAGCTTTAATCATTTTGTATTTCTTCGGAATTAAAAAGCTGAAATTCTTCATAAAAAATATCGCAATTTTTTCACCCAAACGGTTTTCATCTCTATCGCCAACAATTAACGAAGGTTGCAAAATGTAAGTGTTTTCAATATTTTGGTTTAACACATCGCGTTGCATTTCACCTTTTGTTTTGTTGTAAAAAACGCTGCTGTTTGCATCTGCGCCTAATGCCGAGATTACAATATATGTGTTAATTCCGTTCTGTTTTGCAAGTTTTGCAGCGGTAACGGGAATGCCGTAATCAATTTTTTTATAAGTTTCTTTATCTGGGGTGTTGGCTTTTGTAGTACCAATACAGCAGAAAACTACATCTGCTTTAAATGATTCGGAATGGGCTTCTAATTGAAACATATCAATCAAATGCTCTTCAATTTTAGGCGAATTCTTTGCTACGGAACTGCGTGAAAAGAGAATTATTTTTTCAAAAGAAGCATCTGCCAATAGTTTTTCTAAAAGAATACTTCCGGTTAATCCAGTAGCTCCTAAAATAATTGCTGTTTTCATAATATAAAGATACTTACAAGGTTTTAAAAATCTTTGGGGTTTGGTAACCATTTAAGATACTATTTTTGCAGTATGCCGGCCGAACACCAAATTCGCAAAATTATTCACGTAGATATGGACGCTTTTTATGCGTCTGTTGAGCAATTGGATAATCCCGAATTGCGGGGAAAAGCTGTTGCTGTCGGAGGAAGTTCAGCCCGTGGCGTGGTGAGCGCGGCTAGTTATGAAGCGCGAAAATTTGGGGTTCGAAGTGCGATGAGTGGCGCAATGGCGCGAAAACTTTGCCCGGAACTTATTTTTGTTAAAACCAATTTTGATCGTTATAAAGAGGTTTCGAAACAGATTAGGAAAATATTTTTAGAATATACAGATTTAGTAGAACCGCTTTCTTTAGATGAAGCATATCTGGACGTAACCGAAAACAAAAAAGGCAATCCCAGTGCGTCGATGATTGCTGAAGAAATTCGTAAAAGAATTAAAGAAGTAACTGGATTAAATGCTTCGGCTGGAATTTCGGTGAATAAGTTTGTAGCAAAAATTGCTAGCGATATCAACAAACCCAACGGACAAAAAACACTGGGACCAGAAGAGGTGGAGCCGTTTTTGGAAACGCTGGATGTAAAGAAATTTTACGGTGTTGGAAAAGTCACCAAGGAGAAAATGTACCGTTTGGGAATTTTTACTGGCTTAGATTTAAAAAATAAATCGTTGGAATTTTTAGAAGAGCACTTCGGAAAGAGTGGCGGATTTTATTATAAGGTGGTTCGTGGAATTCACAATAGCAAAGTAAAACCCACACGAACGCAGAAATCCCTTGCAGCCGAACATACATTTTCTGAAAATATTTCTTCGGAAATTTTCATGTTGGAACGTTTAGAAGAAATTGCTTTAGAAGTCGAAAACCGTTTAAAACGAAGCAAACTAGCGGGTAAAACCGTAACTTTAAAAATAAAGTATCGTGATTTCTCACAACAAACTCGTAGCAAAACGCTTTCGCTTTTTGTTTCTTCCAAAGAATTAATAATGGAAGTGGTTAAAGAATTATTGTTTCAGGAAAGAATGAAGGAATCGGTACGATTATTGGGCATTTCAATTTCAAATCTAAACAACGAAACCCCAAAGAAAAAAGATCCTCCGAAGGAAACAATTGATGTGCAATTGAAACTTGAATTTTAGTCCCAGCCCCAGCCCTTCCCTTAGGGAAGGGAGTTTATGCCCCTCCTTTGGAGGACAGCGAATCATAAATTTTATATATGTAAAAAAGCTACCTATCTTTAACTAATTAAAAACTCCAGATTATGAAGACCATAGCTTTTTCAATTCTTTTTCTTGCAGGCATTACATTACTTTCTTCCTGTAAAAACGACGCTAAAAACAATGAAGACGCGCAAACTGTTGTAACAGATACCATTCCCGCAGAAACTACTCAGGGGTTTATGTATGTTAGCGCGGTTAGTGGATTAACGCTGCGCGAATTTCCAAATCTACAAAGCGCAAAACTTGCAGTAATGCCATTGGGTACGAAAGTAAAAATTGTGAATGCCGAAGATAAATCAACGATGAATGTTGGGGGAATTGATGGCGCGATGGATGAAGTGGAATACAACAACAATAAAGGATTTGCCTTTAGTGGTTTTCTGTCTAAATTTTCTCCTCCGGGATTAGATTCTTCAGCAAAAAATTATGCCGAAGAATTGAAAAAAGATTTTCCAAAGGTAAATTATTCTGAAGCCACCGGCGGTTCGGCAAGTAATCCCAATAAAACCGAAACCTTAATTTTACCAACCGACAAATGGCACGAAGCTTTTTTTACGGCTCAGCAGCTTTTTGAAATTCCAAAAGAATTTGCCTTTCCAAATCCAAAGGGTTCCAACAGTGAAACCCAACAAAACGGCAATAAAAAGAAAACCGATTTTCTCAGCGCGCTACAAATTTCTAGAAGCGACAATGCACTTCAGAAAATAGTTTATAACTACAAAACTACAGGGTTTGGTTATACGGTTACTATTACCAAAGAAGCTGACGTGATGAAAATTGAGAAAGTTGAAGTCGCAGATTAATTATTTAACCTGCGTTACTCGCAACGTGTTCACCATTCCTTTATCTACTATTGGCATAGCCGCAAGATTGATTAAATAATCGCCTTTGTGCACATATCCTTTTTCGAAAGCAATTCTATTTACGTCGTCTACAGTTTCATCTGTACTTACGTATTTATCGTAATAAAACGCTTTTACGCCCCAAAGTAAATTTAGACGAGCAAGAATGAGTCTGTTGGAAGTAAAGGCTAAAATATACGCCGAAGGCCTCCAAGCCGAAATCTGGAATGCTGTATAACCACTGTTCGTTAATGTACAAATTGCCTCTGCCTCAATTTCGTTTGCCATAAGTGCTGCGTGATAGCAAATGGATTTTGTAACGTAACGGTTGGTTTTAATCTGTGGTGGGTCTTGTGGAACGCGAATTAATTCAGAGGTTTCCACGCTCTTCAATATTTTTGTCATCGTTTTTATTACGGCAACTGGATAATTTCCTACGGAAGTTTCCCCCGAAAGCATAACGGCATCGGCACCGTCCATTACTGAATTTGCCACGTCGTTTACTTCGGCGCGGGTTGGTGTTAAAGAAGTTATCATCGTTTCCATCATTTGAGTCGCGATAATTACTGGAATACGTGCACGTTTTGCCTTAAGCACCAATTCTTTTTGAATAAGCGGTACTTCTTCTGCCGGAACTTCTACGCCTAAATCGCCACGAGCAACCATTAAACCATCGCAAAAGGCAATGATTTTATCGATGTTTTCAACAGCTTCAGGTTTTTCAATTTTAGCGATAATAGGAATTTTATATTCTGAATGCGCTTCAATTAGCGCCTGCAATTCTTTTAAATCTTCTGCGTGACGCACAAATGAAAGCGCCATCCAATCTACTTTTTGTTCAATTGCGAAAACGGCATCTTCCTTGTCTTTGGAAGTAAGTGCAGGAAGGGAAATACTTGTATTTGGAAGATTTACTCCTTTTTTAGAACGCAATGGGCCTCCTTGGACTACCATTACTTTTACTTCGTTTGTTCGGTTGGTCTCAAGTACTTCAAAAATAAGTTTACCATCGTCCAATAGTACGCGTTCTCCAGGATTCACATCTCTCGGAAAATTGTCGTAATTCATATAAACCCTTTCTCGAGTTCCTTCAAATTCTTCACCCGTACAGAAGTAAAGTTCGTCGCCAGGTTGCACAACCACTTCTTCTTTCATCATCCCCACGCGCAATTTTGGACCTTGTAAATCGCCCAGAATAGCTACGTGCGTGTCTAACTCTTCAGACAGTTCGCGGATTGTTTTAATGCTCTCTTTTACATTATCGTAGTTTGCGTGCGAAAAGTTAACCCTGAATACATCTACGCCTTCTAGAATCATGTGTTTTAGAATTTCTCTAGACGAGGTAGATGGGCCAAGTGTGGCAACTATTTTGGTTCTTTTTTGATTTGACATTTAATCGAAAATTAAATTATTCCTTGATTTTATATTCTCTATTTCTACTGAATAGGCAGAGATTACCTGTTTTATATCGTTTATTTCTGAAAGAATTTTTCGCAAAGGCAAAGTTTCAAAATCTGAATAAATTTTCAGAAAATAATCTACTTTTTTGAATTCAGGAAGTAGATAATGAACCCTTGATTTTTCGGTAGCCATTTCAGCAAAAAGGCCGCCAGAACTCTGTAAACCAGCTTCAACAGACCTGCATTTGTTGGCTAATAAGTAAAAGTGGGTGTATTTATGTACATCCTCAAAATTGTACAACGGAAATGTTATTAGTAAGCCTTCCGTTGAAAAGTCGAGATCAGTTTTTTTTCGCTTTAACCTCATATTGAGGTGGCGATTTATTAAATATGCCAATTTATAATCTTCCTCACTGCAATGGATTGCAATGAGCGCATAAGGCTCTTCAAAATCTTCGTCAAAAATTAATTTGAGGTTCGCCATTCATCTTCAATATTTTTATTAATGTTGGATACCGTTGAAAGATATCTACTCACAAAAATAAGCAACTTTAAAGGTATTAGCTAGAATACAGAGTTGCTATTGAAAAATTTGACGTAAATATAACTTATTGACTTAGGGGGTTTCTGAATCAACTTTTATATGAAGTTTATAAAACGCTCTTTTTGCCGCGCGCTCCTCAGCTTTCTTTTTTGAAGTAGCACGAGCCTTTGCAACTACTTCGTCACTGAGTTTTAAACGAACAGCGAAATGTTTCAACTCATCTTTGCCATTGTCTTCGTAGACCTCAAAATTGAATTGTTTTTTGTGTTTTTGGCACCATTCAATAAAGAGACTTTTGTAACTGATAACCTTCCCTTCCAGTTTTTTTATATCCACATAAGGTTTAATAACCCTTTTCTGAATAAATTTTTCGCAATACTTAAATCCGCGGTCTAAATAAATAGCACCAACCAATGCTTCAAAAACGTTCCCGTAAATATTCCCACTGAATTGTTGCGTGGGAATGGTTGTTTTTAAAAATTTAACAAGGTTTAAATCGCGACCCAGCTCATTCAAATGCTCGCGGCTTACTACTTTGCTTCGCATTTTAGTTAGGTAACCTTCGTTTCCTTCGGGTACTTTTTTAAACAAGTGTGCGGCAATTACCGCACCCAGCATGGCATCGCCCAGAAACTCTAGCCGTTCGTAATTTTGTGGTCGGCCGCTTGTATTTTTTTCGTTGGTGGAACGATGTGTAAAGGCAGTTTCGTAAATGGAAATGTCTTTGGGACTAAAGCCTAATATTTTCTTTAAGGAATTAAAAAATTCCCCGTTTTTATCTGTACGGGAAGAAAATATGTTTTTAATGGAAGCCATTAATTGTTTTAGGCATCAAGTTTTTTAAAGAGCACGCATGCATTGTGCCCACCAAACCCAAATGTATTGCTCATTGCAACTTTAATGTCGCGTTTTTGAGCTTTATTAAGAGTAAGATTTAAGGATGGATCAATGTTTTCATCTACCGTTGTATGGTTAATGGTAGGTGGAACAATCCCGTGTTTCATTGCTAAAATAGAGGCAATTGCTTCAATAGCACCTGCAGCGCCTAACAGGTGCCCGGTCATAGATTTTGTTGAATTAATATTGATGTCTTTAGCGTGTTTGCCAAAAACTTTTACAATAGCTTTCAATTCTGCAACGTCGCCAAGTGGTGTTGAGGTTCCGTGGGTATTTATAGTATCCACTTCATCTGAACTCATATTAGCATCGCGCAGTGTGTTAATCATAACACGTTCCACGCCAATACCGTCTGGGTGTGGGGCCGTCATATGGTAAGCATCGCTGCTCATACCACCGCCAACCACTTCGGCATAAATCTTTGCGCCACGTTTTTTAGCGTGTTCGTATTCCTCTAGTATTAATGCTCCAGCACCTTCACCTAAAACAAATCCATCGCGTGTCGCATCAAATGGACGCGAGGCAGTTTCTGGGCTATCGTTGCGGGTAGACAAGGCGTGCATGGCGTTAAAACCACCCATTCCTGCCATAGTTACTGCTGCTTCGCTTCCGCCTGTAACAATAACGTCGCAATGGCCCAAACGAATGTAGTTTAGTGCGTCAATCATTGCATTAGCAGAGGAGGCACAGGCCGATACCGTAGTATAGTTTGGCCCCATAAAACCGTGCTTAATAGAAATGTTTCCGGGCGCAATGTCCGCAATCATTTTAGGAATAAAGAAGGGGTTGAAACGTGGTGTTCCATCCCCTTGTGCAAAGTTTATTACTTCATTTTGAAAAGTTTCCAACCCGCCTATTCCGGCTCCCCAAATAACACCAACGCGGAATTTATCAACCTCATCAAGGTTAATTCCTGCGTCTATAATAGCTTCGTCTGAAGAAACGAGGGCGTATTGGGCAAATCGATCTAGCTTTCGGGCTTCTTTTCTATCAAAATGATCTTCTGCGTTGAAATTCTTCAATTCGCAAGCGAATTTAGTTTTGAACTTTTCAGCATCAAAATATGTTATGGGCCCACAGCCACTTTTCCCACTAATTAGCGCATCCCAATATTCTTGAATATTGTTACCAATAGGGGTAAGGGCACCAAGGCCTGTAACTACAACTCGCTTTAATTCCATAGAAGAATTGTTATTTTGCTGCTTCTATATAGGAAATTGCTTGACCTACCGTTGCGATGTTTTCTGCTTGGTCGTCTGGAATCTGGATATCAAATTCTTTTTCAAATTCCATTATAAGCTCTACAGTATCCAAGGAGTCCGCTCCTAAGTCGTTAGTGAAGCTAGCTTCGTTTACAACTTCGTTTTCGTCTACACCTAATTTGTCTACGATAATCGCTTTTACTCGTGATGCAATGTCTGACATAATTCTTGATTTTTAAATTTAATTATAAGTGGCAAAAATAAAATATTTTAATTGAAAACACCATTTAATGTTGAAAATGTGAACAAGATGATTTTTACTTTCACACTGTGCAACAAATTTTGACTAACCAATTTAAACAAATTTAGGCGAAGTAAAACCCTATTGCCGTACTTTTGTTGTTTTATTTAATAATATTTAACTTCGAGAAAAACTTTTGGAAACGGGAATGAAGAAGCGGATTGTAATTTTTGCGTCGGGTAGCGGTACCAATACCGAGAACATTATTAAATACTTTCAACGAACCCAGTTTGCCGAGGTCGTTCTGGTTCTTTCAAACAAGAAGAGTGCCAAAGTGTTAGAGCGCTCCAATAAGCTTAAAGTAAAGGCAATGTTTTTTACAAAAGAAGAGCTTTTTTCTGAAGAAGGAGTCTTAAATACTTTAAATGAAACGAACCCAGATTTAATTGTTTTGGCTGGTTTTCTGCTGAAATTTCCCGACATTATTCTAAAAAGTTTCCCGAATAAGGTGATTAATATTCATCCGGCGCTGCTTCCGAAATATGGTGGCAAGGGAATGTATGGCAACTTTGTGCACGAAGCTGTGGTGCAAAATAAAGACGTTGAAACAGGAATTACAATTCATTATGTGAACGAAAATTATGATGAAGGCGCAATTATTTCGCAGAAAACAGTGACCCTTTCGACAACAGAAACTCCAGAAACGGTGGCTGAAAAAATTCACAACTTAGAATATGAGTGGTTTCCACAAATAATTGAAGAAATACTTCGCAATGGGTAAAAAGCAAAAATTTTATGTGGTTTGGTTTGGCAATCCTGCAGGTATTTTTAAAAGTTGGAAAGAATGTAAACGTTCAATAGATGGTGTAAAAGGGGCTCAATACAAAAGCTTCGAGACCTTTGCAGAAGCCAAAACTGCATACAGTAAGAGTTTCGCCGATTATAAAGGGAAGACTGTAAAGAAAACAATTTCAAAAGAACAGCTTCTAAGAATTGGTGAACCTAACCTTTATTCTATTGCTGTAGATGCAGCCTCTAGCGGCAATCCTGGAATTATGGAATATCGCGGGGTGGATACGCAAACACACAAACAACTTTTTCATCAAGGCCCTTTTCAGCAGGGCACAAACAATATTGGCGAGTTTTTGGCGCTAGTACACGGTTTGGCTTTTCTTCAAAAAAAAGGAAGTGACCGAATTCTTTATACAGATTCGCGCATTGCAACGGGCTGGGTGAAGAAGAAAAAATGCAACACAAAACTGAAACAATCCGCAAAAAACAAAACACTTTTTGAATTGGTTGAAAGAGCCGAAACTTGGCTTAAAACCAACAAATACGAAACTAAAATCGTAAAATGGGAAACCAAAGCTTGGGGCGAAATTCCTGCAGATTTTGGCAGGAAGTAAGAACTGTGCCTTATTTTTTTGAAAGCTGTTAAAAGGCAATTCTATTATCATTAAATTCCTTAAATTTGCACCTCATTTCAAAAACCCTTTATGAGCAAACTCGTTATCGTTGGCACTGTTGCCTTTGACGCTATTGAAACCCCTTTCGGGAAAACCGATAAAATTCTTGGTGGTGCCGCTACCTATATAGGCTTAGCAGCTTCACAATTTAATGTTGAAGGTGCAATTGTCTCTATTGTTGGTGGTGACTTTCCGAAGGAAGATCTTAAAATGCTTGAAGCAAAAGGTATGGATCTTACCGGACTTGAAGTTGTTGAAGATGGAAAAACCTTCTTTTGGAGCGGAAAATATCATAACGATATGAATACTCGAGACACTTTAATCACAGATTTAAATGTACTCGCAGATTTCAATCCACAAGTTCCAAATGAGTATCGCGATGCTGAAGTGGTAATGTTAGGAAATCTACATCCACTCGTCCAATTAGGAGTGATTGAGCAAATGAATTCACCAAAATTAATTGTACTGGACACCATGAATTTCTGGATGGACAGCGCTTTAAATGAACTGATGCAAGTTATTGCCAAAGTAGATGTAATTACTATAAACGATGAGGAGGCAAGACAACTTTCCGGTGAATATTCACTAGTAAAAGCAGCGAACAAAATTATGGAGATGGGGCCAAAATACATGGTGATTAAAAAAGGTGAGCACGGCGCGTTGCTTTTTGGTGATGACGATGTGTTTTTTGCTCCCGCAATGCCATTGCGCGAAGTTTTTGACCCTACTGGAGCTGGCGATACATTTGCAGGTGGATTTACTGGATACTTAGCAAAAACTGGCGATTATAGTTATGAGAATATGAAGAATGCTATTATAAACGGCTCCGCGCTGGCTTCATTCTGTGTGGAAAAGTTTGGACCAGAAAGATTGCTAAACCTCACAAAAAAGGAAGTGCACGAGCGTATTCAGCAATTTAAAAGCTTAACACAATTTGATATCAAATTAACCTAAATACGCGCCCTGAAAATTCAGGGCGTTTTTTGTAATTTTAATTTAAAGTTAGAATGGGAGCGTACGAGCAAACTAATAACTTTTAATCATAAATATTATCTTCTAAAATGAGCGACGCGTTAAAACACGAATGTGGAATTGCACTGGTAAGACTGTTAAAACCTTTGGAGTATTACAAGGAAAAATACGGAACAGCTTTCTACGGTGTAAACAAAATGTATTTAATGATGGAAAAGCAGCACAACCGTGGTCAAGACGGGGCTGGTTTTGCAAGTATTAAATTAGACGTAAATCCTGGCGAGCGCTACATAAGCAGAGTTCGATCCAATGCAGCGCAACCTATTCAGGATATATTTGCACAAATAAATGAGCGAATAAATCTAGAATTTTCTGAACATCCAGAATATAAAGATGATGTTGCTGCGCAAAAAAAGAACATTCCTTATATAGGTGAATTATTTCTGGGTCATGTGCGTTATGGTACCTTCGGAATAAATAGTGTGGAAAACGTTCATCCTTTCCTACGTCAGAATAATTGGATGCACCGCAACTTGATTATTGCGGGAAATTTCAATATGACGAATACTAACGAGCTTTTTGATAACCTCATAAAACTCGGAATGCATCCAAAAGAAAAGGCCGATACCGTTACAGTAATGGAAAAAATAGGTCACTTTTTAGATGATGCAGTTCGCAAACTTTATAAAAAAGCAAAAGCCAAAGGGTTGAATAAACAAGAAGCTTCTCCCTATATAGCCAAGAACCTAAACGTTGCGAAAATTCTTCGGAGATCTGCAGCAGATTGGGACGGCGGTTACGCAATGGCTGGACTTTTGGGCCACGGAGATGCATTTGTATTGCGCGATCCTGCGGGAATTCGCCCTGCATATTATTATCAGGATGATGAAGTTGTTGTTGTAGCGTCCGAAAGACCTGCAATCCAAACTGTGTTTAATGTGCCTTTTGAAGAAGTAAAAGAGCTTGAGCCGGGTAATGCCATAATAATAGAGAAAAACGGTAAGGTTAAACTCTCTGAGATACTAGCGCCTTTGGAGCGAAGATCTTGTTCTTTTGAACGTATTTATTTTTCTCGCGGAAGTGATGCCGAGATTTATCAAGAGCGTAAAATGTTAGGAAGATTGGTAATGCCTAAAGTGTTGAAGGCAATAGATTTCGACACCGAGAATTCTGTTTTTTCTTTTATTCCGAATACTGCCGAAACTTCCTTTTATGGAATGCTGGAAGCAGCTCAAGATGAGCTGAACAAGCAGAAAAATGAAGCAATTCTGAATGAAAAGGACAGCTTAACGGTAGAGCGACTTCATAAAATACAAACACATAAAATTAGAACCGAAAAAATAGCAATTAAAGACGTTAAACTAAGAACCTTTATTACCGACGATAGTAGTCGAGACGATTTGGTTGCACACGTTTACGACGTTACTTACGGTGTTGTGAAGCCCGAGGATAATCTGGTTATTATTGATGACAGCATAGTACGTGGAACTACATTAAAAAAGAGTATTTTGAAAATGCTCGATAGGCTGGAGCCAAAGCAGATTGTAGTAGTTTCTTCGGCACCACAAATTCGTTACCCCGATTGTTATGGAATCGATATGGCACGTCTTGAGCATTTAGTTGCTTTTCAAGCAGCATTGGAATTACACAAAGATCGCGGAACTTATAACGTTGTTGAAGAAATATACCATCAATGTAAAGAACAGGTTGCAATGGAAGATACTTCAGTAATAAATCATGTTAAAAAATTATATGCACCTTTTGAAGATCAGGAAATTTCTGATAAAATAGCTGAAATAATTAGTGATGAAAATATAAAATCCAAGGTAAAACTTATCTTTCAATCAGTAGATGACTTGCATAAAGCCTGTCCAAAAAATCTTGGAGATTGGTATTTTACAGGTAATTATCCTACAGCGGGAGGCAACAGGGTTGTGAATCGGGCTTACATAAATTTCTATGAAGGTAACCCAGATCGTGCCTATTAATTTTTAAAATTTTAACAGTCCGAAAACCGTTTAACGAGATTCTACATCACTTAATCGAATATCTTGATTGACAATACTTTATAGTCAAAACTTGAATTATATTTACGCTTACCATAAGACGTAAGTAGGTTAGGTCTATGGTAAGATTTGGGGCAAAAAAGGTAGGCGAAAGCCTGCCTTTTTTCATTTTTCCAAATCTTTCGGGGTGGCGAGCACCGTCACCTTTTCTTTTTGTGTTGTACATTTTGTTGCGAGCCGTTTCCATTTTCCTGTAGCGAAAGCCTGCCTTTTTTCATTTTTCCAAATCTTTCGGGGTGGCGAACACCGTCACGTTTTCTTTTTGTGTTGCACATTTTGTTGCGAGCCGTTTTCTCTTTCCTGTAGTGAAAGCCTGCCTTTTTTCATTTTTCCAAATCTATTGGGGTGGCGAGCACATCACTTTTTCTGTTGTGTTTCACATTTTGTTACGAGCCGTTTCCTTTTTCCTGCAGCTAAGGCCTGCTTTTGTTAGGTTTCATCCTTCTCTTTGGTTGTATGCTTTTGTTATTGATTTATAAAAACTTCGACATTTATAATTTATTTTGGGCTACCATCCAATATGTTAAAATTTTAACTAAAATGTTAGCTTTAGTATCAAAATGAAACCAATTTAGCTTTTCAACGAATAAACAAGCAATTCATCTAAAACCGTATTTTTGAGTTACATAATGTTATATATTTGGGCATACCATTAGCATAAGTAGGTTAAGTTCATGGTAGATTTGGGGCAAAAAAAGACAAACTCTTGTTTGTCTTTTTTTATGCCCAAAACTCAACGGGGTGGCGAGCAACTATATCTATTATATTTCAATACCTGTTATAGCGAGCCGTTTCCCTCAGCTTAAAACTTTTGTTTGTTTCATTTTAAATTGAACGACTTCACTTTTCCAAACTCAATGGAGTATAGGGCATCAATTTCCATTATTTTTCAATACCCGTTATAACGAGTCGTTTCCTTCCATTTAAAACTTGTGTTTGTTAGTTTCATCTTTAGAAGGGATTCATCAAAAACTCTGACAAAAAAAAATCCGCAGCCCTAAAATTGGCTGCGGATTTTATTAAAATTGTTTATTTATGCCCTATTTATTCTTGGCATAATTAGAAGTTACTTCTTCCCAGTTAATCACATTCCAAAATGCACCAACATAATCTGGGCGTTTGTTTTGATATTTTAAATAGTATGCGTGTTCCCAAACATCCAATCCTAATATTGGTGTTCCGCCGCATCCTACTCCTGGCATTAACGGGTTATCTTGATTTGGCGTAGAACAAACTTCTAACTTTCCGCCTTCATGCACGCAAAGCCAAGCCCATCCAGAGCCGAATTGAGTTTTAGCAGCATTAGAGAATTTTTCTTGAAAAGCCTCAAAGCTTCCGAAGGAATCATCAATGGCTTTCGCAATATTACCTGTAGGTTTACCCCCGCCATTTGGAGACATTACTGTCCAGAATAGACTGTGGTTATAATACCCTCCGCCATTGTTGCGAACGGCCTTATTTTCCATATCTAAATTAATCAATATATTTTCAATGGTTTTACCTTCCATATCGGTGCCTTGAATGGCATCGTTCAATTTATCGGTATATCCTTGGTGGTGCTTGTCGTGATGTATTTCCATCGTTTTGGCATCAATGTTTGGTTCTAAAGCATCAAATGCGTACGGTAATTTTGGTAATTCGAAAGACATAATTATATCGTTTTTTATTGGTTACTACTAATTTTACCCAAATTTAAGCATTCTCTTATCTTAAATGTGTTATAGGTTTTATAAGATTTCTATATAGGTATAGATTAATTTGATTTCAAAGACATAAAAGCAGTATTTTAGTGCAAAAAGTTACTTCCTTGGAAAAAAAATCCTCCTTTTCAATTTATAACGCCGCAGCTGGAAGCGGGAAAACTTTTACGCTGGTAAAGGAATATCTAAAACAAATTCTCTCGTCAACAAACGATGATTATTTTAAACATCTGTTGGCCATCACGTTTACTAATAAAGCGGTGGCCGAAATGAAACAGCGTATCGTAGAAACGCTAGTAAATTTCAGCAATGAAAAAAGTGTGGTAGCGCCTTTGCCAATGATGCTTAAAATTGCTGAAGAAACTAATACGAGTATTGAAGAAATACAAATCCGCTCGCGAAAAATTTTAAAAAATCTACTTCATAATTATGCGGCATTTAGCGTCGAAACTATTGATAGATTCAACCATAGGCTTATTCGCACTTTTGCGCGCGATTTAAAATTAGCAACCAATTTTGAAGTTACTCTCGAAACTAACGAACTTCTGGCCGAGGCCGTAGATTTACTGTTGAGTAAAGCTGGTGAAAATAAAGAAATCACAAAAGTTTTGCTCGACTTTGCTTTGGAAAAAACGGACGACGACAAATCGTGGGATATTTCGAGAGACATTGCCAGTGCGGCTAGATTGCTTTATGACGAAAATGACGCGGATCATGTTTCAATTTTGAAACAGAAAACTTTGAATGATTTTTTACAATTCAAAAAACAATTGGTTTCAAAAAAGAAGCGATTTTCCGAAGAAATAGAATCGATCGCTTCGGAAACACTTCAACTTATTGAAGAAAGCGGTTTGGAGCATTCCGATTTTACGAGAAGCACATTGCCAAATCATTTTTTAAAATTAAAAGCGGGAAACTATGATGCTTATGGCAATAAACTTCAAGAAAACCTCGAAACAGAAAAAGGACTTTATAAAGTAAAGGAAGCCGCTTTTATCGTAGATACAATAAGTAGTTTGGTTCCAAAACTTCTTTCCAATTATATTGAAATAAAGGAAAAAGTAAACAATTACACCCTGTACGATTCAATCCTAAAAAACATAACTCCACTTTCGGTAATAAACCTTGTAAATCAAGAAATTGAAACGATAAAGGCGGAAAAAAATGTGTTACCTATTTCAGAATTTAATTCGCTTATTAATAAAGAAATAAAAAATCAGCCGGCACCATTTATTTACGAACGATTGGGCGAAAAATACCGCCACTTTTTTATTGACGAATTTCAAGATACTTCAAAATTACAGTGGGAAAATTTGATTCCGCTGATTGATAACGCGTTGTCGCAACAAATAGAGCCAAGCTCCGGCAGCCTTTTATTGGTAGGCGATGCCAAACAATCAATATATCGTTGGCGTAGCGGATTACCTGAACAGTTTATGGATCTTTATGAAAATGCCAATCCGTTTCAGCGCGAAAAAGAAGTTTATCCATTAGCCACTAATTATCGCAGTTGTGCCGAAATTGTAAATTTCAATAACGAATTTTTCACTTTTACTTCTACTTATTTTGCTAATGCGGGCCACGGAAAATTGTATCTCGAAGGCAACAATCAAAATTGCAACGACAAAAAGGACGGTTTTGTAAAATTTGAATTCATTGAAAAACAAAAGAAATCTGAAAAGGATGACGCGTATTCAAACCTTGTTTGGGATGCTATCCGCAGCGCAAAGAGTAAAGGTTTTGAAGAAAGTGATATTTGTATTTTAACACGGCGGAAGGCAGACGGAATTGCGCTCGGTTCCTTTTTGATGGCGCAGGGCGTTTCAGTTATTTCATCGGAAACATTATTGTTACAATCTTCGCCTTTGGTGCAAATTTTGGTTTTTGCGCTGCAAGTGTGTTTGTTTCCAAAAAATGATGAAGCCAAAATTCACCTACTGGATTTACTGCACGACCACCTAAATATTTCAGAAGAAAAACATACTTTTTTCGCAAAATTTCTGAATATTTCAGAAGAACATTTTACTAAAAATTTAACCGAATATAAAATTGATTTCGCCTTTGCCGAAATGCGTTCCGTTTCGCTTTATGAAGCCTTTGAATACTGCATCGAAAAATTTAAAATTGCTGAGGTGGCGGACGCATATCTTTTCGGATTTATGGATTTGGTTTATGAATTTGAACAAAAACCGCAAGCAGATAAAATTTCGTTTTTAGACCATTGGGAAACAAAAAGAGAAAGCGCTTCAATTCCTGCCAGCGAAGGAACCAACGCTGTACAATTAATGACAATTCACAAAGCAAAAGGACTTGAGTTTCCAGTAGTAATTTTTCCGTTTGCCGATATTCAATTGTATGATGGAAAGTTTGACAAACTGTGGTATCCGTTGGAAAATGATGATTTCAACTTTATAGAAGCACAAATAAATTACAAAACTGAAATTGCAAATTATAGCGAAATTGGTGAAAAAATGTATAATGAACATAGAAGTCAGTTAGAGTTAGACAACATAAATCTGCTCTACGTTACGTTAACTCGGGCGGTTGAAAAACTCTATGTTTTTTCCGAAATGCCCAAAGAATCTAAAGATGGAATTCCTTCAAGTTACAACCAGCTTTTTATGGAATTTTTGAAACAAAAGGGAATGTGGAATGCCGATCAAATGCTATATGAATTCGGAAATGATTTGGAGAAAATTTCGAAAGTAAAGGAAGTTGTTGTGCAGATGGAGCCACTTTACCTTTCAAGTAGCCCAAAAGCACACGGTTTGAAAATAGTTTCTTCCCAAGAAATTTACTTGGAAGAAGATACTGCCGCTGCTATTTCGGCGGGAAATCTGCTCCACGAAACCATGGCTCAAATTTACTCGGAAGCGGATGCAAAAAAGATTTTGATGGAATTGGAGGAGCGCGCAATAATTCCGAGGGAAGAATTTGAGAGCTTACAGAAAACGGTTTATCAAATTATAAAACACCCCAATTTAGAAAAACTGTTTGACGGAAAAGATAAAGTTTATAACGAACGAAATATAATTACAAAAGATGGTTTGGTTTTACGGCCCGACAGAATAAACATCGACGAAAAAAATGCGGCCGTTATAATTGATTACAAAACAGGAAGTTCAAGTATTTGGCACAATGAACAACTAATAGATTATGCGAATGCGCTACATGAAATGGGTTTTTCGGTCTCCGAAAAAATACTTATATATAGTAACGAGGATGAAATTTTAATAAATAAAGTTTAATTTTGAACTTTAAAAATCAGAGAAAATGTACGGAAAAATTAAAGAACACCTTCAGAAAGAACTTGAAGAAATAAAGGAGAATGGACTCTACAAAAGAGAGCGAATTATAACTTCGCCCCAAGATGCTGAAATCACGATTTCTACTGGCCAAAAGGTTGTAAACTTCTGTGCGAATAACTATTTAGGGCTTTCGGCTAATAAAGAAGTTATTCAAGCTGCCAAAGATGCAATGGATACGCACGGTTTCGGGATGTCTTCTGTTCGGTTTATTTGTGGAACACAGGATATTCATAAAGAATTGGAGCAAAAAATAGCCGATTTTTACGGCACTGAAGACACTATATTATATGCCGCTTGTTTTGACGCAAATGGTGGTGTTTTTGAACCACTGCTTGGCGCAGAGGATGCTATAATTTCAGATTCACTAAATCACGCTTCTATTATTGACGGTGTACGCTTGTGCAAAGCTGCGCGTTATCGCTATGAAAATAGTAATATGGAAGATTTAGAAAAGCAACTTATTGCTGCAAATGAAAACGGAGCTCGTTTTAAACTTATAGTTACAGACGGGGTATTTTCCATGGATGGTTTAGTAGCTCCGCTTGATAAAATCTGCGATTTAGCAGATAAATATGACGCTTTAGTAATGATTGACGAATGTCACGCCACAGGTTTTATAGGCGAAACAGGTCGTGGCACCTTAGAAGAAAAAGGTGTAATGGGTCGTGTTGATATAATTACAGGAACGCTAGGAAAGGCACTTGGTGGTGCTATGGGTGGTTACACTACCGGTAATAAGGAAGTTATTGAAATGCTTCGCCAGCGCTCTCGACCTTATTTGTTTTCAAACTCGTTGGCGCCTGCAATTGTTGGTGCATCAATCAAGGTTTTTGAAATGCTTTCAAACAATACTTCATTAAGAGATAAGCTTGCAGAAAACACTGCATATTTCAAAAAAGGGATGAAAGAAGCTGGTTTTGATATTATTGATGGCGATTCGGCAATTGTGCCCGTAATGCTATATGATGCAAAGCTTTCACAACAAATGGCAGACAAATTATTGGAAGAAGGAATTTACGTAATTGGGTTCTTCTTTCCAGTTGTTCCAAAAGACAAAGCAAGAATACGCGTGCAGCTTTCTGCGGCGCATAATAAGGAGCATTTAGACAAAGCAATCCGCGCCTTTATTAAGGTGGGAAAAGAATTAAACGTTATTGCCGTCTAAATCCTTTATTTACGTATCAATAGCACCGATTTTAGGAAAATTTTATTAGATTTGCTTTTGTTTATAAAATTTAACAACTTACTTTTGCTCTTAATTAACACTTAAAAATTAAACAATCGAATATGAAACATCTTACCAGATTATTAGTTGCTGCTGTCCTATTTATGGGAATCGGGGTAGCGAACGCGCAAGACGAAAACAATCCTTGGGCTGTTGAGATTGGTGTAAACGCTGTTGACGTTTATCCAGCTGGTCTCAACGAAGACCAAGTACGTATCCCAGCAGGTGCTAAAGGGGATATCTTTGACGAGTATTTTAATGCAAATGACCACTGGAACATTCTTCCATCGGTTTCAAGACTAGCTATCAGTAGATATATTGGAAGCGGTTTTGTATTCACTGCAGCAGGTTCTATCAACCAAATCGACAGATTAGGTGATCTTCCTGCAGACGATCTTAGCTACTACAGTGCAGATGGTGAAGTTAAATACAGCTTCAAAAATGCATTAAACAGCAGCTGGTTTGATCCTTCTATCGGTATCGGTGGGGGTTATACTTGGGTTGATGATATAGGATTTGGTACTGGTAATGCAATTGCTGGTGTTAAGTTCTGGTTCAACGAATACCTAGCTCTTAACTTACAATCTACTTATAAGCATTCTTTCGAGGATTCTTACGGAATCACTCACTTCCAGCATTCAGCTGGTGTTGTTTTCCAATTTGGAGGAAAAGATACTGACGGTGATGGTATATATGATAAAGATGACGAATGTCCAGAAACTCCTGGTTTAGCTGAATTTAACGGATGTCCTGACACTGACGGTGACGGTATTGAAGATAGAAATGATGCTTGTCCTAACACTCCTGGTTTAGCTGAATTCAACGGTTGTCCTGATACTGACGGTGATGGTATCGCTGATCCACAGGATGAATGTCCTACTGTAGCTGGTTTAGCTGCTCTTAACGGATGTCCTGATGCTGACGGTGATGGTATCGCTGATAAAGACGATGCTTGTCCTAACGAAGCTGGTCCTAAAGCTAACAACGGTTGTCCTTACAAAGACAGAGACGGTGACGGTGTTCTTGACAAAGATGATCAGTGTCCAGATGTTGCTGGTACTGTAGCAAATAAAGGTTGTCCTGAAGTTTCTGTAGAAATCATCAAGCAATTGAACGATTACTCTAAAACTATCTTATTTGATTATGACAAAGCATCTATCAGAAAAGAATCTTATTCTGCACTTCAAAGTATTGCAGACATAATGAAAGAATATCCTAACGCTAGCTTCTTAATTGAAGGACATACTGATAGCCGAGGTAGTGATTCTTACAACGAGAAATTGTCTCACGAAAGAGCCTCTTCTGTAAGAGATTACTTGACCACAATTGGTATGGATGGTTCAAGATTGACTTCTAAAGGTTTTGGTGAAGTTAGACCAATTGCAACAAACAATACTGCAGCTGGAAGACAACAAAACCGTCGTGTTGAAATTTCATTAGTGAAATAATTTTCAACCAAAAGTTTTAATAAATTATTTTGAAACGCCTCCGATTTTCGGGGGCGTTTCTTATTTTTAGGCTATGCTAACATTCCTTCAAGAAACCCTAGCCGACATAAAGAATTCGGGTTCCAATATTTCAGAAATTACATTCATTCTCCCCAGTAAAAGAGCTGGTGGATTCCTAATGAATGAATTGAAAAAGAACATCGAGAATACGCAGTTTGCTCCACGCATTTGCAGTATCGAAGAATTTATAGAAGATCTGTCCAATCTTAAAATTATAGATAATACCGAACTGATATTTAAAAGCTATGAAGCCTATTTAAAAACAGCTAGTATTCCCGATAAAGAAGATTTCGAAACCTATTCAACTTGGGCAATTACGCTATTAAACGATTTTAATGAAATAGATAGATATCTGGTGGAACCAACACCTTTTTTTGGTTATCTGGCCAGTATCAAAACTTTGGAAAGATGGGGAATAGAAGATGAAAAAACGGAGCTAATAGCAAATTATCTCCGCTTTTGGGAAAGCCTGCCTTTGTTCTATGACAATATTCAAGCGCTACTTCTAAAAGAAAATATCGGGTATCAAGGAATGGTCTATCGCGAGGCGGCAGCAAATATTGAACACTATATTAATAGTAGTAAAAACAAAAAGCATGTCTTCATCGGGTTTAATGCTTTGAATGCTGCAGAACAGAATATTATTCAAGAGTTACTTGAAGCTGAAAACACCCAAGTTTATTGGGATACAGATCAAGTTTTTTACGAAGACGCTAAACACAGCACTTCACATTTTATACGGAAATATATAAATGAATGGAAATATTTTCAGAACGAAGCCCCCAAGTTTATCGCTGAAAACTATCATACACCAAAACATTTTCAACTTGTAGAAGTTCAAAAAAATATTGGTCAAGCAAAGTATGTTGGGGAATTGCTTTCAACGCTGACTAAAGAAGAAATCGATAAAACGGCCATTGTATTGGGCGACGAGAATTTGCTGATTCCATTACTATATTCATTGCCGGAAAACGTAAAGAGCGTGAACCTTACAATGGGTGTATCGCTAAAGAATTTTCCTGCCGTAGTATTTTTCGAATTACTTTTTTCCATCCATCACCGCGATGCGGGATCGCTTTATTATAAAGATGTACTTTCAATCTTAAATCACCCTTTGGGGAAGGGATTAATAGCGAATGCAAGCGAGATCTCTCAAAATTTAACGCGTGACAACATAACACATATTACCGCAAGTGAATTAATTCAACTTTCAGATGCTGCTGAAAATAAGATGCTCCAGCTTCTATTCGAAAATTGGAAAGATGATAGCAATATCGCTATAGAATCATCCTTAAAGATTATTGAAGAACTTCAACAAACCAACAAATCTAGCACGATTGAAAGTGTCGTACTGCATCAACTCAGCAAGGTTTTTGGTAAAATTGAAGCGCTGAATCAAAAGTATCCACACCTTAAATCCATCAAAAGTGTTCTGACGCTTTTTTCAGAATTAACTTCTGCAACTTCGCTAGATTTTGAAGGCGACGCCTATAACGGTCTTCAGTTGATGGGAGTGTTGGAAACGCGCGTGCTCGATTTCGAAAATGTAATTATTACTTCGGTAAACGAAGGTATTTTTCCCTCCGGAAAATCGAACTCTTCGTTCATTACTTACGATTTAAAACAGCAATTCAAGCTGCCGCTTTTCAATGATAAAGACGCTATTTATACGTATCACTTTTACAGATTGTTGCATCGAGCAAAAAAGATTACCTTAATTTATAACAATCATTCCGAGGGGATGAACACGGGTGAAAAGAGCCGTTTTATAAGACAATTAGAAATAGAACTACAACCAAATCACACGCTTAACAAGCGTATTCTCTCGCCCAAAGTGCAAATAAAAAAGCAAACTTTACGGGAGATTTCAAAAACTGAAGCCGTGATGCAGCGGTTGCGCGAAATTGCTTCCAAAGGATTTTCACCTTCTGCCTTAACCAGCTATATCCGTAATCCTTTAGAGTTTTATTTTCAGAAAATTTTGAGGCTAAACGAATTTGAGGAAGTTGAAGAAAATGTAGCAGCAAATACGCTTGGAACCATCGTTCACGACACGCTAGAAATATTCTATCAGCCATTGGAGGATACTTTGCTAACAGTTCAGAATTTGCGTGAAATGAAGACGCGAATCCACGATGAAGTAACTTCGCAATTCAAAAAAACATTTAAGGGAGGCACATTTACAAAAGGAAAAAACCTCATTGTTTTTGAAGTGGCGAAGCGCTATATTTCTAACTTTATTGATCGCGAAATATCTGATGTTGGAGCTGGAAATACAATAAAAATCATCAAAATTGAAACAAATCTAACTTTGGAAATTCCTTTTTCAGAGCTTGATTTTCCAGTAAATATCCATGGAAAAGTAGATAGGGTAGATGAATACAATAGTCAACTTCGAATTATAGACTACAAAACAGGTTTGGTAAACCAGGGCGATGTTGAAATAATTGATTGGGAAGAATTAAACCAAGATTATAAATTCAGTAAAGCTTTTCAGATTTTGACGTATGCTTTGATGATGAATAATGAAATACCTATTAAAAATGCTGAAGCAGGCATTATTTCATTTAAAAATTTAGGGAGTGGATTTCTGAAATTTGGAACAAAAACTTCAGCTTACAGTAAAAGAGACCAGCAGATAAACACTGATACTTTGGAAACTTTTACAATAGAATTAAAGAAATTAATTTTGGAAATTTGTGACGCAAATATTCCTTTCACCGAAAAAGAAATAAATTAATGATAATTAGAAAGAACAAAATTCTCGCTTCCGAAAACAAGAAGCCAATATTATACGATGTTTATTATTACGAAAGTGCAAAGCCATTGCCGGTTGTTATTTTTAGTCACGGTTATAAGGGTTTCAAAGATTGGGGTGCGTGGCGTTTGGTAGCTGAAGCTTTTGCCCAAGCTGGATTTTGTTTCGTAAAATTCAACTTTTCGCATAACGGCGGAACGATGGAACAGCCTATAGATTTCCCCGATTTGGAAGCTTTTGCCGAAAACAATTTTAGTTTGGAGCTGGATGATTTGGATAGAATTTTAAACGAAATTGAAAAAGGAAACGAAAACTTTCCAAAAGAGATTTCAACCATTTCTTTGATTGGTCATAGTCGCGGCGGCGGAATTGTATTAATTAAAGCCGAAGAAGATAGTCGAATTAATAAAGTGATTACTTGGGCGAGTGTAAGCGATTTTAAAGCGAGATTTCAAGAAGAGACGGAAGGTTTTGAAGCTTGGAAAGAAACAGGAGTTACGCACGTTGAAAACAGCAGAACGAAGCAAATGTTACCCCATAAGTTTCAATTTTATAGAGATTTCAAGAATAACGAGGAACGTTTCTCCATTCACCGTGCAGTAAAGAGTTTAAAAATACCTTTACTTATTGTTCACGGAAGCGATGATCCTACGGTTTCTTTAAAAGAAGCGCAGGCTATTCATTCGTGGAATCTAGAAAGTGAATTTGAAATAATTGAAAATGCAGATCACGTTTTTAACGCTATACACCCTTGGGATGAAAGCATTTTGCCAACCCAACTTAGAAATGTAACTGCAAAAACAATTGATTTTTTAAAATCAACTTCGTATTAAAAAATTCACTATTTTTGGCATCCTAATCAGCAAATGTTCTTACGCTTTAAGAGCTTTGGAACACGACGGGGGATTAGCTCAGTTGGCTAGAGCGCTTGCATGGCATGCAAGAGGTCATCGGTTCGACTCCGATATTCTCCACAAAAAAACCATCAGTTTAAGCTGATGGTTTTTTGTTTTTATCTTGTTTAGAGATTTCGATGTCAGGTTAATTCTGTAATCGAGCACTGTAATTTTATTTTGAGTACTGCATCCTATTCCTGAACCGGTAAAACTAATAGCGGCTTGCTAGTATAAAATTCTTTTTTCAAGATTTCATTCTTTTCCCAAAGCTTTTTAAAGAAACCGCGTTTTCTTCTTACAACGCAAAGCATATCTGGATTATACTGTTGAAAATATTCAATTACTGCCTGAAAAGTGGTAGCGGCTTCAACTTGTGTATACGAAGTTTGCAGCGCCTTTAAGTTGTTAGTTACGTTTTTCATTTCTTCCGTAGTTTCTGGAGTTTCTACGTGAAGTACGTGAACTTCAGTACCAAAACTCTCTTTGAATCTAGCAACGACTTCTAATAAATCATCGTGTTCAAATGTTCCATTTTTAAAAGCCATGAGCATGGTTTTTGGGGGGGCAAACTTGGCTCCCTCGGGAACAACTAGGATTGGAATATTGGTTTGCTTCAGCAATTTACCTGAAGTTTTACCTAAATAAACTTCTTCTTTTATGGAATTACTTCGCGGCGATAGTACCATTAAATCAATTGGAACTTGTCTGCTTATTCGAGCCAATCCCTCCAAAACTTCGCCTTTAACAGGATGGGCAGTAACGTGTACGTTTTTACTGTCCACTTGAGAGAGAATTTCATTTAATCGATTTTCAGATTCTTCCTTTAAAATGTTATTCAATTTTGAAAGACTGCCAACTTTTGAAAGTTCCTGAAATACAGAAACTACATATACATTCGCGTTTATCGATTCGGCCAAATCTATGGCGTATTGTAAATTACTAACTGAGTTTGCTGAAGAGCCAACGGGAACCAAAATATTTTTCATATGGTGAAAACTTCTAATTTATGAATACAAAATTAACGTAATTATTCTTCGACTCATCAAACTTTCACATTTTGCATAAATTATATCACTTTAAGGCCTATCAATCCTGTTGGCTTTTTTCATTTTACGTAGTTTTGCTTTTTCGAAAATGCAGCACACCGATATATCATTTAAACGAATTCAACAGCTCGCAATTCCAGCTATTATTGCAGGAATTGCCGAACCCGTGCTATCTGCCACCGATGCAGCAGTAGTTGGAAATATAAGTGAATTCGGTATTGAGTCGCTCGCAGCGGTAGGGATTGTTGGGGCATTTCTGTCTGCTCTTATTTGGATTTTGGGTCAGACTCGAAGCGCTATTTCAACAATTGTGTCGCAAAACCTTGGCGCAGGAAAGTTGAAGGATCTACATAACTTTCCAGCGCAGGCAATTTATTTCAATATTGTGCTGAGTATTATCGTGCTGTTTTCTACCTATTTCTTTGTAGAAGAAATCTTTAAATTCCTCAATGCCGAAGGCATGATACTGTCTTTCAGCATAGACTATTACAACATTCGCGTTTGGGGTTTTCCACTTACGCTTTTCACTTTTGCAGTTTTTGGATTGTTCCGAGGACTCCAAAATACATTTTGGCCAATGATTATCGCTGCAATCGGTGCAGCGTTAAACATAGGGTTAGACTTCGCTTTGGTATACGGAGTTGAAGGCTATGTTGCGCCAATGGGAATTAAAGGCGCCGCATGGGCAAGTCTTTTCTCGCAAGCGGTCATGGCGATATTGGCCTTGATTTTTCTTTTAAAGAAAACTGAAATTTCTTTAAAACTTACTTTCCCGCTACACCCCGAAATAAAGCGTTTGATAAATATGAGTTTGAATCTATTTTTGCGAACTGTAGCGTTAAACACCGCATTAATATTGGCAACGCGAGAGGCTGCAGATTTAGGGAAAGAATATATTGCTGCACACACTATCGCGTTTAATATCTGGATTTTCACCGCTTTTTTTATTGATGGATATGGTGCAGCCGGAAATATTTTAGGAGGAAAACTGCTGGGCGAACGCAATTATAGTTCACTTTGGGAACTCACGAAGAAAGTAAATCTATATAATATAGGAGTCGCCGCATTACTGGTTTTAGCAGGCTCCCTTCTTTATGAGCCCTTGGGACTTCTATTTAATAAAGACCAAAAAGTGCTCAGTATTTTTTACAATATGTTTTTTATGGTTCTGCTTTGCTTACCCTTTAATGCCTTGGCTTTTACGCTAGATTCTATTTTTAAAGGATTGGGAGAAATGCGCTATTTGCGAAACGTACTTTTAGGAGCAACAGTATTCGGTTTTATTCCGGTGCTATTTCTTTCAAAATATATGCATTGGGGGCTGATTGGTATTTGGGCCGCACTGATAGTTTGGGTTGCATATAGAGCGGTGGCACTGATGATTAAGTTTAAAAAGAAATACATTCCACTAATAGAAAGTTAACGCTTTTACTGAACAGATTACTTCAATTTATTTCTTTATTCACTAGGTTTAACTAATGAAATAAACTGTTTTAATTTGCCGCTTTTACTTCGTTTCAAAATAGCTGTTCTTTCAAAAACAAGCTTTAAATCCTTTTCCAAATATTCTGTAATTGACTTTTGAATTTCAAGTTTTTCTTGGGGTACGAGTTCTTTATGAGCAACATATTGAATTTTAAAAGTATCTATTTTGGTTTGTTCGATAACAAATTCTTTTACATTACCATCATTGGAGATTACACTTTTAGTAACATAATAAAAGGTAAGTCCTGGCACAATCTTCCCGCTCGGCAACTTGGCTATATCGTTTTTGCGGCCTATTAACTTTTCTAAAACAGGATTTTTGTAAGTGCTCGACTTGGCTAAAACACCAATATCGCCAATCTCATAACGAATCATGGGATGCGCCTTATTGTATAATGCTGTAATTACAATCCGTCCGGAACTACCTAAAGGAACTGGTTTGTCATCTTCGTCAAGAATTTCGATGAACATCGTACTGCTATTCACTTTTAATTCATCTTCTGAATTTGTAAAAGCTATCAATCCTAACTCAGAAGCTCCATATTCATTAATTATAGGAATATTAAAAACGTTTTCCATCAATTCTTTATCGTCTTCAAAAAGCATTTCACTGGTTGCAATGCAATATTTTAAAGTTGGGCAAACTTCAGTGAGAATGATATTTCTTTCTTTTAAAAACTTGGCAAAAAGGACAATTGCACTTGTATATCCATTGATGTAATCAAACTTTTTATGTTTGAAAAGAATTAAAATTTTTTCCATTTTTTCTTCTGAAAGATCAAAAACAGAAAACCTATATCTATGGCTCAAAAAATCTTTAAACCGTTCTTTGTAATATCCTTGAAAATTTAATGGAATGCCGTAAAATCGCGCCTGTAACGATGAGTTTAGATCGATTCCCAAATTCCCATAACTGTCTATAAATTCTGCCCAAGATAAGGAGTGGCAATATTTGTCTTTCGCGAATATAAATGGCGTCCCGCTGGAACCTGAAGTTTTACTTATATAGATAGACTTCTTTAAATATTCTTCGGATAGTCTATCTTCTAAAGGTTGCTGAAGATGGCCTTTTGTTAAGACAGGTATATCTTCCCAAGCTAAATTATCAGTGCCAATAAAATCGCGATAAAAAGAATTATTTTGAAAGTGATATCGAACTATTTCTTCACGGGTTTTTAAAATATAGCTTTTAAAATCGGTTTCTGGAATTTGTTGAATTTCTTTAAGCTTCGCTTTTGCCTCATCAATGCGATAGCCATTAAGCTTTAATGTATTTTCAAACAAATTCATTTTGGAATATATTAGGGTGTCAATTTACAAACAATTATTTTTGACACCGAAACAAAACATTTCAATTATGAACATCCTTATTCTTGGTTCCGGTGGTCGCGAACATACTTTTGCATACAAATTTGCGCAGAGCAAACGCTGCGATAAACTTTTTGTAGCTCCCGGAAATGCCGGTACTGCTTCCATCGCAACAAATGTGGAATTAAAAGTAACCGATTTTGAAGCGGTGAAAAATTGTGTTCTTGAAAATAATATTGAAATGGTAATTGTTGGTCCCGAAGATCCTTTGGTGCTAGGAATAGCCAATTATTTCGCCGAAATTGCCGAGTTAAAAAATGTGATGCTAATTGGTCCCTCAAAAAGGGGCGCATTATTAGAAGGAAGCAAGGAGCGTGCTAAAGAATTTATGATGCAGCATAACATTCCCACGGCTGCTTACCAAAGTTTTACTGCAAAATCTCTGGAAGCTGGGAAATTATTTCTTGAAAAATTGAACCCTCCCTATGTTTTGAAAGCCGACGGTTTAGCCGGTGGAAAAGGTGTTTTAATTTTGAATGATTTAGACGAAGCCAAACAGGAGCTTGAAAATATGCTCGCCCATAGCAAATTTGGCGAAGCCAGCTCTAAAGTGGTTATCGAAGAATTTTTAGACGGAATAGAACTAAGTGTTTTTGTTTTAACAGATGGTAAAAATTATAAATTGCTGCCTACTGCAAAAGATTACAAACGCATTGGCGAAGGTGATACTGGATTGAATACTGGTGGAATGGGCGCCATTTCCCCAGTGCCATTTGCAGATGAAGTTTTGATGAAAAAAATTGAAGATCGAATTGTTAAGCCTACTGTTAATGGTCTGTCCGAAGAAAATATTGACTACAAAGGTTTTGTTTTTATCGGTCTTATAAATGTGAATAACGAACCGTATGTAATAGAATACAATGTGCGTATGGGCGATCCTGAAACGGAAGTTGTGCTACCGCGCATAAAAACCGATTTGGTAGATTTATTTGAGGCGACTTATAATAAAAAACTCAATGATATCAATATTGAAATTGACGACAGAACCGCAACTACGGTTATGCTCGTATCTGGCGGATATCCTGAAGCGTACGAAAAAGGCAAAGTTATTTCAGGTTTAGAAAAGGTGGAAGGTTCTATTGTTTTTCACGCTGGAACAAAGTTTGAAAACGGTGAAACACTTACAAACGGCGGACGCGTTTTAGCGGTTACATCTTTGGATGATGATTTCAGAAAGGCACTAAAAAAATCCTATCAAAACATAGAAAAACTATCTTTTGACAGGATGCAGTATCGTAATGATATAGGTTTCGACCTTTAGAAAATTACGGATTTTCGTCGAAAGTATAAGTTACTTCGGTGTTTTCGTTGAAACCTTTCAATTGAAGCAACCAGTATATAAAAGCAGAAGCGCCAATTAACAAAAATACCCAAGAAACAATATTTGCTAGCAACCAGCTTTCAAGCTCCAGCTTCATCAAAGCGTCATAGGGAATAAACAGAATATCTTCAAAAAGGGAAGCTATTACTTCCCAAAAACCTTTCCAAGTCATATCTTTAATCTTTAGAAGACAAAAATATAAAATAACCCCGTATGCTGACAAGCTTTTTTGGAAAATCTAACCCAATAAACTATTTAATTCTCGGTGTTTTTATTATTCTGGGTTATTTGTATGCGGAAATTTCGGGAAATGCCGTCTTTATTTCCTTTTCAAGCATTTTTATCCATCTGTTTTTTATCCTTCTTAGCGTATTGGCAATGCTGCTTTTAGATTTTATTATTCGGAAGAATTATTTAACAAAAAACAATACATACGCCATTTTATTCTTTACCTGTTTTATGGTAATGCTACCAATAATTTTTCTTCAATATAAAATAATACTTGCGAATGCCTTTCTGTTGCTAGCGCTACGGAGATTAATGAGCTTGCGAAGCGATAAAAATTCGACAAAAAAAATACTTGATGCTAGCCTATGGATTACCTTGGCTGCTTTGTTTTATTTTTGGAGTCTATTATTTTTTATACCGCTTTGGATTGCAATAATGCAAAAGCCAAATGCTAATTACAAGCAAATACTGGTGCCATTCGTGGGGTTTTTTACTATCGTTGTTTTATATACCACGTATCAACTTTTAAGCAATAATACGTTTGCTTGGCTTTACAATTGGAAAGACGACATCAGTCTAGATTTTTCGGTGTATAATTCGGTATCAATATTAATTCCTGTTACCATTATTTCGGCGTTTTATATTTGGACGGGTATTTATCGGGTTTCAAAAATTCCTGTAATTCCTTTAAAAGAAAAGCCAAATTTCATATTGCTTATATACGTTAGTATTACAACGATTTTAATTGCATTGGGAGCTCCGGAAAAAAATGGTGCCGAGATACTTTTTGTTTTAGCTCCAGTTTCAATTATTTGCGCAAATTATATTGAAATTTCTTATAGAGAGGATTATCATAAAACTGACACTTCAGAGTTTTGGTTCAAAGAAGTTATGCTTTGGTTGGTTGTGCTTTTGCCTTTTGTATTTATGTTATTATGACTTTTTTACTTCAAAATATTGAAAAAGAGCTTAAACGGAGACATTCATATTCGTATAAATGGTTTCGCAAACAAAACGATGCGTGGGACAATCACACAAATTTTATTTATCAAATTTCTAATTGGGACATACTTATTCAGAAAATTGCTACGCTTACGGATATTCACGGTTTTAACGAACAACATCTCTTTCAATACGCTGCAAACCGATGGTATAATTTCTGGAGTGCAAAAGCGGTAGAGCAAATTTTTACTGAAATTGAAGGTATTGAACCTGTGGCCGAAAGAAAAGATTCTGAAAAAGATTTTTATCTCTTCGGAATACCTTTTGACCATAAAACATCTGTCTTTCCGAAGCAATTCAACAAATCATTTACATATGCACAAAGCCATAAAGCAGAATTGATAGAATGGCTCTATAAAAATCAAAGTGCCCAAAAAAGACATCATTTAAAAAACCGTCTTTTTATAGTTGTATATGCTGAAAACGGCGAACATTGGAAACTAAAGGCTGAAATTTCAATGCTTAAAAAAGCCATTCAAAAATATGTTGCAAGCTTTAAGCGGGAGCAACTTCATTCCTTTACTTTTGCTAACGAACAAAAAACTTTCAGTGATATTATCTGGGTTTCGCAATGAATTATATAGGCTCTAAACACAAACTTTCCAGCTTCATTTTTGAAACGGTTACCGAAATCTGCGGAAACGATCTTTCCAAAAAAGTATTTTGCGACCTTTTTGCAGGCACCGGAATCGTGGGCCGAAATTTTAAAACTCACGTAAAACAGGTAATTGCCAACGATGTGGAATATTACAGTTTTGTACTGAACCGAAATTATATTGGCAATCATGCTGAATTTGATTACGAAGACCCTTTAAGTGAATTGAATACTCTAAAAGGTGAAAAAGGCTTCGTTTTCGAAAATTATTCCGAAGGTGGAAAAGCTGGAAGAAACTATTTTACTTCAGAAAACGGACAGAAAATTGACGCGGCTCGGCTTCAAATTGGAGCGTGGAAAGAAACTTCAAAAATATCCGAATACCAATTCTTTTTTCTACTTGCCTCATTGTTAGAAAGTGCAGATAAAGTGGCGAATACGGCTTCAGTTTATGGCGCTTATTTAAAACACATTAAAACTTCCGCTGCAAAAAATATGGTAATTAAACCTGCCGTTTTTCAGCAAACAGAAAATACACACCAAGTTTTTCAACAGGATAGTAACACACTAATTAAAAAAATTAAGGGAGATATTCTCTATTTAGATCCTCCTTACAATGCCCGCCAATACGGTGCAAATTATCATTTGCTAAATACTATCGCAAAATATGATACCTTTGTGCCAAAGGGAAAAACAGGCCTGCGCGATTACTACAAAAGCGATTGGTGCAGAACTGGAGAAGTCCTTAAAAGTTTTGAGGAATTGATTGAAAACGCACAATTTCCCTACATTTTCCTGAGTTATAATAATGAAGGATTAATGACTCAAAAAGAAGTGCAAACGGTAATGGAGCGCTTCGGAAAATATACTTTAAAAACTAAAAAATATCAACGTTTTAAAGCAGACAAAACCGAAAACCGAAACCATAAAGCCACAGAAACTTTTGAATATTTGCATATTTTAGAAAAGAAATAAAGTCGGTGTCTGAGCGGAATCGAAGACACATAAACAACAATAAATTAATAGATAATGTTTTCAGACAAAGCCAACAAAATCTTCGCAGAAGTAATAAACAAGTATCACGAAATAAATACCGTGGATCAACCTTTCAGCAATCCGTACGATAAAGACAGTGATTTAATTGAACATTTGTTATACCGAAAATGCTGGATTGATACCGTGCAATGGCATTATGAAGATATTATTCGCGATCCAAATATCGATCCTGTTGCGGCACTTAAATTAAAGCGCCAAATAGATGCTTCCAACCAAGATCGCACAGATATGGTTGAATATGTTGATAGTTATTTCCTCGAAAAATTTAAGGATGTAAAAGTCAATGATGAAGCTACTATCAATACTGAGAGCCCAGCTTGGGGAATTGATCGTTTATCAATTTTAGCTTTGAAAGTGTATCATATGAATGAAGAGGCAACGCGTACCGATGCTTCTCAAGAACACCAAATTGCTTGCAAAGCAAAGTTGAATATACTGTTAGAACAACTTGTGGATTTAAGTACTGCCATTAACCAACTTTTAGACGATATTGCTCACGGCAGAAAATACATGAAAGTCTACAAACAGATGAAAATGTATAATGACGATGAATTGAACCCCGTTCTTCGCGGAAAAAAATAGAACTATTTTTAAACCTAGCAGGTTTTCAAAACCTATTAGGTTTTTAGAATCCCAATGTCCAAACCTTCACACATATTAGTAATCCGTCTCTCTGCAATGGGCGATGTGGCAATGACTGTGCCTGTGCTGCACGTTTTGGCGCAGACTTATCCTGAATTAAAAATTACGGTACTTTCCCGACCTTTTTTTAAACCTTTCTTTGAAGAAATTCCAAATCTGGATTTTTTAGAAGCTGATGTTTATGGGAAACACAAACGCTTCGGCTTACTGAAATTAGCAAAGGAGGCGCAGGAATTAGGCATCGATGCTGTGGCAGATTTGCACAACGTTATTCGTTCAAAAATAATCGCGAAATATTTAAAGTTTAAAGGTCTTGCAACTGCGACAATCGATAAAGGCAGAGCAGAAAAAAAAGCTTTGGTGTCTAGTGGAGGTGAAAATATTTCACAATTAAAAACAACGCAGCAGCGCTATGCTGATGTTTTTGAAAAACTCGGTTTTCCAATCGATTTAAAAAATTATGTTGCTCCACCACAAAAACGATTAGTTCCCAAACTAAACGGTCTCATTGGCGTGGAGCCAAAAAAACTAATTGGTATAGCCCCTTTTGCTGCGTATAAAAGTAAAATGTATCCGTTGGGTTTAATGGCCGAAGTAATTCGTGGGTTGGATAAAACAGACAAATACCGAATCTTCCTTTTTGGTGGCGGAAAAAAGGAAATAACCCAACTTCAGAAATTTGAAAACCCTTTTGCTAACGTTACCAATGTAGCGGGAAAACTAACATTTGAAGAAGAACTTGCCCTGATTTCAAATTTAGATTTGATGCTTTCTATGGACAGCGGCAACGGTCATTTGGCGGCAATGTACGGCGTGCCAGTAGTTACACTTTGGGGTGTAACGCATCCATTCGCTGGGTTTGTTCCTTTTAATCAACCAGAAAACCATCAATTGGTAGCCGATCGAGAAAAATACCCACTTATTCCTACCTCTATTTACGGTAACAAGTTTCCTAAAGGATATGACGACGCAATGGAAACCATTTTACCCGAAATGGTTGTTTCAAAAATAAAGGAAGTTTTATAACAACATCAACGCATTTAAAGACCTCAAAGGTTTTAAGAACCTTTGAGGTCTTTTTCGTTGCTTGAAATAAATGGTTTAGGTCGCTGAGCGGAGCCGAAGCTACACATCATCATAATCCACTACAACCTTTGGCGTTGTGGGATGCGCTTGGCAAGTAAGTATTAAACCATCTGCGATTTCAGCTTCTGTGAGTATTTGGTTTTTTCGCATTTCGGCTTTACCTTCTTTTAAGCGCGCAATACATGTACTGCAAATACCGCCTTGGCAAGAATAAGGTGGATCTAAACCTTTATCCAATGCTGCTTCGAGAATAGATTTGGTCTGCGACATTTCAAATATTTCTTCCTCATCGTCCAAAATTACTGTAATGCTCGTAAAACCATCGTGCTTTTCAACCAGAAGTCCTTTTTCAGCAGTAGAAAATAGCTCGTGATGAATTTGTTTTGAGTTGATGCCATTTTGTTTTAAGGTAGCGGAAACATCATCGATCATCTCTTCGGGACCACAGAGATAGAAAGATTCGAAAGAGCTGTCGCGGTATTTATTTTTCAGGTAAAAATTAACCAGTGAACGACCTATTCTTCCAAATTGTGCATCGCCTTCCTTTTCTCGACTAAATACGAATTCAACATCAAACCGCTTTGGGTATTTATCCTGTAACTGAACAATTTCGTCATAAAACATCGCTTCTTCTTTCGTCTGATTGCCATAAATAAGTAGAAACGAACTTTGCGACATTTCTTCCAAAGTGCTTTTTATCAACGATAGTACGGGTGTAATTCCACTTCCCGCGGCAAAAGCAGCATAATTTTTAAGATTTGGCTCCAGCGTAAACTTCCCCGTGGGAGGCATCACTTTTAACGTATCTCCAGCTTTTAGTTCATTATTTGCATACTCTGAAAACGTTCCTTTTTCTACCCTTTTCACCCCAACTTTCACTTCTCCACTTTTTGGCGAAGAGCAAATAGAATAAGCGCGGCGAAGTTCTTTTCCATCTTTAAGATGTTTTACAGTAATATACTGCCCAGCCTTAAAAGCAAATGCAGTTTTTAAATTTTCGGGTATATTGAAAGTAATTGAAACGGAGTTTGGCGTTTCTTTTTTCACTTCGGAAACGGTAAGCGTATGAGAGTCGCTCATAATAGTAAAATTTTTTTGCAAAAGTACGAAGGAAATCAAGGAAACAAAGCTTCAACGGCTTTAATGTGAAGCATTTTTTCGACGTTTCTTTAAGCAGATATTAAAAAGAAACGTATTTTTACCGCTCTATGGTGATTCTACATACTAAAATAGAACCTTTTAAGTTACAATATTATATAAACCAAAAGCATTTTGAAATGAGCCAGGACTTATCTTTTCATTCAAATAAAAAATGTGGAACAGCGAATTCCATCTTTCAATAATCGATATAAAATATAGATGAAAGGCACATATAAATTTACGCTATTTATTCTCGCTGTTGTTTTTTTGGCAGCTTGTTCTCGAAAAAAAAATACCTTCCTAAGTCGCAATATACAAGCGGTTAGTACGGAATATAATACGCTTTACAATGGCGACGTGGCTTTTACCGAAGCCAAAGCACAATTAGCTTATGGATTCCGAGATAATTTCTGGGAAGTACTTCCTGTAGAGCGCATTGATGTTCAAGAAGCTGAAACTAAAGCTCCCGGCGCCAATAAACAAGGCGGAGGAGGCTTTAATCGCGCCGAAGAAAAAGCTGCGAAGGCTATTCAGAAACATTCCATGTATATAGATGGCAAGGAATATAATCCACAAATAGACGAAGCTTATATGTTACTCGGGAAAGCCCGTTACTACGATGGCCGTTTTATTCCTGCTTTAGATGCTTTTAATTTTATTTTAGATCGTTATCCTACCAGTAACAACATAAATGTTGCAAAGGTTTGGAAGGCTAAGACCAACATTCGTTTAAAAAATGAGGATTACGCAATAGAAAACCTCAAAAAAATGTTTAATCAGGCCGATCTTACAGAAGAAGAAACCGCGGAAGGTGCAGCAATGATGGCACAGGCTTTTATAAATCTAGATTCATTACAGCCAGCGCTGGATTATATTAAGATTGCAACAGATAATGTTAATGATGATGAACTTAAAGGCAGGTACACATTTATAAAAGGCCAGCTTTATAATCGTTTAGGCGATAAAGACAGTGCCAACGTTGCTTTTGATGAGGTTATAGCAATGAACCGCAAGACTTCTAGAATCTATATGATAAATGCCTATTTGGAAAGAGGAAAAAACTTCGACTACGAAAAGGGAGATCGCACTGCATTTTTAGAGCTATTACAAGACCTTGAAAAAAATCGTGAAAACCGACCGTTTTTAGATAAAATCTACAATCAGTTTGGAGATTATTATTATAACAGTGATAGTATAGCAACGGCGGTAAAATATTATAACAAATCGCTGAAAGCTTTCAAGCAGGACAGAATTCTTCAGTCTGTAAACTACCAAACCCTTGCACTCATTAATTTTGATGCAGCGGAATATAGAAATGCCGGAGCTTATTACGATAGCACGCTCACTTTTCTACAAGAGAATAGCCGCCAGTGGCGCCGTATAAAGAAAAAGCGTGAAAATTTAGACGATGTTATAAAGTACGAAGAAATTGCAACCGCGAATGATAGTATCCTAAAACTAACAAAAATGAGCGAGTCTGAACAGCTTGCATTTTTCACAGATTTCACAACAAGGTTGAAGGAACAAGCGGTAAAAGATTCTTTGGCTGCCATAAAAATTGAAGAAAAAATTGCCAATAAAGAATTTTATGAAAAGGGAAAAACTGCTTCAGGCCCAAATAAAGGAAGCACTTTCTATTTTTACAATACTTCTACCGTAGCTTATGGTAAAGGTGAATTCCGAAAAACATGGGGAGAGCGAAATTTGGAAGACAATTGGAGACTTTCAAGTAAAAGAAGTTCGCTAATAACAGAAGATGTAGCGGTGGTCAAAGAAACAACGATTGCCGAAAACGAACTTTACAAGCCACAAACTTATATATCCAAGATTCCAACGGAACAAAAGGTTATTGATAGTTTGGCAAAGGATAGAAACTTTGCATACTATCAACTAGGATTGATTTATAAAGAAAAATTTAAAGAGTATAATCGTGCTATAAACAGACTTGAAAAACTGCTAACTTTTAATCCTGAAGAGCGATTGGTTGTTCCAGCAAAGTACAATCTGGTTAAGATTTATGAAACTTTAGAAAATTCATCGGCTGCAGACAGATATAGAAATGACGTACTAACAAATCACTCCGATACGCGCTATGCGGAAATTCTTCGCAATCCAAATTCACAATTGCCAACAGATGAGTCTAGCCCTGAGTTTAAATACAAACAATTGTATAAGGAGTTTGAAGCTGCCAAATATGAAGATGTAATTCAAAAGAGTGATGATTTCATTATAGTGTATAACGGCAATGATATTGTGCCAAAATTTGAATTGTTGAAAGCTACTGCAATTGCTCGTCAGCAAGGTTTTGAAGCGTACAAAAAGGCTTTAAATTTTATTTCGCTCAACTATCCTAATAGCGATGAAGGTAAACAGGCTCAGCAAATTTATAGTAGTACTTTACCTCTTTTAGCCGGGAAAGATTTTGCGCCAGACGAAGACTCAAAAAGTTGGAAACTGGTTTATAAATTTACCAGTGAAGAAGGCGAAGCCGCGCAAAAGCTGAAAGAAAAGCTTGATAAGGCTATAGAAGATTTTCGTTATACAAATATGGTAACTTCTATTGACTACTACACGCCAGGAACAAAACTTGTAATTGTTCACGGTTTAAACACTAAGCTGGGCGCACAAGGGTTTGGCGATATTTTGAAAGAAAAGAAAGAGTATAAAATTAAGTATCCTTTCTTTGAGATTTCAACTCCAAATTATAAAATCATTCAGATCCACAAAAACTTGGACGATTATTTACTGAAGGATGTAACCAAGTAACAGCCCTCGACAAACCGAATAACAGAATAGTAATCTTTATTAAAAACCAACTACTATGTTTTCCGATAAAAAAGAAAAACGAATAACTTCCGAACCAGGAACCGCTCAAAATAGAATCAATGAAGGCACCAAACTAAAAGGCGATGTGTCTTCTACAGGATTTTTCAGAATTGATGGTTCTATTGAAGGTAACGTAAAAACACCGTCAAAGGTTGTTTTAGGAAAAACAGGAGTGATAATAGGAACGCTAAGCTGTGAAAACGCAGATATAGAAGGCAAATTTGAAGGAAATTTACAAGTAACAGGAACCCTCACGTTAAGAGCTACAGCTATAATTGAAGGCGATGTAACTGTAGGCAAATTGTCTGTAGAGCCAGGAGCTACTATGAATGCTTCTTGTGTAATGCAAGGAGGCAAACCAAAAAATGTATCCACAATTAATCAATCAAATGTTGATACTTCCAAAGTAAATCCGTTTGAACGTCAACAGCAGATTAAAAGAGTAGCAGACTCTTAAAATTAAAATACCAAAAGTACCAATGGCAGATAATAATAACCTTCGTAAATGGGCCGTATTCTCTGGTATTGCGGTACAGATGGGCGTAACCATTGGCATCGGAGTTTTTATTGGCCAAAAACTAGACGAAAGTTATCCAAATAAATATTCTGCTTATACTATTATATTTTCGCTTCTAGGAGTTTTTATCTCTCTCTACGCTGTGATAAAGCAACTTCAAAATATGAATAATAAAGATTGAAAAATTTGAAATCAGATAGGTTTTATTATATCCCAACAACTTTAATTTTAGTTACAGCGCTGCTCTATTTTATACAGAATTGGGCGGTTGCCAGTATTTCTGATAGCTATAACTTCTTTTACTCCGTTTTCAACATTTATGTGTTTCATTTTGTAGTAACACTTATTATTCTGTCAATACTTTATCTTGTTAGTAAAAAGGCCCCAGACTATACTGGCTTCGCTTTTTTAGGCTTTATCTTATTAAAGATGGTTGCCGCGATTGTGTTTTTAATTCCACTTATAAAAATGGAAAATGTATCAAAAATTCCAGATTTTATATCCTTTTTCACCCCATATTTCATTTATCTTTTCATAGAGATCATTCTCGCTTTGAGGCTTTTAAAGCAATCTACAACTTAAGTAGTCTCAATTTATTTCAGAAAAATAAAACAATCACACTTACCCCCTTTTTTTTGTCGTTAAAAGTTGTACTTTTGCACAAATTTTAACGAGCACAATTTTTTATAGTTATTAACATATGAGGCTTACTCAAACACTTATCGGTAGCTTAGCATTAATTATTTTTTTATTGATGCCCTTTATAGGTACCGCATCGGACCCAAACCCAGAAGAGGGTGGTGGGAAATTTGACCCGAAGGAATTGATCAATAGTCACGTATGGGATTCGCACGAATTTCATATTGCCGACTGGTCTGGGCATCCCATAACTTTAGCTTTGCCTATAATACTTTGGACGGAAAATGGTCTTACCATTTTTCCATCGTCGGAATTTCATCACGATAATAGTGGTACTACAGTAGTAGAAGCCAACGGACATAGCTTCGTTAAATACCGTGAGCATATTTTTTACGCAGATCGTTTCGATCAAGAGAAATTTGAGGCAACCAGTACCATGGGACGTCCTTTTCTTTACGAAGACAGACCGTTAGACTTCTCGATAACAAAAACCGTTTTTTCAATGCTTTTTGTTTCATTGTTATTGTTTATAGTTTTTGGATGGGCAGCTCGTTCTTACAAGAAAAATAAAAAGGCGCCAAAAGGTTTGTCTGGGCTTTTAGAGCCAGTAATTCTTTTCGTGCGCGATGAGATTGCAGTGCCAAACATTGGCAGCAAATATCAAAAATACATGCCACTATTATTAACCATCTTTTTCTTTATATGGTTAAATAACTTAATTGGTCTTATTCCATTTTTCCCTTTTAGCGGAAACGTAACTGGAAACATCGTTTTTACCTTGGTAATGGCTGTTATTGTTTTCGTAGTTACAATTTTCAGTGGAAATAAATATTACTGGAAACACATCCTTACGCCAGATGTGCCAAAGGCATTATACCCTATTATGATCCCGATAGAAATTATCGGGATGTTTACAAAACCCTTTGCACTTATGGTTCGTTTATTTGCGAACATTACTGCTGGGCATATCATAATTTTGAGCCTTGTTGGCTTGATTTTTATTTTCGAAACTGCCGCCATTTCGCCGGTGTCAATTGCATTTGTACTTTTCATGAGCGTGCTGGAACTTTTAGTTGCTGCACTTCAAGCTTATGTATTTACATTACTTGCGGCGCTGTTTATTGGTCAAGCAGTGGAGGAGCATCATTAATTTTTGTTTAATTATTTTAAAAAGTTTCAATTATGACAGGAACATTAGCAGCAGTAGGAGCAGGACTGGCCGTAATCGGTGCCGGTATTGGTATTGGTAGAATTGGTGGTTCAGCAATGGACGCGATCGCAAGACAGCCAGAAGCTACAGCAAAAATTCAAACCGCGATGATTATTGCAGCGGCCCTTGTAGAGGGTGTTGCACTTTTCGCAGTGGTTGTGGCATTGATTGCCTAATTTTTAAAATTCAACATTTCGTGGCGGTTGGCCACGAGATGTTGTTTTAAATGAAAAAATTTTAAAAAAAATTATATCAAATGAATATAGTAGCACCAGAGAGTTTAATATTTTGGACCACCATCATATTTTTATTGCTTTTGATTCTTTTGCGAAAATTTGCTTGGAAACCAATTTTGGGTGCCGTAAGAACTCGCGAAACTTCCATTAACGATGCATTAGAAGCTGCCGAAAAGGCAAAACTTGAAATGCAAAACTTACATGCTGACAATGAAAAATTGCTTCAAGAAGCTCGCGCAGAACGCGAAGCTATGATGAAAGAAGCTCGTGAATTGAAAGCAAAAATGATCACCGATGCTAAGGAAGATGCCAAAGTTGAAGCTGATAAAATGGTAGCCCAAGCACAAGCCGCTATTGTAAGCGAAAAGAAAGCTGCAATTGCTGAATTGAAACAACAAGTGGCAAGCCTTTCATTAGAAATTGCCGAGAAAGTGGTAAAACACGAACTTTCTGATAGCGATAAGCAAATGAAGCTTGTAAATGAAATGTTGGGTGAAGCCAAATTAAACTAATATCCAATGAGCAGAGCAGCGATAAGATACGCGAAAGCAATTTTGCAGAAAGCAAACGAAAACAGTACAGAAGCTGTTTTATTTGGCGATATGCAATCTGTTTATAAAACTATTGAAGACAGCCGTGAATTACAAGCTGTGCTTCAAAGTCCGGTTATTAAAGCCAACGATAAAAAGAACGCTTTGTTGAAAATTTTCAACGAACAATCTGAAGCTACACATTCACTTATTAATATACTTGTAGCTAATAAACGTACTTCATTGTTGAGCAAGGTAGCAAAAAGCTTTGTAGATATTTACAACGACCAACAAGGAGTAAAAGCAGCTACGGTAATTACTGCTGTGCCTCTTACTTCAGATATGGAAGCTAAGGTAATGGCTAAAGTTAAGGAATTAACGGGTAGTGAAAAGGTAACATTGAAAAGTGAAACCGATCCTAAAATTATCGGAGGATTTATTCTTCGTATTGGCGATATTCAGTATAATGCAAGTATCGCAAACCAATTAGGAAATTTAAAAAGAGAATTCAGTAAATCAATATAATAAGGAAATTAGGTTTAGTCTAACGTCTTAAATCTAGCATCTAATATCTAAATCAAAATGGCAGAAGTAAAACCAGCTGAAGTATCAGCAATATTAAAGCAACAACTTACAGGCTATGAAGCAACTGCTTCCCTGGATGAAGTAGGAACTGTTTTGACCGTGGGTGACGGTATTGTTCGTGCATACGGACTTTCAAATGCTCAATACGGCGAATTGGTAGCCTTTGAAAGTGGTCTTGAAGGTATTGTATTGAACCTTGAAGAAGACAATGTAGGTATTGTACTTTTAGGTCCTTCAAAAGAAATTAGAGAAGGTTCTACTGTAAAACGTACCCAACGTATTGCATCGCTTAATGTAGGTGAAGGAATTGTTGGCCGTGTAGTAAATACATTAGGTCAGCCTATCGATGGTAAAGGTCCAATCACTGGTGAAACTTACGAAATGCCATTAGAGCGTAAAGCTCCTGGGGTTATTTACCGTCAGCCGGTAACTGAGCCACTTCAAACTGGTATTAAGTCTATTGATGCAATGATTCCTGTTGGCCGTGGTCAGCGTGAACTTGTAATTGGTGACCGTCAAACTGGTAAATCTACCGTTTGTATCGACACTATTTTGAATCAAAAAGAATTTTACGATGCAGGAAAACCTGTATACTGTATATATGTTGCTATTGGGCAAAAAGCTTCAACTGTTGCAAACATTGCAAACGTTTTAGAAGAAAAAGGCGCAATGGCTTACACAACTATTGTTGCTGCAAACGCATCAGATCCTGCGCCTATGCAGGTTTATGCTCCCTTCGCAGGTGCTGCAATTGGTGAGTACTTCCGCGATACTGGTCGTCCAGCATTAATTGTTTTTGATGACCTTTCTAAACAAGCTGTAGCATACCGTGAGGTTTCGCTTTTGCTTCGTCGCCCACCGGGACGTGAGGCTTATCCTGGAGATGTTTTCTTCTTGCACTCAAGATTATTAGAGCGTGCTGCAAAAATTATTGCAGATGATGGAATCGCAAAAGAAATGAATGACCTTCCTGCTTCTTTAAAAGGAATTGTAAAAGGTGGTGGTTCATTAACTGCACTTCCAATTATTGAAACACAAGCGGGTGACGTTTCGGCGTATATCCCAACAAACGTAATTTCTATTACCGATGGTCAGATTTTCTTGGATGGAGATTTGTTCAACGCGGGTGTTCGTCCGGCTATTAACGTAGGTATTTCGGTATCTCGTGTAGGTGGTAACGCACAGATTAAATCGATGAAAAAAGTAGCAGGTACTTTAAAACTGGATCAAGCAGCTTTCCGTGAATTGGAAGCGTTTTCAAAATTTGGTTCAGATTTAGATGCGGCAACTTTAAATGTAATTGAAAAAGGAAGACGTAACGTAGAGCTATTAAAGCAAGCTGAAAATGATCCTTACACAGTTGAAGATCAAATTGCAGTTATCTACGCAGGTTCTAAAAACCTAATGCGTAACGTTCCAGTTGATAAGATTAAAGAATTTGAAAGAGATTATCTTGAAATGCTTAACGTAAAGCACAGAGATACTTTGGATAACTTAAAAGCAGGAAAACTTACTGACGATGCAATAGATGTAATGACAACTGTTGCTAGTGAACTTTCAGCAAAGTATAAGAAGTAAAAAGTCTTTGCGACCTTTGCGCCATTGCGGTTTTATTTACTACCGCAAAGGCGCAGAGAACGCAGAGTAACATAATTAAAAAAATGGCGAATCTTAAAGAAATACGTAACAGAATATCATCCGTAGGTTCAACGATGCAGATTACCAGTGCCATGAAAATGGTTTCTGCTGCAAAATTGAAAAAGGCTCAGGATGCCATTACAGCAATGCGTCCCTATTCTGAAAAACTTACAGAACTTTTGCAAAACCTAAGCGCTACGCTTGATGCCGATTCCGGGAGCAAGTATTCAGAACAACGCGAGGTAAACAAAATTTTAGTGGTTGCCATTACCAGTAACCGTGGTTTGGCGGGAGCTTTTAACAACAACATCATAAAACAATCTCGTAACTTGGCTGCAAATACTTATGCTGGCAAGCAAGTAGATTTTATGACCCTTGGAAAAAAAGGAAACGATATTCTGAAGAAAACGGGAACGATACTAGAAAATAACAACGGTATTTTCGACGACCTTTCTTTTGATAATACTGCAACAATTGCTGAAAAATTAATGCTTCTTTTCTTAGAAGGGAAGTATGATAAAATTGTTATAGTTTACAACAGTTTCAAAAATGCTGCTACACAAATAGTGATGACAGAACAGTTTCTGCCAATTTTACCTCCAAAACAAATAGAAGGTCAAGGAGTAAAAACTAACGACACTTTCTATATTTTTGAGCCTTCAAAAGAAGAAATTGTTGAAGCCTTGATTCCAAAGAGTTTAAAAACACAATTATTCAAAGCTCTTCGCGATAGTGCTGCAAGTGAGCACGGAGCCCGTATGACGGCAATGCATAAAGCAACCGACAACGCAACCGAACTTCGCGACGACTTAAAATTGAAATATAACAAAGCACGTCAAGCTGCAATTACCAACGAAATTTTAGAGATTGTTGGTGGTGCCGAAGCATTGGCAGGATAGTACTAAATTATTTTATTTTGAAAAGCCTTTCGTTTTACGAGAGGCTTTTTTTTTGGTTTAATATTTTAAGTATCTTCATTAAAATTTTACACAAATGAAAAAACTGTTCTTTGTATTCGCTCTTCTACTTTTCGTGAACGCTATTGGCCAAAACCAAAAAGGAGAAATGTTACTTTCCGTATCGGTTTCTCCCTATCCCACTACAACAAATAATGAAGACGACTTCGGAGCTTTGGGACTGGTTAGTTTTGAATTTTTCGTTTTCAAAAATGCATCACTTTCCGGAAGTTTTTTCACTTCAAACAATACTCTTTTTAAAAATAATAGCGATGTCACTATTCATTCCTACGGCTTCATTCCGTCTATTCAATATTACGTTTTGAATAAAGAAAAATGGAATGTTTTTGCACAGCTCGGTTATGGTTATGGATTTGAAGACCAAACGCAGGGATATATTCAAAATAGCGCGCTAACGGTTTATAATATTGGTGCTGGCGCGCATTATAAAATTGGAGAAAAGTTATTTTTAAAATTACAGCTACCGTATTTCAACGCCAAAAATATTACACTAAATGTTGATGCCGCCAGCGGAGTAGCAGTGTTTTTAGGTGCTGCATATAAATTATAATTTATTGCTAAGCCTTTTACTATTCAGAAAAAGTTGGGTGTACAAGTTGAAACCGATGCATTTATTGTTCTATATTATTCGTAAATTTCGTGAATGATTAAAAAAATGAAAACAATAGCCATAATTTTAACGCTGCCCATACTGCTTTTTAGCTTAACGAACTGTGGCGGAACTCAAACTGCGAACGACCAAAAATCGCTTGTCCAAAACCCTCCTTTTAAAATTTCTGAAACCTATTTTCAAGATTGGGTTGCTGGGGTAAAAGACGGTGGCTCGGGTACCAACGTGCATATCATTTTGAGTGAAATTGAACCTGACGTTGTTATACAGAATATCTATTTCCGTAATCAGATTCTGAAAGCAAAAAATACCACGGTGGAGCCCAATCATTACGTAGGCTACCTTTTAAATTCTAATCAGCGCGACCTGGTTATGGATGCTGATCCAATGAAAGAAGCTCAAAATACGCCTGCAAAAGACTTCCCGTTTAAGTTGGAAACTAACCAAGCTGTGGTAGAATATTTATTCAACGGAACTAAAAATTATTATAAAATTGCCAGTCTTTCTCAGAAAGATATGATTCCATATCCACAAACAAATCCGCACGAATAGGCATGCAAACCATCAATATTCAAAATAAGTTTTCAACTTTCAAAAATCATTGGCATCCACATCAAATAGCGGTCGTGGACGATATGCAAGTACTTTTAGCAAAACTAAAAGATGAATTTGTTTGGCATAAGCACGAAGAAGAAGACGAACTATTTTTTGTTCAAAAGGGAACTTTGGAAATGCATTTTCGAAATTCCGTTGAAATTATAAATGAAGGTGAAATAATTGTGGTTCCAAAAGGCGTAGAGCATTGTCCGAAAACCAAAAATGGCGAAGAGGTGCACGTGCTTCTTTTTGAAAAAATTGCAACGAAACATACTGGAAATGTGACTTCTGAAAAAACTGTTGCCGATTATCCCAAAATCTAAATTATGAAAATTCTTCACCTCGATAGTAACCATCCGTTATTACTAACAATGTTAGCGGAAGCGGGATTCTTAAACGAGGAAAACTACAAATCCACAAAATCTGAAGTGGAAGAAATCATTTCGAATTATGATGGCATTGTTATCCGAAGCCGCTTCAATATTGACAAACAATTTCTCGATGCCGCTAAAAACTTAAAATTTATTGCACGGGTAGGCGCCGGTCTAGAAAGCATCGATACGGATTATGCAGACAAACTTGGCATAAAACTAATTGCTGCACCAGAAGGCAATCGCAACGCCGTAGGCGAACATGCATTAGGCATGCTTCTTTCGCTATTCAACAATCTAATTAAAGCCGACAGAGAGGTTAAAAATGGCTTGTGGAATCGCGAGGCCAACCGAGGAATAGAGCTGGACAAAAAAACGGTGGGAATTATTGGTTATGGCAACATGGGCAAAGCGTTCGCTAAAAAATTACGTAGTTTCGACTGCGAAGTACTTTGTTACGATATAAAGGAAAATGTGGGCGATGAAAATGCAAAACAGGTGTCACTTACAGACTTTCAGCAAAAAGTAGATGTGCTAAGTCTTCACACGCCGTGGACGCCGTTAACAGATAAAATGATTAATTCAGAATTTATCAATTCATTTTCAAAATCGTTCTGGCTTATAAATACCGCACGTGGAAAAAGTGTGGTTACTGCAGATCTTGTTTCGGCGTTAAAAACTGGCAAAATCTTGGGTGCCGGACTGGATGTTTTGGAATTTGAAAAGCTTTCTTTTGAAACACTTTTTGATTCCGATAATCTCCCAAATTCCCTAAAAGAATTATTCGCGATGGATAATGTAATATTGAGTCCGCATATTGCTGGTTGGACTGTGGAAAGCAAGGAAAAACTTGCAGCGGTGATCGCTGAAAAGATTATTCAAAAGTTCAAAAATCAATAAAATGAAAAATAGAGTTACAGGCATTGGAGGAATTTTTTTTAAAACAAAAGATCCCGATAAAGCGAAGGAATGGTATAAAAATCATCTTGGTTTAAATACGGATAATTACGGCAGCACCTTTTGGTGGCAAGACGAAGACGGCAATAAATGCTCAACGCAATGGAGTCCTTTTAGTGCCGATACCAAGTACTTTTCGCCCAGCGAAAAAGAATTTATGATTAACTACCGCGTAGAAAATCTTGAGGAATTATTAAAAGTTTTAAAAGAAGAAGGTGTAACAATTGTAGGTGAAATGGAGTCTTATGATTACGGAAAATTTGGTTGGATACTAGATCCTGAAGGAAACAAAATTGAACTTTGGGAACCTGTAGACAAGGCATTTCTTTAATTTTACAAATAACATATCACTATAATAACCAACTAATTAATATTATGGAAGAACAACAAAATTCAGGTTACGACAGCACAAAAAGGCAAACGGATAATACCGAACAGCGGGCGAGACAGAGCGCCAATGATTTTAATGAAAGCTGGAATCAGGCCACTCACGGACAAGAAAATAAAAAGGTACTAGCTGGCGTTCTAGCTATTGTAATCGGGTCTTTAGGAATACACAAATTTATCCTTGGATACACTCAAGAAGGTATAATACAAATAGTAATCACCTTCGTAACTTGTGGGATTGGAGGAATCGTTCCTCTTATTGAAGGAATTATTTATCTAACCAAAAGCGACGAAGAATTTTACCAAACCTATCAGGTTGGTAAAAAAGGATGGTTCTAAACATTTAAAAAGCCTTTGGATTTTTTTTCAAAGGCTTTTGTATTTTTAACTGAGGCACGGATGGCATTATGATTTACTTTTGTTCCTTGGCGCCTTCGAAATTTCGCCACCCACGGCGGATATATAATCCTGTTTAAATTATTCTTTTTTAAGCACTGCCACAATTTGAGAGACATCTTTCTTCTCGAAAAAGTAAATGGTTTTTACTAAATACTTCAATATCCAACTTTTCTGATACACCAATTTCTCAGCCAATGTGGCTATAATTACATCGCGACACTTTAATTCTTCTTCTTTATTTGGTGAAATGTGATACTGGTTTGCAAAAAGCCAAGCACCATCTCGAGCAATATTTATACTAAAACTAACGAGTTTATCCTCTCGCCCTTTTCCGAATTTATCGAGCAACCCAAATAGGGGAGAGACTGAGATTATTTTAGATTCAACGTCGGCAATCATTGAACCGAGAATTTCATTAATTTTATTGAAATCGTTTTCGAAATTCATTAAATCTCCATAGTCGCCAACGGTTTGCGCAACTGCAATTCCCAAATCGAGATTAATATGGGCGTTGATGCCCAACAGCAAATGTTGCATAATTAACAACTTTTCGGTTTTGGAAGCTTCAAAAGCTTTTTTCCAACTTTGCGTAAAAGGTTTATTGGCTCCCAAAGAATCGTAAGCATCTACATAGCGATTTGCAAAAAGCACGTCGAGTTTTTCCATTCGCTGGTTGTTTTCAAACTCATTGTTTAAAATACCTTCTTTTATGCGAATGGTAACTTTTCTGTAAAGAATAGGGAAGTATGCCAAACAAGAATTCTGGAGGCACTCGGCATCAATTATACTATCCAATCGGGCAATAACTTCATTAATATTTGTTGCGGCCATAATGGATCAGTTTTTTAAATCATTACTCTGGTTTTACTTCTTCTTTGGAATTTTCGGCATCACAATTTTCATTGTTTTTGTCTGAATATTTTTTCTCAAGTTCGGCTTGAAATTCCTCCATCACAGGTTTTACAGTACTTTCAGGTAAATCTGCAATTCGAATGTACATTAGACCGTCTATAGCATTATTAAAAAGCGGGTCTACATTAAAGGCCACAACTTTTGCATTTTGCTTGATGTATTTTTTTATTAGTACCGGTAAACGAAGACTTCCCGGTTCTACTTCGTCAATTATTTTATCGAATTTATTAAGATCGGCCTCACTTTCATCGAAGATAAAATCTTTGTCGGCATCCTTCAGTTTTACTTTGTATTCTTTCTTTGGATTGATGTATTGCGCCACATACGGATCGTAATAATTTGATTTCATAAACTCGATCATCAAGCTTTTTGAAAACTCCGAAAATTTGTTGCTTATACTTACCCCACCAATTAAATAGCGATGCTCGGGATAGCGCAAGGTTGTGTGTACAATTCCTTTCCAAAGTAAAAACAATGGCATAGGCCGGAGTTGGTATTCTTTAATTATAAAAGCACGTCCCATTTCGATGGATTTGCTCATCATATCATACAATTCGGGTTCAAACCTAAAAAGATCTTGCAAGTAAAATCCGTCAATTCCATATTGGGCAAAAATCTCTGAACCTAACCCCATGCGGTAGGCGCCAGCCATTTTATGCGCCTCATTATCCCATAAAAACATATGGTGGTAATAGCTGTCAAATTTATCGAGATCAGTACTATTATTTGTGCCTTCGCCCACTTCGCGGAAGGTAATTTCGCGCAGTCTTCCTATTTCCTGTAAGATGTAAGGAATGGAATTTGCTTCGGCCAAAAACACTTCATAATTTTTACTTATAAGAAGTCTTTTATCATTTTCACGAAGCTTTTCAATTTCAGCTTCCATGGCTTTTATAGGTATTGGTCCCGCAATTTTCTTGGGTGGTTTAGGGAACTTCAGTGTTTTAGGAATACTGTCTAATAATTTTTTCTTCTGAAAAGCATTGGAAAGCATATAGGTTTTCTTCCGAAGAAATTCTGTAAATGAAGCAAGCGACTCGTGCTCTTTTTGGTCTTCAACCGAAATTGCGTTCCCAATTCGCACTTTAATTAAGCGTTCTTTTTGGGTTAGCAATTCTGAAGGTAATTTGGCAGTACGCAACTTATCGCTCAACTTCGCCAAACGATAAAACAATTTGCTGTTTTTAGCGTGAAAATAGATTGGTACTATAGGCACTTCTGCCTTTTGCACCAGTTTCATTGCGGCCTCTTCCCAAGGTTTGTCTACTACTAATTTTCCGTCTCTGTAAGTAGAAACTTCTCCTGCTGGGAAAATTCCCAGTGGATGTTCTTTGCGCAAATGTAAAATTGCCGCTTTAAAACCTGAAATGCTCGATTTTGCGTCCTTTCTATCTTCAAAAGGATTTACAGGCATTACGTACGGTTTCAACGGTTCTACGCGGTGGAGAAGAAAATTTGCAACTATTTTAAAATCGGGTCGGTGTTCCAGCAATAATTTTAAAAGCAGAATACCGTCAATGCCACCCAACGGATGGTTAGAAATTGTTATAAAAGCACCTGTTTTTGGTATTCTACGAAGATCTTCCTCAGGAATTTCAAACTTAATCTCAAACGCTTCCATCAATCCGTTTATGAATTCTAGGTCGTTTAAATGTTTGTTATCGTCATAGATTTTATTAAGAGTAGAAATGTTGAGTATCTTCATTAGAGACCAACCCATGAATGTGCCCAGAAAGCCAAATTTATCGACGTTTATTGCTTTTGCAACTTCCTTTGCATTGACTAATCCCATGAAATTTTTTGGTTGTTTGTATCTAACAAAGATAACGAAACCGATTGATACTATTCCTTAATTACCAACTGTACCGTTTCTTTGCTTTCTTGTTTTAAAAGTACATTTTTGTTTTCAGCAAGTGCCTTTACTTCAGCAGGGTTAAAATGACGAATTGTGTACAACGTAACGTTTTCATTCCATTTAACACTGAAGTTTTCTCGAAGTTTTGCTAGTAAAGGTTCCAAATTACGGAATTTATTATCAACACATACCGAAAAACTAATGGCCGAATTTTGAATAAGATTCACCTTCATTTTGAATTCGTGAAGTAGCTTAAATACATCGCCAATGTTGTCTTCCATCATAAATGAAAAATCTAAAGACGAAAGCGAAATTAAAACCTGATCTCTTTTCAGAATAAAAGAAGAGATAAACGGATCTAGTAAAACTCCTTTACCCACACAGGTTCCGAGTGCTGTGGGATTTAAAAAAGATTTCACAAACAGTGGAATTTCCTTGCGCTGCAAAGGTTGTAATGTTTTTGGGTGAATTACCGAAGCACCGTAAAATGCTAATTCAATTGCTTCACGATATGAAATATGGTTGAAAAGTTGCGTCTCAGTAAAATAGCGCGGATCCGCATTTAAAACGCCCGGAACGTCCTTCCAAATAGTAACGTTTTCGGCATTTAAACAGTAAGCGAAAATTGCGGCAGTATAATCACTTCCTTCCCTGCCTAAAGTAGTGGTAAAATTATTTGTGTTTTCAGCACCTAAAAATCCTTGGGTTACGGTAATTCCATTCGCACTTACTTTTTCTGAAATTTTTTGTTGTGTTTTTTCCCAATCTACTTTTGCCTCGCGATAATTGGCATCTGTTTTTATGCACTGACGCACATCTAACCAGTTGTTTATTATACCATTTTCAGCAAAGTAAGACGAAATTATTGTTGACGAAATTATTTCGCCGTATGAAACTACCTGATCGTATACAAAGGCGTGATTTTTAGATTTATTTGTTTCTAAAAAATGTTTAAGCTCTTTAAAAGTCTTATCTAGCGCTATAAAAGCAGGATGGGAAGTGGTAGAAAAAAGACCCGTAAGTATGTTATAATGAAAATCGTAAACGGTGCGTAATGCGTTTTTTACATCTCCCGTTTCAGAGAAATAATTGTTTACCACTTCTTCTAAAGCATTGGTAATTTTTCCCATCGCCGAAACCACAACCACCAAATCCTTTTCTCCAGTTTGGTTTATTACGGAAACTACGTTTTTTATATTCTCAGCATCTTTTGTGGACGCGCCTCCAAATTTAAAGATCTTCATATGCATTAATTAATAAGTACTAAAACACGAATTTTTTAAAACATGATTCGTGTATTGGTTGTAATATTTAGTTTGAATTTGATTTCTGTATAAAGTTTTTTAGACCTTTTTCGTCCATATGCACTACGCGCCACTCTTTCATAATTGTTGCTCCACTGCGTTGGTAAAACCTAATTGCACCTTCATTCCAGTCCAGCACATCCCAGGCAACACGCTTTAATCCGCTGTCGTGGGCAAATTGCATTACTTGTTTATAAAGTGCTTCGCCAATTCCTTTGCCGCGATAAGCTTCCTTCACAATTAAATCTTCTAAGTGAAGGGTTCTGCCTTTCCAGGTGGAAAAACGATAATAAACCAAGGCTGCTCCCACAATTTCGGTTGAATCTGGGTCGCTTAGCATACTCGAAGCATCTGCAACGAAACAGGTAAACAATGGGTTTTTGCCAAAACCTTCTTTTTCTAAATGAGTAACATTAATTTCAACTGCGTCGGGTTCTTTTTCAAAAATTGCAAGTTCTTTTATAAGGTCTAAAACCTTTGGCATGTCTTTTATTTCAGCTTTTCTGACTTTCATTAGTGCTTATTTATTGAGATTCAGTTTCGAATTAAATTTCACTTTGGTTTTACTTCAACAAATATCGGTTCAATTTCTTAAAAATCCCGATATTTGCGTGAAATTCAGGATACCTTCAACCTTATGTCAAAAATAAATCAATCTCTCGGCGAGTTTATAATTGAAAATCAAAGCGAATTCAAATACTCTTCCGGCGAGCTTTCACGGCTTATAAACTCAATTCGTTTAGCAGCCAAAGTTGTAAACCACAAAGTTAATAAAGCGGGACTGGTAGATATTTTGGGCGCAGCCGGAGATATGAATATTCAAGGTGAAGACCAGCAAAAACTTGACGTTTTTGCGAATGAAGTTTTTATAAATACACTTACAAATCGTGAAATTGTCTGCGGAATTGCCAGCGAAGAAGAAGATGATTTTATTACAATAAAAGGTCGAAACGAAAAGAACGATAATAAATATGTGGTTTTAATAGACCCTTTAGATGGTTCATCAAACATTGATGTAAACGTTTCTGTCGGGACTATTTTTTCAATTTACCGAAGAATTACACCTTCGGGAACTCCTGTTACTATTGATGATTTTTTACAACCAGGTGTAAATCAGGTTGCAGCTGGATACATTGTTTACGGCACTTCAACAATGATTGTTTATACAACCGGTCACGGTGTTAATGGTTTTACACTTAATCCTGCCATTGGAACTTATTACCTTTCTCACCCAAATATGAAATTTCCAGAAGATGGCCATATATATTCGGTAAATGAAGGAAATTATGTTCACTTTCCACAAGGTGTAAAAGACTATATAAAATACTGCCAAAAGGAAGAAGACGACCGCCCATATACGTCTCGCTACATTGGCTCTCTGGTTTCAGATTTTCATAGAAATATGATAAAAGGCGGTATCTATATTTACCCCAATACGTCTAAAGATCCAAATGGAAAACTTCGACTTTTGTATGAGTGCAACCCTATGGCTTTAATTGCAGAGCAAGCTGGAGGAAAGTCTAGTAACGGTTTTCAGCGAATTTTAGAGATTCAACCTACTAGTTTGCATCAACGTGTTCCCTTTTTCTGCGGAAGCATTAAAATGGTAGAGAAAGCAGAGGAATTTATGGAAAAAGCCAAATAGCCACTAACTCCGCCGCGGCGGAATTAATATAATCTTTAATAAAAAAGCTCCCATTGGGAGCTTTTTTAATTCTTTACAAGAGTAAGAGTTCCCCCGCCGCGGCGGGGTCAGGGGGCATTATTTCTTATTCAATAAATATCTGTAATCTTCCAAATCTAGACCGCCGGTGTAAATTTCAATAGATCTTTTTATTAAATGTTGCGCTGTGGCAGAGTCATACCCAAGGCCTATAGCGTATTTTTCAACTAAAAACCGTTCTTGGTCGTCAATCTCGTGATCGGCAAAAATCATCTGAAATAAATCGTGGATACGCTCCAAACGTCTTTCTGAATCATTAGGCGGATTGATTGGGTATTTCGCTGGATTTTTTAAAACTTCGATATATTCAGACTCATCAATATCAAGTTTACGGGCAAAGCGCTTTAACAACCTTTCCTCTTCCGCATTAATGGAACCTTTAACCGAAGCAATATTTGCAATAGATGCAAAGTGTCCTAAATTTCGGGAATGTTCCCCACTTTCGAATAAATCTGTAAATGCCATAAATTGATTTTTATGCTGCAAATATAAAACGAATTGCGAGCAATGCGAAGCAATCTGTTCATGTTTTTCCATTAAAGTCTTTTATTAGTTATCCACCCTAAACTTTTCTTAATGGCGAATGTCGAAAAGCAAGCTTTCAGTAATTTTAAACTGCTTGTGAAAAGATATTTATGAATCAACCATTATTAGTCTTCAACGACAAAGGTATTTATTGCGAAAAGGCAGATGTTTACATTGACGCTTGGCGGCCAGTAGATAAGTGCATCATAACCCACGGCCATGCAGACCACAGTCGTTGGGGCCACAAACAATATATTACACACACCAATAATGTTCCAATAATTAAGCACCGACTTGGCGATATTGAGGTTACTGGGAAGGCTTGGAATGAAAGTTTTACGATTAAAGGGGTTAAGTTTTCATTGCATCCCGCCGGACATATTATCGCTTCTTCACAAGTACGCGTGGAGTATAAAGGTGAAGTATGGGTTTTTACGGGCGATTTTAAAACCGAAGATGATGGCTTGGCCGAAGTTTACGAACCCGTAAAATGCCACACATTTATCACGGAATGTACTTTCGGTTTGCCCGCCTTTAAATGGGAACCACAAACTGAAGTTTTTAAAGATATAAACGAATGGTGGGCAACCAATAAAAGTGAAGGCAGAACCTCGATTCTCTTTGGTTACAGTTTGGGCAAAGCCCAGCGTATATTGAAACATTTAGACACTTCCATCGGAATAATCTATACCCACGGCGCCGTTGAAAATATGACCGATGTGGTTCGCCCTTTTTACGACTTGCCCGAAACTACTTTAATAACGCGCGATACTTCAAAAGAAGAAATAAAAGGAAATATAATTGTAGCACCGCCCAGCTCACACGGCAGTACTTGGATCAGAAGGTTTGTACCGTATGTTACAGCTTCCGCAAGCGGTTGGATGACTTTTCGCGGCGCGCGAAGAAGAAGAGCAATCGATCGTGGATTTGTATTAAGCGACCACGCCGATTGGGAGGGTTTGCTTTCTGCAATTGAAGCGACGGGTTGCGAAAAAATAATCGCTACCCACGGATATACTGATATCTTTTCGCGCTACTTAAGGGAAGAATTAGGTTATGACGCTCGAACAGAAAAAACGCAATACGAAGAAGAAAGTTCTGAAACCGAAACTCCGGCTTCGCTCAGTAAACAGAAAATTGAAAACGAAGATTAAGCCGTGAAAGATTTCGCCCAACTCATAAAAAAGCTTGACAGTACGAACAAAACCAATGAAAAGGTGGCGGCGCTTACTGCGTATTTTCAAAATGCAAACGATGAAGATAAGCTGTGGACGATTGCTATACTTTCGCATCGACGACCGAAACGTCCCGTAAATACGACTTTACTTCGACTTTGGGCAACAGAAATAAGCGGCATTCCGCTTTGGCTTTTTGAGGAGAGTTATCATATTGTCGGCGATTTAGCGGAAACGATTGCGCTTATTTTACCGACCTCCGAGGAGCATTCCGAAAAATCACTTTCGCAATTTGTTTCAGAAATTATTGAATTGAGAACACTTTCCGAAGAAGAAAAGAAGAAATATCTACATGCTAATTGGTTGAAGCTAAATTATTTTGAACGTTTCGTTTTCAATAAAATTCTTACTGGAAGTTTCCGAATCGGCGTAAGTCAAAAATTAATGACACGCGCCCTATCCAAAGCCACGGCGATTGATGAAGATATTCTCGCCTATAAATTAATGGGCGATTGGACGCCAGAAAAAACCACCTATAAAAAATTAATCCTCGAGCAAAATGAAGAAGATTATCTCAGTAAACCCTATCCTTTTTATTTGGCATATGCAGTTGAAGATAAGTTTCAAGAGGATTTGGGACCAATTTCAGATTGGAGTTTTGAGCATAAATGGGATGGCATCCGAAGTCAAGTAATCATTCGCAACGATGAGGTTTTCGTTTGGTCGCGAGGCGAAGAATTGGTGACCGATAAATATCCCGAGTTTCAAGATTTTTTAAAAGAAATTCCTAACGGAACGGTTATGGATGGTGAAATTTTGCCTTTCGGGGAAGGGGAAATCGGCAATTTCAATGCGCTTCAAACTCGCATTGGCCGCAAAAATATTTCAAAAGCACTTTTGAAGAAAACACCTGTAATTCTAAATGCCTACGATTTACTAGAATGGCAGGGCGAGGATATTCGCCAAAAGCCTTTTTCAGAAAGAAGGAAAATTTTGGATGAGCTTATTGGCAAATGCAATAGCATTGAAATTGGTTTGTATTTAAGTGAAACAATGAATTTTGAAACTTGGGAAGAAGCTGCCGCGGAAAGAGAACTTTCCCGAGAAAAACGCAGCGAAGGCTTAATGCTAAAACGAAAAGATTCACCGTATTTGGTAGGAAGAAAAAAGGGCGATTGGTGGAAATGGAAAATCGATCCGTTCACGATTGATGCAGTTTTAACCTATGCAATGCGAGGCCACGGAAGACGCGCCAATCTTTATACCGATTACACTTTCGCACTCTGGAATGAGGGAGAATTGGTCACCTTCGCAAAAGCCTATTCTGGTTTGACCGACGCTGAATTTAGGCAAGTAGATGCGTGGATAAAACGAAACACATTAGAGCGTTTTGGACCAGTAAGAAGCGTTACGCCACAGCACGTTTTTGAAATTGCTTTTGAAGGAATCGCTGAAAGCAGTCGCCATAAAAGTGGCATTGCAACGCGTTTTCCGAGGATTTTAAGATGGCGAAAAGACAAACCCATTGAAGAGGCAAATACACTTTCGGACCTAAAAGCACTTATCCCAAAATAAATAGTTAATTCCCCTCCATATTTTCAAGGAGGGGTGGCTCGCTTGCGAGACGGGGTGGTTAAAGCTGGATTTTGATTAAATTTAAATTATGAAAAAGCGAATTCATAATTTGAAGGAAATGGAGGTTTATCGTAAATCTCTTCGGAATAATTCAACCTCAGCCGAAGCGTTTCTTTGGAAGTATTTAAAAGGTTCAAAACTTGATGGCAGAAAGTTTAGAAGACAGCACAGTATAAAACATTACATCGTTGATTTTTACTGTCCCTCAGAAAAATTGATTGTAGAACTTGATGGACAAGTACATTTAAACAATACGGCAGAGGAATATGACCGAAGGCGAGAAATGGAGTTGAAGAATTTAGGCTTCACCGTAATTCGATTTGAAAATAAAATGGTTTTTGATTTATTGCCATCTGTTTTAAAGGATATAAAAGATCATTTTAAAAGTTGATTTTAACCCTTCCGTCAGCAAAGCTGACACCTTCCCTCTAAAAGGGGAGGGGCTTTTTTAAAAAATAAATTAAAGATTGAGTAATAAGATACAAATAGATATAGCTAACTCTTGGTTCGAGTCCAAATCTTGGACAGCCTTTCCATTTCAAAAAAAAACGTGGAAAGCCTTTCTCGATGGCAAACACGGCTTGCTAAACGCGCCAACAGGAAGCGGGAAAACGTACGCACTTTGGTTTCCAATTGTACTACAATATTTAAAGGAAAACCCTGATTATAAAACAAAGCATATAAAAGGCATAAAAGCCATTTGGATTACTCCTTTACGTGCACTTTCTGTAGAAATTCAGCAAGCAGCACAACGTGTTGCGGATGATTTGGGAACGGGACTGACGGTAGGAATCCGTACTGGCGATACGTCACAAAGTGAGCGCGCAAAACAAAAACGACAAATGCCCGATTTGTTGATTACAACACCTGAAAGCTTGATGCTGTTATTAGCTTCCAAAGACTATGACAAAACATTCAAAACCCTTACAGCTGTGGTGGTGGATGAATGGCACGAACTTTTGGGAAGCAAACGCGGTGTACAAATGGAATTGGCACTTTCACGATTAAAAACTGTTTCGCCTAAATTGCGAATTTGGGGAATTTCTGCCACCATCGGTAATCTTGAAGAGGCAATGGATGTATTACTGGGGATAGATTCCCGCCTTCGGGGGAATGCAGTTTTAATTAAAGCCAAACAGAAATCGAAAATTGAAGTCCGCTCCATTATTCCCAAAAAAATGGAAACCTTTCCGTGGCGCGGACATTTAGGACTTCATCTTTTGGAAGATATAGTTCCAATAATTAAAGCCAGTAAAACCACGATTATTTTCACAAATACCCGTGGACAGTGCGAAATTTGGTTTCAGAAGTTATTGGAAAAGCATCCAGAATTTGCAGGTGAGCTTGCAATGCACCACGGAAGTATTGGCAAAGACACGCGACTTTGGGTGGAACAGGCAATCAGAAACGAATCGTTGTTGGCGGTTGTAGCAACTTCAAGTTTGGATTTGGGAGTAGATTTTGCACCTGTAGAAACCGTAATCCAAATCGGCGGACCAAAAGGCGTCGCAAAATTTTTACAACGTGCGGGACGAAGCAATCACCGTCCGGGTGAACCTTCAATAATTTATTTTTTACCCACCCACGCTTTGGAGCTGCTAGAAGCTTCAGCTTTAAAACGTGCTGTAAAGGATGAAGTAGTTGAAGATAGAATACCGTATTTACTCAGTTTCGACGTACTGATTCAATATTTGGTAAGCCTAGCGGTGAGCAACGGATTTTTTCCGAAGGAAATTTTCCCCGAAATAAAAAGCACCTTTTGCTTTCAGGGAATTACCGAGGAACAATGGAATTGGTGCCTAAATTTTATCACTTTGGGAAGTCAAAGTTTAAAGGCTTACGATGAATATAAAAAAGTAGAAGTCACGCCCGAAGGCCTTTTTAAAGTTGAAAGCAGACAAATTGCAATGATGCACAGATTAAGTATTGGTACGATTGTGAGCGATTCCATGATGCAGGTAAAATATGTTTCTGGCGGTTTTATTGGTACTATTGAAGAATGGTTTTTGAGCAAAATGAAACCCGGCGATACTTTCGTTTTTGCAGGAAGAACTTTGGAATTAGTTCGGATTCGGCAAATGCAAGCGCAGGTTAGAAAGTCTAGTAAACGCACCACAAATATTGTAAGTTTTATGGGCGGTCGCTTGCCACTATCTTCGCAAATGAGTAAAATTCTGCGAGAAGAAATGCAAAGTGAAGCAGACCACAAGCGCAATACTCCCGAATTAAAAGCCTTGAGTCACATATTTGATCGGCAAGAACGTGAGAGCATTGTACCCGGAGAAAATGAATTTTTGATTGAAACTTTTAAAACTCGGGAAGGTTATCACGCTATTTTTTATCCTTTTGAAGGTCGGTTTGTACACGAAGCAATGAGTAGTTTATTGGCATACAGAATTAGTTTGTTGTCACCAATTACTTTTTCATTAGCGTATAACGATTACGGTTTTGAGTTGTTAAGTGATCAGTATTTAGATGTCCAAACCGTTTTGGACAACAATCTTTTTTCTGCGGAATATCTTTTTGATGACCTTCAAAAAAGTTTGAATTCTACCGAATTGGCGCGTCGAAAATTCCGTGATATAGCGGTTATTAGCGGAATGGTTTTTCAAGGATATCCGAATAAAATGATAAAAACAAAACACTTGCAAAGCAATAGTCAGTTGCTCTTTGATGTTTTTCGAGATTATGAGCCGGACAATCTTTTGTATCTTCAAGCCTATCGCGAAACTTTTGAGCATCAGTTGGAAGAAGGACGTTTGCGGCAAGCTTTGGAGCGAATTAATTCACAAAAAATTATTTGGAAACAGTGCGAAAAAGCAACGCCTTTCAGCTTCCCAATAATTACTGATAGGCTCCGAGAAAAACTTTCTTCGGAAAAATTGGCGGATAGAATTAAACGAATGACACTTCAATTAATGAAGTGATGGGTATATATTTACTAAAAATTAACCTCTATGAAATTTAGTTGCATAATAACCTTATTGTTTTTTTATATAGTGTCATATGGGCAAAGCAATAAAGAAGCGAAGCGAGCATTAAAACAAATAACTTTTTTACACCAAATAGATTCATTAAAAAATGCTCATCCAAATTGGAAGATTACCGAATTCACATATTCTCCTGATGATTCAAATGCTTTGACTTATGATAGTAATGGATTGAGGGATATTAATAATAAAACACATTCTATTAAAGAAAAACTCCTTCAAAGGGATTCTATTTTGGAGTTTAGAGTTAATTATATTTATCTAAACGGAAATAAAATGCCAAAGACTAAAATAGATTCTTTGAGAGATGTCATTAAAAACCAGTTTAATAATAATGTACCATTTTCAGAATTAGCAAAAAAATATTCGGAAGGTACATCTGCAAAAGATGGTGGTGATTTAGGTTGGTTTCCTTCAGGTAGAATGGTAGCTTCATTTGAGAATGCCATAAAAAATCATAAGAAAGGCGATCTATTTTTTGCTGAATATGTTGAAGGTGATAGAAAATGGTATTTTGTAATATTAAAATCTTTTGATGAAAGAAAAACTCAAGTTAAATCTGTCGTTCAAATACACCTTGAATAATCTAAAAGTTCAAACACTTAATTAACAGATAGACTACTGGCAAAACTTTCTTCGGAAAAATTGGCGGACAGGATTAAGAGAATGACTTTATTATTGGAGAAATGATTCAAAATATAGAAATAAAAAATAACGATTTCAAATTACATCCCAGCGGCGCTATTTATTGGGAAGAAAAAAAAATGCTTTTAATTGCCGATGTGCATTTGGGAAAAGTATCACATTTCAGAAAACACGGCGCGCCAGTTCCAGCAAATGCGGCTTATAAAAATCTTGAAAAACTCACTGAAGTAACAAATCATTTTGATCCAGAAACTGTATGTTTTCTTGGAGATCTATTCCACAGTAAACTAAACGAAGAATGGCATGATTTTGAAAAATGGGTGGAATACTGCAAAGCTGAAGTAATGCTAATTTCGGGCAATCACGATATTATTCCACAATATTTATATGAAGATTTGGGCGTAAAAGTCTATGATGAGTTGCTTTTAGACAGTTTTTATTTAACACATCATCCAACAGAAAAAGCAGACAAATTCAATTTTTCTGGCCACATTCACCCCGGAATAAGGATGAAAGGCGTGGGTAGACAATTTTTGCGTCTCCCTTGTTTTTATAAAACTCTTAACAGCCTTATTCTCCCCGCTTTCGGTAACTTTACGGGGAAACATATTTTAAAACCTAAAGAAAAGGATGAGGTTTTTGTAATTGTGGAAGGAGAGGTTATTTGTGTTTCGAAATAACTGTATTGTTAGGTTGAGCGCAGTCGAGACCTAATTTAACGATTGAAATTTTAAGTTCTCGACTGCGCTCGAACGGACATAAATAGTCATCTTTATGAAAAAAACACTACAAATAGCCAATATCATTGCCTTCGTGGCAACAGTTTTTATAAACTATCTTTCCAATTCAGGAGCTATAAATGGCACCACCATTGGGGAAATTTCAAATTCATCTAAAAATCTTTTCACACCTGCAGGGTATGCCTTTTCCATTTGGGGACTTATTTATTTGTTGTTATTGGGTTTTATAATTTATCAAAGTCGGAGCCTTTTCACAAAAGTACGCGATGACGAATTCATTCTAAAAACTGGCTGGTGGTTTGTGCTTTCCTGTTTCGCAAATATTATGTGGATCACTTTTTGGCTTTACAGTTATATGGAATTTTCAGTATTGGCGATTTTTGTACTGCTATATTCACTTTTTAAAATTGTTATGAATAACCGAATGGAACTTTGGGATGCGCCAATTTCTGTCATCGTCTTTGTTTGGTGGCCGTTCGTGTTTTATAGCGGTTGGGTAACTGTTGCAAGTATCGCAAATGTTGCTGCCTATTTAACGAGCACCGAATGGAATGGTTGGGGTTATAGTGAAGCTTCCTGGGCTGTTACTATGATTATTATTGCAGGTATCATAAATCTGTTTGTTACCTGGAAACGCAATATGCGTGAATTTGCGCTCGTCGGAGTTTGGGCTTTGGCAGCCATCGCCGTAGCAAATTGGGAAGTAAGCCAAACAGTTGCATATGCCGCAATCGGAGTGGCGGCGGTGCTTTTTGTAAGCAGTGGTTATCACGCTTTCAAAAATCGCGACACGAGTCCGGCGACTAAATACAAAGAATATTTAAACAGATAATTGCGTATTTCTTACTTCCGATTTCGAACTCTTTAAACCATTCCTTTAATATCATTCCCCCAAGTTGGGTAGGCAAAAATCATAGATTTTAAATTTTCTGTAGTTAGTTTTCCACACATTGCTAAAACAAAAAGGTTAATCATTTCTCCAGCTTCCGAAGCAATAATATGTGCCCCGAGAATCAGGTTTCGTTCTTTATCTACAATGGTTTTATAGGCGTAAACCTCTTCGTTAATCCGCTTTGCATTAAACCATTTTGGTACGCTTTTGTACTCCACTACAAAGTCGTAACCTTTTTCCTTTGCTTGCTCTTCCGTCAACCCGATGGAAGCAATCTGAGGAATTGTGAAAACCACTGAAGGCACTGGCGGGAAATCCATTTTTGTATGATTTCCTTTGCGAATATTCAATGAAACAATTCGCGCTTCCTGCGAAGAAGTTGGTGTAAGTGGAAGTGATCCGCTAGCCGAAACGTCGCCGCAGGCATACACACTTTTATTCGTAGTATTCTGAAGAAATTCATTAACAGAAATTCCGCCTTTTTCGAAAGCGACATTTCCTTTTTTCAAATCTAAATCGTCAATTGATGGCACGCGGCCGGCAGTATTGAAAACCATTCGGGTATCAACAGTTTCTGTTTTCCCGTTCTTCTGAAATGAAACGCGGTAATTTTTCTGAAGCTTTTCAATTTCGGAAACCCTCGCATTAAATATAAATTCTATCCCAAGCTTTTCCGAAGCTTTTGTGAGGTGCGAAACTATATCGGCTTCAAATGGCCCCAATGGTCTGTCTTCAAATTCAATAACAGTAACCTTTGCGCCACAACGAGCTGCAATATGCGCGAACTCCATCCCGATGTAACCCGCGCCAACAAATACAATACTTTCGGGCAGTTGTTCCAATTCCAAAAAATCGTCGCTCACTTTTAAATAATCTCTGCCAGGAATTTTTAACTCCATCGGTTTCTGTCCTGTAGCGATAACGATTTTCTTCGCTTTCACTGTTTTTCCCTCTACTGAAAGCGTGTTTTCATCAATAAATTTAGGCGATTGGTGGTACATTTCAATTCCAGCTTCTTTCAAATCTCTTTCAGTTGCTGCAGGAATAGCACTTGTAAAAGTTGCTTTAAATTTTTGGAGCGCCTGCCAATCAATTTTTGGAACGGAAACAATTCCCTTTCCTTTTAAATTTTCCGATAGATGTATGGCTTCAGTAATTCCAACCAAAACCTTTTTAGGGTCACAGCCTCGATTGGCGCAGGTGCCGCCATACTCCCGATTATCGGCTATAGCTACTTTCAGACCTTCGGCAGCACATTCATATGCTACACTTTTCCCGGCGGTTCCGGTTCCTATTACAAAAACATCGTATTCTCTTATTGACATAATAATGCCCGCGAAGGCGGGTAATTTTAATTAAATCTATCTTTTAAAAATAGGTAATGCGATATGCTATTTGTGTTATCAAAATGATAAAGTTCCATTTTGCGGTTTGAAAAATAAAACGTCGTGCTATATTTGCCGCTCAATGAGCAAAACCCTCGTTACTTCACTTTATTCAAAGTCTTCGCAAACCCGAAAACTGGAGGAAACTATTGCCCAATCTCAAAAAAACATATCGGTTTCGGGTCTTGTGGGTTCTTCGCTCTCATTAGTTTTGGCCCAAACTTTTCGAAATACTGAATTGCCCTTTCTTCTAATTTTAAATGATAAAGAAGAAGCGGCCTACCATTTAAACGATTTGGAAAATCTTTTGGGAGATAAAAATGTGCTTTTTTATCCGGGAAGTTACCGCCGTCCGTATCAAATTGAAGAAACGGACAACGCTAATGTTTTGCTGCGAAGCGAAGTTTTAAACCGAATAAATTCTCGTAAAAAACCGGCATTTATTGTAACCTATCCCGAAGCACTTTTTGAAAAAGTGGTTACCCGAAAAGAATTGGAGCGTAATACGCTGAAAATTGCGGTAAACGATCAACTTTCAATAGATTTTGTAAACGAAGTTTTGTTTGAATACCGTTTTAAACGCACTGATTTTGTTACTGAACCAGGCGAATTTTCTGTTCGCGGAGGAATTTTGGATGTATTCAGTTTCAGTAATGATGAACCGTATCGAATTGAATTTTTTGGCGATGATGTTGATAGTATCCGAACTTTTGATGTGGAAACACAACTTTCATTAGAGCAGGTTAAAAAAGTGGCTATCATTCCGAATGTGGAAAACAAAATGATAGATGAAAGTCGAGAAAGTTTTCTGAAATACATAGCGTCCAAAACGGTAGTTTTTCTGAAAAATGAAGAACTTTTTAGCAGTGCTCTCGATTCGCTTTTCAAAAAGGCAACCGAAGCTTTTAGTGCAATCGATTCAGAAATAAAACGTGCAAAACCTTCAGAATTGTTCTGTACTTCAGAATTATTAAATCTGCAACTTCACGATTTTACAAAAGTTCAATTAATAAATACTTCAATAGCTGTTTCAGATTCTATTTCGTTTTCAACCAAACCACAACCGTCGTTCAATAAGCAGTTCAATTTACTGATTGACAATTTGAATGAGAACACAGCGGAAGGTTATAAAAATTATATTTTTTGTAGTAGCGAACAACAAGCAAAACGTTTTCACGACATTTTTGAAGATGCGAAACAAAATGTGGAACAGTTTGAAACCATTGTGTTTCCGCTTTTTCAAGGTTTTATTGACGACGATTTAAAACTTGTTTGTTATACAGATCACCAAATATTTGAGCGCTACCATAAATTTCAACTTAAAAACGGTTACGCTAAAAAACAGGCAATTACTTTAAAGGAAATTACCAATCTGGAAGTGGGCGATTATATTACGCACATTGACCACGGAATTGGGAAATTTGGCGGTTTGCAAAAGATTGATGTTGAAGGAAAAATGCAGGAAGCTATCAAGCTTTTTTATGGCGAACGCGATATTTTGTATCTCAGCATTCATAGTCTTCACAAGATTTCAAAATACAACGGTAAAGACGGGAGAGAGCCCAAAATTTATAAATTGGGGAGCGACGCGTGGAAAAAGCTGAAGCAAAAAACTAAAACGCGGGTTAAAGAAATTGCTTTCAATTTAATTGAATTATACGCAAAACGTCGCACGTTAAAAGGTTTCGCTTTCGATCCGGACAGTTATTTGCAGGCTGAATTAGAATCGTCTTTTATTTACGAAGATACGCCAGACCAAAGCTCCGCCACCGAAGACGTAAAAAGGGACATGGAAAACGAGCGCCCAATGGACCGACTGGTTTGTGGCGACGTAGGTTTCGGAAAGACAGAAGTCGCCATTCGCGCAGCTTTTAAAGCTGTAGATAGTGGCAAACAAGTTGCCGTTTTAGTGCCTACAACTATTTTAGCATTTCAACATTTTAAAACTTTTACGGAACGCCTTTCAGAAATGCCCGTGAAAGTGGATTATTTAAATCGTTTTAGAACTACGAAAGAAAGGAAAGTTGTTTTGGAAGGCTTAAAAGATGGTCGTCTCGATATTGTAATCGGTACGCACCAACTAGTAAACAAAGCTGTAGTATTTAAGGATTTGGGTCTTTTAATTATTGACGAAGAACAAAAGTTTGGCGTTGCTGTAAAAGACAAACTGAAAACAATTAAAGAAAACGTGGATACGCTTACGTTAACGGCGACACCAATTCCGCGTACGTTGCAATTTAGTTTAATGGCTGCACGCGATCTTTCGGTTATAACTACGCCACCGCCAAACCGTTATCCTGTGGAAACGCATGTTGTTCGTTTTGGAGAAGAGACCATCCGCGATGCCGTTCGTTATGAAATATCTCGAGGCGGGCAGGTTTTCTTTGTTCACAATAGAATTGAAAATATTAAAGAGGTCGCAGGATTAATTCAGCGATTGGTGCCAGATGCCAAAATAGGTATCGGTCACGGGCAAATGGAGGGCAAAAAACTGGAAGATTTAATGCTTCGGTTTATGAATAATGAGTTTGATGTTTTGGTTTCAACAACTATTATTGAAAGCGGTTTGGACGTGCCGAATGCGAATACTATTTTCATTAACAGCGCTAATAATTTTGGACTTTCAGATTTGCACCAAATGCGTGGTCGTGTGGGTAGAAGTAATAAAAAAGCGTTCTGTTATTTCATCACCCCAGAATATTCTGCAATGACAGATGAAGCACGAAAACGAATTACAGCTTTAGAACAATTTTCTGAATTAGGAAGCGGTATCAACATCGCGATGAAAGATTTGGAAATCCGTGGTGCTGGCGATTTACTTGGTGGCGAGCAGAGTGGTTTTATAAACGAAATTGGTTTTGAAACTTATCAGAAAATTCTTTCTGAAGCGATTGATGAATTAAAAGATAAAGAGTTTAAAAATCTTTATGAAGAAACCGAAGGGCCGAAGAAAAGTTTCGTAAAAGAAATGACTATCGATACAGATTTCGAATTGCTGTTCCCGGATGATTATGTGAATAATATTACTGAAAGACTCAATCTTTACACAAAACTAAACCAGCTTAAAACCGAAACGGAACTACAGAAATTTGAAAAAGAACTGCTGGATCGTTTTGGAGAATTGCCTAAACAGGCAGCAGATTTGCTGAATAGCGTTCGCATAAAATGGATTGCCATTTCCATGGGCTTAGAGCGAATTATTATGAAACAGAAAAAACTAGTCGGCTATTTTGTGGCAGACCAGGACAGTTCTTTTTATCAAAGTTCATCTTTCACTAAAGTGCTACAGTATGTGCAAAGCCACCCACAACAAGTATCCATGAAGGAGAAACAAACTCGCAACGGCCTGCGATTGTTACTTACTTTTGAAGGAATTTCTACCGCAGATAAAGCGCTTCGGGCTTTAGAACCATTTTCGGAATAAAGAAGCATTTCATTTATTGTCATTTTCCGTTTTCATTTTGCTACAAGGTATTGTCGAAGCCTACCTTGTTGGTATTCATTCCTGTTGGGGGTTTAAACCTACAAGGTTTTGAAAACCTTGCAGGATGGGAAAATTTTGCGATTTCAGAAATATTCCTCCACTCTTGGTGAATTACTTATCGAAATGCGAATGTCGGGTAAATGTCGGGCAAAATTCACTTGAAAAGATTGCACTATCTTTATTGCCATCGTACTATTGCTTCATAAAATTCTAAATCATGAAACAGCCCGAACTCGGTCGCAAAATCGTAGAACTACGAAAGCAAAAAGGCTTTACGCAGGAAGAACTTGTGGAACAATGCAATATAAATGTGCGAACCATTCAGCGCATTGAAGCCGGGGAAGTTACCCCACGAAGTTTTACACTCAAAACGATCTTAAATGCCTTGGGTGAAGACTTAGAAAATTTGAAAAATCCCGAGTCATCAGTTACCGATAGTTTTGCGTTAAAAAATATTGGATTCTCTATTTGGTACATAAAACTAGCTTGGATTTGTGGAATTATTTATTTCCTTTCTGGCTTTGTTGAATTTGCTGTGGACTATGCCCGGTTTTATGAAAACGAGCTTATAATTTCAAAAGGTGCTTACATCAGCATGAAATTTATAGTGCTCATCGCTTACATTTATTTTATGTGGGGCTTTGTTCTGAGTGGTAAAATTTTTAGTAATTATTTGTTGAAAATCGGTGCTTTTATTTTAATAGGTACTACCGTTTTGTTTTATGGCTATGATATGGTTTCGCTATACTTTGAACCATTTTACCTAGAATATGTTCTGGTAACTCAATCTATTTTCTGCGGAATAGGAAGCTTTATTTTTGGTTTTGCGCTATTGCGATTGGTAAAACCAATGGGCAATATTTCTCAAATTGCTGGCGGATTTGAAATAGCGAGCGGCGTCCTTTTTATCTTGGTTTTTATGGCGTGGTTGGGTCTCATATTTTTAATTCCTTCCGTGCTTCTACAAATTATTTTACTCTATAAAATTGGAGAATTAGTGAAAACGGAATCGGAGGAATAGGTTACTATTTAAAACAATTTTAATTCTCTTTAATCAAAAATACTAATCGAATAAAGGAGATGAAAGATAACGGTCGCCTCGATCGCAAATTATCGCTACAATTACTCCGCTCTCTAAAGTTTCAGCTAGTTTTAAAGCTGCAGCAACACTTCCACCACTGCTCATTCCAGCAAAAACACCTTCTTCTTCTGCTAAACGTTTCGTCATTGCGGTAGCCTCTTCTTCACTTACTTCTATTACTTGATCTACTTTTTTAGGATTAAATATTTTAGGTAAATATGCTACTGGCCACTTTCTAATTCCTGGTATTTTAGCGCCGTCTTTTGGTTGTGCGCCCACAATCTGAATGTTTTTATTCTTTTCTTTTAGAAAAGTAGATGTTCCCATAATCGTTCCGGTTGTTCCCATTGCTGAAACAAAATGGGTTATTTTTCCATTGGTGTCATTCCAAATTTCAGGTCCTGTGGTTTTGTAATGTGCTTTCCAGTTATCATCATTTGCAAATTGATTAAAAGAGTAATAACCTTCTTCCGCAACCTTTTGCTCTGCATAGTCTCGCGCACCTTCAATGCCTATATCTGCTGAGGTTAAAGTTACCTTGGCACCATACGCTCGCATAGTTTGAACCCTTTCTTTGGTAGAATTTTCGGGCATAACGAGTTCTATATTTAGTTTGAATATACCAGCTATCATTGCCAGAGCAATACCTGTATTACCACTTGTAGCTTCAATTAGTTTAGAGTTTTTATCGATTTCACCTCTCTCTAAAGCAGAAACAATCATATTATAAGCAGCCCGGTCTTTTACACTCCCGCCCGGATTATGACCTTCCATCTTTAAAAGCAAAGTTATATTTGGGTTTTTCACTAAACTTTTAGCTTCTATTAATGGGGTATTACCAATAGTATCTACGATGGTTTTATACATTATCTAGGGTTTTAATTTTTACTTGATTGGTATTAGTCACTAATGAATTTGGTAAAATTGAACTGGTTATCCACGCATTTCCACCTATAATACTATTTGCACCAATTGTAGTTTCTCCACCCAAAATTGTTGCATTTGCATAAATAACTACGTTGTCTTCAACCGTGGGATGGCGTTTTGTATTGCGTAAATTTCTAGCTACAGAAAGTGCTCCCAATGTTACGCCTTGATAAATTTTCACATTATTTTTAATGATAGTTGTTTCTCCAATTACAGTGCCCGTAGCGTGATCCAGAAAAAATGATTCGCCTATTTGCGCCCCTGGATTTATATCGGCTCCGGTAATATGGTGAGCATATTCGCTCATAAGCCTAGGCACTAAAGGCATTCTTACTTTGTACAGTTCGTGACTTAACCTATAAATTACAATTGCGTAAAATCCGGGATACGATAAGTATATTTCTTCGATTGAATTAGCGGCGGGATCATTATCTACAAATGCCTTTGCGTCTTTATTCAATTTTTCTAAAATTTCAGGAAGTTTTTCAAGATATGAATTCCATAACTTTTTGCACGGTTTTTCTGGGAGCCAGCACGCAATATCTGCTAGTTCTTCAAAAAGTGATTCTAAAATTTCTAAATTGTTTGCAACGGAAGTTTCCGAATCAAACAGCGTATAAAATAAAAGATTTGTAAACTCTTCTGTGCGTTCCTTTAAACGGTATTTTAAATTAGGATTTTCTTTCTGCTTTTGAATGGCTTCAATAATTTCTTCTTTCATAATGATAACATTTTCACTGAAGTTAGGGAGGTCGATTTTTCCCTTCTAAAATTACAGAAATGATAAAGAAGAATCTCTTTCAGAAATGATAAAATGCATTCTCAAAATGCTCTAATTTCTCTATTTTTTGGTTTTTCAGAATTGCAATAATATCGAAGCGCACTTCCACATTTAGCTCATTCGAAATAACATATTCGTTAGCCGCTTTCACCAAATTTTTAATTTTACCGGGAGTTACAAAACTTTGCGGGTCTCCAAAAAAGTCGCTGTTGCGAGTTTTCACCTCTACAATCACGACGGTGTTTTCTTCTTTTTGGGCAATGATATCAATCTCTGCTTTATCAAAATAAAAATTACGGTGTAAGATATTATAACCGTTTTTCAATAAATATTGAGCGGCTAATTCTTCTCCTAATTTTCCAAGTTCGTTGTGACTGGCCATATCATTCCCCGCGAAGGCGGGGATCTTTTTAATTAAAACTTAAAGTTACTTTAGAATTCTGAATTTCTAAAGATATTTTTCTTCCCAAAATCAAAGCGCGATTATCTGGAATATGCCCAGCTGGAAAGTTAAAACATACGGGATAATTATAATCTTTTACTGCATCCAAAATTATATCCGCTGCAGTTTTTCCGAAGGGAATTGTGTTGTCATTCATCTGCGTCATTCCGCCAACAATTAATCCCCTAAGATTTTCGAGCATTCCGTTGCGTTTTAAATTCATCATCATTCGGTCAATATGATACAAGTATTCGTCTAAATCTTCAATAAACAGAATTTTTCCATCGGTGTTTATCGCAGACTTACTTCCGCAGAGCGAATAGAGAACGGAAAGATTTCCGCCAATTAATTCACCAGAAAAAGTTCCGAGTTTAGCGCGAGAATCTGTGTTTTCAATCTTTATGCTGTAATCTTCCCCAAACAAAACCTGCCGAATAGATTCTCTGGTTTCTTCAGTTTTCTTTTCAATTTCCAACGGCATCTGCGCGTGTAAGGTTTCAACTCCTAAATTGTGAATATGTGAGTGTAAAACAGTAATATCACTGTAACCAACAATCCATTTCGGATTTTTTTTGAAATCTAAAAAGTCTAATTCATCGATAATTCGAACTGTTCCATAACCGCCGCGAGCGCACCAAATTGCTTTTATATTTGGATTGTCCAACATTGTTTGAAAATCTTCAGCGCGCAAATCATCGCTTCCCGCAAATTGATTTTCTTCGGCACCGATGGTTTTCCCTAAAACGGTCTTTAAACCCCAACTTTCTAGTAATTGAAGTGCGGGAAGTAATTCATCTTTAGAAATCTTTCGTGCCGTGGAAACTATGGCAACGGCATCACCTTTTTGAAGTCTGTTTGGTGTAATCATGAATCTATTTAAACCCACAAATTACTACATTTATATGTACTTTTGTTGTCTCAAAAAAAATTATGGATCAAAACCCAAACAGGTATACAATTACCGCCGCTTTGCCATATACTAACGGCCCCGTTCACATTGGCCATTTGGCGGGCGTTTATGTGCCAGCAGATATTTACGCACGTTATCAAAGACTTCAAAATAAAGATGTTGCCTTTATTTGTGGTAGCGATGAACACGGCGTGCCTATTACTATAAAAGCAAAAAAAGAAGGTATTACACCACAGCAAGTGGTAGATAAATATCACGCAATTATCAAAAAGAGTTTTGAAGACTTCGGAATTTCTTTTGATAATTATTCGCGTACTTCTGCGGAAATACATCATAAAACTGCTTCAGAATTTTTCAAAAAACTCTACGAAGACGGAAAATTTATTGAGGAAGTTACCGAACAATTATATGACGAAGAAGCCAACCAATTTTTGGCAGACCGCTTTATAGTTGGTACTTGCCCAAAATGCGGTTTTGAAGAAAGCTATGGCGATCAATGTGAAAACTGTGGAACCAGCCATAATGCTATGGATTTGATAAATCCGCGAAGTGCCATTTCTGGGAATAAACCTATTTTGAAAGAAACAAGACACTGGTTTTTACCCTTGAATGAATACGAAGATTTTCTAAAACAGTGGATTTTAGTAGACCATAAAAAAGATTGGAAAACCAACGTTTACGGCCAGTGCAAAAGCTGGATTGATGACGGTTTACGCCCGCGTGCAGTAACTCGCGATTTGGATTGGGGAATTCCAGTGCCAGTAGAAGGAGCCGATGGGAAAGTGCTTTACGTATGGTTTGATGCACCTATTGGTTATATTTCTTCAACTAAAGAATGGGCAGAGCGCGAAGGCAAAAATTGGGAAGATTATTGGAAAGACGATAAAACCAAAATGCTTCATTTTATAGGGAAAGACAACATCGTTTTTCACTGTATTATTTTCCCAGCAATGTTGAAAGCGGAGGGAAGTTACATTCTTCCTGAAAACGTTCCGGCAAACGAATTTTTGAATCTTGAAGGCAACAAAATTTCGACCAGTAAAAACTGGGCGGTTTGGTTACACGAATATTTGGAAGATTTTCCAAATCAGCAAGATGTTTTGCGTTACACTTTAACTGCAAACGCACCAGAAACAAAGGATAACGATTTTACGTGGGCAGATTTTCAAGCGCGAAATAATAACGAATTGGTTGCCATTTTCGGAAATTTCATAAATCGCGTAATGGTCTTGACAGACAAATATTACGAGGGAATTGTGCCAGAACCTTCAACATTTTCAGAAATTGACGAACAGACTTTATCTGAATTAAAAGCATACCCCGCAGTAATTGCAAGTTCAATTGAGCGCTACCGTTTCCGCGAAGCACAGGGAGAATTGATGAATGTTGCCCGTCTCGGAAACAAATATCTTGCAGACGAAGAACCGTGGAAAACCATCAAAACTGACGAAGAGCGCACCAAAACTGTTATGTATGTCGCACTGCAGATTGCATCAGCTTTGGCTGTTTTAAGCGAACCGTTTTTGCCCTTCACGTCTGAAACACTTAAAAATATGCTCAATGTCCGTTCGAGCGGAGTCGAGAACTCTTTGAGTTGGAACGATGTTTCTTCGAAATCGGAACTTTTAAAACCTGGGCACAAAGTAAATAAAGCCGAATTACTTTTCAGCAAAATAGAAGACGAACAAATTCAAACACAATTAGACAAACTACAAGCCAGTAAAAAGATGAATGAAATTGCCAACAAAAAAGTAACTCCACAAAAAGAAACTATTCAATTTGACGATTTTACAAAACTCGATATGCGAGTGGGAACCATCATTGAAGCTGAAAAAATGCCAAAAGCAAATAAACTTTTAGTGCTAAAAGTTGATACCGGAATTGATGTGCGAACTATTGTTTCAGGTATTGCAGAAAGTTTTAAAGCTGAAGATATAATAGGCAAAAAAGTTACAGTTTTGGTAAATCTTGCGCCACGCGCACTTCGTGGCGTAGAAAGCCAAGGAATGATTTTAATGACTGAAAACGCCGAAGGTAAACTTGTTTTTGTGAGTCCGGGGGTAGAAGGGGTTGAGAATGGAGCGACTATTAATTAGAACATTGTAATAAATCTTTATCCATGACTTTTAGAATTACGATTTTACTTCTCTTATTCTTAGGTTGCTTTAAAAGCTTTTCCCAAAATGAGGTTTTGTCTTTGAAAATTGATGATAATACTTCAATGTTGCCACGATCAAAGGAAGGGTTTAACTTTTTGAATACCACAAATGGGGATTTGTTGATTGTAATGATTGATAGGAAAATGGGTTTCGCTAATCTTTTCGATAAAGATTTTAACGAAAAAGGTGCCATAACATTCGACCCTCCAAAACACGAGAACATATTAGGCTATAAAATCATTGGGAACACTTATGAAATTTTGTTTTCAAATAATTCTAAGAATAAATTTGAGATACTAAATATCGATTTTGATTCTAAAAATGTTTCAGAAAATAAATTCAAATTTGATTTTGATGATGAAAAATATCTTGAGACCGTTCATTACAATAACCAGTTATTTTTGTTTACTTCAACTAAAGAGAATGTGTTTATTATAAGAGAATTAGGCGAGGATGGATTTAAAACATTAAAGTCTTTTCAGATTGAAAATCGTATAGAATCTTTTTTTGATCATGTATTAGTTAGTTTAAACCCAACTACTTCCGACCAATTTTACGATGTAAATCGAAAACAAAAACTTTTAAAGCGAGAGCAATTATTTGGAAGTTTAAAATCAAATGTTACCAAAATTGATAATCGTGTTCCTAATGCAATTGAGCAAACAGCTCAAAATAACAAGCTCTATCAAAAGGATAATTTAATTTACTTAACTATTGAAGATGGTGATAACCTTCAGACAATATTTTATAAAATAGATTTAGATGACCTGAGTATGGAACAGGCTATTTATGAATATCCTAAAGGTAGAATCTGGGATTTCAAAAAATACAATTCCTTTATTCTGGATGATAAAATATTTCAATTGGGAATTAATAAGGATGAAATGAAAATCTCTGTAAAGAATTTTGAAGGCGAAATTTTAAAAGAATTTTATATAGAGAAAAACCAACCAATCAAATTTAAGAATTCCCCAATCATTCAGGATGGTCAAACATTTGTTCCTTTCGTGAACCACCGTGAATTAGAAGAAACTTCTCAGTATTTGCGAAAGGTTTCATCTGGAAATATTGGTTTGACTGGGTATAAAGATGGCGACCTTTATTTCTTCACAATTGGCGGCTATACTGAATCGTCTGGCGGTGGGGGCGGTATGATGATGATGGGCGGCGGTTATGGTTTTACAGGCTCTACAACTGGTGGTATACCAATAGTTCAATATCAGAGTCCTACTTATTATTCCTATTCTACCTATACTTCAACAAAATCAACATTTTTCAACACACATTTAGATGCTGATTTTAATTACGTGGCTCAAGAAGAAAGCGAGAACATCTTTGATAGAATTAAGGAATTCAAAAAGGTAATTCAATACGAATCTGCTGAAGATGTTTTCATTCACGATGGTAAAGTATACTTTTCATATTATAATTTGAAAGAAAAATTATTAAAGATTATTGAAATGTAATTATGCCAGATTTTTTAATATCTTTTATTACTTCCCAAACCCAACTTCCTCTAAAAAGCGTACAAAACACTGTAAAGCTTTTAAACGAAGATTGCACCATTCCCTTTATTTCACGCTACCGAAAGGAACTTACAGGAAATTTGGATGAGGTTCAAATTGGCGATATCGTAAAGTTTAAGGAGCAATTTGAGGCAGTTGAAAAGCGAAAACTTGCAATTCTAAAATCTTTAGAAGAACAGGAGGTTTTAACGGCCGAACTTCAGAAAAAAATTGAAGAAGCAACAGATTTAATCGCTTTGGAAGATTTGTATTTGCCGTACAAAAAGAAGCGAAAAACAAAGGCCGACACGGCGCGAGAAAATGGTTTAGAGCCGTTGGCAAAAATTATAATGGCGCAAACTAGAAGTATTTCAAGTTCTGAAATTTCTTCGCTTGCATTAAAATATGTGAAGGGAGAGGTGAATTCTGAAGATGACGCGTTGGAAGGCGCGCGCCACATTATTGCTGAATGGATAAACGAACGTACCGACATTCGGAATATGTTGAGAAACGAGTTGGAACGTTTCGGAGCGATTTCAACTAAAGTAGTAAAGAAGTATGCAGACGACGAAAAAGCGCAGAAATTCCGAGATTATTTTGAGTGGAACGAAGCTTTAAACCGAATTCCTTCACACAGATTGCTTGCAATTCTTCGTGCAACTTCCGAAGGATTTATTCGTCAAAAAATAGAAGTGGATGATGAAAAGGCACTTTCAAAAATTGAAGATCGCATTATAAAATCGAAAGATGCAGCTTCCAAACAAATAAAACTTGCGATTGAGGATAGCTATAAACGGCTGTTATTTCCGGCACTTTCAAACGAAGCGCTCACTATCGCAAAGGAAAAAGCTGATGAAACCGCAATCAACGTTTTCGCCAAAAACTTAAAACAACTTTTGCTGGGTTCGCCTATTGGTGAAAAGCGTGTTTTGGCGATTGACCCAGGTTTTAGGAGTGGTTGCAAAGTGGTTTGCCTCGATGCTCAGGGCGGTTTACAACATAACGAAACTATTTATCCGCACGCGCCAAAAAACGACGCCACAGGCGCGATGAAAAAGATAAGCTCGCTAGCCGATGCTCACAAAATTGAAGCAATTGCAATAGGTAACGGAACGGCTTCGCGAGAAACGGAACAATTTATAAAACGAATTCACTTTAAAAATCCAATACAGGTATATGTGGTGAGCGAGGCGGGGGCTTCAATTTATTCAGCATCAAAAATTGCGCGAGATGAATTCCCAAATTATGATGTTACCGTTCGCGGTTCAGTTTCCATCGGCCGCCGATTGCAGGATCCGCTTGCAGAATTGGTAAAAATTGATGCTAAATCCATCGGGGTTGGTCAATATCAGCACGATGTGGATCAGGCAAAATTGAAAAGTTCGTTGGATATTTCGGTGGAATTATGTGTTAATGCAGTGGGTGTAAATATAAATACCGCTAGTGTCCCGTTGCTGAGTTACGTTTCTGGAATCGGCCCAAAATTAGCTGAAAATGTAGTGCACTATCGTGAGGAAAATGGCGCATTTGCTTCACGAAAAGATATATTGAATGTTCCGCGTTTGGGAGGAAAAGCTTTTGAACAAGCAGCTGGATTTCTTCGAATAAAAAATGGTAAAAATCCGCTGGATGATTCTTCTGTGCATCCCGAAAGTTATTCGGTTATTTCACAAATGGCGAAGGATGAAGGTGTAAAAGTTATAGAATTATTAGGGAATAAGGCATTGCTTCAAAAAATAAGTCTTGAAAAATACGTAACCGAAAAAACGGGTCTTCCAACTTTAGAAGATATTATTAAAGAACTTGAAAAACCTGGAATTGATATTAGAGAAGAGGCTAAAGTTTTCACTTTCAACCAAAATATAAAAACAATAACCGATTTACAGGAAGGACAATTGTTACCGGGAATTGTAAATAACATTACTAATTTCGGCTGTTTTGTGGATGTTGGGATAAAGGAAAGCGGCTTAATTCACGTTTCAAATTTAGCAGATGCGTACGTTTCGGATGTTAGCGAGCACGTGCATTTACACCAGCAAATAATTGTAAAAGTGCTTGAAGTGGATGTTGTGCGAAAGCGAATTCAACTAAAGCTTCACAAGTAATTAAATTTAGGGTAAATCTGTTATTCTTCTGTTTATAAACTGGCTTTTATCGGTTTATATAGATTAATTTTGCCGCTTTTATAATTAATCTCTTCTATATTTTATTTTTATGACAAAGCCCAGGATTGCCCTTGTCATTGGAATTATTTGTATTTCTATTTTTCCAATTTTGGTAAAATTAAAGTTATCACCTGCCATTGTTTCTGCGTTTTATAGAATGGCTATAGCCGCTGCCGTTTTGGTACCCTTTACCTTTATTTCGGGGAAATTTAAATTTCCTTCAATAAAAATGCTATTACTAACCATTTTATGTGGTTTTATATTTGCTTTGGACGTTGCGGTATGGAATATTGCCATCCAAGAATCCACGGCTACCCAAGCAACCCTACTTACAAACCTTTCCCCCGTTTGGGTTGGGATTGGTGCGTTTTTCTTCCTAAAAAATAAACCAACAACTAATTTCTGGATAGGCACCGCAATTGCCATTTTCGGGATGATAACCCTTGTTGGCTTCCATTTTTTTGTAAACCTGGATTTTGATCTTGCCTTTATTTTTGCAATCCTTTCTGGCGTTTTTTATGCCATATATATGTTGGTGAGTAAATTTGTGCTTTATGATGTTGAAGTACTACCTTTTATAACCCTTAGCACCTTGTCTTCTGCGGTTTTCTTGGGAATACTCAGCTTCACAATAAATGAACCTTTTACAGGTTTTGCTGAAATGGGTTGGATTTCCTTACTAATTCAAGGATTAATATGCCAATTAGCCGCTTGGCTGTTGTTGGGCTATGCTACCAAACATATGCGCGCAACACGTGTTTCCGTTAGTTTGTTGGGACAGGCAGTTTTAACGACCATCTTTGCTTGGATGTTTATAAATGAAGAAGTGACCCTACAAATGATTGTTGGAGGTATTATTTTACTGTTTGGAATTCGCATTACTTTTTATTCAAAGAAGTTGGGTTTTAGTACTTTTGTAAAAAAGTCTCCTAAAACTATTTAGTGCTCAAGGTCGCATTCCACCCAATTTATAAATACTCATTGCCAGAAGGACACCGTTTCCCGATGGAAAAATATGAACTGCTGGCACAACAGCTTTTGCACGAAGGTACTTGCACTGCTGAAAACTTTTTTGAGCCTGAAATTCTTTCTGAAGAAAATATTCTTGCAGTGCACACTAAAAAGTATTTCAATAGTTTACTGAATCTTACTGTGGAAAAAAGTGCTGCCCGAAAAATTGGGTTTCCACTTTCCGAAACTTTGGTTAAAAGAGGAAGAGTTATTTCGCAAGGAACGATTGATTGTTGTAAATATGCTTTAAAATATGGTATTGCAATGAATATTGCTGGTGGCACTCACCATGCCTATGCAGATCACGGCGAAGGCTTTTGTTTGCTGAACGATCAGGCTATTGCAGCACGATTTCTTCTTAAAAATTCCACTTTCATTAAAAAAATTCTTATTGTAGATTTGGACGTGCACCAAGGAAACGGAACAGCTAAGATTTTTGAGAATGATAATTCAGTTTTTACCTTTTCTATGCACGGCGCGGGCAATTATCCGTTTAAGAAGGAAAAAAGTGATTTAGACATTGCCGTTCCCGATGGCAGTGGTGATGAATTATATCTTCAGAAATTAAAAGAAACTTTGCCAAAGTTACTTGAAGAACAGCAGCCAGATTTCATCTTTTATTTAAGTGGAGTAGATATTTTGGAAACCGACAAATTGGGAAGGTTAAACTGTACTGTTGAAGGGTGCAAAGAACGCGATCGCTTTGTGCTGCAATTATGCAAAGATTTACAAATTCCGGTTGAGGTTAGTATGGGCGGTGGTTATTCTCCAGAAATTAAAACTATTATTGATGCGCATGCAAACACGTTTCGAATGGCGCAGGAGATTTTCTTTTGAATTATAAAAAAGAAAGGCCGTCCTTTAAGACGACCTTTTTATAGTAGGTTATTTGCCTGAAGCAAATATTTCCTTTAGCTGCTTTACCATACCTCCGTTTCCAGAAACTGTGATTTCACCAATTTTATCGGCGATGTTTTCAACAAATTCCATCTCTTTCAATTTGTAAAGCATTTCGTTTTCTTCCATCAACTTGGCAGTGTTTAGTAAGCTTCGGGTAGAAGCTGTTTCTTCACGCCTGCTAATTACGTTGGCTTGTGCTTTCTTTTGCGCTACCAATACTTGGTTCATAATATCCTTCATTTCACCGGTCAAAATTACATCACGGATACCGCAGTTTAATATTGCTACACCCAACTTGGCCGCGGCTGTTTTTGTGTCTTCAAACACAGCATTCGCAATTTGCGCTTTGTTTTCCAAAAGCTCATCAAGTGTATATGTCCCCACGTAGGCACGCAAGGCTAACTGCAATGCAACGTACAATTGTTTTTCAAAATCTTTGTTGTCCAACAACGCTTTCTCAACATCAATTACTTTGTATTGAGTGTCGAAGTTGATACGGATTGCTGCTTTGTCTTTGGTCAACAATTCCTGTCCGGAGACTTCAAGTTGCAATTGACGCAAATCTACTTTTGCAATTTTGATGGTTATGTCGTTCTTCCAGAAACGGTATGTACCGCTTTCCAAAGTTTTTACATACACATCGTCCACAATAAAAACGGCTTTTTCAAAAGCTGCTGCTTCAAAAATCCTGATATACTTGCTCAATTCAGGGTTGCTGAAAAGTGCTTTATCAATTTTCTCTGTTATGTAGATTTTACTTAAATCTACAGTTGTGAATTCGTATTCCTTCAAACCTTTCCAAAAAGCATAACGTCCAGACTTTAATACTTGGTTGAACCTTCCGCTTTTGTAAACCAAAACCAATTCGTTATCCTTCACCTCAATTATGTGAAGCATAGCTTTTAGTTTTTCGTCTTTCAGCAAAAGTTCCAATTCCTTCGGTGCGTTAAAGACACTTGCCATGCGGTATTGCAGCACCGAATTGCCAAAACCCAACCAGTGGACTCCTTGAGTGATTACCCCTTTGTAATCACCATTTTTAAAAACCAATCCGACGTTTCCAGCGTTGATTCTTACTCTTTTCATTATTTCTACATTTTTAGTTCTACATTAATTAATTTGACAGCGCCCGTCAAGGCATGTCCACTTACTTTTCAAGCTACCGGTGCTGCTTTTGGGTAAGTTTATTTTGGGTGCTTTTTAAAACACTTTTATTACTTAAAAAGAAAACAGTAAAGGGAAATCGTCCTTCCGGCACGGAAATACTGAGAATTTAAAAAGAAATCAAATGGTTTTATGCGAAGGGATACGCTGAATTAATATTCAAAAAAATGAATACTAATTTCAAAAGAACCCGATTGCGAAAAGCAACTGTTTTCTGTTTTTAAATTTGTCAGTATTTCAAAGTACGTTTTGGACTGTTATTACTTCCGAAGAAATAACAACCGATTTGTCCTTTACTATTTTCATCACAATTTTACAGCGTGACAGGCTGGTGGTCTTTTTTAAAAGTTGACCTACTTTCATGGAATGGATTATGAGTCCACATCCTGCGTTAAAAGCGCAGTGCTCTACCAACTGAGCTATCCCGATTGTGCATCGGGAACCGGAATCGAACCGGTGACAGCTACTTCTGTTGTTCTAACCGCTGAACTACCTCAAACCGAATTGAGTGTGGGATTCGAACCCACGACTTACAGAGTGCGATTGTTTTTTGGATAACAACCAATCCTTCAAATCAAGTTGGATATAAAACCGCGATGCATTTCTGCAACGGTTTATACAATGGTGCTATAATGAAACACGCAACAAGACTTGCTTGATGTGGAATAGACAGGATTTGAACCTGTATCTCCGGATTTTCAGTCCGGCGCATAGACCAACTTTGCTACTGTTCGTTTTTTAAATTCCAAAAATCTGCAACCTGCAATTTGAAATCAATTCGCAGTACCGATGGGACTCGAACCCATACCTTCCCCATAGACAGTGGGGCGCTCTAGCCTTTGAACTACGGTACTATTGTGGGAGCAATAGGATTCGAACCTATTCAGCATTTGCAGCAGATTTACAGTCTGCCCCGGATCTCCAGCTCCGGCGTGCTCCTATAAAACCGCTCCATTATTTATTGGAGCGGTTTGTCTTTTTCTCCTTTCTTTTAGTTTTACTTTTTTTCTTTGCCTTCCTTTTTTTCGGAAGTTTCTTCTTTACCCGTTCTATTTCGCTTTCGGCGAAAGTTATAAGGTGATTGTTTAAGCCCAATTTTAGTCCACGCTTGTAAGCTTTCAGTGCTTTTTTATTGCGTTGTTGCGCTTCAAAAAGCTGGCCTTGCAACAGGTTTAGCAATGCTTTGTCCGCACCTTTTAATAGTAATGCGTAGTCCAATACTTTTTGCGCTTCGTCAAAATCCTCATTACGAATCAATGTGTAAACGTAATCTGGATAAATCTTTGGAAGCTCCATTTTACTAGCAACTGCGGCTTCAAAATATTGCTTGGCGGTTTCATAAGCTCCTAATTGATCTGCTTGTAAATTTGCCATTAAGCACAATGCCTGTACATTTTTGTCGTCATAAGACAAGGCATAATTTAAGGCTTCAATGGCTGTTTCCAGTTCAAAAGGATATGCGTCTAAGGCTTTAAACAAATAAATGTTTTGTGTATTTGTGTCCATTACGGTTAATTGTTAAGTGTTTTTCAGAATAGGTTCTGAATTCTTTTTTGCAACCGTAACGAAGAGAGATATGTCAAAAAAAGACATAAAAAAATCCGAAACAGTTGGTTCTGCTTCGGATTTTCATAGGAGTACTTTTGTATTAACTATAAAATTTCCGAAGCTGGTTCTCTGGAGAATCATCCATCCAGTTTTGTTCCTTGGCGTGTACTAGGTAAAACATAGCTTCTAGTTTAGTAATTATTAATTTTTGCTTTGCAGTTGAAAGTTTCTTTCTCTAAAACTGCGGTGCAAATATTAAATGCTTTTTTGAAATACGCAAATAAAATGTCAATTTAATAAATTGACTGTCAGTTATATAGCTTAAAATTTAAGAATGGGAATACCTGTTCGATTTTTCACGAACTTTGGAATAATCTGCAACTTACTGTCTATCATTTGCTTATTATTCAACCGCTATTTTGCTTATCTGCTTTTCAAATACATTTAATTTTTTAAAAAAATCTATAAAAAAAGGCGCTCGATGTTTCGAGCGCCTGAAAATATCTTTTTATATGTGCTAAATCACTTCAAAAAATAATAACATAACGCTCCATATCGTAAAAATGAATCATCCATTTTGCGATATTCTGGCTGAAAAATCAGACCTGTTGGTGCAGTATATAAATTAGTGTTTAGCATTATGTTGCAAATATGAGGTATTTTTTATCTAATTTCCAAATGTTTAGCCATTGGATTTTACAAATACAACCCCAATTTTATCTTCCAATACGGTAGTTTCTCTTCGAAATATTCGAAATAGGGTTTTAGTGCTTCCGGATTTTCAAGTTTGTTTTCTGCTTCTTTTATCTTCTTAATTTCAGCAGTTGTAATGAATTGCGAAAAGTCGAAATCACTTCCCAATTGATGCATTTTTATAAAATGTCCGTATACTGAATCTTCCGAAAGACCACGTTGAGCTGCAATTTCAGCAGGTGAAAATTTTTCTTGCGTAAACATTTTGTAGCTGCGTTCGTGCGTAGGCAAAATACTTTCCGCATTATCTAAATGGCGATTTATAACTTTTAGAAAATCGTCTGCATATTTATCAAGTTTCGCTTCTCCAACCCCCGAAATCTCCGCAAATTCTTCGCGGTTTCTTGGCTTTTTATGCTCCATATTTTCTAAAGCTGCATCGCTGAAAACGATATATGCTGGCATACCTGCCTCTTGCGCTAGTTTTAATCGAAGCGTTTTTAATTTTTCAAATAGGTCTGCTCGTTTTCGAGTAGTTTTTTCTGTTTTTACTTTTTCCGTTTCCTTAATTACTTTTGCCAAACGCACTGTTTTATCTTCATACAAAACTTGTTTTGAGAATGGAGTGAGCAGTAATCTGCCGTTTTCGTGAAAATGAATTTGTAAAATTCCTTGATTTAAAAGTTGAATAATATACTGTTGTAAATCAATCCAGGAAATTTCTTTTGCGGCGCCAAAAGTTTTAATATTTTGGTAGCCTTTATCGTATACCTGTGCGTTTTGCGATCCACGAAGTACGTCTAAAACCATCCCCAGCGCTTCTTGTTCCTGTAATCTGGCTACTGCAGAGCATACTTTTTGTGCGATGAGTGTTCCGTCAAAATATTTAGGCGGAGTTTTGCAGATATCGCAATTGCCGCAATCTTCTGTAATGTGTTCACCAAAATATCCGAGTAGCGCTTTTCTTCTGCAACTTAATGCTTCAGCATATTGTTGCATTCTTTCAAGTTTGGCTAGTTGGTAGGCTTCGGTTTCGGTGCCTTCGGCAAATTTCCGAAGCATAATTACATCAGCAAAACTGTAAAAAAGTAATGTATGAGCAGCCAATCCATCTCTTCCGCTACGGCCAATTTCCTGATAATATCCTTCAAGATTTTTTGGCATATTATAATGGATAACCCAACGCACATTACTTTTGTCGATTCCCATACCAAAGGCAATTGTTGCTACAATAATTGGTGTTCGGTCGTTCACAAAATTTTCTTGAATTGTACTTCGTTCTTCCGAAGAAAGTCCTGCGTGATAAGCCTCTGCCACATGACCCTTAGATTTAAGTGTTGCCGCTAATTTCTCGGTGCTTTTTCTGCTCAAACAATATATAATACCACTTTGTTTTCCGCGCTTGGCAATAAAGTTTAGAATCTGCTGATTGCGATTTTGACCCGGCCGAACATCTAAATAAAGATTGGGTCTGTCAAAGGAAGCAATACATGTTTTTGCTTTGGGAATGGAAAGTTGGTTGGCAATGTCTACACGAGTAGGTCTATCTGCAGTAGCCGTAAGCGCGATTAAAGGAACATTTGGAAATTGCTCTTTTACACTTTTAAGTTGTGTGTAGGCAGGGCGAAAATCGTGACCCCAACTGGAAATACAATGCGCTTCATCTACGGCGAAAAGACTTATTTCAATCGAATTCAGAATAAAATTCAATTGCGGAAGACTTTCGGGAGCTACATATAGCAATTTTAAATTTCCGTTTTGCAGATCTTTTAAAACCTGTTGTTGCTCATCATAAGGTTGTGAACTATTGAAAAAAGTAGCAGAAATTCCGTTTGCTTTTAAAGCGTCCACTTGATCTTTCATCAAAGCAATTAATGGCGAAATTACAATCGCCGTTCCTTCCAAAGCCAATGCTGGCAATTGAAAACAAAGCGATTTACCACCGCCTGTTGGCATTATGGCAATAGTGTCTTTTTTATTTAATACGTTATTTATGATTTCTTCCTGATTTGGAAGAAACTTGTCGTAGCCGAAATGTGTTTTAAGCAGTTCGAGCATATTTGTCTTGGTGGTTGTTTCCATTTTTGCAAAAATAATGATTCAAATTTTAAGAAAAGAAAGCTCCCGCAAAAAGAGAGGGCTTGTTTAACAGTTATTTTACTTACTCTTCATCTTTATAAAACCTGTGCGAACGATGATTACTATCAAATTCTCGTATTAATCAATTTGTTAACGTATTTTTATATGGCATGATTGAAGTGAAACTATGTGCCAAACTAATAATAGTATAGTGAATTTATAATTTTAAACAAATGAAAACCCAAAACCAAATGAAATCAAGAATAAAAACAAAAGGAAATAAAACAATCAAATTTATAACAGTAACGGCTATTGCTTTATTCTTGACAATTTCAATAACTTCATGTAATAGTGATGATGATAATATTAATGAAGAAATATGTTTTGAACATTTTAATTATGACGATACTACACATGAAGGTCCAGCAAATTGGGCAAATTATTGCGTGACAGCTGGAGTGGTAAACGAATGTGGTAGTACAGTTAGGCAATCACCTATTAACATTGTGAATTCTATTGATGACACTACTTTGTTAGCTTTATCTACAACCTATAATAATTCAACTACAGATATTATTAATAATGGGCATACAGTACAATTTAATTACAATGGAGCAGCAACCTTAAATTTTGAAGGAGAGGTTTATTCTCTAATACAATTTCATTTTCATTCAGAAAGTGAACACACTGTTGCAGGTACACACCATCCATTAGAAGCGCATCTGGTACACGCAAGTATTTCAGGTAACTTAGCTGTAATTGGTGTTTTCTTTGACGAAGGGGAGGAAAACACATTTTTAACTCAATTCATGGCAAATTTACCAACACATGAAGACGATACTTACTCAGATGTAAGCCTAAGTTATAATGCTTTAAGCTTATTGCCAACAGAGCATAATTATTTTAACTATAACGGGTCTTTAACAACTCCTCCATGTTCTGAAATTGTAGAATGGATTGTTATGGAAACTCCCTTAGAAGCGTCTCAAACACAAATAAATGCGTTTTCAAGTATTCTACATGATAATTTTAGACCAGTTCAACCTATTGGTGGAAGGACAATTGGACATTATATAGAATAAAATATTCCTAAGTTTGCTTAGGCACTATCGCCGTTCCTTCCTGAGTTGGAAGAAATTTGTCGTAGCCGAATTGCGTTTTGAGCAAATCGAGAATATTTCGGTGAGTGGTAGTTTTCATTTTTTGTGAAAATTGCGATTCAAAATTTAAGAAAAGTAAGCCCCCACAAAGAGTGAGGGCTTGATTAGCTAGTCTATTTATTTACTCCCCAGCATGACTAGCTCATTGCATACTACTTCTGTAATATATTTTTTGTTACCCTCCTTATCGTCATAAGATCGGGAGGTTAACTTTCCTTCAATTGCTACCTCTTTTCCCTTGGTAACGTAACTTTCAATGATCTCGGCTGTTTTTCCCCACGCAACCACATTGTGCCATTGGGTATCTGTAATCTTTTCACCTTTTTGATTTTTGTAGGTTTCGTTTGTAGCAATACTAAACTTTGCCAATTTTTTTCCGCCGTCAAGATTTACAATTTCTGGGTCGTTTCCCAAGTTTCCAATCAACTGTACTTTGTTTCTAAGTGTGCTCATAATTTCTAAAATTTAATGTCTGCCCGATGGCAAACGCGTTAAACAATTGATACTATCGAACTATATTTTATTCGACAGGACAAACTTACATTGGCTTCCAAATTCTAGTTGGTTGTTACTTATTTACTTTCGTTTATAGTTGTTTGTAAGCGTTTGTAATTGAATAAATAACTTTTAACTTATTGATAAACAATTAGTTATAATTTCAAAAAAAATAAATCATTTTTCCGTAATTTGAACTGTTGAAAAGAGATAATTTAAACCCATTCTTAAAAATTGGTTATGAACAGCAACAGATTAGAAGCATTTAGCGATGGTGTACTCGCAATTATAATTACCATTATGGTTCTGGAATTGAAAGTGCCACACGGTACAGATATAGAGTCATTAATACCTGTGTTGCCCGTTTTCTTGAGTTATATTCTGAGTTTTATTTACGTGGGAATTTATTGGAACAACCATCACCATATGATGCATACTGTGCAAAAAGTAAATGGAGCGATACTATGGGCCAACCTTCACTTATTGTTTTGGCTCTCATTGATTCCTTTTGTAACGGGATGGGTGGGTGAAAATCATTTTGCCGAATTGCCAATGGCACTTTATGGCGGAGTACTTTTAATGGCTGCGATTGCCTATTTCATTTTACAGCGAAGTATATTGGCCGTACAAGGAAAGGATTCAATTTTGAATAAAGCCTTAGGAAAAGATATAAAGGGAAAAGCCTCGCCAATAATTTATGGCGTAGCTATTATTAGTTCATTCTATAGTACATGGATTGCGGGAGCGCTCTATATTTTGATTGCGTTATTGTGGTTAATACCTGATAAACGGATAGAAATTATTTTTAAAGCCAGAGAATAAGCCAGCATTAAATGAGTAGATTACCAACTTTGACCCTTCAAAGCCATGGCAGCGCGCAGCACATCACTCTGACTAATCTGTCCGGCAAGTTTACCATTCTCTAAAATAGGAAAACGACGATGTTTTGATTCTAAAAACTTATTAGCAGCATCCAAAACATTCATTTCGCCATCAATGGTATCTACGTTTTTAATCATGTGTTTTTCCACTTTTACGTCTTCCACTGGGTGGTTGTGATATCGTGCATCACTCAGTTCTTTCAAGCAATCTCCTTCAGAAATAATTCCTACTAATTCATTTTTTTCGTTTACAACGGGACCACCAGAAATCCTTTTTTTCAAAAGTATTTCCATAACCTCCAGAATGGATTGTTCGGGTCTAAATGTAATTAGGTTGCGAGTCATATAATCGGAAACTTTTACTTTTTCCGAAGAACCTTTTTGGGGCTTTGCCCGTCTGCCAATAAAACTTTTTATACCCATAATATCAAATTTTTGCGAACTTCTAATATAATCATTTTTATTAAACAAAATTATTATGGCTTTAGGCTATTGAATAGTTGTGTTATTCGCTCTTGAATGTTGCGGCTTCAATAGTCCGTTACCGTTTAACTTAACACGATTAAAATTGTACTTTTATCAACTTAAACTAACCAACCATGAAAAAACTTGGCGCCATCCTTTCATTGCTGCTTATAATTGCATTTGTCTATTACAGTTTTTATGGATTGATGCCGCATTACGATGAAAATGAAACGCCCTCTGCCACTGAGTTTTCCGTAGATAAGGCACTAGAGCCTTTAGCCATAATTTCAAAAAAACCACACTATTTAGGTTCCGAAGGTCATGAAGAAGTTTGTAAATTATTAATTTCTGAATTAGAGAAGTTAGGTCTCGAGCCGCACATTCAAGAAGGGTTTAGCCTAAATCCAGAATCTAAAACGCTAAACAAACCCATAAATATTGTTGGCCGAATAAAAGGGTCTGAAGACGGCAAAGCACTTTTGCTATTATCTCATTACGACAGCGCACTTGTACCATCTTTTGGCGCGAGCGATGCCGGAAGTGGGTTGGTTACAATTTTGGAAAGCGTCCGCGCTTATTTGGCTTCAATAGAACAACCTAAAAACGATATTATAATTCTTTTTTCTGATGCCGAAGAAATTGGGTTGGACGGTGCAAAACTTTTTGTGAACGAACATCCTTGGGCAAAAAAAGTAGGCTTGGTGCTAAATTTTGAAGCGCGTGGCACGAGCGGCCCAAGCAATATGATTTTAGAAACCAACGGCGGAAATTCAAATTTGGTGAAAGAATTTATAAAAGCAAACCCAGATTTTCCGGTGGCTTCTTCGTTAATGTACAGCGTTTACAAAATGCTTCCGAACGATACAGACTCCACTGTTTTTAGGGAAGACGGCGACATCGATAGTTTTTTCTTCGCCTTTATTGACAGCCATTTTAATTATCACACAGCCAACGATAACATGTATCATTTATCTTATAACAGCTTAGCGCACCAAGGCAGTTATTTGCTACCATTAATGCATTATTTTGGCAACGCTGATCTCTCAAAAATGAAGTCGGATACGGACGATGTTTACGTAAACGTGCCGTTGGTAAAAATGATAAGCTACCCATTTTCGTGGATTTTGCCGATGCTCATTTTGACGACTTTACTATTTATAGTTTTAATTTTTTACGGACTCCACAAAAGAAAACTGAATGGTAAAGCCATCGCGCGGGGCTTTCTTCCGTTTTTATTTTCGTTAATCGTTTGCGGCGTTCTTGGGTTCTTCGGCTGGAAATTGATTTTGGCACTTTACCCGCAGTACACCGAAATTCAACAAGGTTTTACCTATAACGGGCATTGGTATATTGCGTTTTTCGTTTTCCTGTCGCTGGCAATTACGTTTGCTATTTATAAAAAATGTACTCAAGAATTTAACGAGTCTTCCTTTTACGTTGCGCCACTACTTTTTTGGCTTTTAATAAATGTAGCAGTTTTTATTATTCTGAAAGGCGCTGCGTTCTTTATAATTCCTGTGTTTTTTGGGTTGGTGTCGTTTTTTGTAATGCTTCGGCAGGAACGCCCAAATCTTTTAGCAATGGCGCTTTTGGCAGCTCCGGCGCTTTTTCTTTTTGCACCGCTTATTCAGTTTTTCCCCGTAGGGTTGGGCTTAAAAATGCTCGTTATTAGTTGTGTTTTCACCGTGTTGCTTTTTGCGTTGCTTTGGCCAGTTTTCGGTTATTATAAAATGAAAGATTTACTTTCAATTTTGTGTTTGCTACTTGCGGTACTTTTCTTCGGAATAGCGCATTCAAAAAGTGATTATTCCGGAGAAAGAAGAAAGCCAAACAGCCTTGTTTATTACAAAGACGCAGATGCAAATAAAACGTATTGGCTTACATACGATAAAGAAATTGACGAATGGACCCAACAATATCTAGGTGAAAAACCCAAAAATGCTTCCGAGGTTATAAATAAAGCAGCGTATAATAAATACGGTGCAAATTTTAGTTATGCAGCTTCAGCACCCAAAAAAAATATTCCAGATTTTGAAGTGATTTTAGAGAATGACACTTTAATTGAAAACCTTCGGAACATAAAATTTATTATTGTTCCAAAGCGAAATGTGAATAAAATAGATTTATACCCTGTGGGCAATACAGTTTTTAAATCTTTGGAATTTAATGGGCAAACCATGCCAATTTCAAAAGTATCGAACGACTATCGCGGAACGGAGAATAATGCGCTTATTAATTATTATGTTTCCAAAAATGATTCTTTAAAAGTGAAGTTTTCCGTAGAAAAAGATGCGGCGGTTTCGTTTAAAGTAATGGAATATTCTTTCGATTTAATGACGAATCCTGAATTTGAATTAGCCAAACGTCCCGATTACACGATGCCAAAACCATTTATAATTACGGATGCGATTGCTGTAAAGAGAACTTTTTCAATTGATTCTTTAAAAAAGAAAGTTTCAGATACGCTTATAATAAATCCTCAAAATAATATTGAAAATGAATAAAAATATCGCAATCAGTGGCCTAGGATGGCTCGGACAACCTTTGGCCTATCGTTTAGATATGCTGGGCTATTCTGTAAAAGGTTCGGTAACCACAATTGAAAAAGCCACTATGCTACAAAATAGTGGTTTTGAAGCCTATCCTTTGGAGATTTCAGAGAGCGGAGTTGCGGGTGAAGTGCAAGCCCTGCTAAAAAATGTGGATTGTTTAATGATAATGATTCCGCCCGGACTGCGAAGGAACACGGGCGCAGATTACGTTTTAAAAATGACTCATTTTTTGGAAGCAATAAAGCAATCTGCGGTCAAAAAAATAATTTTGGTTAGCAGCACTTCGGTTTATGACGATTCGCAGGGAAACGTTACTGAAATGGACGAGCCAAAACCCCAAACCATTGCCGGAAAGCAATTGCGGCAAGTGGAAAAGTTATTTATTAATTCGGAAGAATTGCATACTACCGTTGTGCGTTTTGGCGGTTTGATAGGAGGGAGCAGAAATCCCGCAAAATATTTAGCGGGGCGAAAAGATTTAAGCGACGGCAATGCGCCGGTAAACTTAATTCACCGTGATGATTGTATCAATATTTTAGTTGAAATTTTAAAGCAAGATGCCTTCGGAAAAGTCTTTAATGCTGTAAATCCAAACCATCCTAAAAAATCCGACTACTACATTCAAAAAGCAAAAGAACTCAATTTGGAACCGCCATCCTTTGCAGAAGGAGATGCCAATGAAATTTTTAAGCAGGTGGATTCGGAGAATTTGAATACTATTTTGAATTATTCATTTAAAACGTCTATTTAGTTTATGTCACGCTGAGCTTGTCGAAGCGCCAATCATAAGGTCTTCGGCAAGCTCAGACTCACATATTAAATTTACTTAAAGAATCACTTTCTCAATTCTAATTCCAGCAACTGTTTTTAGTTTTATATATTCCAAATCTTACTGTACCACCAACTTTTTTGTGGTTGTTTCATTTACTGTTTTAAGTGTCACAAAATAGACTCCGGCGGCATAGCCCGAAACATCCAAGGGAATAACAGTTGTATTTTCTAATGCTTCTTTTCTTTCCATAACTTGCCCTAAGTTGTTAGTTACCGTAACGACCAACCCATCAACTCGTTGGTTGGGGAGGTTTATTGCAACGGTGCTGGATGTGGGATTGGGGTACATTGTGAAATTTTGGAGCGTTGCCTCTGCCACCCCCAGCGCATCACACTCTGCTTGGTTGTTTACAAAGGTGGTTTCGGGGTCTTTTAGCCAGTCGTCCAAATAGGTGGCGCTGGCGTCGTCCACGAGGATGCATTTTAAACCATTGGAATCGGTGACGTCAAATGTCTGCATATTAGCATTGTTACCATTGCGGACGTCCAATATCTCTATCGGGTTTGATGGTGCCCCAAATGTTTCCAGATTTATGTTTTGTGAAAGATCGAAACCTGTAATGTTATTATCGAGACAGGTGAAATAATTCAATTCAATATTTTGGGAGGTATCAAAAAAACCACTAATGGCATTATGGTCCGCCCACAACAGATATAGATCAGGATTTTGGCTAATATCCAATGATGTCAATAGGTTCCAATCACAATACACCTCGATTAGGTTTGGGTTTTGGGTGATGTCCAGTTCTGTCAAAAAATTTTCATCACAATACAAAATCTCTAAATTTGGGCATTGGGTAATGTTCAAACTTTCTATGCTACCAGAGGTGCAGTACAGCTCAATAAGCTGATGGTTATTGCTGAGGTCTAATGTGGTCAATGGATTAAATGCACAACCTAAAAGTTCCAAGGCCACAAAATCTTCAATGCCTGTAAGATCGCTAATATTCTGGATATTTACCAACAATTCCGTTACCGTATTTATGTTTGCGGTGAGCACTTGTCCATTGCCCGGCACTCCATCACCCATGCCGTTCTGCTCTAGGTAGTTTTCAAAATTGGGGTCCGGTATTGCCGTGAACTGTGCAGAGCAGAAAGAGCTAATGGTAAGAAAAAACAAGACAATAGTTAATTTTTTCATATTGAAGGTTTTAAAATCATATTTCTTAAAGTTAAGTAAATGAGTGATAAAATTCAAATCCATAAAATATAAAAAAAGGAGCCTTTTACAGCTCCTTTTTCATTTAAAACATTTCGACTGCGCTCAATGTGACAATAGTCATATTACCAAATACGAACCCTATTTTCAGGGGCAACATACATTGGGTCGCCTTCTTTAATATCAAAAGCTTCGTAGAAAGCATCGACATTCAGTAGTGGTTGTGTAGCACGAACCATTCCTGGAGAATGGGGATCGGTTTTTACTTGGTTGCGTAAAGCTTCATCACGAGATTTGGTGCGCCAAACTGTGGCCCAACTCATAAAGAAACGTTGCTCTGGCGTAAAACCGTCAATGTTATCTGGACGTCCGTTTTGTTTGTAAAAACGTTGTAAACCATCGTATGCGCCAAGAACGCCACCAAGATCGCCAATGTTTTCACCTAAAGTGAATTTACCATTTATATATACACTATCTAAAACTTCAATATTACTGTATTGCTCGGCAAGCTTATCGCCACGCTCGGTAAAGTTTTTAAGATCTGTTTCTGTCCACCAGTTTACCAAATTTCCGTTGGAGTCAAAACGTGAGCCGCTATCATCAAAAGCGTGCGAAATTTCGTGACCTATTACTGCCCCAATTCCACCGTAGTTAACGGCTTCATCTGCTTTGTAATCGTAGAAAGGTGGCTGAAGTATTGCTGCCGGGAAAACGATTTCGTTGTTAAAAGGGTTAAAATAAGCATTCACTGTTTGTGGGCTCATTCCCCATTCTGTACGGTCTACAGGCTCATCTATTTTATCAAGATTGTCTTTTAGGCCCCAAGTTTGTACGGCTACCATATTGTCATAATATGTGTTACCTGTTTTAACAGCCATTGAAGAATAATCTTTCCACTTATCTGGATAACCCACTTTTACGGTGAACTTGTCTAGCTTTTCGATAGCTTTCACTTTCGTACTGTCGCTCATCCAAGTTAACGCCTTTATGCGGGCTTTGTAGGCTGCAATTACATTAGTAATCATTGCTTCTGCCTTTTGCTTTGCTTCTGGCGGGAACATTTCATCTACATATAATTTACCCAAAGCTTCGCCTACGCTTCCGTTTACGGTAGCAAGCGCGCGTTCGTCGGCAGGTTTCTGTGTTTTAGTTCCTTTTAAAGTAGTTTCATAGAAATCGAAATTTGCTTTTTCTATTTCTGTAGTCAACATTCCTGCAGAATTGTTTAATGTTGACCAACGCATTACTGTTTTCCAAGTATCAAAATCTGGCTTCGCGAACATTTGCTTCAACGTTTCCATATACTTTGGTTGCATTACGATAAGCGTATCCATTTTTTTCGTTACGCCCATACCTTTAAAAGCTTCTTCCCACTTAATCTGCGGAAGCATATTTTGAAGTTCAGCCATACTCTTTGGATTGTTGAAGTTTCTGAAATCGCGACTCGCAACTTTATCCAATCTTGGTGAAGCAAGTTTTGTTTCAAAAGCTAAAATAGTTTCTGCTTGCTTGCGAGCAGATTCCTCATTATCGCCTAAAAACTGAAGCATACGTGTTATGTGATCTACATACTGCTGACGTATTTTAACCGAAGCAGGATCTGTATTTGTGTAGAAATCGCGATCTGGAAGACCTAAACTACCTGGCGTAACATAAGCCGAGTTAATAGCACTGTTACTTGGGTTTGAAAAAGCTGCAAGACCCAAAAATGGTTGCGAAACAGCAACAGCATCTTCACTCATTACTTTTTGAAAATCTGCCATGTTTTTTATAGAAGCAATTTTTTCGAGTGCAGGTTTAAGTGGATTAATTCCAGCTTTATCTCTTGCAACCGTGTCTAGCTTAGATTCATAAATCATCAAAGCTTTGGCTTGGTCTGTATCTGCTGCGTATTTTCCGCTTTTTTTGGCTCTTGCCAAAATATCTAGCATATCGGCATCAGTCTTTTTTCTTAGAATGGTGAATCCAGCCCAACTAGTTTGGTCGTCTGGAATCTCGTTGTTTTTCATCCAGTTTCCATTCACATAATTGTAAAAATCTGCTTTCGGACTAACAGTGGTGTCCATGTTTGCAAGAATAATTCCGTGTGGTTCGTTTTCTGTTACAGCCACATCAGATTTTTCTTTACATGCGGTTGCGGCAATGGCAATAACTGCAAAAGCCACAACAGGTTTCAAAAAATTTGTTTTCATTGTATAAGTTTTGTTAGAAGTATTTTTCGTTCTCGAAATTATATTGAAAGTATAAGTTGTACTTTCAGTGCGAATGTTACACTTTTTTATTCTTTTTATCCTGAAGTTCTAAATTCATGATAGAGTCTTTGTAACGTTGTTGCTTTTTTAGCTCACTTTCCTCATTATCTTTTCTTTGGAAATCTATGTTATCCTTCTGAAATTTCTCGTTAAGTTGAATAATTAGATTGGTTACAGCTATGTTCATTTCGTCCAAACTTTCCTTTACTTTCAGCGAATCAATAGCTGCTTGATGCGAAATTTGATGAAGCAAAACGGTACGTGTTTTTACGACCATCAATCTACTATAAATAGGTTTTGTGTCTAGCGTATCTGGAATCTTTTTTAATAACGAATCTGCATATTGCCTTAAATTTTCCGTGCTGTTGCGCAGGTCTTGATAGTTACTTCCATTCGCATTTTTTGCTTCGGCAAGAAAATCTTCTAAAACACCCCAATTTACAGCTTGTATTTTTGCGGGTTCTGAAAGTGGTGGGAAATTATAATTTTTGTCGCCAAAAATTATAGAAGCATCGTTGGTTGGAGCTTGATTATTGTTTTCATCGGAAGCATTTTTACAAGAAAAAGCTAGGCCGAGGACTAATAAAAGTGAGATTGTTAATTTCATATCTGTTAGAAAATGCTCAAAGATACTGGTTATAAGTGAAATGGCACATAAAATTTTTAACTTCTGAGCGAATTCATAATACGTATATTTACATCACATTTTTGAAAAAATAAAGAGATGAAAAAAAGGATTCTAATTATAGGGGCTTGCGGACAAATAGGTACGGAGTTAACAATCTACTTACGCGAAAAATTCGGTAGCCATAAAGTAATAGCTAGCGATATTCGTGAAGGAGACGAGGAGCTTATGAAGAGTGGACCGTTCGAGATTTTGGACGCTATGGATTATGATGCGGTAGAGGAGGTGGTAATTCGCCACGAAATTACCGACGTTTATTTGATGGCAGCGATGCTTTCCGCCACTGCAGAGAAATTCCCTATGAAAGGTTGGAATCTGAATATGAATTCACTTTTTCACGTTTTAAATTTAGCGAAGGAAAAAAAGATTGACAAAATATTTTGGCCTTCCAGCATCGCGGTTTTCGGACCCACAACACCAAAAACTGATACGCCACAACACACCATAATGGAGCCTAGCACGGTTTACGGAATAAGTAAACAAACTGGCGAGCGCTGGTGCGAGTATTACTTTAATCGCTATGGAGTAGATGTTCGCAGTATACGCTATCCTGGACTTATAAGTTACAAGACTATGCCTGGTGGTGGTACTACAGATTATGCGGTAGATATTTATCACAAAGCATTAAAACACAAAAAATATGTTTGTTTTTTAAATGCTGAAACTACATTACCCATGATGTTTATGGACGATGCGATTAGAGCCACCGTAAAAATTATGGAGTCTGAAAAAGAGAAAATTCAGATTAGAAATAGCTATAATCTTGCAGGTATGACTTTTGATCCGGAGCAAGTAGCAGCAAGCATTCGTAAGCATATTCCTGAATTTGAAATTAGCTACGAGCCAGATTTTAGACAAGCTATTGCAGATAGCTGGCCACAAAGCATAGATGATCGTGAAGCGCAAAAGAATTGGGGCTGGAAAAGCCAAATTTCATTAGATGAAATGACCGAGATTATGTTAACAAATTTGAAGGATAAGTATTAATTCTTACTTATCAAATTCAACCTCTAGAATATTTGCAGTTCCATTTTTTCCCTCGTTAGAAATATAAAGTGTTCCGTCTGGAGCAAAGGTTATTCCTTCTGGTTGTGGAAAGGATTCGTTGTGTAATTTATGTATTCGTATTGGTTTGCCAATGCTGTCCATAATTAATAATCGCTGATTTTTCCCTTCTATAATATAGAAATTCCCACTTATCGGGTCTATAGCCATATCTGATGGATAAAAGTTTGTTGTAGCTTCCACATCATCATCTGCATCTTTAGATTTAAAAATTGTATGGTTTAGCGGAATCTTAGAAACAGGTAGCGATTTTGTTTTTTTAGTGGTTAAATCGAAGGCATAAATACCTTTAAATGCGTCACTATTCGGATCTTTATCTTTTGCTATAAACAGCAATCTATTTTTGAGTGAATCTGCTACAAGAGATTCCATATTGTTTTTTCCAGCAAAAGGAGTTTGGTAGTCTTTTACTTGAAAATTAGCTTTTAGATAATTATTTATTTCAAAAAGGCGGCCGCTGCTTTCCATTACGTAAGCGGTGCTATCTAAGATGGCGAGCCCTTCGAAATCACCAGATTTGGCGAAATTCACTTTTTTATCAATAAGGTTTGTGTTGAGGTTGAAAATAAAAATTATTCCCTCTTCATCTTGAACACAGGCAATTTTATCTTTAGTAATCCAAGTAATCCCGGATATTTCATTTAGTTCCACGGGCATATCCCATTTGCGTATTATCGTATATGTTTCTTCTTCCAAACGAGGATTCAATGCTGGGTTTTCAAAAGCATACCAAAGGATTCCTACAAAAGCGAGGACACCAGTAATTATAAAAAAGGCAATTCTATTTTCGTTCATAACTAATAAATAAAATAAAGGTATAAATTAAGTGAAATAAAACTGAGCACTCCTTAAAATTATTATAAAATAGTGGTGCGTTTTGAGAGGGCCCCGAAATTTCGGGGGAACTTGAAATATGTATTGTAGCCTCACCAAGAATCGAACTTGGATCTAAAGTTTAGGAAACTTCTATTCTATCCATTGAACTATGAGGCCAGAATTATTGGAGACCAAATTTAGTTATTTTCGAATTATTGTTCCGAAAGAAGAATAGGTAATAAAACAAAATCTCTTTCTTGATTTATATTTATGTTTTTCTTACGAGTTTTAAATATTTCGAGGAATTGCCAAGTGTATTTATAAATCTGCTAAGTTAAGTGCGGCAAGGGTTTGTATTAAATTTCTTATAATTCCAAATTTCCTTCAACAATCAATTGTTCCCATTGTGGGGTGAGCATATAGGTTCTGGCTTTTTTAGATGTATTTCCTATTTCTATAAATTCACCATCAATCCATTTTTTGACCAAGCCATATGCACTGCGTGTATTAAGTTTAAAGAAATCTGCAACGTCTTGAATCGAAATTTCTTTATGTTTTAAAAACAACGAAAGAAGTTGGCGTTGTTGTGGGCTTAGTTCCCGTAGTTTTTCATTGTAACTTTCAAGGGATCCAAGGTTTTCTTCCTTGATCATTTGCTGTACTATATCTCGAGCGCTTTTAAGCGAAACTGCCATTCCGCTCAGAAAATATTCTAAAAAAGGAGCCATATCTGTTTCTGCGGGGGCATCATAATAATTTTGGCTCTTTCCGGTAGTCAATGCTTTATAATAATCTAACGGATTCTTCGCATAATATGCTTCCAAAAAATAGATACTGTTTATTCCGTAACCAGTGATATTGAGTATAAATGTGGTAAGTAATCGGGCTGTGCGACCGTTGCCATCGTAATAGGGGTGAATGGTTGCAAATTGATAGTGCGCCAATCCAGCTATAATGGGAGCGGGTAGCTCTTCGGCGAGTATTGAATCATTAATCCACGTAACAAGTTCTTTCATTAAAGAAGCTACTTCAATTGCTTCAGGCGGCATATATACAATACTGCCTGTGGAACCATATTTAATTTCATTATCGCTATTCCTATAAGGGCTATTTATTTTGGCTCCTGTAAAAACCAAGCTGTGTATTGTGCTAATCAGTCTTTCATCGATAGCTGTTTTTTTTCTACATTCTTGGGCTACATATTCCAATGCTTTAAAATAGTTTCGCACTTCTCGAATATCGTGATCCTGACTTAAAAATTCTTCATCATTACCTTCAATTATCTGTTTTACATCACTTTGTGTGAGTGAATTTCCTCCTATTTGAGTTGAAAAGTGCGTTGAAAGCAATTGTGAAGTTACACGTAGCGAAACGATAAATGGTGCCGAAATGGGAAAAATAATTAGCGCCTCTTTATGTCTTTCTATCTCTAGCAAATTTTTCGTCTGGCTTGGAGTGATAATTAAATTGGGCTCAAATTTCATATACCCAATTTACCTCCATTGTAATTAAAATGCAAATAAAGTGTAATTAAAATGTGATAATTTAAGATTTAATTGTTATATATATAGCATTTAACACATCGTAAATCATTGATATTAGATTCTTTAAGAGATTTTAGAAGACGAAATAATAATAGGAGGAAAGAATAGCCTGTATTGACTCCCTAAATTTGATAGATAGGTACCCACCAAAAACACGAAAGCCTCTACATTTCTGTAAAGGCTTTGTCTAACTGTGCTCCTCCTCTTGGGCTCGAACCAAGGACCCTCTGATTAACAGTCAGATGCTCTAACCAACTGAGCTAAGGAGGAATTTTGCGTTAGCGGTTGCAAATATACCTATTTTTTATTTCCATCAAAATAAAATTTGAAACTTTCTCAATATTTGTTTTCCGTACTATCAGCGAGACTATAAGTATAGAATTGTTAGAGACCCTGTAAGTCCTTGAGCAGCGCAATATTTGCTGGATTTTTGCTTTTTTGCAACAGCGTTTTTGCCTCTGAAATATTGTTTTTTCTCAATAGTGATAATGCTAAATAATGTTTTATTTCTTCGAAGAAAACGCTTTCACTATCATTTCTGGCAATTTGAAGATATTTTTCGGCTTGTCGTGGATTACCGTTGGCCAAATTTGCAACGCCCAGAAAATATACTAAAGTGTCATTTTCTGGATCAGCAGCGTATAAAAGCTCCCATCTAGTAATGGCTTCAGCGTATTCTTTACGCTTGTAATTCACCATTCCGTAATAAAAATTGTAGTCTGATGAGGTTCCCATCGTAGTGGGAAGACCAGGATCCGGTCTAAAATTTGCGTCATAAACTCGTTCGGCTGAATTTCCATATTTCAAAATAGCCCAACTACTTACGGCAATTAATATTAAAAAAGATGCAGCTAGAGCCAACCTTCCGCGCGACATCCATATATTCACGGGCTCATCTTTTACTTCTTCGTGAAAATCATCGAGTGTAGGTTTAAGATTAATTTCTTCCACAGCTTGCATGGCGGCTTCTTGTTCTTTCACTGCATTCCTAAAATCTGGAAAGATTTTCATCCGCTTTTTAAATTCGGCAAGTTCGTCGGTGTCAAGATTTCCTAATAAGTATGCATCTATTAGTTCGTGATTTTCTTGATTGTTCTCTATTTGGCTATTAACTTCCATTGGGGATTGTTTGGGTCATTTTTTTTAATTGTTCCTGGCATCGATACTTTGCGTTACGTGCGGAGGCTTCATCCATTGCCAATATTTGGGCTATTTCTTTATAAGATTTTCTTTCAAAATAGAATAGCTTTAGCAATGTTTGGCAGCGTTCGCCAAGATTACTAAGGCAGTCCATAATTATTTGAATTTTTTGAATTTTATCTTCGTCAACCTCAAAATCGGGCTCATCGTATTCAATATCGCGGTTTATGAACGTAGTATTTTTGTATTTAACAGATCGCAGGTGGTCTAACCATTTGTATTTTGCAATCTTAAAAAGGTATCCATTAATTACACTTTGGTTATTAGCGGAAAACCTATCGTTTTTAATATTTCGCCACATAGCTACAAATGCTTCTTGATACACGTCTTTTGCTTGTTGCTCATTCCCGCTATTTTTAAGTACATAACGTTTCACCTTTGAAAAATTAGTTAAATACAATTTTTTCAGCGTGGCTGCGTCATTTTGTTTGATGAGCAAAACTGTTTCGTTAGCGGGTAAAATGTAAAAATTCTTTTTGTTTTCTTTATGCATTTGTTCCAAAACAATACAGAAAGATACGATATATATACAATTGTCCTATTTTTTTTAAATTTTCTGGATAAACTGACACATTTTTCGTTTTAAAGAACAAAACCTTATCGCCAAAATGTTTGAATTAACTTGACAAGAAGCAACGTGTCCTTTTTATATACATCGTAAAAGGGAGGGAAACGTCATCAAAAATTTTCAAAAAAAAATACCTCGGTGGTTTTCCGAAGTATTTTTTTAAAGTGATAAGCTAGGATGTTTTACTCAAACAACCAGCGATATATATCGTTTCCGTTGGCAAAGAGCACCAAGGCAATTAAAATAAAGAAACCTACCATTTGCGCATATTCCATAAACTTATCGTTCGGTTTACGGCCTGATACAATTTCATATAAAAGAAACATTACGTGACCACCATCTAATGCTGGTATGGGTAGAATGTTCATAAACGCAAGAATAATCGATATTAAAGCGGTGGTTGCCCAAAAGCTCTGCCAGTCCCAAACACCCGGGAAAAGGTTTCCAATGGCTCCAAAACCACCCACTTTGGTGGCTCCTTTCTTTGTAAATACATACTTGAACTGGACTACATAATCTTTTAAGGTATTATAACCAAAACCGAATCCACCAACTATACTTTCGCCAAAGGTATAATCTATCTTAGTTTGACCTAATTGTGAAATTAACTTTTCGTTTGAATATCCAATTCCAATTAGCCCTTCTTCGTTAGCAGTTATATTTAGGGTGTCAATAGTATTTCCTCTTGAAAAAACAATCTGTTTTGCGTCAAGTTTGTTTTCATCAATAATATTTTGGAATTCATCGCGGTAGTGTACTGTTTTTCCATTGATCGAAACAATCTCATCATTCGCTAGCATTCCGGCTTCTTTAGCGGGTCCAAATACCGAATCGACTGTAATTTCCTGTCGTGGGGTAAAAGCTGGCATAATACCACTTTCAAACATTTTTGAGCCTGCATCGTCTGGCACTTGTATAATCTCGATGCTGCCATCTGCGTGTTTTACTTCTACATTTGAAATATCACGAACAAAAATGTAGCGGTTTATTTCAAGTATATCATCTAAAGGCTCTCCATTTATAGTTAAAATCTGATCGCCATCTTGAAAACCGTAATCCTTAAATTGTTGTGTTATTGCAAAGCCTTGCGGTAGATCTGTATTTGTGGTAATATCTCTTCCGTAGAAATAAAGAATACCCATATAAATAACGAAGCCTACAATAATATTTACTGTAACACCACCAAGCATAATTATTAAACGTTGCCAAGCTGGTTTACTTCGGAATTCCCACGGTTGTGGTGGCTGAGCCATTTGTTCCTTGTCCATGCTCTCATCTATCATTCCGGCAATTTTTACATAACCGCCCAAAGGAAGCCAGCCAATACCATAAACGGTATCGCCAATTTTCTTTTTGAAAAGTGAAAATTTCACATCAAAGAAAAGGTAGAATTTCTCAACTCGAGTTTTAAAAAGTTTGGCGGGAATATAATGTCCCAATTCATGCAGAACGATTAATAAGGATAAACTTAAAAGAAGTTGTATAGCTTTAACAGCAAATGGAGTCATATGTTTTTAAATAGAAATTTTAATAAAATGGTCTCAATTTTAAAGCACTCATCATTTAAATGGAGGCTAAATTGATATTGTCTAATCTTTTTCTGCTCCACTAAATAATCAATGGTTTCAGTAAAAAATCGCACAAAAGTACTCTTTTAGAACGTGCAAAAAAAATAAGCGGGTGTGTTCCCGCTTATTTATGATGCTTTTATGTTTTAGGTGAAAAGCTTACTACAACGAATTCACGAAATTTTAAACGAAAAGATTCGCGAATTTCTGGCGAAAAATTTATTGTTTCAAGATTGTCTTATTCACAACTCCCTGCTCAGTTTCTAGGCGAAAGAACAAAATTCCTTTTGCAAATTTTGAAACGTCAACTGTTTCTGAAACACCTTCGGAATATAAAACCTGTCCCAATGCATTAAAAATTTGAACCTTTTCAACCACCAAATTTGCTGGTTTTTGAAGATTAATTATGTCTGAAGTAGGGTTGGGGTAAAACACAATTTGTTGTTCGAGCGCAAATTCATCTGTACCCAAAACAACGTTGTTGTTGCTGGAAATTATGTCGTATTCTGGGTCAAAGCGAACGCTCTGCACGGTAAAGTTTACCGCGGGTTGGTAGGTTTGATTGTTTACGTTATTATCCAAAATAATATCTAATGTTTCACCTTGCGTACCGGTAATACGTAATGGCACGGGTACATCAAAATATGAAACCGAAGGATGACTTTGGGTCTGTGAAATTTTCAGATAAATACTTCCCGCATTAACTTGATTCCATTGAATAGTATATCTAGGAAAGCCTTCTCCGTAAATCCAATCACTAAAAAACTCTGAAAGATTTTCGCCACTGGCGGCTTCCATATTTCTAACCAAATCGCCTGTTTTTGCATAGCCATAAGAAAGAGCAGGGTCTGCCAAATAATCTTTCAATCCTTGATAGAAAACTGCATCGCCCAGTTTTTTCCGAAGCATATGTAACACCATTGCACCTTTGTTATAAGTTAATCTACTGCTGAAAATTCGGTTAACAGAAGTGGTGTCTTGCGCTGGAATGTAAACCGAACCATCAGAATTGCTGGTAATGGAAGAAATTTTATCTTGTCTCCAAAATTTAAAGTCTGCAGTGCCGTCAAAATCTTCAATTACCAATCCAGACAAATACGTTGCAAAGCCTTCATTTAGCCAAATATCTTGCCAGCTGCCACAAGTAACTTTATCTCCGAACCATTGGTGTGCGAGTTCGTGAGCAATTAATCCGCGGTTAAGACCACCCATAAATGAAACTGTAGTATGTTCCATTCCGCCACCCCAACCAAACTGCGCATGACCGTATTTTTCATTCGCATACGGATACGGCTCAAAGCGATCTGAGAACAGGTTCATTATATCAACGGTAACAGGCGTACTCGCTTGCGCATACGACAGGTCTTCCGGATAAACGTAGTTTATAATTTCGAAAGGATTTCCATTGTTTGCAACCGTGTGCGAATAGACCGAATAATTGGTAACGGCAATTGCAATTAAGTAAGCAGGAATAGGATATTGATGTCTAAAATGTGTGGTTTTATTGCTTCCATTTATAGTCTGTCCCATTTCTAAACCGTTTGATACAGCAACATATTCTTCATTTGTAGGGTCGAAACGTGGGGTGGTAATGTAAACATCAATCATATCAATTTTGTCGTTCAAATCCTGTTTGCAAGGCCACCAAGCTTTGGCGCCAAAAGGTTCAGAAAGTGTCCACATTACGGGATGGCCGTTATGGGTGTCTGTTTCATACGAACCAAAACCAGAACTAACGGGATTGCCCGAATAGGTAACCGACAACGAATCTAAAACGCCCTGTGCTTGCATTTGTGGAAGTGTAATAACAACTTCGTCATTATTATTCTGTGTAAAACTTAGGGTCGTTCCACGTTGAGTAACTTGGGAAACGGTCATATTATCTACAAGTTCGAAGGTTACGGTGTTTAAATCTTCTTTTGCCTCAAAATATGAAGTCACCTTACCATTTATAAATGCTTGCGATGGATTCACCGTAAATTCTAATCTGTGGTATTTAAGGTCGTAATTGCCTGTATTTAAATTTACAGGTTTGCCAAACCAGCCTGTAGCTGCTTTAGCTTCTGCTTCACTAATGTTATCTGATTGAAAATTTTGTGAAAAGGAAAAAAGAGAAACAAGAAATAAAGCGGGAAGTAATAATGTTTTCATCGTAGAAAAATATTTTAATTACAATTTAGATAAAGGAACATGACTGTCTGGTTTCTGAAAAAAGGAGAAGTCAAAGTAGAATATTTCGATATAACAATTCGAATGTTAAATGTATTCAATTTGATAGTTTTAGACCTTATTTTTGCGGGCGAATATATCTATTCAGTCTAAAATTTAACGCAATGCTTACTTTTTTCAAAAAGTATAAATTCTTCGCAGTAGTTTTATTGGTGCTATCTGCTATCATTATTAGTTTTATTTACCAAATAATGAAACCCAAAGAAGTGCTGAGAGTATTTCAACCGGCAGATGTTGCGGTAGAGCTTGTGGATACTACCCTTCAGTATGTAAAAAGGTATCACACTATTGCAGATTTTAGCTTGACCAATCAAAATGGAAAAACTATCACGCAAAACGATTATAAAGATAAAATTTACGTAGCAGATTTCTTCTTCACTACTTGCCAAACTATTTGCCCGATAATGACAGATCATATGGTGAAAATTCAGGAAGATCTTAAAAATGACAATGACGTACTTTTACTTTCACACACCGTAACACCTGAAATTGATAGCGTTGCTCAGTTAAAAAAATACGCTTTAGAAAAAGGCGTGAATGACGCTAAATGGAATCTGGTTACTGGCGATAAAAAAGAAATATATGACCTTGCCAGAAAATCGTACTTAGCTGCCAAAGATGTGCCTTATCAGGAAAACGATCTTGTACATACTGAAAATTTTGTATTGGTAGATAAAAAGAAGCGCATTCGCGGTTTTTATGACGGTACAGATCCGGAAGCCATTGAATCACTTCTGCACGATATTAAAGTCCTGAAACTGGAAGATTAATCGTAAAGCGCAAAATTTTGAGCTAATTCGAAAGCTATATTATCAAGCTAGTATGTTTGTTTAACCCGTATTTACAAGGTTTTTGAAATCAAAAATAAACTTTTAAAAACATTGAAAATAATTCTCAATTCTGAGTTCCTCATTCTAAATTAAATCACTTACTTTTGCGTTGTTTAAAATCAATCTAAATAAAAAGACGGTGATTACAATCGCTTCATTGAAAAAAGGCCAACGCGGCATTATCAAGGAATTTTCTGTAGATGTAGTTCCTTTGAAACTATTAGAAATGGGCTGCTTACCTGGTAATGAAGTGTGTTTGGTTCAGGTTGCGCCATTCAACGATCCGCTATATTTAAATATAAATGGAAGCCATCTCGCCATTCGCAGAGAAACGGCTTGTATGATTGAAATTGAACTGATTTAATTTTTAAAACATTCCGCCGTCTACCAAGCGGAGCCTAAATACGGTATTTGAGCTGCGAAAAATAACAGCCGTTCAGTGAATTCGAAATTAGGTTATTGAGCTAGTCGAAATATGGCAAAACACATAAACGTTGCACTTATAGGAAACCCCAATACCGGAAAAACCTCTGTGTTTAATCGGCTTACTGGGCTGAATCAAAAAGTGGGTAACTATCCCGGCATTACCGTCGAAAAAAAACAAGGCACTTGCAAATTTGGTCGTGCTTGCAAAGTTCACATTCTCGATTTGCCAGGAACTTATAGTTTGAATGCATCTTCGGTAGACGAAAATGTGGTGATTGAATTACTACTAAATAAAAACGACAAAGATTTTCCCGATGTTGCGGTTGTAGTAGCCGATGTAGAAAACCTTAAAAGAAACCTGTTGCTTTTCACCCAAATTAAAGATTTGGGCATTCCAACAATTCTCGCCATAAACATGTCTGACAGGATGAAACGGAAGGCAATTACGCTGGATGTAGCATTGCTGGAAGAAAAATTACAGACTAAAATTGCACTTATCAGTTCCCGAAGAAATCTTGGATTTGATAATTTAAAGGAATTGATTGAAGGTTATAATCTGCTTTCTACAAAACCTTGCTTGAACGCTTCAAATATTTCAACTGAATATTTTGACCGTTTGCGAAAGGCGTTTCCCAATCAAGATCTCTACAAATTGTGGTTGGTAATAACGCAAGACGTAAATTTTGGAAAATTGAATCGAAATGAATTGAAAGGGGTTGCATCTTTTCAAACGGAATCTGTTAGTAACCTAAAACGGCTGCAGCAGAAAGAAACCATTGCTCGTTATAAATTTATAAATGAAACATTAAAGGACACGCTTCACGTAGATACTGCAAACGCCAAGGATTTAAGAAGTCGTTTGGATCGTGTATTGACTCATAAAGTTTGGGGATATGTGATATTCTTCGGAATTCTACTCCTCATTTTTCAAGCTATTTTCGATTGGAGTGCATACCCGATGGACTTTATAGATAGTTCCTTCGCTTCGTTAAGCGAATGGGCAAAAAACACTTTACCCGTAGGTGATTTCACAAATTTAATAGCTGAAGGAATTATTCCGGGCTTGGGCGGAATTGTAATATTTATTCCTCAGATAGCATTCCTTTTTCTTTTCATATCTATTTTAGAAGAAACAGGCTATATGAGCCGCGTGGTTTTTTTAATGGACAGAGTAATGCGCCGTTTTGGACTAAGCGGAAAAAGTGTAGTGCCGCTCGTTGCAGGTACTGCCTGTGCCATTCCAGCAATTATGGCTACCCGAAATATTGAAAACTGGAAGGAGCGTTTAATAACTATTTTAGTTACACCTTTTACTACTTGTTCTGCGCGTTTGCCAGTTTATTTAATAATTATTGCTTTAGTAATTCCCGACACCCGCGTTTTGGGAATCTTCAGCTTGCAGGGACTAACCCTAATGTTTATGTACATTCTGGGCTTTGGAGCTGCTATTTTTTCGGCATACTTGCTCGATAAGATTTTAAAAATCCGTTCCAAAAGTTTCTTTGTGGTAGAAATGCCCAATTATAAACTTCCGCTACCTAAGAACGTAATTATTACCGTAATTGAAAAAACCAAAGCATTTGTTTTTGGAGCGGGAAAAATAATACTCGCCATTTCAGTCATTTTGTGGGTGCTGGCATCTTATGGTCCTGGAGATTTCAATAACGCCGAAGAAGTTATACAAGCGAAATACGCTTCGCAAAATCTTTCAGAAGAAGAATTTGAGATGCACGTAGATTCCTACAAACTGGAAAACTCATACATTGGTCATATTGGTCACGCTATTGAACCAGCGGTGCGTCCTTTGGGTTACGACTGGAAAATAGGGATTGCGCTAGTAAGTTCTTTTGCCGCGCGCGAAGTATTTGTAGGCACCCTAGCCACCATTTATAGCGTTGGTAGCGACGACGAACAAACCATCAAGAATAGAATGGCGGCGGAGGTTAACCCAGTTCTGGGAGGGCCACTGTTTAATTTTGCCAGTGGGGTTTCACTGTTATTGTTTTACGCTTTTGCTATGCAATGTATGAGTACCCTCGCCATTGTAAAACGCGAAACAAACAGTTGGAAATGGCCTATGTGGCAATTATTTGTGATGAGCGGTATTGCTTACGTTGTGGCTTTAGCTGCTTATCAATTTTTGAAGTAGAATAAAAATATTTTTAGTTATGCAAACAGTATTAGTATTAATAACCTTCGCATTCGCCGTATTTTTTATGATTACAAAATTTGTTTGGAATCCATTTAAAACTAGCAAAAGTTCATCGGGGAAACCTGGCGACCATTCAGATTGCGGGAGCTGTAGTTTGCATTAAATTGCAGATTCCTTTGCGAAGTAATTCTCCTTTGGGAAATAGCTGGCTATTGAGTATCTTTGCCGTATGCAAACAATATTAGTTTTAGTAACCTTTTCTATTGCCGCAGGCTTTTTGCTTAAAAAGTTTGTGTGGAATCCTATTTTTGAAGCGCGTCAAAGCTCAACTGGCACGCTAGATGGCGGGAATACCAAATGTGGGAAGAAAGACTGTGGTTGCCACTAATCTATTTATTCTATTTATTCTTCTCTTCACAAATTAACAACACGTAGCTTTTATTTCTTCCGTTATCTTCGGAGGTAGGATATGGCGTTAATTTTAAGCCATTAATTGCAAATTTTTCAGAACTGTAAAGATTGGTGTTAGCATCTTCGCCCGCTCTAGTTGCTCCAAAAATCAAGATTTTTTCTTCAGTTTTTCCGTTTGAAGTTACCGATACCTTCACTTTCGCGCGTCCAGCCCAGATACAATCTACTCCTGTAGGGCAGCGAGAATCTTCTACAACTTCCATAAAATTTATAGAAACACCCTTCATAACTATAGTTTCGCCTTTTGGCACTTTAACTACAATTTTAGGGGTTTCGGCTGAATCGTTTTGCCCAAAAGCAAAGGATGAAAAAAGAATGATGACTGCTAAAAGTGAATTTTTCATTGTTTTGTGTTTTTTCAATTTTAAAGATAGTATAAAAAACAGTGCCAGAAAACAGGGGAAGTGAAAAACGGAAAAGATGCTAGCCCCTAAAAAGGAAAAAATCTTCTTTCATCGGTTCGATTTTTTCATCTCTATTGTTGATAATGTATTCCAATGATTTTTCGGTGAATGTCAATCCCTTTTTAGTGAGAAATACCACATCGTTTTTTATTTCAACGAGGTTGTTTCTTTCGGCCAAATCCAATACCGTTCTGGCTCGTACCGCTCGCCAATTAATATGTTCCTGTAAGTGATTTATATGTCGTTCGCTTTCTTCCTCATGGCGGTTTAAGTGTAAAAGAAAAGTAATAAGCGATACTTCAATACGCTGTTGTTTTTGACGATACAGCACAGATATGAGTCCCTTTTTTGGAGCGAATAAATAAACCATTAAAAATATAACTCCCAAGGTTGTGGCGATGGAGCCAGAGATGGAAGCATCGAGAAAATGGGCTACCCAATATCCCGAAATAGCCGAAAACACCCCGAATAATATAGAAAGCCCAATCATTTTTTTCAGATCTTCGGTAAGCAAATAGGCTGTCGCGGCAGGCGCAATCATTAAAGCAACAACCAATATGGCGCCAACGGCATCGAATGCGCCAACAACGGTAATAGACGAAACAGACATAAGTCCGTAATGCATAATAACTGGTGAAATACCTAATGCCGAAGAAAGCCCGGCGTCAAAAGTGCTTACTTTTAATTCTTTAAAAAACAACACTAATAAACTCAAAGTGATTAGTAAAATGCTTCCCATTACCCACAATGATTTTGGTCCCCAATCTGCACCAGAAATCATTAAGCGATTAAATGGAGAAAAGGCAAGTTCTCCTAACAAAACGGCATCAACGTCTAAATGTACATCATTTGCGTTTTTTGAAATAAGTATAACTCCAATACTGAATAACACGGGAAAAACCAGACCTATGGCGGTGTCTTCTTTAACCAGTCCAGTTTTTTGGATGAATTCTACCAAGACGACCGTGATAACACCGAAAAGAGCCGCCAAAAGAATAAGAAGTGGTGAATTTAAATCTTGCGTTACAAAAAAGCCGATAACAATGCCCGGTAAAATCGAGTGGCTTATCGCATCGCTAATTAGAGCCATTTTCCGAAGCACCAAAAACACCCCAGGAATGGCGCATGCCACTGCCACGACGGCTGCAATAATTTGAATTTCCAGTTGCGGATTACTCATTGCCTATTTGTTGATTATACATTTCTTGTGCTTGTTTATAACCTTTCGGTGTCATTGCCCATTGCTGTCCATGGATTGCTATCCAGCCTTCATCTTCTAATTTTTTTAGTGAACCTCTTGTATATCCTTGAAAATTATTCAGGATACGAATGGCGTGCGGATGCGAAATATTTTCGTGATCCTGCACAACGCCATACATAAACTGAAGTGTTTTCATCAGTTTTAAGTCGGTGCGGTTTTTTCGAAACCTAATTTCTCGAAATAAAAGTCCTCTCTTGGGAGAAAATATAAAAGAGAATAATACAAAGACACCAGCCACTAATACAATTACAGGTCCAGTAGATAGATTTTTTTGGCTCGCGCTAATGGCTGTGCCAAATACTCCCGAAAAGGCACCAAAGAAAGCTGCCAATATAACCATTGTTCCTAGGTTGTTTGTCCACTGTCTGGCTGCGGCAGCGGGAGCCAATAAAATAGCACTCATAAGTACAACACCCACGGTTTGTAGACCTAAAACTATAGCCAACACTATTAAAAAGGTTACTAATACATCTATAAATTTAGTGTTGAAACCTAGGGTTTTTGTGTAATCGGCATCAAAGAGAAGTATTTTAAATTCCTTCCAAAAAAGTAGCATTACAACAAGTGAAATTCCTGTAACAATAATCATTAATTGTACATCGCTTTCTACAAGGGTTGCCGCTTGACCAAAAAGATATTTGTCTAATCCAGCTTGGTTTGCATTCGGCAGTTTTTGAATATATGTTAGCAACAACATTCCAAAACCGAAGAATACAGAGAGTATTAACCCCAGTGCCGTATCACTTTTAAGATGCGTTTTTGAAGTAATTCCTCTTATCCAAAACGTACCCACCAATCCGCTTACCAAAGCTCCCAATAGTAGCACTCCAGAATCCTTAGCACCGGTAATTAGAAATGCCAGTGCAATTCCGGGAAGGGCAGCGTGCGAAATAGCATCGCCCAATAAACTTTCTTTCCGAAGCACTGCAAAACTACCCAACATACCGCAAATTGCACCCAATACCGCCGTGCCCAAAGTAATGGTACGCAGCGTATAGTCTGTCCAGAGTAAGTTGAAATATTCGGTTATTGACATTTTTTTGTTATTAGTCGGTAGTCGGTAGTTATTTGGCGTTAGTGTTTATTAAATAGTATTTATTTAATTTATAGTTACAACTCAATTACTCACCTCTCACCACTATTTATTAACAGTAACCTTATAATTAATCCCGTAAGTCTTGGTTAAATTGTCATCGTTAAAAATATCTTTCACCGGTCCGGTTGCGATTTTCTTCACATTTAAAAATGTTACCCAATCAAAATATTCTGGTACAGTTTGCAAATCGTGATGAACAACTACGACCGTTTTGCCTGCTTTTCGCAATTCTTTTAAAATATTAATAATAGCAATCTCGGTAGTGGCATCAACGCCTTGAAAAGGTTCATCCATAAAATAAATGGAAGCATCCTGTGCCAAAGCTCTCGCCAAAAAAACACGTTGCTGTTGGCCGCCGCTCAATTGACTTATTTGTCTGTTTTTATAGGAGAGCATTCCCACTTTTTCCATAGACTCTAAAGCAATTTTTTTCTCCTTTTGGCCAGGACGTTTTATCCATCCCAAACTACCGTAAGTGCCCATCATAACTACATCCAAAGCTGTTGTGGGAAAGTCCCAATCTACGCTTCCTTTTTGGGGTACATAGGCTACTAATTTTCGCTGTTTCTCATAAGGTTTTCCGTAAATAGAAACACTGCCCGCAATAGGTTTTATGATGCCCAAAATTGTTTTTATCAATGTAGATTTTCCTGCACCATTTGGGCCAACAATCGCCATTAAAACGCCCTCGGGAACTGACAGGTCAATATCCCATAACACGGGTTTGTAGTTATAGGCTACGGTAAGATCGTCTACTTGTACTGCCAGTTTTTGATTGTCCATGTTTTATTGTTTAAACCTTATTTAAGTGCGTTTACAATAGTGTTCACGTTGTATTTAAACATTCCTATGTATGTGCCTTCTTCGGTTCCCGAATTTCCTAATGCATCGCTATATAGAGTACCGCCAATTTCAACAATATGATTTTTTGATAGCACAGATTCTCGCAGTGCTTCAATGGTTCGTCTGGGTACGGAGCTCTCAACAAAGATGGCTTTTATGTTATTTTGAATAATAAATTCTGAAAGATTTTGAACGTCTTTTACACCAGCTTCAGTTGCAGTGGAAATTCCCTGCAAACCAACCACATTAAATCCATAAGCCTTTCCGAAGTAATTAAACGCATCGTGAGCGGTAACTAAAATACGTTTTTCTTCGGGCAAAGTCGCTATAATTGCTTTTACTTCACGCTCAAGTGAATCGAGTTTTGCTTGATATATTTTATTATTCTCTAAATAGCTTTGAGCATTTTTAGCATCGGCTTTTGAAAGTTCATCTGTAACAATCTGCCCAAACTGTTTAAAGAATTGAATGTTGAACCATACGTGCGGGTCGTAATTAGAAGCAAAATATTCTGAAGGAATTAGCTCGTTTTTAGGAAGCCTATCGCCTAATGAAACGGTTTGCTTTGAACCTTCCATTTTTTCAAAAATATCTACCAATTTTCCTTCTAAATGAAGCCCTCCGTAGAAAATAATATCTGCTTCATAGAGTTTTGTTACATCGCCTTCACTTGCCTTATAAAGGTGTGGATCTACTCCGGCTCCCATCAATCCTTGTAATGAAATGTGCTCTCCACCAATTTCTGAAACTAAATCTGTGATCATGGTCGTTGTAGTAACGACCTTAATTTTTCCGTTATCTTTTGAAGCATTTTTGCAACCAACAAAAAGAATTACAGTAATTAAGAATATAAATTTTTTCATTTTTATTTTTTTTGAGGGGAACGTGCTAATATCAGCATGTTTAAAGCGTTTGAACATATAAATTATCTGCCACGGTTTTCGATATGAAAGACTGATCCTTTCCAACTAAAATCACCATAGAACCGTCGAAAAATTCCTTGCCAAGAACTGTAATTTTGGTGCCGATGCTAATTTTCTTTTTATCGAGATATTGCAAAAATTCTGCGCTAGATTCTTTTACACCCACACACACGCCTTTTTGATTTTTTTCTATTTCGGAAAGTAATTTCTTTTCGGTGCGCTTTAATACGCCGTGCTTATCAGGAATTGGATCGCCATGTGGATCAAAATCTGGACTGCCCAAAAATTTGTCGAGACGGGTTATAAGCTCGTCAGATTTAATATGCTCTAATTGTTCGGCTATTTCGTGAACTTCATCCCAGTGAAAATTTAGTTTTTCAACTAAAAACACTTCCCATAAACGGTGTTTTCTTATAACATTAGCCGCAATTTTTCTACCCTTCTCGGTTAATTTCGCGCCTTTGTAGCGTTTATAAACAAGCAGTTTTTTCTCGGCCAGTTTTTGTACCATATCTGTAACCGAAGATGGTTTTGTCTCCATGCTTACAGCAATTGCATTCGTACTAATATCACCGGCACTTTCATGTTCTAAATGAAATATTGCTTTTAAGTAATTTTCTTCAGCTAATGTAAACATAAGTACAAAGGTAAAAATATTTTTACACATACCTATATTTTATTTTTAGGCAAGTCTAAATATTTGTGTTTAGCTGAAAGATATTTGCAAAAAAAAACCTAACAAGTCATTGAGACCCGTTAGGTTTTGTTTGAATTTACCGAATACTCGGAAGCTGAGAGATACTGAAGCTAGAACCCGCGCTCTTTCTGAAGTTGCTCGTAAGCTTCCTGCACTTTATTGAACTTTTCTTCGCCTCCTTTTTGATGCGCTTCGTCCATATGCTGTAGTTTATCTGGATGGTATTTTTTGACCATTGTTCGGTACGCTGTTTTTATTTCAGAAGTCGTTGCTGTTCTGTCAATCTCCAAAATTTTGTAGGCGCTGTCCGGATTTTTGAAAAACATCGCTTTTATACTTTCAAAATCGCGGGCATAAACTCCTAAAAATCCAGCGATGCGGTTTATTTCATTTACTTCGGCGGTCGAAACGCTGCCATCGGCATTTGCAATACTGAATAAAAAGTGAAGAATTTGCAAACGGCTTTCGTAACGCGTTCTCTGGCTCAAAATGGTGCAAATGGTTTGCGCAGAAATTTCACGATTCTTAATTACTTCATTAAAAACTTTGAAAGTTGCATTCGCGCGCTCCCGTCCATAGGCTTGCACAAAATACTGACGTACGTAATCTAGTTCGGTCTGGCTTACTTGCCCGTCTGCCTTAATCACTAAAGAAGCTAGCGATAGTAGGTTCAATTCAAAATCTGCAGGCGTAACTTGCTGTTGCGAAGACCCGAATGAAGTTTGGAAGGTTTTACCTTTTACGCTAATGTTGTCTAGTAAACTGCCTATAATAAAACCAGCGACAGCACCTGGAAATCGATATATAAAATAACCAAGAACGGCTAATAACCAACGAATCATAAATTTGTAATTTTTCTTTTTAAGCGGCGACAAAGGTAACCATTTAAAGTGCTAATTTTCAAATGAGGAATTCTAAAAAGGAAAATGTTTTGTCGTTTTTTGGCATTTACCCCGTGTTATTTGGGAAATATTTGAAATTTTATCCTTCTCAAAATTAGTATCTTTGCAGTCAAATTTTATTACACTTTAAATATATAATATTATGTATCCACCAGAACTAGTAAAACCAATGCGCGAAGACCTTACGAATGTAGGTTTTTCCGAACTACATACAGCAGCTGACGTTGCAACAGCATTAAAAAATGAAGGAACAACTTTAGTGGTTGTAAATTCTGTTTGCGGTTGTGCAGCTGCAAATGCGCGTCCGGGAGCAGCAATGTCTCTAGACAATAATAAAAAACCAGATCATTTAGTAACCGTTTTTGCAGGAGTTGATCGCGAAGCTGTTGATGCTGCAAGAGCGAGTATGGTTCCTTTTCCTCCAAGTTCACCGTCTATGGCGTTGTTCAAAAATGGCGAATTGGTGCATATGTTAGAGCGCCATCATATTGAAGGCCGCCCAGCACAAATGATAGCCGAAAACTTGAAAGGAGCCTATAACGAATATTGTTAAGCTGTTAAGCTAATTTGTTATGAAGTTGAGTAAACCGCTGGTTGTAATTGTAGGTATCTTGGCATTAGGAGCTTTAGGTTATAATTTTTACGAAAATCCGAAAGTTTCTTATTTGTTCGGAAAAGAAATCAGTGATTGGTTGTATAGAGCGTTTTGGATGTTAATTGTTGCATTATGCGTTTACAATTACATTCAAATAGATAACAATACCTTAAAGAACAAATCGAAATCGAAGTCAAAAACTAAATTGAAAAATTAAAGTTTTCAAAACTAGAGATTGAAATAAGCAAATGGAAAAACCGTCTTTTTTAAGGCGGTTTTCTTACTTTTGAACAATAATGAAGGCACTCTCAAAAATTATAAGCTATCCTTTTTCAGTATTGTTTTACCTACTTTTTGGTTTAACAATCTTGGTTTTTCATCCTATTCAGTGGATTAGTTTTAACTGGTTTGGTTACAATGCTCACAAAAAGACAGTTGATTGTTTTAACTGGACGCTGTTGCGGTGTTTAAACGTTTTAGGAACCACTTTTCACGTAGATATAAACGCCAATATTCCAGAGAATGTGCCTATTGTATTTGTTTCAAATCACCAAAGCATGTGGGATATTTCACCTTTAAGCTGGTACCTGCGGAAATTTCATCCCAAATTTATTTCGAAAGTAGAATTAGGCAAGGGCATTCCTTCTGTTTCCTTCAATCTACGTCACGGCGGTTCCATTTTAATAGATCGCAAAAACCCGCGACAAGCAATAGTTGAATTGGTTAAATTTTCAAAATATCTTCAAACTTTTAAAAGGAGTGGGGTTATTTTTCCTGAAGGAACCCGAAGTAAAACTGGCGTTCCAAAACCTTTTCGCAAAAGTGGGTTGCAAACACTTTTCAAAAAGATCCCGGACGGATATGTGGTGCCCGTTACCATAAATAATTCGTGGAGGCTGCAGCGCCATGGCATGTTTCCCATACAAATGGGCGTGCGGTTAGAAATGATTGCGCATCCCGCCATAAAAATTGCAGATTACGATTTGGAAATATTAATTGATAAAGTGGAAGAAACAGTTACATCAAAAGTTCATAAATAATGGTGTCATTTACTGCTGAAGAAATAATTCAGAATACAATTGCTTTCGTTAAAAATGAATTGCAAAACGCCGAAGGAGGCCACGATTGGTTTCATATTGAACGGGTTTATAAAAATGCATTGCTCATTTCCGAAAGCGAAAAAGTAGATAAAACAGTTGTTGCCTTAGGCGCGTTGCTTCACGATATAGCCGATTCAAAATTTCACGCTGGCGACGAAACTGTTGGCCCAAAGAAAGCCCGTGAATTTCTGAAAACACAAAATCTTTCTAGCCACGAAGCGGAGGCCGAAGAAATTATTGAACACGTTATAAAAATTATTGAAAATATTTCTTTTAAAGGAGGGAATAAAGAGCAGGAATTTCATTCTATAGAATTAGACGTAGTGCAGGATGCAGACAGATTAGATGCGTTGGGCGCTGTTGGTATTGCTCGTACTTTCAACTATGGCGGCTTTAAAAATCGGAAGCTTTACGATCCAGATATTAAGCCGAATTTGAAGATGACTCCTGCCGAATATAAAGCTTCAAATAATCCAACTCTTAATCATTTCTACGAAAAACTACTTCTTTTAAAAGACCGTATGAATACTGAAACTGGAAAGCGAATTGCCGCAGATAGGCATACGTTTATGGAAGAATTTCTGGAACAGTTTTATGCAGAATGGGAAGGTAAAAATTGATAGATATTTTCTTTTTTCTTATCATTTTCAAAATATTTTTATCGTTTTAGCGGCTATACTTCACTTATTCCAAACGATTTAAAAAAACATTAAGTAATTCTATTTGTAATAATTTACTTAAATTTAGTCTTTCAATATTATTTATTAAACAAATCAGTCTCCTCACTTGACAAATTAAAAACTCCACTCTTTGGAGGATAATTAAATTGTATAAAGTTTGGATTATGGCAGATACTTCACCAGAAAAGGTTCGCATTTTCACTTCGTATGCACACGAAGATGAGGAGCTAAAAAATGAAATGGACAAATACCTAAAGGTATTAAAACGCTCCGGAAAAATTGAAGATTGGAACGACAGAGCACTTATTCCTGGGCAGGAATGGAATGCAGGTATTATGGATGAACTGCGGAAAGCCAATGTAATTCTACTCTTAATTAGTGTTGATTTTAATGCTTCAGATTTTATTTGGGACAAAGAGTTAGCAGAAGCCATGCGTCGTCACGAAGAGGGTAGCGCATATGTGGTGCCTATCATTCTTAGAAACTGTAAGTGGACTTCTTTGCCTTACGCAAAACTGCAAGCGCTGCCTCGAAACGCCCGCCCAATTTTAGATTATCCAGATCGCGATGTCGCTTTTACCGAAGTAGCAGAAGGAATAGAAAGGCTTGTAGACCACATTATTGCAAATTAATTCATTGTTCAAGTTTACTTTTTAATTCATATTAAATATCTAACTACTAACCATTAATGTAATTGAAAATGGCAACCAATAAATCTGAAACAACCATGGAAATAGATGCAATAAATATCTATTTTTTAGCCGCGCCCGAAGATGAAAAACAGGTTATGGCAATTAAAAAATATCTTACGCCTGTTATAAGAAGTTCAAAAAGACCTATTGAAATTGAAAACGATTTTGAAATTCCACCCGGCCAAGATGTAGAAGAGTACAAACAGAAATTATACGAAGCAGAAATCGTTATAGCCTTTATAAGCTCAGATTTTATTAATGACGATAAAATATATTCCCGTACGCAAAAGGTAATAGAAAGATACAATAGAAACGAAACTATTATGCTTCCTATTCTGGTGCGCAACTGTATGTGGAAATCTACGCCCTTTGTAAATCTCGCCCTATTACCTAAAAATTACCAGCCTTTAAATAACAAACAATTTTGGAATAGTGAGGACGACGCACTTACTGCAGTGGTGACAGATATTTATGAGTCTATTGAGAATTTTACCTATGAAAGTCAGTTAGAATTAGAACAAGCTGATCAAAATGCAACTGAGGTAGGGGACGATGTGCATATAAATAAGGCGTCCAATGAAAATGAAAACGTTGAGCCAGTAAATAGAGGGGAAAACCCGATTGTTGAAGAAACTAGAGCGAAAGGAGAATTCACAAATGCTAAACAGAAATCCTCTAAAGCAAAACCTAAGAATATTAACAATGTAGCCATGGACGTAGAATGGCGGCAGAAATATTACAAAAACGTACTGTGGAAACGAGCCCTAGCGTATTTTCTAGACAATATAATTACCGCTATTCCCGCTGTGTTATTAGCCTTTGTATTATGGGCAATTGTTTCGGTATCGCTTTATCCTGATAACCCTGAAGACGTGTCAGACACTGAAGCAATATTTATGCTTATATTCAGTCTATTTTTCTACTTTATTATTTGCGCTTTTTTCGAATCGTCGAAATATCGAGGCACATTTGGCAAGCAAATTTTAAAGCTCGAAATTACAGATAGAAGCGGACACCGAGTTTCTTTTTTTAAAGCCTTTTGGAGAAATATCTTCCGTTTGTTGACAGCCTATTCGTATATTTTGGTTATCCCGTTAATTATTCAAATTTTTACTTTTATGAAAACTCGAAAGTTGTTTCACGATCAGATTTCATTTACTGTGGTTGGTGAAAAAATAAAGAGCTGAAATATCTGTATACTATAAATAGCAATGCCGATGCTTTATGCATCGGCATTACTTAATTTAAAGAGGATTTGAATGTCTTACTTTTTAACTGAACCTACTTTTTCTACTTTAAGATGTTCAGCAAAGAAGCCCATCATCGCGTTATATAGAGCTAATTGGTTTTCTTCTTTTGCAAAACCGTGACCTTCGTCGTATTTAACCATATATGGTACTTCTACGCCTTTTACCCGGAGTGTTTCAACTATTTGATCTGCCTCGTTAATGTTAACTCGGGGATCGTTTGCACCTTGCACTACAAATAATGGTTTCGTTATTTTATCAACATGTAATGCTGGTGAGATCTCGTCCATAATAATCTTTTGTTCAGGGATATTTGGGTTGTACCAAATTTTGTAAAGCAATTCACGATACTTTTCCCAATATGGAGGAATTGTACCCATAAATGTATGCAAGTTGCTTACGCCAACATAATCTACTCCACAAGCATATTTTTCTGGCGTTTTGGTCATTCCGCGTAAAACGGCATAACCTCCGTGACTACCTCCGTATATTGCAACATTGTCTTTATCTGCCCAGCCTTGCGCTATTGCATAATCTACTCCGTCTTCAACGTCGTCCATTGCTTTACGGCCAATTTCACCAAAACCTGCTTTTAAAAATGCTTTTCCGTAACCACCCGAAACTCTAAAGTTTACGTGTAAAGTAGCATAACCGCGACTTGCAAATAACTGCGCCTCCGGATTGAATCCCCAAGTGTCTCTTATACCCTGCGGTCCGCCGTGTGGATTTACGATTAGTGGCACTCGCTGTCCTTCTTTATAATTGGCTGGCAACGTAATGTAACCGTATATAGTTAACCCATCGCGACTTTTAAATTTGATAGGCTTCATTGTAGCCATATCTTCAGCTTTTAAATGTGGCAATAACTTGTAAAGTAAGGTTACTGTGTTTTTTTCAACATTATATAAATAATATTCGCCCACAATTTTATCGCTCGTTACAGCAACCATATATTGCGACTCATCGTCCGTTTTACCCAAAGTGAAGAATTGCTTATCTCCAAATTCCTTTTGCAAGCGCGCATAGATTTTTTTGTAAGTATCGCTAACTGGAACAATTTCAGTTTTCTCTCCCGTATAGCTGAAATAATCTATTTCGTAATTTCTTTTTCTGGAAAGTGATACGCCCGAAACATCAAAAGTATCATTGCTAAAAATCGTTTTAATTTTTTTATTCGTTTTTAAATCATACAATTGAATTTCAATTTTATCATCGTCTAAATTCGAAATAACATAGGCATCATCTGGGTTTTCGGTATTTGGATTGAAAGAAGTAATTCCAAAAGTATCTCCAAACTCAGTAAGCTTTACACGCTTAAATTCTCCATCAATTTTATATAACAATTCCATATTTATACCGTCAACAATTCGGTTAATGGCACGAAGATTTCCTTTTCGGTCAAAATCGTATGAGCTTACTGGCGGGTCGCCAGCTTTTACAGTATATAATTTTGTGGCTTCACCTGTATTTATGTTGAGTAGGTACGGTTCTTCTTGTTGCAGATTATCTTTGTTCATCTGTACAATTACGTGGTCGTCGTCTTCTTTTAAAGACTCAATAATATTTACTTTAACGCCTTCGTATGGAGTTAACTCTTTTTTATTTTGGCCTGTAACATCTACGCCAAATACGTGATGATTTTCGTTACCTCCCTTGTCTTGTAAATACAAAACTCTACTGTTGTTTGCCCAAAAATAGCCGCGGATTACATCTTCTTTTTGCTCAATAAGTAGCGTTTCTTTTTGGGTTGCGGTTTCCTTTAAATACAAATCGCGTTCGCCAGTTTCTCTTCTTTTCATATAGCTTATAAACATGCCATCTGGGGAAAGTTGGAAGGAATAAGCTTCTGGTGTTTTAAAGTAATCGGCAACGTTGTATTTATAATCGCCTTTAGCTTTTGCGACTAATTTTGCCAATTGTTCATCGGTTGATGGTAAGGCTGTATTTCCGGGTTTTGTTTTTATGGTTTTCTTCAATGTAAGTGGGTATTTCTGTCCCATTTGTTCGTAGGTTCCTTCTATAAGTTCCCCAGAAACTGAACCTGTGTAGGTCAATCCCATTTTGGCCGAAGAAATGGTAACATTTTTGTCCTGCAAAACTACAGAATCGAGTTCTATTCCACTTGCTCCTTGAGCAGGAACATCGAGCGTTGCGCTATAACCATCGGCAGTTGGTGTAATATTAAAAATAAGTTCCATTTGCATGCCCTGTACTTCCAGAGTTCCGCTGTACGAGCCGTTTAATTCCTGAGCGTTTATTGATCCCGTCAGAAATAGCATCGTTAATGCGATCGAAAATTTCATTAATGTTGTCATATTTGATTGGTTTAAAAGATTAATTTTAAGATTAGATAAATTGAAACTCCTGCTACAACGCCAATTGCAAATTTAATATACTGAATTCGTGTTGGTTTAAAAGTTTGCTTTTTTTTGTTTTTTTCTTCAGAAGTAAATTCTTGTGTGTCCATTAAATAATGATTTAGCGGTTAATTTCTGAAACAAAAGTGCAATGAAAAACAACCTTATAAAAGAGAAGCATCCCTAGATTTAAGAATATCGGGAAGTATATAAACGTTGGTATCCGTTGAAAACAGTGCGGTTGCAAACTATTTTTACAATTCTGAAGTAAAATGAATATGCCAGCCCTAAATTTATAAATTTAGGGTGCTAATCAATATTTTAGGCAATATTCTTGATTTCCTTAATGTAGAAAGAAGGATTTAAACCTGTATCTTTTTTGAAGTATTTGGTAAAAGAATCAGCAGATTTATAACCCACTTCTTCGGCGATGGATTGGATGGAATACGACCTAAAAACAACATCGTTTTTAAGACGAATAATAGTGTAGTTTATTCGAAGATCGTTAATGTAAGTGTTGAAGTTTTTGCCGTAATGCGAGTTAATTACCTTTGAAAGATAACTAGTGTTTGTATTTATCTTTTTTGCAACATTGTATGAGTTACAATCCTGTTTTAGAAAATACTCTTGATTTTCAAGTTTTTTGAGCCCTTCTAAAATTTGCTGTTTTATATTCTCGGGAACATCAGCATTATTTTTTTCTTCTAAAATTTCGTCTTTTGTATCGATTATGCTTAAATCATTTTCAGAAGAGTTTTTCATTTTTGCAAGTAATGCTTCAAATTTAAGCTCGTTAGCCTTTTTGTTTTTGTAAAAGCGAAGCAGTGCGAATAATAGAATTAAAATAATCACCGAGGCACCCAAAAGTAGGTAATTGAGGTAAATTTGTTTTTGGTCCTTTTCTGCTTCAAGTGATTTTAATTCATTTCTATATTTTTCAATTTCCTGTGCTTTTGTTAGTGACTTAATATCACTTTTTATTTTATTGAATTCTGAAGTGGAATTAATATATTTTTCAAAATAATAATTGGCCTTTTCTAAATTGCCGGTTTCCTTGTAGCTGTCTGCTAATAGCTTATAGTAATCATCCATATAGCCTTCTTCCATAGGCTTTACGTCATAATTGTCCAGCGATATTTGCATAAGCGCTATTGCTTCCTTAAAATTGCCTTCGCCGTGCGCTACCTTTCCCAAATCATAGTTCATCCGTAAATCCATCAAAGGTGAATTGAGGTCACAAAGTTTTGAAGCGGCTTTAAAATTTTTCTTTGCTTCACTATATTTTTTTTCGAAAAAATCAATCTCAGCTCGCGATTCGTATAATATTCGTTGATTACAGCTATCTCCTGGAACAACTAATTTTGAAATTAGATTTGTGTAATATTTGGCCGAGTCTGCTTTTTTAATTTTAAGAAACGACCCAGAAAGCTCAGAGTAGATATTAACCAGAACAGTCCTTTTTGTATCGCTAGTAAAAACTGAGTCAATTGGTTTATTTATATAAATTGAAATGGTTTTTTTACGAATGTCTATAGCTTTTTGAGTGTCGCCAGACATTTGTAAGATATATGAAATGTACTGCAATACATTTTCCCTCCAAAATTCGTTTTCTATTCCTTCAGATTTTAAAAGCGCTGTTTCTAAAATTTCAAGTGCTTTAGAGACGTTTGCACGACTCATTTGCACTTGCGCTCCCAAAAGATAGGAACCAACAATCTCTCCTTTTAGTTTGTTTTCTTCAGCAAAACCCAAGGCTTTTTCAAACTGTATTTGTGCTTTATCTAACTCGTGGTGGCGTTCGTAAATAATTGAAAGAGCCTGAATTCCTTGCCATTCTTTTTTCGTATCGCCTTCTCTTTTTGCTTTTAAAATAAAGGCGTTGGATGCATCAACAGCCTTAGGAACATCATTCAATAGATATTTGTTAATAGAGTCACTAATAGATTCAAATGACTGTTGAGAAATATCGGTTGTTTCTTGTCCAAAAAAGAAAGAACAATTTAATACAAAGCAATAAACAAGTAGATTTTTAATAATAGTCATAAATTTATTAGTCGCAATTTCGGCCATTATGGACAGGGCCAAAGTTACTAATTAAAATAAACGCAGCTGCGGATTTTTAAGCTCAAGGAAATGCGAAGTATCTAAGGGCTCTCTTTTTCGATCTTTTAAATACTTTTTCTTGGCAATTGCCATCGTATTTTTTACCTGCTCGCTAATAGTACCTTCGCCTTTCATCCGGCGTCCCCAATTGCTATCGTTGAGGTTTCCACCATGGCATTCCGCAATTTGGTTTAAGATACGCTCCGCTTTATCGGGGATAGTTTTATGCGCCCAATCTTTAAAAATTTCTGCAATCTGTCCGTTTAATCTTACAATGGCGTAGCTTACATCTACCGCTCCAAGTTCTGCCACTTTTTTTACCAAAGGAAGAATTTCGTGGCTGTTCAACGAAGGAATAATTGGCGCCATCATCACCCGAACAGGAATGCCATTTTCTGAAAGAATTTCAACAGTTTTAAGACGTTGCTTAATGCTCGCTGTTCGCGGCTCCAGCAATCTGCGTGTGTCTTCGGAAAGGGAAGTAATAGAAATGTTGACTGAAATAATATTCAACTTCGCCATTTCTTTCAAAATATCCAGATCACGAAGTATCAGTGAATTTTTTGTAATGATGCCCGTTGGGTGCTTCCACTTAAGCATTACTTCCAAACATTTTCGGGTTATTTCCATTTTGCGTTCCAAAGGTTGGTAACAATCTGTATTTCCAGAAAAAATGATAGTTTCTCCTACCCAATTCTTCGACGTTATTTTTTCTTCTAAAAGTTGTGGCGCATTTCTTTTGAAGAGGATCTTTCGTTCAAAATCTAATCCTGCGCCATAACCCCAATATTCGTGGCTATTTCGGGCGTAGCAATACACACAGCCGTGCTCGCAACCTTGATACGGATTTGCAGAGTAGCCCATTCCAACATCTGGGCTATTTACTTTATTTACAAAGGTTTTCGGAAAAACTTCAATGTAGCTTGTTTTGTTTTTGTCTGCTTCTTCACCTTCAGCTTCACAGAAATTTAAATATTCATCCAAAACTTCGTGGCTGTTTTCGAAGAAACGGTTGTGTACATTTTTCTGTGCGCCACGGCCTTTTAAAACATTATCAGACATAAAAAAACTTTGAAGGTTTTGAATTCTCAAAGTTAATTATATAATGGAAATAATCCATTTTAATTTGGAAATAATCCTGATTATTCAATAGCTTTTTTAAACGCCTTTTCACCTCCAACAACTGGAATTTCAATTGTGGTTTCGTCAAGATCAACAGTTAGAATAGTTCCCGGTTTTGGCAATAATGTGAATTGATTATCGCTCGAAAAAATCATTAAACCTATTTGTTGCCCAGCTGGTATTACTTGATCGTCGGGAATTAAGTCGAAAGACATTTCGTAAAATTTCCTAGGTTTTAAAGGAGCACTCTCGGTTATGGATTTATAATTCTGAGGGTCTGCCCAACCGCGAGTGATAATATTATCTGTTATTTTTGCGTTTGGATCTTTGTTCCAAGGCAAGGAAACCATCCAAACAGAGAGGTTAGCGGCTGGTTTGCTACTCGCCAATTTTATATTCAGTTTTGAAAGACCTGAAAGATGTAAATCTTCTTTTAAAACGGGCGTTACAAATAATAATCTGTGAATAGAATTTGGAAGTTGCGCGAGTGAATCTCCAGAAAAATGATAGTCATCTCTCAACATAGCTTGTAGTTGAACTGTACTCTTCTTTTTGATAGCCAAAACCCCTTCATTTGGGGCTGTAGAATTTAGATGAAGCGTAACTTTTTCAGCCTCCGGATTTGGGTAATTGGTGTATGCGGTTGGATTGTCATTATCGTCATCTTCGCGTACAATCCAAGCTTTTGGCCCATTTTCAATCCCGTTGTCAATTCCGAAAAGATATTTTGTAAACCATTTGTTCATCATCGATAACGGTGGTGGTCCGCCGTGACCTCTTTGATGGTAATAGATTTTTACCGGAAGGCCCATTTCTTCGGCTGCTTTGTAAATTCTATAACTGTGTTCCGGCATTACGTTCCAATCGTTAAAACCGTGCGCCATAAATAATGCGGCTTTCATTGGTTTCATATCGTTTAAATAATCACGTCCTGCCCAAAACTCGTTGTAATCGCCTGTTACGCGATCAATGCCATTTATTATTTCGTCATCGCGGTATTTCGCATTGTTGTGTGCTCGTTTAGATTCGTCGCCGCTGTGGATAAAATCGTATAGCACATCAACATCTTCGCCTAAATATCCGCCCGGCGAACGCACCAATCCATTGGAACGATAATAGTGATAATATGAAGTATTTGGTGCAATCGGAATAATTGCTTCAAGCCCTTCAACACCTGTGGTTGCGGCCGCCAACGGAATTGTACCGTTATACGAAGTACCCGTCATTCCTACTTTTCCAGTAGCCCAATATGCTTTAACTTCTTCGTTTCCGTCGGGTGTAGTGTAGCCTTTTGCACGGCCGTTTAGCCAATCGATTACTGCCTTTGGCGCTAAAGATTCGTTATCGCCACCTACAGTTGGAGAGCCCTGCGATAGTCCCGTTCCCGGTGAAGAAGAATGAACAACTATAAAACCACGCGGCACCCAAGTATGAATCTGAGAGTTAGAAATTATGGGCCGTTCTCCGCGTCTAGTTACAGACGGATGAACTATCTCCTTACTTTGTTCGCCTAATTCGTGATGCACATCGTAAAATGCTCCTTCTGTTTCTGGTGCAACCCCCGCAAAATATGGACTAGACTCATAAATAACGGGAAGTTTTAAACCGTCAGTTTCGGTTTGTTTCGGTCTGGTAACGTCAACGTGCATTCGGTCTGGCTTGTTGTCACCATCAGTGTCAAAAGTGGTTTCAACCCATAAATCTGTACGAATCCAGTCTGAAGCATTTTCAAAAGCTGGAACAATTTGTGCTTCGCCATCTTTAAACCAAGGCTCGGCTTTTTCTTGGGCTATTGAAGAAATAGTCAATAAAAAAGCGGCAAATAATAGAAAGTATTGTTTCATAATTTTTAAAATAGAATTTCTGAATAGAAATCTCTAAAGTTAAGAATCTTACTGAAAGCTAAAGAGCTTTAAATGAAACAATTTAGAATTAAAAAGCTAATTTCACCATCATTAGTTTGTTATTGCTTTCGGCATTTCAAGAAATAAAAGAGCCCTTCGAATTCTCGAAAGGCTCTTTTGCTTTAATATTTATACTCGGACTGTATTTGTAAAAAACAGTATTCAAAGAATTTATTTTACTGAATATTTAATTTCAGAAATTGCTTTTTAGATTTTTTTCTTCCTATAAAAACCATTTCGCTACCATCTAAGGCAGTATGAATACCCTGTTTCACGAAATAAGAAACATCAGAATCATCCGAATCTACAATATTCTTAAAGGTGTAATTTCCGTCTTTATCAATTTTTATAGCGTACAGATTGGCTTTTTTCATATTGCCTTGTTTAAACTCGATACGGTCGTTGCTAATCTTTCTTATTTTATCTGAACAATTGATAAAAAGATAGGTGTCGTCACCGATTACAGAAGAGGTGAACGACAAATATTCAATTACTGCACCCGAGGTTGATTGCCGTTTATTGATGTTTCGTGCCCACAACAACTCGCCATCGCGGCTCATTTTTACGGAAACAATATCATTAAAATGGTAAACTGTAGTAGTACTCATTCCTCCATTAGGACTTGAATGCGTATGTACGGTGATGTAAAACTCCTCTGCGTTCAGCACGATATCTTCTTTATCGTTAATAAATGCACTTCTAAAGCTTAGGTCTTTAAGTTCCTTGTCTTTTACTTTCCCGTATTTATCTTTAATAAAATCTTCAGAAAATGGCATATAACTTTGCTTCGTAATTGCAAGGGTTTCAGGATCTAAATTAAAACGACAAACTCCTTTGTAGCGATGATCATTTTTTTCGGAATAAAAACCCGCACAGCTAATGCTATTTTTGCCACGCACGGTGAATAGGGAGCCGATAAAGTTTTCATCGGGTGAAAAACTCACGCTTTTTTCATCTGTAGCTGTAATTTTGTGAAGTTCGTAGTTATAGTTTGCCTTGCCTTTCTTTTTTGATCTGGTAGAATTATTTTCAAACACTTTTCCCAGTAAATAAATATTTCCCGTTTCATCGTCAACGTCTATATTTTCGTACTGAAAAAGCCTGTCTTTTATATCTCTTTTAAATTCCCGATCAAAAACCGGATTAAAATCTTTGTCGTAAACATACAGCCGCTGTGTTTGGGCTTCTTTATCTTTTATGTCGAAATTCACACAAAAGAAATTCTTTTTCGCTGAAAAAGTAACTTCGCCAAAAGGATTGGAATCCATTTGGTCGAAACCATTACTGATAAAAAAAACGCTGAGACCAATACCAAAATATTTTTTCACTTCGTCTTCACTCAAATAAAAAAGCGTTCTTTTTTGAAAATCGAAACTGCTCAGCGAACTTTCAAGAATATTGAAATTAAAAGTGTCTGCCTTTTTATCGTGCAAGGTTTCTAAAATAAATACAGTCCCATTATTTATCATGAGACCTTTTATTTCGTTATTGTCAATTTCAAGCTCCGTTTCCTTTACTTGATTTAAATTAGCGTCATAATGGTCAATATAGTACCCTTTTGGCATTTGAAGCATGCCACCTCTGTATTGACGAATTGTAATGAAGCCTCCCTGCCCATCGCTTTCGGAGTAAAGGAGCGTGGTGTTTTTCTTATCGTCCTTAAAAATATCGCTTGTAATTGCCTTTATTGAAATATCTTGGGCGTAGGTAAGAGATGAACCTATAAAAATTAAAAGAAGTAGTATTTTTTTCATTGATGGTTAGATTTGGTTAAAAGATTGCCAAAGTACAAAACCAAATCAGATTACCAACTAAAAAGTTCTATCGCCCAGGGAAATCAGCCTTCCTTTTATGAAGAAACGCCTGAGTTCCTTCTTTAAAATCCTCAGTACCAAAGCAATTGCCAAATTCTTCAATCTCAATATTAAATCCGTTTTCGCCATCTTCATAATTTGCATTGATGGCTTTTATTGCTGAAGCGATAGCAACGGAAGAGTTTTTCATGATTTTTCCTGCTAATTTTTCTGCAAATTCAAGAAGTTCCTCTTGCTTTGTAACGTGGTTTACTAAACCATACTGAAGTGCTTGATTTGCATCTATCATTCCGGCGGTCATAATCATTTCCATGGCGCGGCCTTTGCCTACCAATTGGGGTAAACGTTGAGTGCCTCCGTAACCAGGAATAACGCCTAGCGAAACTTCGGGAAGTCCCATTTTTGCGTTATCGGAAGCAATACGGAAGTGAGCCGCCATTGCCAATTCCAATCCGCCACCAAGCGCAAAACCATTTACAGCTGCAATAACGGGTGTAGAAAGATGAGCTACAAAATCGAAAAGTAATTCTTGTCCTTTTGCCGCTAGTTTCGCACCTTCTTCTTCCGAAAAATCTGCAAATTCGCTAATATCTGCGCCAGCAACAAAAGCTTTTTCGCCGCTCCCGGTAATGATAATCACTTTTGTTTTCGAAGAATCGTCTGCTTCTTCAAATGCATCGCGCAATTCCTTGATTGTATCGCGGTTTAGTGCGTTTAGTTTTGAGGGACGGTTAATGGTAATTGTAGTAATTGCACCGTTTGTTTCAGAAAGTATATTTTCGTATTTCATTTTGTATTTTTTTTGATATTTTATGTGCTCTTTTTACCACGAATACTCGAATAATATGTCAAGTCGAGCGCAGTCGAGACCTAATATATTATATGAAGTTCAAAGAAATTGATGCTTCGCCGTTTCGTGAGTGGTAACTTCACAAAGCTACTAAAAACCTTAAAGTATTGTAGGAAATGAAACTTTAAAAGTGGTTTTTTCTTCTGATGAATCAAGTGTTATTGAGCCGCCGTAAGTTTCAACAATATTTTTTACCATTCCAAGACCAAGTCCCATTCCACTATTTTTTGTTGTGAATTGCGGTTCAAAAATACTCGTCCTATTTTCTTCGGGAACCCCAATACCATTATCGGTAACTGAAATATGTATCATCGTATTTTCAATTTTTACGATTACATCAATTCTTGGTTCTGTAGGGTTTTTCTGTTCAATAGATTGAATACTATTTTTCACCAAATTGGTTACCACACGAATTAACTGCGTTCTGTCAAAACGAGCGCGAATCGTGTCTTCTTCCGAAAAGAAATAAATATAATCTTCATTAAAAATATCTAGCGCCAGCTTGCTTATTTTAACCACATTTAGCGTTTCATCCTGCTGTGCCGGCATTTTTGCATAGGTAGAAAATGCTGATGCAATAGAGCTTAAAGTATCTATTTGCTGAAGCAGCGTACTTGTATATTCCGCCATTTTATTATCGATATCGGCATCGGCACAATCAAATTTTCGTTGAAAACTTTGTACCGTAAGTCGCATTGGCGTCAATGGATTTTTAATTTCGTGCGCCACTTGTTTTGCCATTTCGCGCCATGCTGTTTCGCGCTCGCTGACTGCAAGTTGGGCGGCACTTTTTTCGAGCTCGTCTATCATCTGATTATAACTATTTATCAAAACAGCTATTTCTTGGGGTGTATCGCTAATGTAGATTTTCTTATTGCGAGTGTCAAAACGGGTTTCAGAAAGTTTATCGCTTATTTCCTTTAACGAACGAGTAATGTATTTTGAAAGAAAATAGGACATTATGGTTGCAACTAGCAACATAAAAAAGTAAGCTATACCAAGCCTATACATGTATTCGGTAAGTTCTTTGGTAATAAAACCGTCATCTTCAATATACGGCAAATTGAGTATTGCCAACGGTTTAAAATAGCTATCCGTAATGTAAGTGTAAGACGATTGGTATTCTTGCCCATCTTCCTCAAACTCTTTTATATAGCTTTTTGTAGGCGAATTTTGAAGTTCGCTAAGCGCGTTCTCGTTTATCTTTGGCGAAGCGGGTTCCTTAAAAAACGAAGGTTTTGATGATTTTAAAAGATTACCGTTAAGATCGTAAAGAAAAATTTCGAGACCGTGAATATCTTTTATTTCGTAGATTTTATCCTTAAAAATTAGCGGTATTTGCGCTGTTTCAACTGGATATGTCGTTGTTTTTAATATGTAATTTATGTTTTCGCGAATAGCGGCTTCTTTCCGTAACAAGCGATCGCGGTGATAATCTTGCGCTTCTTCTTTATATTGATAAACGGTAACAATAGCAATAAGCACCGATGCTCCTAAAACTAAAAGGAACAGGGATAAAAATATACGAGTGCGAAGTGATTTTTTGTAAAAGTACATTTACATGATTTTGAAGAAAGAAAGATAGCAATAATTAAACCGCTTTAATTCTGAATTCTGAATTCAGAATTATGAATTTTTTTTCTCTCGAATTCTTTTATAGATTTTATAACCCATCATCAGTAAGATGGCAAAAACGATAATTCCGACTGTTCCATAAATCCAGTTTGTTCCATCTTTTAGAATCACTAAAAAAACCACGGCAAATAGAATGATAGTGGGCACTTCGTTAAAAAGACGCATATAGTTTGATGTATGTTTCACCACACCGTTTTGAAGTTCTTTAAAAATTTGGTGACACTTAAATTGGTAGATTACTAACACCACAACGAAAACCAGTTTTACTTGCATCCAAGCATCGGCAAGAAAAAAAGTGCGCATGCCAAGCAGCCAAATTCCAAAAATAAGCGCCAAAATCATACTTGGCCATGTAATGATATTCCATAAACGAGAAGCCATTATTTTAAGTTGGGCGCCCAAAATTTCTTTGTCGGGAGAAGGTTTTTGGGAGGCTTCAATTTGATAGACGAAAAGGCGGACAATATAAAAAAGCCCGGCAAACCATGTGATTACAAATATTAAATGAAGAGATTTTATATAGGGATAGTATGCTTCCATAAATGGTAAAGGTAAACTTATTTTGGTTTCTGGTTTGGGTTTCGGTTAGTGTGGAAAATAGAGGAAATAATTATTAATTCTTCAATGCAAGAATAAATTATCAGATGCGGAAAACGTTTCATTACTATTTCATAAAAACCATTTTTATTCTTTTTAAACAAATATGGGTTTTGCTTAATTCGTTCTATTTCGTTTTGCAATTCTAAGGAGAAAAGCCTTCCAAAACCTTTTCTACGGACTTCGTAAAATTTCTTGGCTTCCAAAATTTCTCTTCTTGCTCGAAGAAGCAGTACTATTTTATAACTCTTCAAACAATTCCTTTTTAAATTCTTCCCAAGAAACCGCTGTTGCATTTCCTTTTAAGAAATCTTCCAATTCAGCTTTCAGCAAATCATAATGCTCTTGGGGGACATTAGAAGTATATTCTGTTTTGTATCCAGTGTCAGCCTCATTTACTTTTGAATTATCGTATTGCGAAGGTGGTGGCCCCACTAAAAGCAGCAATGCTTCCAACAATAAATCGTTGTTTTGGCAATTTTCAATTTCTGAAATCAGCGCTTTTTTTAGGTCTTCGGTTTTCATGGTATTTTCCTTTTCGATTTACAAAAGAACTATTTTTTAATGAATTTTTTGGTGATGTTTCCTTCGGAAGAAGTAATAGTTATAAAATACATTCCCGCTTTTAATGCCGAAATGTCTATTTCGTTTGAAACCATATTTTTAGTTGAATTTATTATTCTTCCGTTAATATCTGAAATAGAAAAAGATTCGAAATCATTAATAGCAGATTGAAGAATCAATTTATTTTGGGCTGGATTTGGATAAATCTTCAAATTGGCCAAACTATTTTCATTGACCGATAATAATTGATTGGAGAAATAGGAAATAAAACCTGCATAGGTTTCATACTCAAAGTATTCTACCCCATCGTTGCCCGTATATAAAGTACAACCCATAGGTGGATTTCTATACATCAGATCAAACAATGCATATTCCACTGGTCCCGGTGGGCAATTGCTTTCATCTTGTTGGTAGTTTTGAGATTGTAATTTAAACTCATAATCTTCCCCATTTCCCAGAATAAGATCCCCGCTTATTAATGCACAACTTTCAATGCCCGTATAGGTAAAATCTGGATTTATGGTAAACTGTGGCGGATTTGGACCAGTATAATAAACCCGATCGCCTAAATCTGCTTCCGTCATATACAGATACCAAGTTTTAAATAACCTTGCATCCGGTACTGGGGCTGGTTCTGTACTAAAATATGCCCAATTAAAATCTGCATCCCTTAGTGATAGGTATTTATAACCGTTTCTCTCGTTATAATTATATGTGAAGGTTTTGGGTTCATGGGTTGGAGTGGTTAAAATTTCATAGAAATAAAGGTCTTCATAATAACAATTAGGTTCTACGCATTCGTGTAGGGTAACCCCACTAGAATGTAGTGTCAATGAATTACCGTTAAAATTTGCTTCAGCATTCAACATATTAAATATTCCACTAGCTTCCACATAATAATCGCCGGAAGTATCATAAATGGTTAGATTCGGGGATTCTCCATTTGGGGTAAAATAAAGATCGTCGGTTTCAATAAATTTTAAATTGAAAGTTTCATTCAACATGCCAGCAGGCTGGGCAAATGAAGTCAGGACTGAAAAACCAATAGTGAAGAGAAGTAGAACTTTTTTCATAACTGAAAGATTAGTAATTAAATATACTGAAATTTCACCTTTATTCGACAAGTGATTTCCGTATCTGTTTTTTCAGATTTCGTGCAAATAAAAAAGCAATGGGAAGTCCCATTGCTTTTTAAAAAATAGACAGTTGTTTTTTTATTGAATTTCTGCAGAAAAACTTCCAGCGGTTATTTCATAAGTAACGTCTGGGTCATTTGGATCCAAACGTTTTGCAGTAAAACTGAATGTACCTTCAACGGTTCCTGCATTAAGATCGATGGCAGTGATAGTTAAAGTACCTGTTTCAGCAGCATAACTATTTGTTGCTCCTCCCAAACTTGGATTGTACATACCCACAAAGTCTGAAGCAGCGCTATAGGTACCAACAGTTAATTGGTCTGAAAAACTTAATGAAAGATTTTGATGTGTGGTATTGTTGTTAGCAGATATAGCGATAGTTGTATCTCCTCCAAAGGAGATTTCCAAGGCAGTAACACTATCAGCGTTCAAATCATTTCCGTCAACTTTTGCTACAAGCGTACTGTTGCCGCCAGCAATTGTAGTTGCAAGTGTAATATTATTGAATGCCCCATCAGTGATTTCAACAGTTTCAGTAATAATAACACCGTTACCATCTATTGAATCGCGAAGAGCTCTAAAACTAAATGTGCCACTAACGGTTTCATTGTCTAAATCGATATTGGTTATATTGATTGTTCCACTACCTCCTTCGGCAACCGAACCATATGCGTTTTCGCCAGCTATCATATATACAGCACCACTTTGGGCATTTCCATCTGGGCCCAAATCAAAAGTTCCTTCAACTGCATTAGACACGGAGATTACAATGGTTTCTCCAGTTGAAGGCTTTATTGCGGTAATATTAAATGTTCCATTATAAAGAGTGGCGCCCACTTGGGTTGAAGCTTTAAATTCGTTGCCATCAACTTTTGCAACCAATTCTCCGTTTGCTGCACCATTATTATCGCTAGAATCATCATCACTACTACAAGCAACGGCTAGTAAAGTTATGAAGGCAATAAGGCTAAATTTCATCAATTGTTTTTTCATGATTTATTTTTAAGGTTTTTACGAATCGCTAAATATAGTATTTTATATTAAACTAAGATTGTTGCTAAAAATGAAAAGGGAAAAGTCAATTTAAATGATAGACATAGAAAGTTATACCAGCGTCTTTCGAATTTCCTTATTCAAAAAATATCCCGTTACAATAGTTGAAAGAATATCGGCCGCCGGAAAAGAAATCCACACACCCAATTCACCAAAATAATACGGAAGAATAAAAATTAACGGAATAAAGAAAAATCCTTGTCGCGTTAAAGTGAGCAGCAACGCGGGAACAGCTTTCCCAATAGCCTGAAAATACGCCGAGCCAATTAACTGAATTGCAATAACCGGGGTTGCTGCAAATACCCAACGCATATAATGGGGTGTTTCAGAAAGGATGGCGGGATCATTAGTAAATATTGATACAATGGCTTCGGGGAAACTCATAATTACAATAAAAATAACAAGTCCCAAACCACCTGCGTATAGAATTGCTTTGTTGATGCTTTCGCGAACGCGAGTAAACTGGTGTGCGCCGTAATTGTAACCTGCAATCGGTAAAAATCCTTGGGTAACACCTAAAACAGGAAAGAGTGCAAACATCAACATTCGGGCGATAATTCCATAAGATGCTACGGAAGATTCTCCACCAATATCGAACAAAATATTATTCATTAAAAGATAAGTAACACTCACTACAGCTTGTCTGGCAAGGGTTACAAAACCGAGGGCAGACATTTCCTTTAAAATGGGTAAATCGAGTCCGAAATGTGGCAGTCGTATTTGCAGTTCAGACTTACCGCTTAAAAAGAAGTAAAGCACATACAGAAAACACAGACCGTAAGAAACAGTCGTAGCCCAAGCGGCGCCGGCCATTCCCATATCAAAATGATAAATAAGAATATAATCTAAAATAAGGTTCCCTACCGACGGAATAATCATGGCAATCATCGCGAACTTTGGTTTCCCTTCGGCGCGAATTACATTGTTGCCCATCATACAAAGTGCCAAAAGTGGCACTCCATAAAGTACAATACGGTAATAAATTTTTGCGGGTTCAAAGATGTCGCCCTTTCCACCAAAGGCAGGAATAAGTTCGTTTATAAATATTAAACCGAAAACTACCATTGCCGTAGAAAGCAACAGCGTTAAAGTAATTTGATTTCCGAAGGTTTTTAAAGCGCGATCTTTATTACCAGCACCCAATGCTCGCGAAATCATAGAAGAACCACCAATACCAATAGCCATTCCCAGCGCAGCAATAAAGAATGAAACCGGCAAAACCACATTGATTGCGGCAATAGCGATGGAACCAATCCAGTTGCCCACAAAAATGGTGTCCACCAAAATATTCAGCGACATCACTAAAATACCAATGGAAGCTGGTACAGCTTGTTTTATCAAAAGGCTACCGATGGGTTCGGTGCCGAGGGCCGCTGATTTATTATTCATTGTTTATTATTATTTTCTATTTCTTTCAAATTAAATTTTACCCTAATAAAAAATAACAATAGATAATTCTTAATAATTAAGCAATTGCAGTTTTTACATCCACGATGCGCCATTGATCTATCCAGCCAGTTACAACTTGTGCCCAGTCATCGCGGTCGTTTAAACACGGGATTACTGTAAAATCTTTACCGCCTGCTTCGTGAAAAATTTCTTGACCTTCCATCGCAATTTCTTCCAAAGTTTCTAAGCAATCGCTTACAAAAGCTGGGGTTACAATTGCCATTTTCTTAACGCCGGTTAATCCCATACGTTCAATAGTTCTATCTGTTGGCGGCTTTAACCATGGGTCAAAACCTAAACGCGATTGAAAGGAAGTGGAGTAGGTTCCAGCTTGTAAATTCAACTTTGCTGCAACTAATTCAGTGGTTTTTAAACATTGATGGCGATAGCAAAACTCGTGTGCCGGAGATTCCGTGATACAGCAGCTGCCGTCAATTTTACAATGACTTTTTGTAATGTCGCGCTTATAAATGTGTCTTTCTGGAACACCGTGATAACTAAACAAAAGATGTTCGTAGTCCAGGCCTTCTAGTTTTTCTCCAATACTTTTGGAAAGTACTTCAATGTATTCTGGTTTGTTGTAAAAAGCGGTAAGCGAAGTAATTTTAAGCTGAGGAAAAAATTCATTTTTAAGTTCTTCAACTCTCACATCAATAGTTTCGGTAGTTGCCATTGCGAACTGCGGATACAATGGAATAGTTAACACTTCATCTACGCCTTGATCCACCAATTCCTGCAACCCTTTTTTAAGAGTCATGCTGCCATAACGCATTGCCAAAGCAACGGGTACAGTTGTTTTTTCTTGAATTTTTTTCTGAAGTCTTTCTGAAAGTACAATTAATGGCGAGCCTTCGTCCCACCAGATTTTTTGGTAAGCTTCGGCAGATTTTTTAGGGCGCGTATTTAAGATAATTCCGCGAACGATAAAAGCACGAAGCATAAACGGCACGTCGATTACCCGAGGGTCCATCAAAAATTCATCTAAATATTTTTTAACATCTTTAGGATCGGTGCTGTCTGGCGAGCCGAGATTTACTAGGAGTACTCCTTTCATAAGGGCAAAATTTTAAAGAAACAAAATTACTCTTTTAAAGTTGAACCTTCAAAAGGTGAAGCGGTATTTAAAACTATAAGCGTATTGTTAAAATTTATATTTTGTAATCTATTATTTTCTAGAACAAACAAAACCCCCAACATTTTCTTTCTCAAGGAAAAGCGGGGGTTTCACGAAGGAACAATCTAATAAATCTATTAACTAAAAATGTATCTAATCAAAAATTCAATCGTACTCAACCTAAACTAATTATTAACTCAACTCTAATTTAATTCTGTAATAAAATCGGCTTTCGGAGTGCGCACTTTTTTCATATTTACCAACCAGTCTTCCGCTTCATCGCGATAGCCCAGAGTTAAAATTAAAGCACTTTTCAATCCTTGTTCTTTTAAGCCTAATAATTCATCTACTGCTTCGGGAGTAAATCCTTCCATCGGCGTTGCATCTACTTTTTGCTCGGCTGCTGCTGCAATTGCCATCGCGAAAGAAATGTAAGCCTGTTTTGCAGCGTGATTTGCATGCCAGTCATCACTTAATGGTTCATACAAGCCCCAAAGTTTTTCCTTGTAAGCATCCATTGTTTCTGGAGGTAAGCCGCGTTGTTCCAAAGTGTATTCGAAAACAGATTCTATTCTGTCTAAAGTATACCCGTCCCAAGCTGCAAACACCAATACGTGCGAAGCATCCAAAATCTGACTTTGATCCCAAGCCACAGGTTTAATTTTCTGCAGAAGGTCTTTGTTTGTGATTACAAATATTTTATAAGGCTGAAGCCCAGAGGAGGAAGGAGCTAATCGTGCAGCTTCCAATATATAATCTAATTTATCTTGCGGAATGGTTTTGCCATTCATCTTCTTTGCGGCGTAACGCCACTTTAAATCTTCTATTAAATTCATAAGTGAATTTTCTATTGTTGGTTATTTAATTTTTCTAATAATTTTTCGGCAACCAGTTCAGAAGAAGCTGGGTTTTGACCAGTAATTAATAGACCATCTTCTACGGCGTACACTGCCCAATCATCACCTTTAGAATAAATACCGCCATTTTCTTTCAGCATATCTTCTACTAAAAATGGAACAACATCTGTTAGTTGCACGGCTTCTTCTTCACTATTAGTGAAACCTGTAACTTTTTTGCCTTTTACTAATGGAGTGCCATCTGTATTTTTTGTGTTTTTAAACACTGCTGGAGCGTGACAAACTGCTGCAACTGGCTTGTTATTTTTATAGAAAGATTCAATAAGTGCAATGGAGTTTTTGTCTTCTGCTAAATCCCACAACGGACCGTGACCTCCTGGGTAGAAAACTGCGTCGAAATCTGCTTGATCAACCGTTTCTAACTTTACGGTATTGGCAAGAATTTTTTGAGTTTCTTTGTCATTATTATAACGTTCAGTTGCTGGTGTTTGTGCATCTTCTGTTTCACTATTTGGATCTATCGGTGGTTGCCCTCCTTTAGGCGAAGCAATAGTAATTTCAACACCTTTATCCTTTAATAAGTAATAAGGTGCAGCAAATTCTTCTATCCAAAATCCTGTTTTTTCACCCGTGTTTCCTAATTCTGAATGGCTTGTTAATACAAATAATACCTTTTTCATCTTTTCTTCTTTTAATGTTTTTGTTTCTTCATCTGTAGGTTTGTTTTCTTGTGAGTTTCCACAAGAAGCAACCAAAGCGGCGATTATCACCGTTAGAAATATCAATTTTTGTTTCATACTGAATAGTTTAGCGTGCAATTTTTCTAGTAGTGCAGCGTATAACATGCTGCTTTTGCAATGCCTTTTTTAATTGAAACAAAGTTACGCTGTATAAACCACAAAAAAAATTGACCTATGGTAATAAACTACCCTTGAACCAGCTCTTTACGAATACGGCTAAGACTTTGAGTAGTGATGCCTAGATAGGAAGCAATATGGTAGTTTTTAACGTTTTGCTCAATATTGGGATAGGTGTGAATGAAATTTAAATAACGCTCGGAGGCAGATTGTGCTAAGTTGGAGATAATTCTTTTTTGAAAAGATGCAAAGGCGCGCTCCATCTTTTTACGGAAGTAGGATTCAAGATGCGGCATGGCTTCATAAAGCATTTCCATATCTTGTTTTGAAATTTTGAAAAGAGTTGCATCTTGTATGCACTCAATATGCATTACGGCAGTGCTGCTGTTAAAAAAGGCGGTGTAATCGCTAATCCACCAATCTGCAATCGCGAATTGTACGGTGTGTTCTTTTCCTTCTGGATCTATATAATATGTACGCAGACATCCACTAACCACAAAATATTGATCATAAACCTGCTGGCCTGCTTCTAAAAGAAGGCTGTGTTTGGGAAGTTGTAATTTTTTAAAAGTGCGCGCTAAAAGCTGGCTTTCTTCGGGGGTGAAGGTAAGGTCTTTAAAAATGATGGATATAATTTCAGTTTCGGGTGTCATGAATGGAGTTGGAAATGTAAAAATACGCTAAAGATGAGACATGAGTAATTGGTAGTACTTTGTAAATACTATGCATTCAACCCCATCAAAAACTTTTTGGGCGTAGTGCCAAACCTCTTTTTAAATGCAGCAATAAAATGGCTCGAGGTGCTATAGCCCACTTTTAATCCCACTTCGTTTACATTGTGCGATCCTGTTGCTAAAAGTTGGCGCGCCACTTCCATTTTATAATCGAATAAAAAACTGAAAACGGAATCGCCATAAATTTGTTTAAAACCTTCTTTTAGGCGGTTTATAGGCAAGTTTATTTCGTCTGCTAATTCTTGCAGCGTGGGTGGTTCTGCCATTCTCGCAATCATTATTTCTTTTGCCTTTTTTATTTTAACCACATTGTCTTCGTCTGCTAAAAACGGACATTGTTCCACATCTGCATCTGCGGGCCGGTTGAAATACAAACTCAGTAATTCGTAGGCTTTCGCTTTAAAATACAGTGGTTTTATTGTTGGATGCAGGTTGTAATTCATCAATTGGTTGAGCACAATTGCCATAGATGGCGAAATGCGACCATCTTTATAATATTTCCGGTCTTTGTTTTCTTCACTTAAAAAAGTAATATAATTTGCTTCAGTAGAAAAAAGACTGTGAAATTTATTGATAGGAAGCAAAACAGAAATCACCCAAGAATGCTTTTCCAGCATAATGTTCATGGGCAAATCGCGCTGTGGATTATAGAGTAGTAGCGAGTTTTCTTCAGTAATTGGAAGCGTGTAACTGCCTTCATTAAAAAGAAAGGATGCGGCTCCTTTTATACAAAAGTGAAACTGAATGAAAGTAGAGCTCACCTCGCGCATAAAAGTTTGATTTTCATCACTTTCGTTGTTGAATTTTAAGATAAAAAACCCTGGTTCAATTTTGGTTTCTTCGTAAAAACTTTGAGCGACATTTTTATGTAATTCCATAGTGCATTTAAATTGATTTTATTTAGAATAGTTCTAAATAAAACATAACTATTGTAGGTCGGGAACCGCGAATTTAGGGCATATGTATGATAAATATCAGTTTTCGACCATTTTTAACTAACACCGACATAAAAGATACCGCTGGCGTTATTTTTTAAAAAACAATGCGCTTACATTTGCTCAGTTTTTAAATATAATGTCAACCAATAAATTATAAATTAACCAAAAGGAGTGTTTTAGACATTGCATTCCGAATTAGAACGTCTGAAAAGCATTCTCATTTCTCAAATATATTGTTGATGAAAAATAACTTGAAGTCATATTCTGGGGAATCACTCGAAGGTAATTTTTATGCCATCGGGCTCAACTACAAAAAGGCCGATGCTGAAATTCGTGGTCATTTCAGTATTAATGATATAGCAAAAGAAAAAATATTATTGCAAGCTAAGGCAGATGGAATTCCAACCCTATCTGTAATTTCCACTTGCAACCGTACAGAATTATACGGTTTTGCACAGCATCCATACCAACTTATAAAATTACTTTGCGAACACACTAACGGCACCGTTGAAGAGTTTGAAAAAGTAGCTTATATTTATAAAAACCACGACGCTGTGTCGCATCTTTTTACTGTAGGCACCGGACTTGACAGTCAGATTTTAGGCGATTTTGAAATTATTAGTCAGTTGCGAAATGCTTTTCGCGAATCTAAAAAGCACGATATTATCAATCCATTTATGGAGAGACTTGCAAATGCGGTTATTCAGGCTAGCAAGCGAATAAAAAATGAAACTGGAATTTCTTCGGGTGCAACTTCGGTGAGTTTTGCTGCCGTACAATACATTATGGCTCGTGTGCCTTACATTTCTGAAAAAAATATCTTGCTTTTCGGAACTGGGAAAATTGGCAGAAATACTTGCGAAAATTTAATTAAGCACACTAAAAACGACCATATTACTTTAATAAACCGCACCAAAGAAAAGGCTGAAAAAGTTGCGGGTAAATTTAACTTAATCGTTAAAGACTACGCCGATATTCAAAGTGAAATTGCACAATCTGATCTGCTAATAGTAGCAACTGGAGCGCAGCAACCTACTATTTCAAAAGAATTACTGTATCTAAAAAGACCATTGCTAATTATAGATCTTTCAATTCCTAAAAACGTTTCTGAAGATGTTTTGGAGAATGAATTGGTGACGTTAGTACATATGGATCATCTTTCTGCGGTAACAGACCAAACGTTAGAACAACGTGCGGCGCAATTGCCTTTAGCGAAAAAAATTATTGCTGAAATTGAAAAGGAATTCAACCAATGGGCAGATCACAGAAAATATGCGCCAACCATAAATGCATTAAAGAATAAACTTGTTGAAATTAAAGCAGGTGAAATAGACTATCAACGTAAAAAAATTGATGGTTTTAATGAGGAGCAAGCCGAAATAATTAGCGACCGCCTTATTCAAAAAATTACTACTCACTTCGCTAATCACTTAAAGGGCGAAGAAGGTTCCGCCGAAAGTATAGAACTCATAAGAAGAGTTTTCCAACTTCAAACAGCCTAATCTTGAAAAGAACAATTAGAATTGGTACTCGCGATAGTCAACTTGCACTTTGGCAAGCTAACACTGTAAAATCAAAACTTGAAGATTTAGGGTATAACTCGCAACTCGTGCCCGTAAAATCTGTTGGCGATTTAGTGCTAGATACGCCCTTATATGAAATGGGCATCACTGGTATTTTCACCAAAACCTTAGATGTGGCAATGATCAATGGCACAGTAGACATAGCTGTTCACAGCATGAAAGATGTGCCTACGCAATTGCCAAATGGAATTGTACAAACGGCAGTTTTGGAACGCGCTTCTTCAGAAGATATTTTAGTAAGCAGCAGCGAAGAAATGGATTATGAAATGCCAAACACTATTGCCACGGGTAGCTTAAGACGACAGGCGCAATGGCTTCATAGATATCCAAATCATAAAGTTGTGGATTTACGCGGAAACGTTAACACGCGACTACAGAAGTTAAAAGATAATGACTGGGCTGGAGCAATTTTTGCAAAAGCCGGAATGGAACGCTTAGGTTTTATAGACGGGGAGTATATTAAAAGCTCCGATTTTGAAGGTAAAGCAACTATTTTAAACTGGATGCTTCCAGCGCCAGCACAGGGCGCAATGGTAATTGTAGCTTTAGAAAATGATGATTTCTGCAAAGAAGCCACTTCAAAATTAAATATTTTTACTGCCGAAATTTGCACCCATATTGAGCGTGAATTCTTGAGAACCTTAGAAGGCGGATGCTCTGCACCTATTGGCGCTTTCGCCGAAATAATAGGCGATGAGATCCTCTTTAAAGGATGTCTTTTCTCTTTAGATGGGCAGACAAAACTAGAAATTGAAAAGACAGTTTTAACTTCAAATTACAAAGGTTTCGGGAAGGATTGTGCCTTGCAAATTCTAAAAAGGGGCGGGAGTGAATTGATGGCGCAAATTAAATCGCAGATCAGCAACTAATTTCACTTTAAATGAAAAGCGTTCTTTCAACTAAAAAATTGAGTCCTTCTCAAAGAGAATTGTTGATAAATGCTGCTGTTTCCTTAGTGGATTATAATGCCATAAAAATTGATTTCGAGCCATTTAAAGTTCCCGAAAATGTTAAAAACGCCATTTTCACCAGTCAAAATGCTGTTTTATCCATTCAGAATTCAAAATCCAAAATTCAGAATTGCTATTGCGTGGGCGAAAAAACAAAATCTCTTTTGGAAGAAAATGGCCTAAACGTGATTAAAATGACCGAATATGCTTCAGAATTATCGGAGTATTTGGTGGAAAATCATAAAAATGATACGTTTCATTTTTTCTGCGGAAATATTCGCAGCGATGAAATACCTTCAAAACTGAAAGAAAATAATATTTCTTTTAAGGAAATCGTAGTTTATAGAACTAGCTTAAATCCGAAAAAATTTGAAAGACCCTTCGATGCGGTTTTGTTTTACAGCCCGAGCGGCGTGCGAAGCTTTTTTTCAGAAAACAAAATTATTACGAGCGCAGCAATTTGCATAGGCACCACAACTGCCGAGGAAGCAAAAAAATATACAATCAACGTACAAATTGCAAATACCACAACCGTGGAAAGCGTAATTGCCAAAACGGTTAAAATATTGAATAATGTAAATTAATAAACCTGACAGGTTTTAAAAACCTGTCAGGTTTGGAACGAGAACTTATGATTAAAAACGATTTATTCTTAAAAGCCCTCCGCGGTGAAACCGTGGAACGACCACCCGTTTGGATGATGCGCCAAGCTGGAAGATATTTGCCAGAATTTCAAGAAATAAAAGCGAAATACGACTTTTTCACCCGCTGCCAAACACCAGAACTTGCAAGTGAAATTACCGTGCAACCAATCCGTAGATACGGAATGGATGCGGCAATTTTGTTTAGCGATATATTGGTAATTCCACAGGCTATGAATATTCACGTGGAGATGAAACCGGGGATTGGTCCTTGGGTACCAGATCCAATTCGCACATTAAAAGATTTGGATCGCGTAATTGTGCCAGACATTGACGAAACTCTTGGTTACGTAATGGAGGCCATAAAAATGACCAAAGAAAAACTGAATGACGAAATACCGTTGATTGGTTTTGCGGGAAGTCCGTGGACTATTTTGTGTTATTGCGTGCAAGGTCAGGGAAGTAAAAACTTCGATTTAGCGAAGGAATTTTGTTTTACACAACCTGTTGCCGCACACCAATTACTTCAGAAAATTACCGATACCACTATTTTATATTTAAAAGAAAAAGTAAAAGCTGGCGTAAATGCGGTACAAGTTTTTGACAGTTGGGGCGGAATGCTTTCGCCAACAGATTATCAAGAATTTAGTTGGCAGTATATGCAGCAAATTATTGATGCCTTAAAAGATGAAACGCATGTAATTGCTTTCGGAAAAGGATGCTGGTTTGCTTTAGATACAATGGCGAAGAGTGGTGCGTCTGCATTAGGTGTAGATTGGACTTGTTCGCCTAAAAACGCACGTTATTTAACTGGCGGAAAAATTACCCTTCAAGGAAATTTTGATCCCACGCGTCTATTTAGTCCGCCATCAGAAATAAAAAAGATGGTAAAACAGATGATAGATGAATTTGGAAAAGACCGATATATTGTAAATTTAGGTCACGGTATTTTGCCAAATATTCCCTTGGAAAACGCAGGTGCGTTTATTGATGCGGTTAAGGAATACAAACAAGATTAGATGCTTTGGCGGATTTTAAAGAGGCTGGATTTTAAGCAACTTTTTGGGTTGCTGTGGTTATTTCTGAAAAATCCTATTTACGCGTTTCCAACTATTTTAGCAACACGGAAATGTATGAATATTGCCTATAAAGAATACGGCAGCAAACACCATTTAAGCAATCCAGCGAACGCTTTTAGACATGCGCTTTGGGTAATTTTAATAATCAAAAGATGTTTAAAATGGCGCAATAACGAAGAATTGGCAAAAGAGTGGGCAAAGAAATTTACCGATTGGCACGAAGATTTTTCACCTAACGAAGCTTTAGAAAGAGCAATGGATTTGCACAATAATAAAGTGGGAATCTTTCTTTACGAAAATGTAAAGGATGAAAATGAAGTGGGAACCATTTCATATTTAAAACAAAAGGCTTCAGAAGCTGTGAAAATTGAAAGTGTTGGTGAAGTTGGAAGTGTGGAATTGAAGCTTGTATATATAGCAAAATAACAATTAAAAGATTCCCGATATCGCGGGAATGGGATATGATTAAAAACATACTAAAAGGCATAAAGGCATACACAGGAACTTTCAAGCTCATCAATGAACTTGGGCTTTGGAAATACTTTATGGTGCCTATGGCCATCAGTTTTTTCACCGCGGTTGCCATTGGTTTTTCTGCTTGGGGGCTGAGTGATAATCTTGGCGCTTTCATTTCAAAAATTTGGTTTTGGGAATGGGGCGCAGAAACTTTTAGAACCATCAGCGAGTTTATTGGTGCGCTTATAATTATTGTTTTGGGGCTTATTCTTTACCGTCATATTGTTATGGCATTGAGCGCCCCGTTTATGAGTCCTGTTTCAGAAAAAATTGAAAAGCATCTTTTTGGAATAAACCACGTGCACAGAAAGACTTCAAACGCATCACAACTTTGGCGCGGAGTTCGGATAAACGTTCGGAATTTAGTGATGGAACTATTACTAACAATTCCGATAATTTTGATAGGTTTTATACCAGTAATAGGCATTATTTCTTCGGTTTTATTGTTTTTGGTACAAAGCTATTATGCAGGTTTCGGAAATATGGATTACACGCTGGAACGGCATTATAAATATTCGGAAAGCATTCAGTTTGTGAAAAGGAATAAAGGTTTGGCTATTGGTAACGGAATGATTTTTATGCTAATGCTTTTGATTCCTGTGATTGGGATAATTTTGGTTTTACCATTATCGGTTACTGCGGCAAGCACGGAGACTTTAAAGGTTTTGGAAACATCAAAACGAAAAATTATAAATAACGAATTAGATTCGAATTAAAAGATACCCGCCTTCGCGGGCATGAAAATGAAAGAACAATTTGTAACATATATAAAAAATTTGCAAAACGAAATCACTTCCTCTTTGGAAGAAATTGACGGAAAAGCAAAATTCAGAGAAGACCTTTGGAAACGTCCAGAAGGTGGTGGCGGTCAAACGCGTGTAATTGATAATGGTAACGTTTTTGAAAAAGGCGGCGTAAACATCAGCGAAGTTTTCGGAAAACTGCCGGAAAGCATGCAGCAATATTTTGGTGTAAAAGATGCCGATTTCTTTGCTTGCGGCCTTAGTTTGGTGCTTCACCCAAAAAACCCAATGGTGCCAACAGTTCATGCGAACTGGCGCTATTTTGAAATGTACGATTCCGAAGGAAACATTGTAGATAGTTGGTTTGGCGGCGGACAAGATTTAACGCCCTATTATTTATTTGAAGAGGACGCAAAACATTTTCACCAAGTTTGTAAATCCGCGTGCGACAAACACAATCCAGCGTTTTATGAGACCTATAAAAAGCGTTGTGACGAATATTTTTGGAACACGCATCGCGAAGAAGCACGAGGCATTGGAGGATTGTTTTTTGATTATTTAAAAGAAACAGATTCAATGACAATGCAAAATTGGTATAATTTTGTAACCGAAGTGGGTAATAGTTTTATTGAAAGCTACCTGCCAATTGTTCAAAAAAGGAAAGATCTTTCTTACACCGAAGAAAACAAAAATTGGCAGGAAATACGCCGTGGTCGTTACGTTGAATTCAACTTGGTACACGATAAAGGGACGCTTTTCGGATTGAGAACCAATGGACGAATCGAAAGTATTTTAATGAGTTTGCCACCACATGTCCAGTGGAAATACGACCATCATCCCGAGCCTGGAAGCGAGGAAGAGAAATTGGTTGAAGTATTAAGAAAGCCAAAAAACTGGATTTAAAGATTTGTCCCCTCGAGCGCAGTCGAGAGGTTTTTATAAAATATTGAGAAATAAATAGGTCTCGTCTGCGCTCGACCTGACAGAAAATTTAAGATTATGTACCCATTAAGAAGAAACCGAAGATTGAGAACCAATGAAAGTTTGCGAAGCTTGGTTCGAGAAACTATTATTAGTCCAAATGATTTTATTGTACCACTTTTTGTGGTGGAAGGTAAGGGTGTGAAAGAAGAAATTGCTTCCATGCCAAATTATTACAGGCTTAGTTTAGACATACTTGAAAAGGAAGTAAAGGAAATTTGGAACCTCGGTCTCAAGTCTGTGTTACTTTTTGTGAAGGTTGATGAAAAATTAAAAGATAATAGTGGTAAAGAAGCTCTAAATGCTGATGGATTGATGCAGCGTGCTATAAAGACCGTAAAAAATGCAGTGCCAGAAATGGTTGTAATGACGGATGTTGCTTTGGACCCATTTTCTTGTTACGGACACGACGGAATTATTTCTGATGGAAAAGTAATGAACGACGACTCTAATATGGTTTTGGCCGAAATGGCTTTAAGCCACGCCCAAGCTGGAGCAGATATTGTTGCTCCTAGCGATATGATGGACGGCCGCATTTTTGAAATTAGAACACTTTTAGAAGACGAAGGCTTCTTTGATACTGGAATTATGGCTTACAGTGCTAAATATGCTTCTGCATTTTACGGACCATTTCGCGATGCTTTAGACTCTGCACCGGTGGATGCGAAGAATATTCCGAAGGATAAGAAAACGTACCAAATGGATTATGCAAACCGCGATGAAGCAGTAAGAGAAACGCTGATGGATATTGATGAAGGGGCAGATATTGTTATGGTTAAGCCAGGACTTTGCTATTTAGATATTGTGCGCGATATAAAAGAAGCGGTAAATGTTCCCGTGGCAGTTTATCAAGTTAGTGGCGAATATGCAATGCTGAAAGCCGCTGCCGAAAAAGGATGGTTGGACCATGATGCGGTAATGTTAGAGCAGTTAACCGCCATAAAGCGTGCTGGTGCTTCAATGATTGCAAGTTACTTCGCAAAGGATGCTGTAAAACTGATATCATAATCAAGCTATGAAATATTCGCTAATCTTTTTATTACTTACTTCAAGTTTTGGTTTTTCGCAGCAAAGTGATGTGAAAGAAGCTTTTCTTGAAAAATGGCAAAACTCAAGAGATTATCTGGTAGCTATTGCCGAGGCAATGCCCGAAGAGGATTATGCTTTTAAACCTACAGAGCGTCAAATGAGTTTTGCGGAACAGCTAATCCATATTCAAAGTAATATAGATTGGCTGGCAGCTACATATTTTAAAAAGGAAGAAGCTGAAATCTCAACATTTGAAAATGAAAAACAGCGAATTATCCAGAACTTAAAAAATTCATTTAACAACGCCTATCAAGCATTTGAAAAAACAGATGTTTCTGAGTTGAAAGAAACCGTCGAATTTTTTGCGGGTTCCAAAAGCAAACTTCAAATTTTGAATCTTCTGCAAGATCACGTTACGCACCATCGTGGGCAATTAATAGTTTATCTAAATCTTAAAAATATAGAACCACCTAAGTATGTAGGTTGGTAATATTTAAGAATAAATAATTAGCAAAATTTTAGCTTTGTCAATTCAAAATTGACATACTTTTGCCCCGTGAAACATGTTGAAAAACATATAAATAATTTGTTGGTTGCCGCTGCCATATTTTTGGTTTTCGGCAATGTTGCAACTGCTGGAGAAAATTTACACCTCAGCGATAAGTCGGCAGTTGTGTCTGGTCTTCAGGAAAAAAATCACGGCAAGCCTTTTGTTTTTAATGATTTAGCCACAGGTGAGGTTTCACAAACTGTTTCGCAGAATGAATACTTGGGCTTGGATTTTGTACGAGGATATGTCTCGAATCAAAATTTTTCTTTAGCCAGTGTTTCTTCAACTGATAATAGCTTTTATTCTTCAAAAGACAAACGGGAGCTTATCTTCCGTCATATATTTCCTTTCCATTTTTTTTGGTGATTCTGAATTAATTTATTCAGCTCGTTTGAATTGATTTTCAAGCCATTTTTTCAATCAAATATTTCACCTAAAAATTTTTTCATCATGGAAATAAACATAACCCTTGTTGGGGTAGTCCTAATGCTATTAATAGTTGTGCCTGTAATTTATTTAATAATAACTGCAGGTGGCAAAGAAAAGAAAATACGAAAAACTATTTCGCAACTTTCTCAAAACAACGGAATTCAATTAAAAAATATCGACTTTATTGGTAACTGCATTATAGCAGTAGATGAGGTTTCAAAAAAACTGGTCTATTCTTCAAAGACAAATCCCACTGGCGATTTTAAGATTATTAATATGGAAGAAGTGCAGGATTGTCGCGCTAAAAGTATTAATCAAAACAAAAAAACACTTGATTGGGTGGGACTAGAATTTGTAGAAAAAACGGGTCGTCGTGAAATACCATTTTACATAGAGTCTAATGACGAAGAGTACACTAGAGACCCGTTTGTATGCCTGCAAGACGCCAAGCGTTGGGAAAGTACGCTAAAACCGTTGTTGAAAGCTTCATAATTAAATTCGCAATGAAAATTGAAAAACCGCCACACTTGGCGGTTTTTTTTATGTATTAACAAAGTGTTACACGTAGAGCGTATTATAAATCTTTATTTTAGTTGAAAATTAAAACCAACTATGACCTTACTATTAGTCTATGCGTTTATTTCAATATTTGTCTCGTTTTTATGCTCTATAATGGAAGCGGCGCTGCTAAGCTTCACGCCCACTTATTTGCGGATGAAAACCCAAGAAGGTAAAAGCTACGCAAAAACACTTACCAACTTTAAAAAAGACATTGACAAACCATTAATCGCAATATTAACGCTAAACACAGTGGCACACACAGTTGGTGCGATACTGGTAGGTGTTGAAGCCGAAAAATTGCCTTATAAAGTTGAATTTTTTGGGATGAATATCGTTGGGGTTGTTTCAGCCATAATGACGATGCTTATTTTAGTGATTTCAGAAATTATACCTAAAACAATAGGTGCTACCTATTGGAAAAAATTAGGATCCTTTACCGCACTTTTTTTAAAAATTATAATTTTCCCTTTAAAATATACAGGTATAATTTGGGTATTGATGCTCGTTACGCGCATGGTTGGTAAATCTGCGCATGTAAGTTCCATGAGTCGCGAAGAGTTTATGGCTATAACCGATGCTGCGGAAGAGGAAGGGGTTTTTGAGGAAAACGAAACAACGGTAATTAAAAATCTACTCGTCTTTAAATCTGTAAAAGCGATGGATGTAATGACACCCTTTACTGTGGTTACCCAAGAAGATGAGAGCACAAGCCTGCAAGAATTTCATCAATTGCATAAAAATCTACGATTTTCACGTATTCCTGTTTATAAAGGCAAAACACATAATATTACCGGTTTTGTGTTACGCGATGATGTTTTGGAAGAAATTATAGAAGAACGAGGAGATAAACTTTTGAGCGATATTAGACGAGAAATTTTTGTTGTTTCTGCCGAAAAACCTATTCCGGAACTCTTTGAGACTTTTATAAAACATAGAATGCATATTGCCTCTGTTGTTGATGATTTTGGAAATACCATTGGAGTAGTTACAATGGAAGATATTATTGAAACATTATTAGGCCTCGAAATAATGGACGAGAGTGATAATGTTGAAGATATGCAACTGCAAGCCCGTAAAAACTGGGAAAAACGTGCAAAACGCATGGGAATTCAAATAAATGAAGACTCCGAACCTAACGAGAATAATGAATAATGGAAACAATTTTTATACAAACTCCAGTAGGTGTTTTGGAACTAAAAGGAGATGCGGAAGGACTTTCATCCGTGCTTTTTAAGGATGCTGAAACGGATACTATTTCTGAAATAATTCCGGAAGAGTTGAAAGATGCGGTTACCCAACTTAATGAATATTTTGAGGGGAAGCGGAAGGAATTCAATTTAAAACTTTCACCGAATGGAACCGATTTTCAGAAACGAGTTTGGAACCAATTACAGGAAATTCCTTTTGGAAAAACTACTAGCTATCAGCAAATGGCGAACCAATTGGGCGATCCAAAAGTAATTCGCGCTGCAGCATCTGCTAATGGAAAAAACCCAATTTCAATTATCATTCCCTGTCATCGCGTTATTGGTAGCGATGGATCACTCACGGGTTATGCCGGTGGCTTACACCGAAAAAAGTGGTTGTTGGAGCACGAAAATCCTTCGCCGCAGCAATCTTTGTTTTAGATGAAAAGACTTGCGAAATTTTTCAAATGGATCTTTATACTGCTAATCGTTTCGGTAATCGGGCTTTATATTTCGGGCTACGGCTATATTTTGAAAGGCGTTTGGGTGGTTTATCTGCACGGGCACACCACTGCCTATATTAATGACTTTGGATTTTTCGAAAACGAAGAAATTCCTGCGAGTACCAAACTGCAGCCTTGGCCTATTCATAAAAATTATAACTCCGTAGAAGCTACCGAAACGCTTTCTGAAAGGAACGATACGTTGGGGACAATTGCTTTTTTAGTTATTAAGAATGATAGTATTTGGTTTGAAAAGTATTTTGATGGCTTTGGAAAAAACTCGCAGACTAATTCTTTTTCAATGGCGAAAAGTATTACTTCTGCATTGCTGGGGAAAGCCATTGACGATGGATTTATAAAAGCTTTGGATCAACCCGTTAGCGATTTTTACCCACAATACGCCGAAACGGGTTTGACAGTTGGCGATCTCTCTTCTATGGCTTCGGGCTTAGATTGGGATGAATCGTATTCCAATCCCTTTGGAATGACCGCACGGGCGTATTATGACGCTGATTTGGCAGAAATCATTTTGAAATTAAAAGTTGTTGAAAAACCAGGCGAAAGTTTTAAATATTTAAGCGGAAACACACAACTTTTGGCGATGGTGATTCAAAAATCGCTTCAAAACGAAGGTGTTGATTTGAGTGACTATTTACACGAAAGTTTTTGGAAACCGATGGGTTTTGAACAACCAGCACTGTGGCAAATTGATGATGAAAAGAACAGGTTGGTTAAGGCCTATTGCTGTATTGGCAGCAACGCGAGGGATTTTGCGCGTTTCGGAAAATTGTATAAAGATTACGGTAAATGGAACGGCCAGCAAATTTTGGATTCTGCTTTTGTGGCGAAATCAATAAAGCCTCGTTTTGCGAAAAGCCCCGAATACGGTTATGGGTTTTGGTTAAGCGACTTTTTGGGGAAAGATATTTTTGTGATGCGTGGAATTCTCGGGCAATATGTAATTGTAATTCCCGAGGATGATTTGATTATTGTAAGGTTGGGGCATCAGCGTGGAGGTAAAACTGGAATGCCTTTTAGTTCCGATTTTTATGTTTACGTTGATGAGGTATATAAGATGCTTGGTGAAAATCAATAATTTTCCGTAGCTTTAAACTTCTCCCCGATTGAAATTTTCGAATTATGATTAAGCGTATAAATTTGGAACATATCCTTTTCCTGGATATTGAAACAGTTCCGCAGCACGAACATTATGCCGAATTGGACGACACTTCAAAAACACTTTGGGAGTTGAAAAGCAAATATCAACGAAAAGATGATATTTCTGCCGAAGACTTTTACGAACGTGCAGGTATTTGGGCAGAGTTTGGTTTAATAGTCTGCATTTCGGTAGGCTACTTTGTGATGAAAGGCGATGTTCGTAATTTTCGTGTAACCAGTTTTCACGGCGATGAAGTAAAAATACTGAAGGATTTTAAAACCCTGCTCGAAACACATTTCAACAAGCCGCATCATTTACTTTGTGCACACAACGGGAAGGAATTTGACTTTCCCTACATTGCCCGAAGGATGATTATTAATGGTGTAGATATTCCCTTTAAACTTGATCTTTTCGGGAAAAAGCCTTGGGAGGTTCCGCATTTAGATACGCTAGAACTTTGGAAATTTGGTGATTACAAAACCTTTACTTCTCTTAAATTGATGGCGCACGTTTTAGGCATTCCTTCGCCAAAAGACGATATTGACGGGAGCCAAGTGCGCAGTGTGTTTTATGTAGAAAAGGATATTGACAGAATTATTTTATACTGCGAAAAAGACACCATTACCGTTGCACAAATCTTCTTAAAACTTCGGAATGAAGCGCTTCTAGTACAGGACGAAATACTTTCTGTTTAGATTTTTTTTTGAAGCTAAACCTTTCGGTGGGAGTTCTATCGAAAATTTAGTAGCTTTACCAGCCATATTCAAAATATACTTCTATGAAAATTCTAAGATTCAACACAAAATTATTTTTGATCCCGATGTTCGCTGTTTCAATGTTCTCTATTTCATGTAATGACAAAAAGACCACCACTGAAGAAAATGCAGCTGCCACAGTGCAGGAAGCAACACTAGACCAAAAGAAACAGGCGCTACAAAATGTAGTTCCAAATTCAAATAATACAACTACAATTACCGCAGACGGAATAAATCCAGCTCACGGTCAGCCTGGTCACCGTTGTGATATTCCTGTAGGTGCGCCATTGAACGCTGCTGCGGGAAGTACTAACGAAGCACCAGTAATAAATAATACGAATGCTGTGCCAATTACAGGTTCTGGAAATGGCATAAATCCAGCTCACGGACAACCGGGACACAGATGCGATATTAAAGTAGGCGACCCACTTTAAAAAATATTCCACACTAAAAAAACGGCCCGTTTCAACTAAGAAGCGGGCCGTTTTACATTCAACTAACTATACTTATTCTTTTACAAATCGTTTCATAAGTTTATTGTTTTCAGTATTTACTTCAATGATGTAAACACCGCTTTGCAATGATGTAACATCTAAACTTTCAGTAAACATTCCTTTGCTAACAATCTGGCCTATTACATTGTAAATTACGTAATCTGTACCTAATGCGTCAATCAACGCAACGTTTAGCGTGTGTTTAACAGGGTTTGGATAGATAGACATATCCGTACTGTTAAATCTAGTTTCTCCAGTAATACCTTGATTAACAGAGCTGCTAATATTTACAGTATAATCCTCCACTTCGCCATAGGTGAATGTTTCACAAGGAGAAGAGTTTGCATTGTATTTCATAGAAACACGCATTCTTGTTGCTCCCGAAAGTGCAGATGACGGTACTGTAAAACTTCCAGAGATAGAAGAAGCTGTAGTTTTTGAACGTGAATAAACCTGTTCTCCTGAATCATCAAAATCACCATCTTGGTTATAGTCAATCCATACTCTGTATGCCTCATTATATGTTCTTCCAGTCCATTTTGGAGTAATGGTAATCGTGTTACTGCTTCCTTTTGTTAAGGTAGTAGAAATGCTCGTGAAATTTGCATAACCTCCATTGTTGCCAGAAAGATTATTAATACTTCCTAGTTGAACTCGATCTATATATTCGTCGTTTGTATTGTTTCCTTGCGATGAGCAATATGTTACCGTGTTTGAAAGTGTTGTTACATTTACGGTATTGCTATAAGGCGAATTATTGCCAGCCGCATCTTTTGCACGAACTTTAAATGAATATGCAGTTGAAGCGGTAAGTCCAGTAATATTAGCCGATGTCCCTGTTACAGTTCCTAAGCTTGTGCTACCTTGGAAAACTTCATAACCTGTAACTCCTATATTATCTGTGGAAGCATTCCACGAAAGTGTAAGTGTAGTTTTTGCAACGTTTGAAGCAACCAAACTTGATGGTGCTGTCGGAGCCTGAGTATCTGGTCCTGCACCTCCTAAATTGATTGTATAGTCTTCCACTTCACCATAACTAAAGGTTTCACAAGAAGTTGGAATTCCGTTGTACTTCATAGAAACCCGCATTCTAGTTTCTCCGCCCATTGTTCCCGAAGGTACTGTGAACGTTCCGCTATTTGGGGTATTTGTTGATGCGGCTTTAGACCAAACCAATTCACCTGCATCGTTAAAATCGCCATCACCGTTATAGTCAATCCATACTGCGTAACCTTCGCTGTAAACTGTTCCGGTCCAAGTTGGAGTAACAGTAATAGTGTAAGTAGCGCTTTCATTCAATGAAGTAGAAATACTTGTAAAGTCTGAATAAAGCTGCGCGCCCGAAGCATTGTTAATAGTGTTTAATTGTACATGGCTAATATATTCGTCGCTAACACTGTTTCCTTGTGAAGCACAATAACCGCTTCCGCCACCACCACCGTATGCTGCACCAACACCTACTGCGTACCACGCATTTGTAGTTGCTATTTCTTCTGGGCTATCTGCACCATATAAATCTTTTGCTGCTTGAATAGCACCATTTCGGGCATCGCTGTATTGCGAGTTAGTATTTAAATAAACGGTAAGATTTCTGTAAGCAATTGCAGCTGCTTTATCCATCCCTAAACCGGTAACGTTGTAGCTGTCTCCTTTATCATTAGTGCCGGTTTTACCAACACTCAGAATATAAAACCAAAAGTTTTGCACCCCAGAATTTGTGTGAACTCCTCCAGAATCTCCAGAACCGGCATACCAATTTGTTCCTTGATAGGTGTCTGGGTCGCCATATGCATTTGGATTGCTCATAGAACGTAAAGCTCCACCGCTACCGCCAGCACCAATGTCATCTCCCATTAACCAGTCGTTAGTTCCTGAAGCAAATTTTTCAATAGATTCTCCGAAAATGTCAGAAAATGATTCGTTTAATGCGCCAGATTGGTAGCTGTACACAAGATTTGCAGAATATTCAGTTACACCGTGTGAAATTTCATGACCGCAAATATCTAATGATACTAATGGTCCGTAGTTGGTACCATCGCCATCGCCATAAGTCATGCGGCTTCCATCCCAGAAAGCATTCACATAATTAGAAGAGTAGCTAACGTACGATTTTATAACCGCTCCAGCGTTGTTGTAAGAATTTCTGCCGTGCTTTTGGCTGAAATATTTATGTGTGCGTTCAGCACCAAAGTGAGCCTGAACACCCGTTGCGTTCGATGTGAAATTAGTTGAACCGCTAGTAACATCAGAAGCGTTGTTATAGTTGGTACCATTATTTAAATCAAAAGTTTGGATTCCACTCCCATCGGCCGTTTGGCGCAGACGGTAAGGTCCAGAGGCATTATCTGCTGTAAAGGAAACGTTACCATTATAAAGGCTGGTTCCGGTTGCTGGCACATTTGCGTGGTGGATTTTTTTGTTTTCCATAATAAACTGCCCTGTTTTGGCATCAATATAAACATCGGCTCTGTAAAGAGGCGCGGTGGCATAAATATCGAATTTGTAGGCAAGACGATTAGTTTCAGTAATATTTTCCATTTTAGGAAATATTACTAATTCGCCCGTTGGTTCTTGGTAATCTGCCAAAGTTGCTTCGGCAGTATTTTGCCATAAGTATTTTGAAGCTCCAACATGTGCCATAGCACTGTTTAAAGCTTGCGATTTGTTAATTGAAGGAGTTACATTAAAATCTTCAGCAATTGGGGAATACGCAGAATTTAATGCTTGTACCGTTCCATTTTTGCTGCTAAGTGTTACCGTTGCGAATTCTACTTTTACACCATTATAATACTGTTGCATTTTTTGGTGCGTAAATCCTAAAGGATCGTTTTCTTGTTTTAGCGATGTGAACGAAGTTTGTGGTGAGGGATTTAAAACTTCTTTGAAAATTTGAGTAGAATTTTGAAGCGAGTACGATTGTGAAGCGTCAAAAACTATTAGACTTGGTGGTTGCTTAACGTTCCTCTTCTCATCTTTTTTGTCTTGAGCGGTAACCACCGTAGAAAAGGCAAAAATTGCTAGTGTGAAAAGAAAAACGAACTTGTTAATTTTTTTCATAATAATATAAATTAAGTGAATAAAAAGGTTCGATTTATTATTAAAAACATTTAAAAGAACAACAATAATTGATGAAATGCAATTTTATTCGACGAACTGCAGTTAAAGTTTTATTTCTTTCGTTTGTCCTATCTTTGAAAACTATGAAAATTTCACCCCTACTTTCAGTTCAAGATTTATCTGTTTCATTCGGAAATAAAGACAAAAACGTTGCTGTTTTACATAACATATCTTTCAACATTTCTGAAAATGAAATTGTCGGGATTGTGGGTGAATCTGGTTCGGGGAAATCTGTTACCTCCCTTTCCATTATGGGGTTGCTACCCAAAAAGCAAACTACACTTACTGGGAGTATACTTTTTAATGGAAAAGATTTATTGAAAAATTCAGAAAAGGATTTGAGAAAAATAAGAGGTAGTGAAATTGCAATGATTTTTCAAGAACCCATGAGTGCTTTAAATCCATCGCTGCAATGCGGTGTTCAAGTTGCTGAAATACTCCAACTTCATTTAAAAATGAATTCTTCGGAAGCAAAAAAGGAAACCATTTCACTTTTTGAAAAGGTTAAACTACCGCGACCAACGGAAATATTTAATAGCTATCCGCACCAAATAAGTGGCGGACAAATGCAACGGGTTATGATTGCAATGGCCATTGCCTGCAAACCTAAACTACTAATTGCAGATGAACCTACTACGGCGCTTGATGTAACGGTTCAAAAGGAAATACTTTCACTATTAAAAAGTATTCAAAAGGAAACTAAAATGGCGATGCTCTTTATTTCGCACGATTTAAGTTTGGTTTCCGAAATTGCTGACAGCGTAGTGGTAATGTATAAAGGTGCCATTGTTGAAAAAGCAACGACTATTGAAATTTTCAAAAACCCGAAGGCGGAATATACCAAGGCGCTTTTGGCATCGCGACCTTCGTTAAATGTTCGTTTAGCAAAATTACCAACCATCGCCTCCATCGCCGATAAAAGTTTTAAACCTAGGGAAGTAAAACCGGTGGAACGCGCCAAAAGACACAAACAAATTTATACTCAGAAACCAATTTTAGAGGTTTCCAATTTAGATAAATATTATTTTAGCAGCGTTGGATTCTTTTCTAAAAAGAAAACGATAAAAGCAGTTGACAATATTAGCTTTTCAGTTTTTGAAGGTGAAACTCTGGGGCTTGTTGGTGAATCTGGTTGTGGAAAATCTACTTTGGGAAGAGCTATTCTCCAGCTCGAAAAAGCCACAGCGGGCAGCATAAAATATAGAGGAAAGGAGCTCACTACACTTTCCAAAACAGAAATTCGAAACCTTCGGAAGGAAATACAGATTATTTTTCAGGATCCATACTCGTCATTAAATCCACGATTGATGATTGGTCAAGCATTAATGGAACCCATGGAGGTTCACGGCTTGGGCAAATCTAAAAAGGAAAGAAAGGAGCGGGTGCTTACATTGCTTGAAAGGGTTGGGTTGGATGAAACCTACTTTTATCGTTATCCACATGAACTTTCCGGTGGGCAGCGACAGCGTGTTGGCATTGCACGTACCATCGTTGTGGAACCTAAACTTGTTATTTGCGATGAGTCTGTCTCTGCTTTAGATATTTCGGTACAAGCCCAGGTTTTAAACCTGTTGAATGAGCTAAAAACCGATTTTGGATTTACCTATATTTTTATATCACATGATTTGGCGGTGGTAAAATATATGTCGGACCAACTTTTGGTTATGAATAAAGGCAAAATAGAAGAATTGGGCGATGCCGATGAGATTTATGAAAATCCGCAAACTGAATATTCAAAAAAATTAATTGCTGCTATTCCGAAAGGCATTTAGAAGAAAATCTTTAAAAAAAAACCCGTTCTAATCTTACGATGGAACGGGTTTAATAGTATCTGTCTATGACAGATTTGGGGCAAAAACCATAAGAAAAAGATCAGATCAATAAATACACTTTTTTGAAAATGAAAAGCACATTGTGTAACAATTCGTTGGTGCTTTTTAATGATCTGATTACTTTCTCCATATGAGGTTAAGTTGGTAAGATTTGGGACTTCAAATATGAGAACATTATCAATATAAAACGACTAAATGCACAATTAATCGATAAAGCGCATAAAACTTTAACTTTTGCTTATAATTTGGTGGTTCGTTATCCAAAATATATGTGAAAATTTTAGATTTACTGAACTCTGTTTTCCTTTAAATCTACTTGCTTAGCTAAATTTCCTTTTTGTAGAATTTTGAAATATTATGGTTTCCGGTGAAATATTATGTAGGCATCACACACAATATTGTTTGGATGTTTTTCGAATTAATAAAATCTGGAATTTTTAGGCCTTTGAAAGCAAAAAGCTATTTAGAAGAAAATCTTAAAAACAAAAAACCCGTTCTAACCTCACGAAGGAACGGGTTTAATTATATCTCTGCCTATGACAGATTTGGGGCAAAAACCATAAGAAAAAGATCAGTTCAATAAAAACACTTTTTTTAAAATGAAAAGCACATTGCGTAACAATTCTTTAGTGCTATTTAATGATCTGATTACTTTCTCCATGTGAGGTTAAGTTGGTAAGATTTGGGATGACGAATATAGAAACAATGTTTGGTTAAAACGACTAAAAGCATATAAACTCGATGAAGTGCACTATATTTTAACATTTGACAGCTTTTTCGTGTTTTTTTGACGTAAAAAAACCATGAAAATCATGGTTTTAGGAAAGCAAAGAATCGTTTAATTCTTAAAATTTCATCTCTGAAATATCTCCTTTTATAATTAAATCTCCCTCAGTTGCATTTTGAATTTCCTCAACAGAAACTCCTGGAGCACGTTCAAGTAAATGAAATTGTCCGTCAATTATTTCGAGTACTGCAAGATTGGTCACTATTTTTTTCACACATTTTACACCAGTGAGTGGCAAACTGCATTCCTTTAATAGTTTAGATTCACCTTCGCGATTAGTATGCATCATTGCCACAATAATGTTTTCTGCAGATGCAACTAAATCCATAGCGCCGCCCATTCCTTTCACCATTTTCCCTGGAATTTTCCAGTTTGCGATGTCTCCAGTTTGCGAAACTTCCATTGCACCTAGGATTGTTAAATCAACATGTTGCCCGCGTATCATTCCAAAACTCATCGCAGAATCGAAAAACGAAGCGCCGGGTAGGGCAGTAATGGTTTGTTTTCCCGCATTAATTAAATCTGGATCTTCTTCTCCTTCAAAAGGGAAAGGTCCCATGCCTAATATTCCGTTTTCGCTTTGAAACTCTACATTAATGTCGTCTCGTACAAAGTTGGCTACGAGTGTCGGGATACCGATTCCTAAGTTTACATAGTAGCCGTCTTTAACCTCTTTTGCAATTCGTTGTGCTATTTGTTCTTTTGAAAGTGCCATTAGTTTCTTTTTCTAACCGTTAGTTGCTCAATTCTTTTTTCGTACTTCTCTCCTTGAAAAATACGTTGGACAAATATTCCTGGAATATGAATATGATTTGGATCTAATTCGCCAGCAGGAACCAATTCCTCCACTTCGGCGACAGTAATTTTTCCAGCACCGCACATTGCAGGGTTGAAATTTCTGGCGGTTCCTTTAAAGATAAGATTTCCGGCTTCGTCGCCTTTCCAAGCTTTAACAAAGGAGAAATCTGCTTCAAATGCTTTTTCCATTACATACATTTTTCCGTGGAATTCGCGAGTTTCTTTTCCTTCGGCAACTTCGGTTCCGTAACCTGCGGGAGTATAAAACGCAGGAATTCCGCTTCGCGCAGCTTCGCATCGTTGCGCCAAAGTGCCTTGCGGCAACAGCTCAACTTCCATTTCGCCACTGAGCATTTGTCGCTCAAATTCAGCGTTTTCACCCACATAGGAAGAAATCATTTTCTTTATTTGATGTTTTTTCAGTAAGAGGCCGAGTCCAAAATCATCCACGCCAGCATTGTTTGAAATACAGGTAACATTTTGGATATTCTTTCGAACCAATTCAGAAATAATATTTTCGGGAATGCCGCATAGACCGAAGCCACCGAGCATAAAAGTCATTCCGTCCTGAATGCCTTCACAGGCTTCGCGAACGTTTGAAACTGTCTTTTTTATCATTTTTAAAATTTTCTGAAAATTACGAAATTCCATTCTATAAAAAAACCTCACAGGTTTTCAAATACATGCGAGGTTTCAGTTTATTAAAGAGATATTTTTCTAGAAATCGAATTCATCTGGAATTTCTTCTACGTCTGGGTCTCCTTCGCGCCATTTGGAACAATTGGTTTCAATAGAGAGATTCGCAGGACGTTTAAAATCGCCCGTTGAAACGCCCAAATCTTCATCTGCATAGCAGCTTTTCATATAGCTTCCCCAAATAGGCAATGCCATAGTTGCGCCTTGGCCATAACGTGTGGAGCTAAAGTGTGTTGCTCGGTCGTCTCCACCAACCCAAACGCCTGTAACGAGGTTTGGAACCATTCCCATAAACCAACCATCACTATTGTTTTGGGTTGTACCAGTTTTACCGGCTATAGGGTTTTTGAAATCATACGGATATCCTGTTATTACACTTTTATAATAGGCGTTGTCTTTTGCCCAAGTGCCTCGTAAACGGGCGCCGGTTCCAGATTGCGTTACACCTTCCATTAAACTAACAGTTACATATGCCGTTTCATTACTAATAACGTCTTTCGTTTTTGGTACGTTTTGATATAATACTGTTCCGTTTTTATCTTCAATTCTTTGAATTAATATAGGTTCTATATAGACCCCTTCATTTGCAAAAGTGCTATATGCACCCACCATTTCATATACTGAAACGTCTGGAGTTCCCAGTGCTATTGAAGGTACAGCGGGCATGTTTGATGTATCTACACCCATCTTTTTCACCAAATCTATCACGGTTTCTGGACCAACACGGTCTATTAATCTTGCTGAAATTGTATTTATGGAATTTGCTAGTGCGTATTTAAGTGTCACCATTCCACCATATCCGCCACCTGCGTTTTTAGGGGTCCACGATTGTAATAAATGGTGTTTACCTGCTGGAATAGTATAAATGGTATTTGGCAAAGTATCGCATGGAGACATATGCATTTGGTCCATTGCAGTAGCATAAACAAAAGGTTTAAAGGTGGAACCTATTTGGCGTTTTCCTTTTTTCACCATATCGTATTTATAATGTTTGTAATCAATGCCACCAACCCAGGCTTTTACTTCGCCAGTTTGTGGAGTCATGGACATCATTGCTGCTTGCAAAAATGATTTGTGATAACGGATGGAATCCAGCGGCGTCATAATAGTATCAATATCGCCTTTCCAGGAAAAAACGCGCATCGCGACTTTCTTTTTAAAGCTTTTTATGATTTCTTTTTCATCTTTTCCTTGCTTTTTCATTTCGCGCCAACGATCGCTTTTTCGCATTGCGGAATTTAAAATGCTTTCGGTTTCTTCTTCAGTAATATCGCGAAATGGTGCCGTTTTGTTCTTTATGTTTTGCTCGTCAAAAGTTTCTTGCAGTCGCGCCATATGGGTTTTTACTGCCTGTTCTGCATATTCCTGCATTTTGCTGTCTATCGTTACATAAACCTTTAAACCATCTTCATAAATATTGTATTTGGTGCCGTCTGCTTTTGGATGCTCCTTTATCCAGTCTTCCATAAATTGACGCGCATATTCGCGGAAATAAGTTGCACTTCCTTCATCGTGACCTTGTGGTGTAAACTTTAGGTTTAGCGGAAGGGCTTGCAGCGAATCCATTACCTTTTCAGAAATATAACTGTATTTCTCCATTTGAGCCAAAACAACATTTCTTCTTTCGAGAACCATTTCTGGACGTCGGTTAGGATTAAAAAGAGAGGAATTTTTGAACATTCCAACTAACATTGCAGCTTCTGCAGTTGATAATTGCGAAGGTGGCTTATCAAAATAAATATGTGATGCACTTTCAATTCCTACGGCTTGATTTAGGAAATCGTACTCGTTAAAGTACATTGTAATTATTTCCTCTTTGGTATAACGACGCTCTAAACGGGTAGCAATAATCCATTCTTTTATTTTTTGAAGAACTCTTTCTAGTTTATTAGATGCTCTTTGGTCTGTAAAAAATAATTTTGCCAATTGTTGGGTGATAGTACTTGCACCACCACGAGTACCCAAAAATGCAAAGGCGCGAACAGTTCCTCTTCCGTCAATACCGGAATGGTCGTAAAAACGAACATCTTCAGTAGCTATTAAAGCCTTTATTAAATGATCGGGCAAAGAATCGAACGGAACTGGTGTTCTGTTTTCTTTATAAAACTTACCGATTGTTTTTCCGTCTGAAGAAATAATCTCCGTAGCGAGATTTTTTTCTGGATTTTCGAGGCTGGTTTCATCAGGAATGCTTCCAAAAAGCCCCCAAGATGCAAATAAGAAGAACAATATAATCACGAGTATAAACCCTGCGAAAATTTTCCAAAAAGTTTTAATGTGACGACCTACATCGTTCTGTTTCTTTTTTTTAGGACTTGCCTTTTTTGTTGCCATATTTGTTTACTATTTGATAGCTTCTTCAATGCTGAAACCAACATCTGTAATGCCTTCGAGTTTTGTAACGCCTTCCACTTCGCCATTATTGCGCATTGCTTGGGCAATATCTACTGTATAATTGCCTTCTTCAGAAAACTGTACGTGTTCTTTGTACAATAATTTGTTTTCTTTCACATTGCCAATTCCTTGGCCCATCCACGAACCATCGGGATTTGCCATGCGGTATTCAAGGGTGTCGGTAACCGTTTTTCCGTGGGGAAAATTTATTGAAACAATCAAAAATATATTATTGAATTTATATTCGTTCGTGTTTCTAATATTTACAAAGAGATTATACTGCTTTAGTGAATCCATCTGTGGTAGCGTAAATGCCACCACTTCATTAGCGCCCCAATGATCGTCCATAGCGCGGATTTCACTAAAAACCGTGTCAGACTCGCAAGAAGCGAAAAGAACAACAGTCAATAAAATAGCCAGTAATTTATTCATCTTTTTTTGGCTTGGAATTTCTGTTTTTATTGCTCGGTCTATTTCCTGGTTTTTTTGTAGGTTTATTTCTTTGGTTGGTTTTAGGAGCATTGCCGGTAGTAGCTTCAGTCTTCTCTTTCTTGTTCCTGCTTTTATTTCGGCGTTTTTTAGTTGTTTGTTTAGGTTTGTCAAAACGGGTCAAACTATCTTGACCTACAACGTTGCTGTATGGTTCTTTTTCCTCTTTTGGCACTTCAATAATAAATTCCTCTAGTGCCAAAGGTTTATTACCTTTTTTGTTGAGTTCTATTATTTCATTGGCCTTTTCTGCAGTTAATTCGTGCCAATTCATAAACTCCTTTTCATAGGCATACCATAGCAAGCCTTTGAAAATATCTATCTTCTGGCAAGTCGCAGTTCCTTTTTCAGTCTGAAGTTTTATTTCTGTACTTGGGAAAGAATCCAACGCTTCCATATAAGTGTCTAACTCATAATTTAAGCAACACTTCAACTTACCACATTGTCCGGCAAGTTTTTGCGGATTTAGTGAAAGCTGCTGATAACGCGCTGCGGAAGTATTTACCGAACGAAAATCTGTTAACCAAGTAGAACAGCAAAGTTCGCGGCCACAACTTCCAATTCCACCCAAACGAGCAGCTTCCTGACGAAAACCAACTTGTTTCATTTCAATACGCGTGTTGAAAGTACGAGCGAATTCTTTTATCAATTCACGGAAATCTACGCGTTCTTCGGCGGTGTAATAAAAAATAACTTTTGAAGCATCGCCCTGAAATTCTACATCGCTAATTTTCATATGCAACCCGTGGCGGATAGCAATTTCGCGCGAACGTTTTTGTACATCGGCCTCTTTGTCGCGAACGCCTTGCCAGATATCAATATCTTTTTGCGAAGCTTTTCGGTAAACTTTTAAGAGTGTTTCAATTTTTATTGGCACCCTTTTCTTCTTCATTTGCACCCGAACCAATTCACCGGTAAGCGTTACAATGCCTATATCGTGGCCGGGTGAAGCTTCAGTAGCAATAACATCGCCAATGCTGAGAGTAAGATTTTCAGGATTTTGGAAAAATTCTTTTCTTCCGTTTTTAAAGCGTACTTCCACCGCATTAAACGGTTCCATATTGGCAGGAAGTTGCATATTTGAAAGCCAATCGAACACCGTCAGTTTATTACAGCCATCGGTTCCGCAAGTACCATTGTTCTTGCATCCCTTTGGCTGTCCGTTGGCACCCGTGGCACAGCTGGTACAGCCCATATTTTTTATATATAAAGCCCTTTTCCAATTGAAAAGGGACGAAAATTAAACAAATAATTAATCAGTAAAGATACCAATAAAATTTACGATTTTATATTGGCGATTTTAGATTTTTGAAGTCCCCTCCCTAACCCTCCCCAAAGGGGAGGGGATTCGCAAAATTTTTATTCCCCCTTTGGGGGTAAGGGGGACTTAGGACTATTTCTTGAACTTCAACTTTTCCGAACGTCCTTTCTTAAAAATTTTGTTGCTGTTCAGGATGCCTTGGCGTAGTCTTTTCTGCTCTTCTTCGGGTAATTGAATTATTGAAACACATTCTTCAGAACAACAGCTTTCCATTGCTATCGCACACTTTTCACATTGAATAAACAGCAAGTGGCAGGCTTCGTTTGCACAGTTTGTATGCTCGTCGCAGGCCTCGCCGCATTGGTGGCAGTGCGAAATAACGTCTTCGGTAATTCGTTCGCCACGACGGTGATCGAAAACGAAATTTTTCCCGATGAATTTATTTTCCAAACCTTGGTTTTCTACTTGGCGTGCATATTCAATAATACCGCCCTCAAGCTGAAATACATTTTTAAAACCTTTGTGTTTGTAGTAAGCGCTAGCTTTTTCGCAACGAATGCCTCCGGTACAATACATAACCAGTTTTTTATCTTCTTTGTGATCTTTTAAATCTTCTTCAATAATATCTAAAGAATCGCGAAACGTATCAACGTCTGGTGTTACAGCGTTTTTAAAATGGCCGATTTCGCTTTCGTAATGGTTTCGCATGTCTACCAAAACAACGTTTGGATCTTCAATAAGTTCGTTGAATTTTAGGGCATCAACGTGAATTCCTTTATTGGTAACATCAAAAGAATCGTCGTTCAAACCATCGGCCACAATTTTATCGCGGACTTTTACTTTCAGTTTTAAAAACGATTTTAAATCCTGTTCAATGGCGATGTTTAAACGAACGTCTTTCAAGAAATAAATTCCGTCCAGAAATTCCTTGAATTCCTTAAAACGTTTTGCCGGAACGGAAAGTTGGGCGTTGATGCCTTCGTGAGCCACATAAATACGGCCCAAAACATCCTGCTCGTGCCAGGTTACAAAAAGATGATTTCTGAAAAGATGTGGATTGCCAATCTTGGCATATTGATAAAAAGAAAGGGTTAGCCGTTCCTCGCCGGCCTGTTCCAAAAGTGTTTCCCTCTCTTTTGCACTTAATTTATTGTACAGTTGCATGCTATACTTTTTTTAGAGTGAAAAGAATTAATTTATAAAGTTGCAAAAGTACATTTTTTAATAAAATTGGAAAAGCTACTTTTTTGAAAGAAGAGGGTAGTAGCCTAGAAATTGTTAATTCGTAGGAAAAATAGCACAACGGTACAGGGAAAACCCCATTGATTAAAAAAGGATACTTGTTGTAAATTGTTCTAAATTTATTGAATATGAAACAAATATATTTTTTTATCTGTTTACATTCTTTTTCAATTTGCCTTGCACAAGACACCCAACTCTTTGAAAATACGTGGTATTTACGAACCGTTCAAAGGGATGATTTGGCGGTCTTGTACAATGTTGCTGAAATTGATCCTCCAATTGCCCCATATCTATTGATATCAGAAGATTTTAATTTTAATGGTGAAGGGGCCTGCAACACCTTTAACGGCACATATAGCTTTAATCTGCCAAATTACTTAACGGCGACTGGTTTTGTCGCAACCACCAATAATTGTGGTGAACAAATACACGATCTTTTTGAGGATTCTTATTTCGGTTTTATTTCAAATGAATTTTGGTACGATATCACCCAAGAAGGAGGAGATATTGTCCTTACACTGGGTACTCCACTAGGCGGAACGGCTGTTTTTAAGAATTATACACTATCAAATAAAGACTTTTATAAGAAGGAATTCATCGTATATCCCAATCCTGTAAATGACGCTCTTGTTTTAATTTCACAAGTAGAAATTGGTAATCTAAAAGTAAAAATCTTCAATATAGAAGGCAAACTATTATACTCCCAAAACCTGGATTTTGAAAAACAGGTTTCCTTAGATGTTTCCAGTCTTTCCAGCGGAATTTATTTTTTGAATATTGAAGATGGAAACGGTAATTTAATAGTTGAAAAATTTTTAAAACAATAGATTATGAAAACACTGCTATACGTCCTGCTTTTCAATATTAGCGTAATATCTTTTGCACAAACCACAAATATTCCAGACCCAATATTTGAACAAGCTCTGATTGATTTAGGCATTGACAGTGACGGCATTGTAAATGGACAAGTTTTGACGAGTGATGTAGCAATGGTCATATCCCTTAATCTTAATCACAAAGGGATAAATGACATTACCGGTATTGAAGACTTTGTTGCATTGGAAATTTTAGATGTCACGGGAAACTACTTATCGGTTTTGGATGTTAGTGATAATCTTCAGCTAAAAGAACTCTACTGTAGTAGTGATTCGGCAGGTTTTAATATGCTTATTAGCTCTTTAAACTTATCCAATAATAGCCTTTTAGAAATATTATTTGGTGAAAATTTAATCTTTTTGGAAACCCTCGATGCAAAAAACGGCAACAATGCCATACTCAATATAACCCTCCCTTGTGAGTTTGAAGGGGAGCCCTGCGAACTTACAGAGCTGGATTGTGTAAAAGTAGATGATGAGACGGCTGCAACAAATCACGCACCTCCTTACGATAGCTGGGTCATAGCTGCAGATTTTGTTTATTCAGAAGATTGCATATTGGGTATTTCTACCGAAGAAGAAAGTGTTTTTTTAATCCATCCCAACCCCGCCAAAAACGAACTGTTTTTAACTTCAAAAAGCAGCACAGGAAACCTAAAAGTAAAAATCTTCAATATAGAAGGCAAACTGTTAAGCACCCAAACCTTGGAGTTTGAAAAACAGGTTTCTGTCGATGTTTCCAATCTTTCCAGTGGAATTTATTTTTTGGATATTGAAGATGGAAGCGGTAATTCAACAATTAAAAAATTTATAAAGGAATAAAAGCGATAACAAAAGACAAGGAAGAGGCTGTCTGAAAAGTAAAATCGATCGTTTTGTCTGGTCGAGCGCAGTCGAGTCCTAATTATAAGTCAGAAACTTTAAGTTCTCGACTGCGCTCGAACTGACCATCAAAACTACTTTTTAGAAAGCTTCTTTTACTTTTCGCATCTTTGTCAAATTTAGTATAGAACCTCAAAACATCATATTTCAAAAAGTCGTGTTTCAAACCGTTCCCGATAAAGTGTCGGGACAAGCTATGGTTCAAGCCGTCATTTTTGTTAACAAAAATCCTTCCCCCTTTAGATTTAAATTTTGCCTCAAGCGCAAAGAAATAGTATCTTAGCTAACTAAAATTCCATTATAAAACACACTGAAAATGAGCACTGAAAAAGACGCAAAACTGAAAGCTTTAAAGCTTACTCTCGATAAATTAGACAAGACATACGGGAAGGGAACTGTAATGAAAATGGGCGATCGCGCTGTTGAAGATGTGGAAGTAATTCCGTCCGGTTCACTTGGCTTAGATGTAGCACTCGGCGTTGGCGGTTATCCGCGCGGAAGAGTTATTGAAATATACGGCCCAGAATCTTCGGGTAAAACTACACTTACGCTTCACGCAATGGCTGAAGCGCAGAAAAAAGGTGGAATTGCGGCATTTATTGACGCAGAACACGCTTTTGACCGTGGCTATGCTGAAAAACTTGGCGTAGATGTAGAAAACCTTATTATTTCGCAACCCGACAATGGGGAACAAGCGCTAGAAATTGCCGATAACTTAATACGCAGTGGGGCAATAGACATCGTTGTAATTGACTCTGTTGCTGCCTTAACGCCAAAAAGCGAAATTGAAGGCGAAATGGGTGATAGCAAAATGGGGCTTCACGCACGTTTAATGAGTCAAGCACTTAGAAAACTTACGGGTTCAATCAGCAAAACAAAATGTACGGTAATCTTTATTAACCAATTGCGTGAAAAAATTGGGGTGATGTTCGGAAATCCGGAAACTACAACGGGTGGTAACGCACTAAAATTCTACGCTTCGGTGCGATTGGATATTCGCCGTTCTACACAAATAAAAGATAGCGATAGTAACGCAATGGGTAACAAAACCCGTGTGAAGGTTGTGAAAAACAAAGTGGCCCCACCATTCAAACAAGTGGAATTCGATATTATGTACGGCGAAGGAATCTCCAAAGTTGGTGAAATAATTGATCTTGGCGTTGATTTTGAAATCATCAAAAAAGCAGGTTCATGGTTTAGCTACGACGATACAAAACTTGGTCAGGGTCGCGACGCTGTAAAAGCACTTCTTCTAGACAATCCAGAATTGATGGACGAACTGGAAAAGAAAATTAAGGACGCCATTGCAGCGTTAAATCAATAATTTTTCAGCCAACCACGCAACCCTTTTGATACTCTGGTATCTACAAAATGTAGGAACCTTGATTAGTACGGTTGCCCTCTAAATAAAGAGGTATTTACAACGGAACGATAACTCAAGGTACCGCATTTGACATTAGACGAGCTCATAATAGAATGCAAAAAGCAGAATGCAACGGCGCAGGGCGAATTGTACAAAAAGTACAACGGAGTTCTTTTCGCTATTTGTCTTCGCTATTCGCCTAATTACACAGAGGCAGAAGACAATTTGCAGGATGCTTTTATAACAATTTTTAAAAAGATTGAGCAGTATAATGGCAAAGGTTCTTTTGAAGGTTGGATGAAACGGGTTACCGTAAATACCGTTCTTCAGAAATACCGAAAACAACGCACTTTTCAAATAGTTGATGAGGGCCAAATTGAAGATGAAGCTGAGGTTGAAATTGAAAGCGAAGAAATTCCGCTGGATTTTTTACTGAAAATTGTGCAAGAGCTGCCAGAAAGATACAGATTAGTTTTTAGTATGTATGTTATGGATGGCTATCAGCACAAAGAAATAGCAGAATTGTTAGGAATCAGCGATGGTACGTCTAAGTCAAACCTGGCACGCGCCAGAACGATTTTGAAAAATAAAATTGAAGATTATAATGCTACAAATTATAACACTTAAAGCATTGTATGATTGTTTAGATTGAAAAAAGAAAACCCCCTGCTTTAGGGTAGGGGATTTTCAAAAAATTTTCCTTTTATAGGAATACGAATGAAAGAAAAGAAAAACATAGACAACATTTTTAACGAAGGTTTCAAGAATTTTGAAGCTACTCCTTCGCCGCGCATTTGGGAAAATATCCAAGCGTCGTTGAAAGAGGAGAAAAAAGATCGTAAGGTTATTCCACTGTGGATTAAACTTGGCGGTGTTGCTGCGTTAGTTGCTTTGTTATTGACGGTTGGTAATTCACTTCACAATTCTTCCAATACCATTGTTGGCACTGAAATTACTGATCAGAATATTGAAGGAGCTGAAAAGCAACTTCAAGAAAATAAATCTGAAATTGAAAATCAATCGAACGATATTAAAGTAGCTTCGGAAGATAAAATGCTTCAGAATGATGCTACACAGGTTTCAAATACCTCTGAAGATCAATCTTCAAATAATAAAGGTGAAACAAAAACCTCAAATAAAGCTTTCAAAAATTCTTCTGAAAACGTAAATAATTCTGTTGTTGCTTCCAATAGTACTGAAAAGAAGGCTTCACAATCGAATGCGAATTCGAATAAAAATTTGATTCAAGAAAAAACTTCAAAGAATACTTTAAAAGAAGGTGTAGCTACTTCGAAAAATATATCTGAAAAGATTATTTCGAATAATAACGAAGAAAAAACCAACGAGAATATTATAAATAAGGACGCAACTATTTTCGACTCCAAAAAGGAGAGCGTTGCTTTAAATGAAAATTCAAAAAAGGAAAATTCTGAAAAAAGCTTGGTTAAAACCGAGGAGCAAATAGCTAAAGAAAACAAAAATAAAAAATCAATTTTCGAAGCTATAGCAGAAAATGAGGATGAAACAGTTTCCGAAAAGAAAATTAAACAAAAGCCCGAACGCCGCTGGATTGTTGCGCCAAACGTAGCGCCAGTTTATTATAGTAGTCTTGGCAATGGTTCTTCCATAGACCCAACATTTGGAGACAATGCGCAGCAAGGCGATGTAAATATGAGCTATGGAGTTCAGGTAAGTTATGCTTTAAATAATAGGTTGAGTGTTCGTACAGGTGTTAATAACGTAGATTTAAGTTATAGCACTTCTGGTATTGACGTGGGCACAGGTCCTGTAGCGTTAGCGTTACAATCAGTAGATTATGGGGGTAGGGATATCGTAATTACCGCCGTAGACAAAGGGACTCTGGCAAACGCAAATCCGTCAAATGGATTTGGAGATGTTATGCTGAAATCTACGCAAGGGGACGCTAAACTTATTCAAAATATAAATTATTACGAAGTGCCGGTGGAACTTAAATACGCAGTAATTGACAGTAAATTTGGCGTAAACATAATTGGCGGTGTAAGCACTCTGTTTTTAGGCAATAACGAAATTTCAGTAAAAGCTGATGATTTTAATAGTGTGTTGGGAGAAGCTAATAATCTCTCCACAGTAAGTTTTTCAACTAACGTTGGGCTGGGTTTGGACTACAAATTGTCCAAAAAATTTACGTTTAATATTGAACCCATGTTTAAATACCAGCTCAACCCTTATACCGATTCGTCTGTAGATTTCAAACCCTATTACTTGGGTGTTTATAGCGGATTGAGTTTTAAATTTTAGGTTAGTTTTTAGTTGAACTTGTTTGATTATACTTCAGACAAAATGATTGAGAGAAGAAACCGTTCTGCGCCATAGGACGGTTTTTTTATTGCTGCGAAGGCAGGAATCTCAAGAGTCTGTTTCAGAACTAATGGTAAACTAATGGCTGGAAATTTAACTTCAAAAAACAGCGTAGTATTGCGCAGTCCATTAGGATGAGGCAATGAACTATTTCAAACCGTTGGTTCCAACAATTCATTCAAAATCACTTCTCTCGTTTCCTTTTTTAACTCCTTTCGGTTTTCTAAAGTTAAACCTTCAGTCGGGATTAGTTTATGAATCTTCACCCGCATTTTTCCAGGCCTGCCCCTAAAAAATGAATATGGAAAACGTTTTTTATTGTCGTGAAATGTCATAGGAGCAATCGGTATTTTATGCTCAATTGCAAGCCTAAAAGCACCATCTTTAAATTCGTCTAAAATCATCGAAAGATCTTCGGGCACACCACCTTCCGGAAAAATGCAAACACTCAATCCTTCGTTCAAACGTATTTCGGCTCTTCGGAAAGCTTCAACACGACTTTTTGTGTTGCCGCGATCTACCAAAATACAAGTGCGTTTATAAATATATCCGAAAAGTGGAATTTTCGCTAATTCCTTTTTGCCGACAAAAACGAAGGGATTTTTGGTTGCATAAAACATCAACATAATATCTGTCATCGAAGTGTGGTTAGCCACAAACATATAACTCTTGCCTTTTTCGTATCCAACTTCGTGTTTAATTATTGGGTAGCAACCAATTCCGTAGATTATAAATACAGACCAAGTTCGTGCAACCTTAAAGAAAAGGGGATACCATGAACGTTTTAAAATACTGATAATAAGAAAGGGGAAAAGCAATATGGTTGCCAAGGCTATTATTAAATAGAACCAGATGCGATAAAAGGTCGCGAAAATTTGTTGAAATAGTTTCATTGAGGGTCAAAAGTAACGATTTGAACGATGCAAATAAATCAAATAAAGTACCTTTGCTGAAATTTTTTAGAACAATGTCCAGAATACTTACAGGAATACAAAGCACCGGAACCCCACACCTCGGAAACCTTTTAGGGGCAATCGTTCCCGCCATTGAGATGGCAAACAACGCAAAGAACGATTCTTTTCTTTTTATTGCAGATATGCACTCGCTAACGCAAATAAAGAATGCAGAAACCCTTCGCGCAAATACCTATAGTGTTGCTGCCACTTGGTTAGCATTCGGATTAGATATTAAACGTGCTGTTTTCTACCGCCAAAGTGATGTGCCACAAACAGCGGAGCTTTCTTGGTATTTAAGTTGCTTTTTCCCGTTTCAGCGATTAACGTTGGCACATTCCTTTAAGGATAAAGCAGATCGTTTGGAAGATGTAAACGCAGGACTTTTTTCGTATCCCATGTTGATGGCTGCGGATATACTTTTGTATGATGCCGAAATTGTTCCCGTCGGGAAAGATCAAATGCAGCATATTGAAATAACCCGCGATGTTGCCTCTCGTTTTCACGCGCAGATGGGCGAAACTTTCGTAATGCCCTCTGGGAAAGTTCAGGAAGAAACGATGTATATTCCTGGAACAGATGGTGCTAAAATGAGTAAATCGAAAGGGAATATTATTAATTTATTTTTGAACGACAAGCAGCTACGGAAGCAAGTCTTAAGTATTGAAACTGACAGCACACCGCTGGAAGAACCAAAAAATCCAGATACTTGCAATGTTTTTGGACTTTATAAATTACTGGCTTCAAAAGAAGAAATTGCGCAAATGCGAAAAAACTACGAAGCTGGAAATTACGGCTACGGCCATGCAAAACAAGCTTTGTTTGAATTAATAGTCGAAAAATATTCGGAAGAGCGAACACGCTATAATTATTATATGGAAAACCTTCCCGAAATTGATGCAGCTTTAGCTTCGGGTGCAGAAAAGGCTAGAATAGTTGCTGATGGTGTTTTAAAAAGAGTTCGAGAAAAGGTGGGGTATTAAACCAACTGAAACAATTTCCCCGGCAACGGACGCACAACTCCCTTCAATTCCATATTCATTAAAATGCTAGCGGCTTTATAGGCTGGAATGTTGCATTCCAGTGCAATAGTGTCTAACAACACCTTTTCCTTTTCCTTTAAAAAGCGGAATATTACTTTTTCTTCCTCATCGAGTTCAACAAATAATTGGGTCTGTTTGGGTTTTTGATTTTCTTTCAATTCCCAGCCCAGCATATAAATAATATCTGCCGCACTAGTAAGCAATTGCGCTTTTTGCTGTTTTATTAAATTATTGCAGCCTCGACTTTGGCTATCCGTTGCTCTTCCCGGAACGGCAAAAACTTCGCGGTCGTATGAATTTGCAATATCAGCCGTTACCAAACTTCCACCTTTTTCTGCAGATTCTATAACTATTGTAGCTTCAGAAAGACCTGCGATGATTCGGTTGCGTTTTAAAAAGTTGTTTCTATCAAAAGCATCGCTGCTCCAAAACTCTGAAATGAACCCGCCATTTTCCTCAATTTTCTGAACGTATCTTTTATGATCTTTTGGATATATTTGATTTAAGCCGTGCGCTAAACATGCTATATTTTGCAACTTATTTTCAATAGCTGCTTTGTGTGCACAAATATCAACTCCATACGCTAAGCCCGAAACAATTACAGGATTTAGTGGCGCGATTTCTTCAATTATACTTTTACAAAAAGCATTGCCATAACTAGTAATTTTTCGGGTGCCAACGATACTAATTATTTTTTTTCCAACTAAATCTATATTGCCTCGGTGAAAAAAAAGAATGGGACCATCTAAACAATGCTTCAATTTATCAGGATAGGTTTTGTCTTTGAAATAACTGTATTCAATATTGTTAGCTTCAATAAACTGCATTTCTTCTTCGGCTTCTTCCAATTGCCGGTTCAGATTTAGGTCTTTTAATCGCAAAAGTCCGATGCCATCAATCTTGGCGAGATTACTTTTTTTCTCTTTAAAAATCGCTTCCGCAGAACCCATTTTTCGCAAAAGTTTTTTAGCCGAAATATCACCCAGATTAGGAATTCGCTGTAAGGCAAGCGTATAACGCAGTTCGTCTTTCGAAATCATGATTTAAAATTTTTAGGAGGGGAGATTATTTAAAAATACAATTTTTTAAGTTGTTAATAAATTACCAAAACAAAAATTGGATTGCTTTCAAAAAAGGCTAATTTTGTTTTTATGCAACTCACGACCTACTTAGCCGATTTACTTTATCGATACGAATGTGTTATTATTCCTGGGTTTGGCGCATTTTTAACGCGCTATAAATCTGCACACATAGACGATGCCTCAAATACATTTCATCCGCCTTCAAAAATTGTTTCTTTTAATAAACAATTACAGGCGAACGATGGTTTGTTTGCAAACTATGTTGCATCAGTTGAAAAATGTAGTTATGAAACGGCTTTGCAACGAATCCGAAATTTTACGGCTCAAATTTCCAAAGAGCTTTACGAAGGTAAAACGGTAGCATTTAAAAATATAGGCGAATTTATACTGAACGAAGAAAAATCGCTTCAGTTTGAACCATTGCAACAACACAATTATAGTACTACGGCTTTTGGTCTTTCTTCATTCGTTTCACCAAAAATAACGCGCGAAGCATACAAACAAAAGGTTGCAGCTTTGGAAGAAAAAGCGCCAATACATTTTACACCAGAAAGAAGAGCCGCAAAACCATATTTAAAATATGCTGCAATTGCAGTAATTGCGCTTTCCGCTATCAGTTTTGGAGGCATGAAAGTTTATGAAAATCAGGTGCAAAAATTTAATTACGCCGAAAGAGAAAAGGCCAATTCACTAATTGAAAACCAAATACAGGAAGCCACTTTTATAATTGAAAATCCGTTGCCTGTATTGAGTTTACAAGTTCCAAAACACACTGGAATTTATCATCTTGTCGCTGGCGCGTACCGAATGGAAGAAAATGCTTCCAAAAAAGTAGCGCAATTGCGAGAAAAGGGATATACCCCGCTAAAAATGGAAGCCAATCGCTACGGACTTCACCAAGTTTTGTATGCTAGCTTTGACGACAAAACGGAAGCAGAGCGGAAACTTCTAGAAATTCAGCGTTCCGAAAATGCTGATGCCTGGCTTTTAGTGCAGGAAATTAAGTAATCAATATTCAGTATTTAGTAAACAGCGCGGGTTATTTCTTTATTCTGTTTTCTCTTTTCATTATTCTATTCTTCGGTATCTTTGCAAAAAAAAATAAAGATGCAACCCAAAACACCTCAACATTCTTTAACTATCTATACCGATATGGTATTGCCTAGCGAAACAAACCCGATTGGCAATATGTTTGGAGGCGAACTATTAGCAAGAATGGATCGCGCGGCTAGTATTGCAGCCCGTCGCCATAGCCGCAGAATTGTAGTTACCGCTTCAGTAAACCACGTTGCTTTCAACAAAATGATTCCGTTGGGAAGTGTTGTAACTGTTGAAGCCAAGGTATCGAGAGCTTTTACTAGTTCTATGGAAGTGTATATGGACGTTTTTATTGAAGATCGCGAAAGTGGCGAAAGAAGCCTTTCCAACGAAGCCATTTATACTTTTGTAGCTGTAGACGAAATGGGCAGTCCGGTACGCGTACCCGAAATAGTTCCTGAAACAGAACTTGAAAAATTGCGTTTTGAAGCCGCACTTCGAAGAAAGCAATTGAGCCTCGTTCTTGCTGGTAAAATGAAGCCGAAAGATGCTACGGAGCTTAGAGCCTTATTTCAATAAAACAACATTGTTTTCTCAATTAGTTGATACAGTTGGTTTTTAACGAACATATTTATGTTAAAAGCGGAATATTTTTGCATATTCTTGACTGCTTTAATAGAGGTATTAAATATATTTGAAATCCTTTCTTGAAAAATTCTCACGAATCTCTCAAAAAAGGATTTTTTCGAATCTAATATAAAATCTATTTCAACTATGGGAAAAACTACAATTCTTTCTTTTCGGAGTTCCTTTTTTTTAGCCTTAACATTGGTATTTTCAATGTCTTTCGGTCAAAATTCTTCTAACATTAATTTTCAAGGCGAAACAATCGAAATGCCTGAAAATATTGCCAATTTTCAATGGAGCCAAATGCCGGAATCTGCAAGAATGGCAAATGGATATGTGGGGTGGGTTCAATTTTATGAAACGCCGACACAGCAAATCCAAGATTCTTTTAAAAACAACAATCTAGAATTATTAGAATACATTCCACATAAAACTTACCTATTCTATTTTCCTAAGAACACTTCTGTGAGTTTTCTTAGAAATAGCGGTGTGCGCTCTATAACTCCTGTACAATCTATCGTAAAACTTTCTACGGATTTAAAAAATCCGCCATTCGATAACTGGGCGATGGATGGCAATAACATTTTGGTTACACTTCAATTTCATAAACACGTTACCGCCGAATTTGTTATTCAGCAATTAGCCGAACGCCAAATAGCGGTTAAACAACAATATAAAGGTTCTAATAATATAGACCTTTCCATTCCGGATAATTGCTTGGAAGATTTAACAAACCTAGCGTTCGTTAAATGGGTTGAGCTAATTGTAGCCCCATCGATTCCAGATGATACCCGTGGAAGAAGTTTACACCGTTCAAGCAATCTTGATACTCAAACATCTGCTGGAAGAAACTATACAGGCTTAGATATAGGTGTTATTTGCCGCGATGATGGTATTGTTGGTCCACATATCGATTTTCAGGGTAGAATAGATAATTCAAACGCAAGTGGCACTGGCCAAACTCACGGCGATGGTGTTTCAGGCATTATGTCTGGCGCTGGAAACCTTAACCCTTCCAATAGAGGAATGGCGGCAGGATCGTTGTTATATGTAGTGAATTACCAGCCTAGCTTTTTAGATTCTCAAACAGTTTCGCTTATTAATAGCGGGGATGCGGTTATTACCAATTCTTCTTATAGTAATGGTTGCAACGCAGGTTATACTACAATTACTCAAACGGTAGACACACAGGTAAAAACATTGCCAAACTTACAGCATGTATTTTCTGCGGGTAACTCTAACAATAATAATTGTGGATACGGAGCAGGAAACCAATGGGGAAACATAACTGGCGGACATAAACAGGGAAAAAACGTAATTGCAACTGCAAACGTATTTTTTGATGGCTCGCTAGTTAACTCCAGTAGTCGTGGTCCAGCGCATGATGGAAGAATTAAGCCAGATATTGCAGCAAATGGTCAAAACCAAATTTCTACTTCTGAAAACAATACGTATCAAAGTTTTGGTGGAACTTCAGGAGCGGCACCAGGAATAGCTGGTATTACAGCACAACTTTATCAAGCATATTCTGAAGCAAACGGGAATGTATTACCTCCATCTGCATTAATAAAGGCAACTTTACTTAATACTGCGAATGATGCTGGAAATGTTGGACCAGATTTCAAATTTGGTTGGGGAATTGTAAACGGACTTCGCGCCGCAAAGCTTGTTGAAGAAAATCGCTTCTTGTCTGATCAAGTTTCGCAAGGTGTTTCAAAGAGCCACAGTATTTCTGTACCTGCTGGTACCAAGCAAGTAAGGTTTATGGTGTATTGGAGTGATACTCCAGCTGCACCAGGTGCTAGTCCGGCATTGGTAAACGATTTAGATTTATTAGTTACAGACCCTTCAAACAACGTTTTGGAACCTTATATTTTGGATCCAACTCCCAATGTGGTTACATTAGATTTGCCTGCAACTAATGGCCCAGACCATTTAAATAACGTGGAGCAAGTACTTATTAATAATCCAGCTTCGGGTAATTATACTGTAAATATTGCAGGTTTCAACGTTCCCGTTGGTCCGCAGGAATATTTTGTGGTTTACGAAATCATTTCAGATAATGTAACTGTTACTTATCCGAACGCAGGCGAAAGCTTCGTTCCAGGTGAAACAGAATCTATTCATTGGGATGCTGTTCCAGTAAATACTACTTCAGATTTTGTACTTGAATATTCTACAAATAATGGTGGTAGCTGGAATGCTATTGCAACTGTTCCTAATACTACAACTAATTATGGATGGAGTGTACCTAACTCGGTTACCGGAAATGCATTAATTAGAGTTAGTAATGGTGGTTCGCAAGACGTTAGTGATGAGAATTTCTCTATTGCACCCTTAGTAACAAATGTGCAAGCAAATCAAGTTTGTCCAGATGAAGCAACCTTTGCTTGGAATGTAGTTGCAGGTGCAGAATCTTACGATTTTTATATGTTAGGCACAAAATACATGGAAGTTGTAGGTACTTCTACAACTAACAGTATTACAGTTCCAATTACAGATCCTACCAATGCTATGTGGTTTGCGGCCGTTGCCAAAAATGCTACAGCTGGTTGGGAAAGCCGAAGAACAATTGCCACCTACTACGCAGGTGGATTATTAAATTGTTCTCTAGGAAACGATGTGGGAGTAGAAAGTAACAATCAACCCAGCGATTTCAACTTAGTTTGTAATCCTGGTCCTACGGTTGTTTCAATTTTAATTTTGAATACGGGTGTGGCTTCACAAGGTAACTTTGATGTTACTTATCAGTTAGACAGTAATCCTGTAGTTACTGAAACTTTTACAGGAACTGTAGCTTCTGGCCAGCAAACTGTATTCAATTTTGCCACGCCTTTAAATATTACGAACTCGGGCAATTACACACTTACAGTTACTGTAAACTTGAGCGGGGATGAAAACTCAAATAACGACACCGATGCCCTTGCGTTTTACGCGGCTACGGAAGCTGAACAGTTAGATTATTCTGAACCATTTGATGTAAACGGTGTGCCTCCTTCTGGCTGGAATTTACTTAACCCAGACAACAACGATACATGGCAAGAGCGCACAAATATTCCTGGAAGCGGTGGTTCGCCAACGGTTACGGCATTTATGGACAATTTTAACTACAATGCGGCTGGAGAAGAAGATGCTTTGGAAACGCTATTTATCGATTTAACTATGGCAAGTTCGGCAGCATTGGATTTTGATTTGGCAAAAGCCCAATATTCTAGTGGTTTGTCTGATGCTCTTAGAGTAGATGTGTCGATTGATTGTGGCGCTAGTTTTACTCAAATTTATTATAAAGAAGGACTTGATTTATCTACAGTTTCTGGATATGTTACAGGAAACTGGACGCCAGGTTCGGCAGGTGATTGGCGTAACGAAACCATAGATTTAGCTCCTTATTTAGGTGAAAATGTTCAATTTCGTTTTGTGAACATCAACGGTTATGGAAACGGTACTTTTATAGACAACGTAAATGTAAGTGGTGTTTTGAGTGTTACTGAACAAGATTTCACGAATGTGTCAATTTATCCAAACCCATCGTCAAGTGAAGTGTTTATTAATTTGAATAACCAAGTGCAAGACAATGTTTCAATTACATTGTTCAATAGCTTGGGTCAAAGGTTACAGACTATTTCTGAAAACGAAATGGCTGGTAAAACGGTAGGCGTCTTAAACGTTTCAACCTATGCTAGTGGAATCTACTTTATTACAATAAAAGCAGGTGAGAAGATTGCAACCAAAAAATTAATAGTTCAGTAAGAATTACTAATTTCTATATAAAAAAAAGGGAGCCATTTTGGCTCCCTTTTTACATTCTATAAATCCAATCTGCGGGATTTATTTTTGTTTTATTTTGATAAATATAGAACTTCAAAACGGTTCTTCCTTCTGTAGAACTCTTCGCCACAGTACCTATTGTCTGTTTGGTGGAAACCTTGTCGCCCTTTTTAACGGACACTGTAGCCAGATTACTATAAACCGTAATATAATCACCGTGCTGAATAAAGACTACTTTGTTAGCTCCTTTTATTATTTGAATAGACATAACCTGTCCTTCAAAAATAGAACGTACTTGCTCGTTATCTGCCGTTGCTATTTCCACACCGCTACTGTTTGTTGTAACATTCGGAAATTGTGGGTGTTGATGGGTTCCAAAACTTTTTACAACCATCCCTTTTTCAACTGGCCAAGGCAGTTTGCCTTTGTTGTTTGTAAAACTAGCCGCAAGCGCTTTGTCTTCCGCTGTTAATGCGAACTCATCAGATTTTGCTGGTTTGGTAATTACATTCTTTGTGGTCGTTGTTGTCGGTGTTGTATTCCCCTTTGCTTTTTCTGCGGCAAGTGCTTTTTCCCGTGCAATTCTGTTTGCTTCTTCAATTGCCGCTCTAATAAGGTCATCTATTTGTCGGTCTATCGCGTCTGCCTGTTTTTGTTTTGTTCTAATTTGTGAAGCAAATTTGCTTTCGTCTTTTTTCAACGTTGCCACTAATGCCTGCTGGTCTTTTCGTTCGTTAGTTAATTGCGATTTCGCTACTTCGTTTTCGGCTATTAGCTTTTGTTTGGTTTTTTTCTGTGCAATTAAATCTCCATTTAATTGCTGAAGCTCTTCTGTTTTCGCCTTAATGCCTTCGCCCTGTTTTTTTCTGAATTTAGCATATTGCTTCATATATTGAACACGTTTATATGCCTGCAAAAAATTCTGCGAAGACAATAAAAACATAATTCGGCTCTGCTGGTTTTTGCTTTTGTACGACTTTTGAATCATTGCCGCATAATCGGCCTTCATAATTTTCAATTCTTTGCGCAGTGCGCTAATTTTTTCAATATTACTATTAATATTTCGGGTAAGTAAATTGGCCTGTTGATTGGTAACTCGTATTAAATTTTCTGAAGCCGAAATACGCTGATTAAGATCTTCAACCTGAGAAAGCACAGATTTTTCCTCCTTTTTGGTTTTAAAAAGAAGAGAATTTATCTGCTTTATTTCAGCAAGAATGGCCTGTCGTTTTTCCTCGAGTTCCTTTTGTTTATCTACTTGCGCAGAAAGCGTTGAAACCGTAATTAAACAGACGAATAAAAAAAGATAGGTGCGCAAATGCTTCATTTAATTAAGTTGTATTTCTTCGTAACCCTGTGGAATTTCAAATGGAAAACTCACGTTTGCATTTAAATCTATTTTTTTATAATTAACTTCAATTTTCGTTTTCGAACCTTTTTCTGAAGTGTCTATTAAAATTGATGTGGGAAAATATTGTTCCTCAATTTTTTGATAATCGCCATAACGAATACTTAAAAGTCGTTCAGCGTTTGGCTGCGATAGTGATTCGGAAGCTATTTTGAAATTTTCTGGATTTAAAAACAACGAATGTATAAAATTTTGAGGCTGCTGCTTAGGTTGAATTTTGAATTTTTTCTGAACAATTTCAGATTTATATTCCGAAGGATTTAAAGTGAAAATTGATTGTCCCAAAAGTAAATTCTGGGCTTGTTGAAAATTAATTGAAGTCCCAATCCATTCGCCCAATAAAGCGAAATCGCCTTCAAAATAAGTATTTCCGATGGTTTCGTAATAACTCACACTTGTAGGCGTAATCAAAACTTTAGCAATGGTAATTCCCAAAAGAGAAGCTTTTATCCAAATATTTTTGTCCTTTTCCATCCGAAGACTTACCGTAATGCTTTGCAGTTTTTCGTCGGTTTCATAAACCAATTGTACACGGCCTGCTAAAGTTTTAAAATCTGGGGCTGCAGCTTTATGGGCAGAAATTACTTCTTTAGCAGAAGTGCTTTCAATATTTGTAATTTTCTTGGCTCCACCGCAGGAAGCCAGAACCAATAAAAACAAGAGGTAAAACGGTTTCAGTTTCATAAATTTTATTTCGGCATTTGGGTTGTTGCGGCTTTATCAGTATACATTTTGGCCTTTTTTGAATCACCTTTTTTAGCATACGCGTAAGCAAGTTGTTCGTAAAAGTCCCGTTCCATTTTTGGGTCTCCTAAAATAAAATCTAAGCCAATTTCTAAACTTTCGATAGCTGCGTCACTTTTTTCAAGTCCATTATTTGCAACACCATTTAACAAGTATAAAAGCGCTTGCGCCGGAAAAATCTCGAGACCTTCGGAACTCAATTTTGCGGCAGCTTCATATTTTTTAAAGTCAATTTGAAAGAGCAACGTATTTCGCAAAAGGTTGTAATTGTCTGGATCTTGAGAAATGCCTTTTTCATAGGCATTTAGCGCGTCTTCTTTTCTGTTTTTCGCAGAATAATAATCTCCGAGTTTTTCGTAAACACGTCCGTTTTCAACTGAAAATTTATCTACAATTGCTGTTAATTCAGTTTCAAAAGTTGGATTGTCGTTTACAAACTGAATAAAATCACCCAATACTTTATATTTAGTTTCTTTGTCAACTTCATTTGAAGCAAAAACAATTTTCATGGATTTTATTGCTTCTTCAGCATTTCCGCCATCTAAATAAAATTTATAGAGCGCCAGATGAACGAGTTGCGATTTCGGGTTGCTTTTTAAAAGGTTCTTTGCTGCGTCGAAGGCTTTTTCTTTATTCCCTTGTTCGCTATAAAGATAGATGAGGTTTAAATATTCCTTTTCGTTCTTAGGATTGCTTTCAATCTTTTCTTCTAAATTTTCTATAGCACCTTCGGCATTGCCGGTGGCGCGATAAATTTGGGCTCGCAGCGCATTCCTAATATCGCTTTCGCCCCAAACTTGGTCAAGTTCGTCTAACTGCTCCAAAGCTTTGTCATATTGCTTTGTAAGAGCGAAAAGGTTTGCTAAATCTTCTTTGTAATCTTCGTCAAAAGGAATTAGCCGTTGCACCAATGGAATGGACTTTTCGTACTCTTTTTGTTGATGATACAACTCGTAAAGTTGCTCCAAAACATCTAATCTATCGCCTTGTGTTTTTACAACTTTGTTGAAGTTTGCCTCTGCTTCAGCGTACTGTTTTAAGTAGGTGTTATTTTTCCCCATCTCAAAATAAACAACAGCTTTGTTTTCTTCACTTTTAGCCGCTTTTTCGGCTTTGTGCAAAGCTGTAAGCGCCAGTTCGTAATTTTCTATTGCTTTTTGCTTCAACGCTTCGAAAAAGTTTTCTTGAAAAGCATCGGTAACATCGCCCAATTCATCCATTGGGTTTTGAATGGAATCGCTTTTAATTTCCTGCGCAACAAATTGCTGCGGAAGAATTATTCCGAAGAGAAATAGAGCGATATATATAACTTTTAGTTTCAAATCATGAGATTCCTGCCTTCGCAGGAATTTTATTTTAATTCAGAATAATCGCCAATGCTCACATTGGTGAACTCGCCATCAAAAGTAGCGTAATTGCCAATCATTGCATTGTCTAAATTTGCGTTCTTGATTGTTGCATTGGTTTGAATAATGCTGTTTTTTACCGTGCTATCTTCAATTACCGTGCCTTCGCCAATAGAGGCGTATGGGCCAACAGTACTATTTTTAAGACTTACATTTTTGCCTATAAAGCAAGGTTCAACTATTTTTGAATTTTCATTACTGATATTTTCAGAAATCAAAGGTCGGTTTGCTTCAGAAAGGAAGCCCAACATTTTTCGGTTTGTTTCTACCGTTACTTCTTTATTTCCGCAGTCCATCCATTCGTCAACCGTTCCAGTTTTGAAAATTTTTCCGGCTGCCATCATTCTTTTAATACCGTCGTTAATTTGGTATTCACCTCCATTAATGATGTTGTTGTCCAAAACGTACTGCAATTCATTTTTAAGCTGCGCCACATCCTTAAAATAATAGATACCTATAACGGCTTGGTCGCTCACATATTCTTTTGGCTTTTCAACAAGCTCGATTATTTCGTCCTTTTCGTTGAGGTTTACCACACCGTAAGCTTCTGGATTTGCTACTTTCTTAGTCCAAATTACCGCATCTGCATCTTTGTTTAAATCGAAATCGGCACGAATTAAAGTATCTGCGTACGCAATTACCGCTGGTCCGGTAAGCGAATCTTTGGCGCACATAATAGCGTGTCCAGTACCTTTAGGGTCGAGTTGACGGTAAATAGAAGGTTTGGCGCCCAAACTTTGAGCAAGTTCTTTAAGCTCTTTAATTACATCATCTCCAAAAAAAGCAGGATCGCCTAAAATAAAAGCAATTTCGTCTATTTCTTCATTTAAAACTCCAGCAATATCTTCAACCAAACGATGAACGATTGGTTTCCCAGCAACGGGGATTAAAGGTTTTGGAACTGTAAGTGTATGTGGGCGAAGACGGCTTCCACGGCCTGCCATTGGGACTATTATTTTCATATCTATCCCCTGCGAAGGCAGGGGTCTCTATTTACATTCCTGAGAAAACAGGAATTAGTTATTAAACTTATTTTCTTTAAATTCCAATTTGTTGTCAAATCATTCCATTGTGGATTCATATCTTTTATAAGATTGATTTTCCAATCTCTTTTCCACTTTTTGAGTTGTTTCTCTCTTATAATAGCAGATTCCGCAGTTTTATGTTCTTCAAAATAAACTAATTTGTTGCAATTATATCTGGCTGTAAAACTATCAGGATATTTTTTGAGTTTGTGCTCTTTTACGCGTTCTTCTATATTATCTGAAATTCCAACATATAAGACGGAATTTGTTTTGTTTGTCATTATATAAACATACCATAATTTCATTATATGCCGATCAGAGATTCCTGCCTTCGCAGGAATTTGTTATTTTGTTCCAGTCGAACCAAAACCCCCAGCTCCGCGTGAGGTATCACTCAATTCTTCAACTTCTTCCCAAACGGCACGTTCGTGTTTTGCAATTACCAATTGTGCAATACGTTCACCATGCTCAATGGTGAAATCTTCGTTGGAAAGGTTTACCAGAATCACACCTATTTCACCGCGATAATCTGCATCGATGGTTCCGGGAGAATTTAAAACGGTGATTCCCTTTTTTGCTGCCAAACCGCTTCGTGGGCGAACTTGCGCCTCGTAACCAATTGGCAATTCAATAAAAAGTCCAGTTTTTACAATGGCTCGCTGCAACGGTTTTAAAGTTGAAGGACTATCAACATTTGCGCGAAGGTCCATTCCTGCCGAAGCAATAGTTTCGTAGGACGGTAAAGGATGATTGGATTTATTAATTATTTTAATTTTCATATTATTTTTTAATAGTTCCTTTCGACTCCGCTCAGGGAACAAACCTGGTCATTGAGCGGAGCCGAAATGATTATTTTCTGATTATTTTCAAAAATTCATTCTTTTCAAAATAGAACATAGTTGCTGCAAACACTACTAACAACGCAGTTCCTACCCAAATATTTCCGTTGAAAACATAAAACGAAATTGCCGAAAAACCTATGGCCAACAGCAAATAGCCGCTTATTTTTTTCACTTCGTAGGGCACGTCGTAATATTTACGTCCGTAAAGATACGAAAGCACCATCATACTGCCATAGGCCGCAAGTGTTGCAATTGCTGAACCCATATAACCAATATATGGAATTAAAATGTAGTTCAAAACCAAGGTTACTACAGCGGCAAATACCGAAATGTAAGCGCCGTATTTTGTTCGGTCAGTAACTTTATACCAAACGGAAAGGTTGTGGTAAATTCCTAAAAACAGATTAGCCAAAAGGATGAGTGGCACAATTTTAAGCGCTTCCCAATATTGGCTATTTGGAATTAAAATTCGTTTAAAAATATCAATATACACTACCACGAACAAAAGGATTAAACAGCCAAAAAGCGTGAAATATTTGGTAATAGTAGCGTAGGTGTTTTTTGCATTGCTATGCTCAGAATGATTAAAGAAAAACGGTTCAATCCCCAAACGGAATGCCATCACGAAAAGCGTCATAAACATACCCAATTTGTAACAAGCAGAGTAAAGTCCAACTTGTACTTCGGCAATATTTTCGGGGAGTAAATATTTCAGAAGAATTCTGTCAAAGGCTTCATTTATACTAAAAGCAATACCGGCAAAAAGAACTGGTATGGCATATTTCATCATCTGTTTCCAAATGGTTTTATTAAATCTGAAACCTATTTTCACATAGAGTGGAAGCAGTACCAAAAGCGTTACTGCGCTGGCAATTAAATTTGCGATGAAAACGTAGGCCACTTTGTTTTCGGGGAACCACAATGCATTCCAATACGTACTAGTTTCCGCTAGTTTGGGTAATATTAAAAGGAAAAAAACATTGAAAGCAAGATTTATAACAACATTAAAAATTTTAATTACCGCATAGCGCGTAGGTTTTTCATTAACGCGAAACCACGCAAATGGTAAAACCACTAAAGCGTCCAATGCGAGAATTATTAGGCCGTAGGTTACGTACTCTGGTTTAAAATCGGAAGCTTCTGCTATAAAATTTCTGAATAGCAGCGTAATTCCTAAAAAAATTATGGTGGAAATTGTGAGCGAGCTGAGCGTGGTGGATTGCACAATTTTTTGCTGCGAAGTGTGTTTGGTGATAAACCTAAAAAAGGCAGTTTCCATTCCATAACTCAGCAAAACATTTCCTAAAATAAGGAAAGCCATTACGGTAGAATATATTCCGTATTCCTCTGGTAGCAGTACTTTCACATAAAGAGGCACAAGTATAACTGTGAGCAATCTAGGCAATACTGTGGCAAGACCGTAAATGAAAGTTTGTTTAAAAAGTTTTTTGAAAACGCTCAATTGTATCAGTTTTAAGACTTAAAAGTTGTTCGAAATCTTACAGAATTATTGCCGATAGGAAAACCTAGCAAGCCGAACAAAAGTATTGAAAATAATGGTTTTGAGGTTGAATTGTTTCCCCACTTTATTTACAGGAAAAGATTAGAGATTTTTTCAGTAATCTTAGTAGGTCGAAAGGTTTTTGCATCTAAGAAACACCAAAGTGTTTGCGCTTCTACAATTGTTTTACCGTCTGCAATACGTATGATTTTGTAATGCCTTTCGCTTTTTACACCTTCATATTTTTCAATCCACGTTTGGGTTTCCAATTCTTCGCCTAAAAAAGAAGGATGTTTATAGGAAATAAAATGGTTTAAAACTACCCAAACATTTTGCGCACGCTGATCATCTGAAGTTCTGGAAATCCAATGTTCTTCTGCAGTTTCAAGACACCACTGCAAATACGTAATATTGTTTACGTGGTTGAGCCCATCAATAGCTGAGGGCGGAACAATAAAGCGGTTTTTAAAGATGTCTGATTTCAAAATCCTAAAATCATTTTTGCAATTAGAAAATAAGTAAGTATTCCGAAGATATCGTTGCTGGTAGTAATAAATGGCCCAGTTGCAACTGCTGGGTCAATACCTCTTTTATCCAAAAGGATGGGTATAAAAGTTCCAATTAAAGCCGCTAAAATAATAACAGATATAATTGCAATACCAATGCTGATAGATTCCAAATAAGTAGTGAAAAACAGAAAATGGCTAATTACTAATACTACTAGTGCGATTGCACTTCCATTTACCAAAGCCAAAGTAGATTCTTTAAGCAAACGTGCAAAAAGATTGCCTTTTAATGAATTATTGGCGAGACCCTGCACTACGATAGCACTACTTTGAACTCCCACATTCCCTGCCGTTGCTTGAATGAGCGGTACAAAAATTATTATTTTTGGAAAAGTGCTCATCATGTCTTGAAAACCCGTAATAATACTGGCTGCTCCTAGACCTCCAAACATTCCAATTAAAAGCCACGGCAAGCGGGCCCGTGTTTGTTTAAAAATACCATCATCTGCCTCTACATCTTGGCTAATACCAGCCGCCATTTGGTAATCTTTCTCTGCTTCTTCTTTAATGAAATCTACAATATCATCAATGGTAATTCTTCCCACTAATATTCCCTCTTCGTCAACAACGGGGATGGCTTCTAGATCGTATTTCTGCATGATTCGCGCCACATCTTCGGCTTCGGTGTGCACGTATACATAATCTACTTTTGGTATGTAAATCTCGCTTATATGTGCACGACCAGGGGCGGTAAGTAAATCTTTTAATGAAAGTCTGCCTTTTAATTTTCCGTGTTTGTCGGTAACGTATATAGAATGAACTCGGGTTACATTTTCGGCTTGTCGGCGCATTTCGCGAACGCATCCTGCAACGGTCCAACTTTCTTTAACCCGCACAAGTTCCTTCGCCATTAAACCACCTGCAGTGTCTTCGTCATAACGCAACAAGTCTACAATATCTGCCGCGTGCTCTTCATCTTCAATGTGGCCAATAACTTGTCTTTGAACATCGTCATCCAACTCTGCAATAATATCTGCAGCATCATCGGTGTCCATTTCATCCAGCTCGTCGGCAATTTCAGAAGGGGTAAGTTTGTCTAAAATGCGCTCCCGGAAATCGTCATCCAGCTCAATTAACACTTCGCTGGTTACCTCACTGTCCAGTAATTTTACGATGTAAGTAGCCTCTTCTGTGTTGAGTTCCTGAAGTAATTCTGCAATATCAGCAAAGTGAAACTCTACCAATAGCGCTTCCAGCGCATCACCATTATTATTGGCGATAAGCTGTTCAACCTGCTCGATAAACTCATCTGTCAGTTGAAATTGCATCATTTTCTAGTTTTTTGGTAAGCGCTATAAACTGCGATACGGAAAGTTGTTCCGGACGTTGGCCAAAGATAGTATCTTCTTTTATTTTATCTGAAAGATTAAACGATTTTAAACTATTGCGAAGTGTTTTTCTACGTTGCTGAAAAGCGGTTTTTACAACTTTATAAAGCATCTTTTCATCACAAGCAATCGTAAAATTTTCTTTACGTCGAAGTCTCAATACACCGCTATCTACTTTTGGTGGCGGATTAAAAACCGAAGGCGGGACAGTGAAAAGATATTCGGCATCATAAAATGCTTGTGCCAAAACTGACAGAATACCGTAGGCTTTGCTGCCTTCTTTTTCGCATATACGTTGTGCTACTTCCTTTTGAAACATTCCTGTAAATTCTGGAATTTGCTCTTTCCATTCCAACATTTTAAAAACTATTTGTGTTGAAATATTATACGGAAAATTGCCAGTTATGCCGTATTGTTCATCACCAAAAAGCTGAGTAAGATCGTATCTTAGAAAATCTGCTTCAATTATTTTCAGGTTTTTATTCGGGTAATTTTCTTTCAAAAAGGCAATAGATTCGGTGTCGAGATCCATTGCAATTACGTCTATATCTTTTTGAATTAAATATTTGGTAAGCACGCCCATTCCGGGGCCAATTTCGAGCACATTTTTATAGCCATCAAGCGAAAGTGTATCGCCAATTTTTTCGGCAATAGTTTCATCTTTTAAAAAATGTTGGCCTAAGTGTTTTTTGGCGCGTACGGCTCCAGAATCCTTAGAATCTTTCTGTGGGTTTGGGTTTTTCTTTTTCATTTAAAAACCTTGAAAAGAGTTTAACCGCAAAGTACGCAAAGGTTTTTTGCAAAGGGCGCAGCGGGTTTTAATTTTTTTTAAAATGTTCGTTGTGAGCTTCGCCAATAATTTCAAGTTCGGTGCGAAAGGCTACGAACTTTCCTTCAAAAGGTTTGCTTTGCGCGCGAAGTTCTTTTGCATTTTCGGCGTAATATTTATTAAGTGTTTCTTTACTGTCTGTATAAAATTGTACGGAATAAGTAATGCCGCCCATTTCTTCTTCAATAATTACGCGGGTCATCAATGCTTTACTGAATTTTCCAGTGGCCAACATAGCGGGAATATGTTCACTTTTCATCCACTGAAGCCAAGCGTCTTGGATAGTTTCTTCTATGTTTGTGGTTACGGTATAAATGTACATTTTATAATATCTGATTTCTAATTAATTGCATCGCCTCGAAGCTCTCTGAACCTCTTTCGTGCTTCTACAAAATAAATACTGTCTGCAAAGTTAAAGATTATCGCTTCGTATTGCGCTTTCGCTTTGTCGGGCTGATTTAATTTTTCTTCGTAAATCTGCGCTAGTCGAAAGTGGGCATTATCGGCTAAAATATCGTCGCTGTAAAATTCTATAATTTTTAAATAGTTGGCTTCAGCTTTTGTGTATTCGTGAAGCTTTTCATAAACCGTTCCTTGCTTAAAAAGTGCTTCGTCCTCTATTTTTTCGCCTTTATGGTTGGTTAAAATATCTTCCAAAACAGCGATTGCCTCTGTGTTTCTATCTTGAAAAGACAGAAGATCTGCGCGCGCGTATTTTTTAAGTGCGGTTTGCGTAGAGTCTTCCAAAGAGTTGTCGCGAATTAACAGGCTGAGCTCCATTGCATCGTTGGCAATTAACTGCGAAGTAGATTTTTTCAATACATCTAGTTGCACCTGCGACCATTCAAAATCGCCTTTAAAGTAACTGGTGCGTGCTACTTTAAAACGTGCGTCCTGTGCCAAAACATCGCTCTGTACTTTTTTCTGTATTTGTGAATAGTAAATAAGGGCTTCGTTAAATTTTTCATCAAAAACCAAAATATCTGCGAGTTCCATTTTTACGCGAGCTTCTTGGTAGGCTGTTAAATCTTGCTTTCCTAAAGTTTTTAGATTTTCAATTGCCAACTCTTTTTTGTTATATTGAAAAGCTAAAAAGTGGTTGTAATCTATTTGCAGCAAGTATGTGTCACGATTTCGTCCAAATTCATCTAAAAGCTTTTCAAACTTTTTTTCTACTTCGGGATATTCTTTTGTGGTAGCAGTTTTCACCTCCATTTTCATAAGTATCTGGTTACCCTGAAGTTTATTTTGTGGCGTAAACGAATTTTCAATTATGTAATTTACAATCTCTCTTCCAGATTCATAATCTTCATCGGCAATAGAAATATATGCCAAATCGGTGATTCCGCCTAGGTTGTCGCCAAGACGTTTGTAAATAGCTTTTTCCTGTATAAAAGCTTTTTTATATTCTTTTTGCTGAATAAATAACCAACTTAATAATTGATTGTAAAGTATCTCTGGGTTTTGCTGCAAGCGTTGCAAGAGTATTTTTTTAAGCAACAGGTTGGCTTCATTGTTGGCATCTTCTGTTGTGTAAAGACTAAAATAGCGTTGCGCTGAACTTTTAAATTCAGTGTTTTTTTCTACAAGCCCCAAATAGCTATCGAACATTTTTTCTAACTTACCCTGTTCGCCATAAATCTGAGCAAGCTGCATGTTGAAATCTAACTTTTCACTTAATGCCATTGCTTTTTCATAAGCTACAATAGCTTCATCGAGTAGGCTGAATTTTTCAAAACCCTTACCAATACTATACGAAAAGTTGGGATTAACGTCTATTACTTCAATTGCTTTATTGTAATTTAAGGTGGCGAGTTCTGTTTTATTTTGAAGCGAAAAGTTGTAGCCTAATTCTATATAAAGTTGCGGAAAATTTCTGCCGTTGTCTAATTTTTCTTTTATGAGTCGTTCAGCTTCAGTGAAATTTTCAAGTTGTTGATTGCTTTGTACCAACCCCATAAAATAGTCTAGCCTATATGGGTTTTCTACAATAAGTTTTTCATAAATACGCAACGACTTTTCAAACTCCCCTTGTTCAAAATAGTTTTTTGCCAATGCTTCGCTCTGTGAAAAGCTTGCTGTTAAAGTAAAAAAGAATAATATGAAAAGAATATTCCGCATGCCGTAAATATAAGCAAATGACCTGATAGGTATAGGATTCTTATAAAAATTATCAAAAACAATGCCTATATAAAAGGGGTGCTAATTGGACTTTACTAGCAAGATTTTTTTAATATAAAAATAAGGTAATTTGAAGCGTTACATTTCTGAAGCCACTTTTTCTAGTTGGGTGTACCAGTTTTCGCCAAATTTTCGGATAAGTGCACCTTTTACGAATTTATATACCGGTACTTGTAATTCTTTACCCAAAGTGCAAGCGTCGTCGCAAATAGGCCAACGGTGATAATTTACCGCAGAAAACTCGCTGTATTCTTGCACTCGCACAGGATATAGATGGCACGAAATAGGTTTCATAAAATCTGTGGCACCAGCGTTGAAAGCATCTTCAATACCACAACTTGCAATACCGCTGTCGGTAAAAGTTACATAGGCACATTCTTTTCCGTCAACCAATGGAGTTTCCAGTTCGTCCATATCGGTCTTAATATGCGTACCCTGTTTTTCAATTGCGGCAATCCCTTCGGGACGAAGAAAAGGTTTTACTTTTGGGTAGATTTCTTTAAGTATTGAAATCTCTTCCTCTGTTACAGGAGCGCCTGCCTCGCCCTCAATGCAACAAGCACCCTTACATGCATGAAGATTGCACACAAAATCTTTTTCTATTATATCTTCAGAAACTATTGTCTTTCCCAGTTGAAACATCCGGCAAAGATAAATTGTTTCCGCTATCTACATAGAAGAAATTGTGCTTTTATTAACCTCCTTTTGTTTTAGGCTTAACAATTATATTACCTAATTTTGCAAATCGAAAAAAAAGGTATGGTATTAAATTTCAAAGAAATAGTAACGGCTACAATGGTGCTTTTTGCGGTAATTGATATTATAGGGAATATTCCTATTATCATTGGGCTCCGTGAAAAGGCCGGTCATATTAATTCTGCGAAAGCTTCTATAATTGCGGCTATTGTAATGGTGGTTTTTCTTTTTTTGGGTGAAAGCATACTAAAGCTTATTGGTGTAAACGTAAATGAGTTTGCTGTTGCAGGTGCGCTTATTCTTTTCTTTATTGCTCTTGAAATGATTCTTGGAGTTACTCTTTTTAAGGAAGGAGATACCAGTCCAGACATGGCATCCATCTTTCCGTTGGCTTTTCCGTTGCTTGCGGGGCCAGGAAGTTTAACAACCTTGCTGTCTTTGCGTGCCGAATATGCTATTGAAAATATAATTGTCGCCATTTTTGTAAACATCATAATAATTTACGCCGTTTTAAAAACGTCGGGGAAGCTGCAACGTTTTTTAGGAAAGAACGGAATTGCGGTAATTCAAAAGATATTTGGTGTAATTTTGCTGGCAATTGCGGTGAAGCTTTTCACCTCAAATATTCAGGAACTATTTAACTAAAATAGAATGAAAATATTTATTTATATATTGATTGCGTTGGCCGCTGGAATGACAGTTTTTAACATGACCAAATTAGATTTCGATAACCTTTTAGTAGGGGATAGTGCGATTGCCTTTATATGTATATTGGCAGGGCTTTGTGGAATGTTGCTGTTAACAATCTTGCTTATTTCTAGAAGAATAGAAGCGCAATCTAAAAAGTAAAAAGGCTACTTTTTATCCAAACGATTGTTTGCTTCCAGCTCCAAAACTTTCAGGAGCATTAGGTCGTTTTCGTTTAGAATAATTTCATACTCATTTGGTCCAAAGAGTTGTTGAGCAATGTTTGCTTTCAGTGTTCTTTTTAGATCTTCGGCATAGTTCGTTAAATCTATCTGCGCCTCGTTGAATTTGGCGTATTCAATAAATTCTTTCGAAACATTATCATCTAACTTAAAGTCTTTTCTGAAGGTTTCAAAATTCATCCCTTTAAATAAACTTCTGTTTTTTTCGAGATATTCAAAAATGAAATAACTCATAAACCCACTTCGGGAAACATATTGAAGTGTTTCATTTTCTACGCTAGTATCTTTGGGAACAAAGACGTCTGGTATAATACCCCCGCCTCCATAAACTACTCTTCCTTTAGGCGTTTTGTACTTTAGTGAATCTGCTACTTTTATACTGTCTGCGTGAATCAATTCGCCATTGCGGTAACGTTTTTCGTAATCGCTGTAATAGGTGTCATTCCCTTTACCATACGGACGCTGGATAGAACGGCCAGTAGGAGTGTAGTAACGCGCAATAGTTAAACGGACGGCACTGCCATCGCCAAGCGACATTTCGCGTTGCACTAATCCTTTCCCGAAAGAACGGCGACCAATAATGGTTCCTTTGTCGTTGTCTTGCAAAGCGCCAGCTACAATTTCACTCGCAGAGGCGGAGTTTTCGTTAATAAGCACATACAATTTTCCGTGCTCAAAATCGCCACGGCGTGTAGCATAGGTTTTGTTTATATCGCCACTTTTGTTTTTTGTGATTAAAACAAGTTTGTCGTTTTCCAAAAATTCATCAACAATACGCTCAGCCGTCGAAATATAACCTCCGGGATTATTACGAAGGTCCAAAACTAATTTTGTAACACCTTGATCTTTCAATTTTTCGAGAGCAGATTCGAACTCTTTAAACGTAGTTTCGGAAAAACGATTTATTTTAATGTAGCCTAAATCTGCATCTATTTTATAGGATGCATCTACGCTTACAAGCGGCACTTGCTTTCTTCTAACGTTAAATTCCAAAACTTTCTTCTCGCTAGGGCGATAAACATCGAGTGAAACTTTACTATTTATTTCACCTTTTAAATAATTGGAGATGCTATCGCGCTGCACCAATTCGCCAAAAAGTTTTTTGCCGTCGGCATAAATAATTCTATCGCCACCTTTAATTCCGGCTTTTTCTGCGGGACCTCCTTCAATAGAACGAATTACCGCAATGGAATCTTTATAAATATAAAAGCTTACACCAATGCCAATAAAAGCGCCGCGCATATCGTCTGCGTTGTGCTGGTATTCTTTTTTGGGAATATAAACGGAATGCGGATCGAGGTTTTCGAGAATTCCGTAAACGGTAACATCTACAATACTGTCTGTGTTTACATCATCAACATATTCATAATCTATATAATCTATGAGTCTGTTGAGTTTGTCCTTCTTAGAATTTGTAGCAAATATTTTTTCTGTGCTGTCACTAAAATTAAGCTTCGACCCAATAAAAATACCTACTGCTAGCGCCAATCCAATCCACAGTGGCAAGTATTTTTTTTGTTTGCTAATTGTTGTCGAAGTTTGATTTTCCATTATTGTAATTCCAAATCTGAAATGTGCTGTATGTTAACGCCTGCCTTCTCTAAAAAGGTGATGCCGGAGTTGTCTTTATATTCGTTTAGATAAACCATTCTTTTAATTCCCGCTTGGTGAATTAATTTGCTGCATTCCTTGCAGGGCGACATAGTAATGTAAAGTGTTGCACCTTGGCACGCCTGTGTACTCGAGGCTACTTTTAAAATAGCATTTGCTTCTGCGTGAAGAACGTACCATTTTGTATAGCCTTCATCGTCTTCGCAAATGTTCTCAAAACCTGTAGGGGTTCCGTTGTAACCATCGCTTATAATCATTTTGTCTTTTACAATAAGCGCGCCAACCTGTCTTCTTTTGCAATAGGAAAGTTTGCTCCATTCCTGCGCCATTCTGAGATACGCAATATCGTATTTGCGTTGTTTCATTTCTTTCATCTTCCTAAAATATTTGAGAAAGGAAAAGGGAGCATGTTTATTTTATTCATTTCGGTTGGTTACTATATAGTTAATGGCAATTTATTCTTTTAAATCGGCAACGAAATTACTTTGAAGTTACGCCACTGCCAAAAAAAATGTAGTTAAGTTATTGCCAAATGCACAGAGGCATCCATGAAATGAGGAAGTTGGAATTTGTTTTTTTGAAAATTACCTCTGAAAACGCCAGCTATTCTGTTTTTTTGAAGTCTTCGAATGTAAACTTTGAATCTTTCAAGAATTACCGTATACTCAAAAATTCCAGTTGTTTATTAGCATGGGTATCACCATTCCTATAACCAGAGATGAAACAACTAAAACCCAATCTTTTTTATTGAAACGGAATATGGTTTGAAAAATGAAAGCTATAATTAAAAAGAGTATAACTATTATTATTTGAGCACCTTCAATACCTAAGCCAAATTCTAACAACGGAAGTAATTCTTTACTACTGTCCAGTGCCGCAAAAAAGGAAGCGAAACCAAGACCGTGAATTACCCCAAAAAATATGGTAGTAATATAAAGTATGCCCATCTTCTCCATTTTCTTTTCCTTTCCAGCAGTAAACAGGTTAAAGAGCGCGGTGACCAAAATGGTGACAGGGATTAAAAATTCAATAACTTTTCCCGAGACACTAACCACATTATAAGTAGCTAAAAGAAGCGACAGCGTGTGCCCAACGGTAAACATTGTAACTAAGATTAATAATTTTTTCCAGGAAGAAAAATTATAGGCAGCACACAAAACTATCAAAAATAGAATGTGATCGTAGGCTTTCCAATCCAATACATGTTGAAGGCCAAGATTAAAATACAACCAGAAATCTGTCATTGGGAATAGCGTTTTGAGGATTTGCCCAAATATAGCTAATGTAAGATAGATTTCTCATTAAAAATAGCTTAGTTTTTGGAATAATTAAAGTTGGCAAAATCGACTGGGGATTCGTTTAATAGCTTTACGTTTTACTCGAGGCGTCCCAGAAGATTCGGGGAATTCCGGAATATTTAAACATTAAAATAAAAGCATTAAAAAAGCCTCAACATTGCTGTTAAGGCTTTTGTACTCGAGGCGGGAATCGAACCCGCACGTCCTAAAACACTGGATTTTGAATCCAGCGCGTCTACCAATTCCGCCACTCGAGCAAACGGGAGGCAAAAATAAACAAATAATTATAAATTACTTTAAATTTTATCTCCCTATTTTTTTAAATATCGCTCACTATTAATTTTTACCTTTGTAACCTATTTAACAAAAACCACAAAAAATGTCCACTCTCGCACCAGACCCCAAGATTTTTGCATGTAAACAAAGTGAAGCCCTAGCACAAGATATTGCAGATGCCTACGGAATTCCACTGGGAAAAGTAATTACCTCCCATTATAGTGATGGCGAATTTCAACCTTCTTTTGAAGAATCTGTTCGCGGAAGTCGCGTATTTTTAATAGGTTCAACATTCCCAAATAGCGACCATTTAATGGAGCTTCTATTGATGATTGATGCAGCAAAACGCGCATCTGCACGTCATATTACAGCTGTGTTGCCTTATTTTGGATGGGCGCGCCAAGACAGAAAAGACAAGCCTCGCGTTCCGATTGCAGCAAAATTAGTTGCAAAAATGCTGGAAACTGCAGGCGCTACACGAATTATAACAATGGATCTGCACGCAGATCAAATTCAAGGGTTTTTTGAAAAACCTGTGGATCACCTTTTTGCCTCAACTATTTTTCTTCCCTATTTACGCAGTTTAAATCTCGATAATCTTACCATAGCATCACCAGATATGGGTGGTTCAAAACGTGCGTACGCTTATTCAAAATTTTTAAATAGCGATGTAGTAATCTGTTACAAGCAGCGTGAAAAGGCGAATATTATCTCGCACATGGAACTTATTGGCGACGTAAAAGGAAAAAACGTTGTGCTGGTGGATGATATGGTAGATACTGCAGGTACGCTAACCACAGCTGCAGATTTAATGATGGAGCGCGGTGCTTTAAGCGTTCGTGCCGTTTGTACACATCCACTTCTTTCTGGAAATGCTTACGAGCGAATAGAAAAATCGCAAATGTTAGAACTTATTGTTTCAGATTCAATTCCAACAAAACCGAGCAAAAAAATTAGAGTAATAAGTTGTGCTAAACTTTTCGCTGATGTTATGGTTAGCGTAAACGCGAACAAATCTATTAGCGGTAAGTTTTTGATGTAACTTCTATTTGGAACCAAGGATTTAAGGGAGCTAAGTAACTAGGTAATTCAAAGTAAATTGAAGGATTTTCGTTTTTAACCTTTATTTTCTTGAATCTCTTAAATCCCTTTTCCTTATTTATTTCGTCTTGATTCAAAAAGAATTAAAACGCAAAACGTAATTCCAAAATAAAATCTATCTTTGCACTCCCTAAAAAACAGCTTTTTAGGGATTATTATTAATAAATAACTTTTAGAAAAAATGAAATCTATTACAATTAAAGGATCACAAAGAGAAAGCGTGGGCAAAAAGGCAACGAAAGCCCTACGTAATGCTGGAATGGTTCCTTGCGTAGTTTACGGAGGGGAAGAACCAATCAGCTTTACAGCAGATGAAATTGCATTTAAAGACTTGGTTTACACTCCAGACGTACACACGGTTGTAATTAACCTAGGTGGCACAAAAATGAATGCTATCCTTCAGGACATACAATTTCACCCAGTGACTGACCGTATTCTTCACGTTGATTTTTACCAAATTTTCGACGAAAAAGAAGTTTCTATGGAAATTCCTGTACGTACAAAAGGTAACGCACGTGGTGTTCGTAACGGTGGTACTTTGCGTATTGTTACGCGTAAACTTCGTGTAAAAGCTTTGCCAGAAAATCTTCCAGATTTTATTGAAGCAGACATTACCGAAATGCGTATTGGTGCTAAAATGTACACGAAATCTCTTAAAACAGATAATTATAAAATTATGCATCCAGATAACACTGTTATCTGTCAAGTTAGAACTTCACGTACCGCAGTTGTGGATGAAGTTGAAGAAGAAGTTGAAGGTGCAGAAGGAGAAGAAGTTCCAGCTACAGAAACTGATGATGCTGCTGCAGTAAGCGAATAAATTCTTTTTTTAAGATAAGTAAAAAGCATCCTGTTAATTCGGGGTGCTTTTTTTATTTTTACCCAAGATTAAAAACATTATGTTTTCATTTTTCAAAACCCTTTTTTCGGTAAAGAAGACCGATATTATTACAGAAGAAAAAGATCCAATGAAAAAATTTCTTATCGTAGGACTCGGGAATATTGGCCCAAAATATGCAAATACCCGTCATAACATCGGTTTTAAAGTACTTGATTTTTATGCCGAAAAAAATGCACTTACTTGGGAAACTGCTAAATTGGGCGATGTTACTTCGCATAAAGTAAAAGGAAGAACTTTTATTTTCTTGAAACCAAGTACATTTATGAATTTAAGCGGAAAGGCCGTAAATTACTGGCTAGAAAAAGAGAAAATTCCGTTGGAAAATATGCTGGTTATTACAGACGATTTAAATTTGGCTTTCGGTACTATTCGAATAAAAACAAAAGGTAGCGATGGCGGCCACAACGGTTTGAAAGATATTCAAAACACGCTGCAAACCACAAATTACAACCGTTTCCGTTTTGGAATTAGTGATGCTTTTTCAAAAGGAAGACAAGTAGATTATGTGCTGGGCGATTGGGAAGCCGAAGAAGATAAACAACTGCCAGAACGTTTGGAATTAAGTTGTAATATTATTGAATCTTTTGCACTCGCAGGAATTAACATTACTATGAATACATTTAACGGAAAATAATTTTGAAGAAATATTCGGCAGCTTCCGCTTTTAAAAATGACCGCCCAAGCGTGGTTACCATTGGCACTTTTGATGGCGTCCACATTGGTCATAAAGCTATTTTGAAACGCCTCGTTGAAACCGCCAAAAAGGAAAACTTAGATTCTACTGTACTTACTTTTTTTCCGCACCCACGGATGGTGCTTCAACAAAATCTAGACATCAAACTTTTAAATACAATTACAGAACGCACAGAATTGCTTGAAAACACAGGCCTCGATAATCTAGTAATTCATCCCTTTACACACGCTTTTTCACGATTGACTGCTTTAGAATATGTGCGCGATATTTTGGTAAATAGCTTAAAAGCGAAAAAAATAATTATTGGATACGATCACCGTTTTGGAAGAAACAGAAACGCCAGTATTGAAGATTTAAAAGAATTTGGACGGACGTATGATTTTGAAGTAATAGAGATTTCGGCTAAAGAAATTGATGATGTAGCCGTTAGTTCCACAAAAATTCGAAAAGCTTTAACTGAAAGCGATATTGAAACAGCAAATAGTTATTTGGGTTATAATTATATACTTTCCGGCGAGGTTATTCGAGGAAAAGCTATTGGTCGTACCATTAATTACCCGACGGCAAATTTGAAGTTAAAAGAGAATTACAAATTGGTTCCAAAAAACGGCGTTTATATTGTGCAATCTATAATCGGCGGAGAAAAAATCTTCGGAATTACAAGTATTGGTACCAATCCGACCGTTGGCGGAAAGGAGAAAACTATAGAAACTCATTTTCTCAATTTCAATCAAAATTTATACGATAAAGAAATAACGATAGAATTTTTAAAATTTATTCGAGACGAAGAAAACTTCGATTCTTTAGAAGTACTACGTCAAGAAATTTTAAAGGATGAACTTTTCGCAATTCAATATTTAAAAGAGCGTGAATAAATTTCTATTTAAACAAGTAGATAATATTGGGCTTGTCCTTTTTCGGGCAGTGTTCGGTCTTTTAATTACTATTGAAGCTTTTGGCGCAATATTTACAGGATGGGTACGGCGTACTTTGGTAGAACCGCCCTTCACCTTCAACTTTATTGGCTTCGATTTTCTACAGTATCTACAAGGCGATTTAATGTATTATTACTTCGTTATTATGGGCATCTTCGGCATTTTTGTGATGCTGGGCTACAAATATAAATTTAGCATGATTGCCTACGCAATTATGTGGACCGCCGTTTATTTAATGCAAAAAAGCAGTTACAATAATCACTATTATTTAATGATGTTGCTATGCTGGATTATGGCATTTCTACCCGCAAACCGTTGGTTTTCCCTCGATGCGAAAATAAATCCGGAAGTTAAAAATCCCGCTATGCCTTGCTGGGTTTTGTTGATTTTGATTCTGCAAGTTTGGATTGTTTACACATACGCTTCGGTTGCAAAATTCTATCCAGACTGGCTTGATGCTTCAATGGCCGCATTATTATTGGAAGGTAGAAAGCATTATTGGCTAATTGGCGATTTGCTTCAAGAAAACTGGGTGCATTGGGCTATTGCATATTCTGGAATCTTTTTCGATTTGCTAATCGTGCCTTTATTACTTTGGAAACGAACACGTGTATTGGGCTTTGTAATTTCTATATTTTTTCATCTTTTCAACTCAATTATATTTCAAATTGGCATCTTTCCATATATGTCCATCGCTTTTGCATTGTTTTTCTTTTCGCCCGAAATACTTAAAAAGCGTTTTCTTCCGAAGAAAATACTCTACACGGAAGATGAAATAATCGTACCGAAGCACAAAAATTTGATTGTTGGCGTATTCTCGATTTACTTTCTGTTTCAGCTTGGACTTCCGCTTAGACATTGGTTTTTTAAGGATGATGTGCTTTGGACTGAAGAAGGCCATCGCCTTAGTTGGCGTATGATGCTTCGCTCCAAAAGTGGATCATTAACCGTCTATGTTGCCGATAAAGAAACTGGGAAAAGAAAACCTTACAATTACAGAATCCTGCTCGGAACCAAACAGCAGGGGTCCGTGGCAACAAAGCCAGATATAATGTGGCAGCTAGCCCAAAAAATAAAAGCCGTTGAAGCTGAAAAAGGACGAGATGTGGCTGTTTATATGCAAGCTACGGTTCGTGTTAATAATGGTGTTTACCATCCATTAACGAATCCAAATGTAGATTTGGCTGCAGAAGAATGGCACCCATTTAAGCATAGTGAATGGATATTGCCGTCTCCTAAGGATTATGATGAAAAGTCTGTTAAAAAATAGGCTGATTTCCCTAACTTTGCGCTTCAAAATAATATAGGAAAATGCTACAAGTAAACGACATCCGCGAAAACAAAGATAATTACGTAAAAGCCCTTGCCAAACGTGGCATTGATGCTACTTCTACTTTAGAAGAAATTTTAAAAGTAGATGAAGAACGTCGTGGTTCGCAAGCGCAATTAGATGAGGTGTTGGCGCAAAGTAATTCCTATTCAAAAGAAATTGGAAAGCTTTTTCAAAGTGGTGAAGTACAAAAAGCAAACGAGCTAAAAGAAAAAACAGTTGAATTGAAGGAATCTTCAAAACTACTGAATGACCAAATGTTAGCTGCTGCCGAAAAGTTGCAACAGCTTTTATATACGCTTCCAAATATCCCAAACGATTTAGTGCCGGCGGGAACTGATGAAAACGACAACGAAGAAGTTTATAAAGAAGGCGAAATTCCAAAGCTTATAGAAGGTGCATTGCCGCACTGGGAACTTGCCAAAAAATACGACATCATCGATTTTGAACTCGGCGTAAAAATTACCGGGGCGGGTTTTCCTGTTTATAAAGGAAAAGGTGCGCGATTGCAGCGTGCTTTAATTGCTTATTTTTTAGATAAAAATACTTCTGCAGGCTATACAGAATACCAAGTTCCACATTTGGTTAATGAAGCTTCTGGTTATGGAACGGGTCAATTGCCAGACAAGGAAGGGCAGATGTACCATGCGGGAGTTGACGACCTTTATTTAATTCCAACTGCTGAGGTGCCCGTTACAAATATGTTTCGAGGTAATTTGCTGAATCATGTAGATTTTCCAGTTACCTGTACAGCTTACACGCCTTGTTTCCGTAGAGAAGCTGGAAGTTATGGCGCCCACGTTCGTGGTTTAAATCGCTTGCACCAATTTGATAAAGTTGAAATCGTTCGTATTGAACATCCCGATAATTCATACGCTGCTTTAGACGGAATGGTGGAGCACGTTAAAGGAATTCTTCGCGAGCTGAAATTACCTTATAGAATACTTCGTCTTTGTGGTGGTGACCTTGGATTTACTGCAGCTTTGACTTATGATTTTGAAGTATTTTCAACCGCTCAAGATCGTTGGTTGGAGATTTCTTCGGTTTCAAATTTTGAAACTTTTCAAGCCAATAGATTAAAGCTTCGTTTTAAGGATACGGATGGAAAGAATAAACTTGCGCACACTTTAAACGGAAGTGCATTAGCATTGCCAAGAGTATTAGCAGGAATTCTTGAAAACTACCAAACCGAAGATGGAATTAAAATTCCAGAAGTTTTGGTTCCTTATTGTGGTTTCAATTTTATAAACTAAATTCTTTCGCCGCGAATTCACGAATTAAAAGTCTGGTCCAATCCTTCCACTTCGCTTAGTATAATCTGAGGTCGAGACCTTTTTTCAATTGAAATATTCCTTTTAAACTCGTGCATTCGTGGCTTTTTTTCTCAAACTTCAGTTAAAGTAAAGTCTTCAAAACGAGTGATTTGTTTGCGTTTTTTGTAAACATTTTTCTTCCGGAACGCCTATAAAATAACTTCAAGTCTCTTTAAATCAATTAATTGAATATTTTCAATTTCTAAAATTTGTAAACAATTGAGAATCACGTGTTGAAAACTTGTTGAAAAACACACTTCATTTCTTCCCAAATAACCCTTTAATTTATTCATATTTGTTAGTCCCGAGTAACAGTAATTTTAATCTATAATTCAAAGGACATATGAGTGCAATTGAACCAATTTTACAAGAAAACAAAAACAGATTTGTAATATTCCCAATCCAACATCACGATATTTGGGAGTGGTACAAAAAAAGCGAAGCTAGTTTTTGGACTGCCGAAGAAATTGATTTGCACCAAGACCTTACCGATTGGTCAGGAAAATTGAATGACGATGAGCGTTATTTTATAAAACACATTTTAGCGTTTTTTGCTGCTTCTGATGGAATTGTGAATGAAAATCTTGCAGAAAACTTCGTAAATGAAGTTCAATATAGTGAAGCAAAATTCTTCTACGGATTCCAAATAATGATGGAGAATATTCACAGTGAAACGTACTCTTTGCTTATAGATACTTACGTTAAAGACGAAAAGGAAAAAGATCAACTTTTTAATGCTATCGATACTTTTCCAGCAATTAAAAAGAAAGCCGATTGGGCTTTAAAATGGATTGAAAGCGATTCGTTTGCCGAGCGTTTAATAGCTTTCGCGGCAGTGGAGGGCATATTCTTTTCTGGCGCGTTCTGCTCTATTTTCTGGTTGAAAAAACGCGGATTAATGCCTGGGCTTACTTTTTCGAACGAATTAATTTCTAGAGATGAAGGCGTGCATTGCGATTTTGCGGTACATCTTCATAACCACCATTTGGTTAACAAAGTGCCAAAACAACGCATTCGCGAGATACTTGTGGACGCTTTAAATATTGAACGTGAATTTATAACTGAATCTCTTCCGGCAAGTTTAATTGGAATGAATTCTAAATTAATGACGCAGTATTTAGAGTTTGTAACAGATAGACTTTTGGTTGAATTGGATTGCGAAAAGGAATACAATGTTACAAACCCATTCGATTTTATGGATATGATTTCGCTTCAAGGGAAAACAAATTTCTTTGAAAAGCGCGTGGGAGAATACCAAAAAGCTGGTGTTACCAATAAAGATAAAGAATCGAACAAAATTAGTTTCGACGCAGAATTTTAGACTATTGATACTAGGTAGATACTGTCGATTCTAAGTGGATTCTATTGTAAAATATATCCATAAAATCTATAGCATCCATAGTATCAACAGTATCCATAGCATCAAAAGTATCTAACCAACAAAAATTAAAAAAATGAACGTAGTAAAAAGAGATGGTCGTAAAGAACCCATAATGTTCGATAAGATTACGGCACGTGTACGCAAATTGTGTTACGGGCTAAACGAATTGGTAGACCCAGTAAAAGTTGCAATGCGCGTTATTGAAGGGCTTTACGACGGTGTAACCACCAGCGAACTGGATAATTTGGCTGCAGAAATTGCCGCAACATTAACTACTTCGCACCCAGATTATGCACGTTTGGCTGCGCGAATCTCTGTTTCTAACCTTCACAAAAACACAAAAAAGACTTTTTCTGAAGTAATGACGGATCTTTACGAATATGTAAATCCACGTACCGGAAAAAAAGCTCCATTATTGAGTGATGAGGTTTATGAAGTAATTAAAGAAAATGCTGAAGATCTTGATTCAACAATAATTTATAACCGTGATTTTGGTTATGATTATTTCGGATTTAAAACTTTGGAACGTTCGTATTTGTTGAAATTAAACGGAAAAATAGCAGAACGTCCGCAACATATGCTAATGCGGGTTTCCGTTGGAATTCATATGAATGATTTGGCGTCGGTAAAGGAAACCTATGAGCTGATGTCTAAAAAATACTTTACACACGCCACACCCACACTTTTTAATAGCGGAACGCCGAAGCCACAGATGTCTTCATGCTTTTTACTTACAATGAAAGATGATAGTATCGACGGCATATACGATACGCTTAAACAAACAGCAAGAATTTCGCAGGCTGCAGGGGGAATTGGATTATCAATTCACAATGTACGTGCTACGGGATCTTATATTTCTGGCACAAATGGCACATCGAATGGAGTAGTGCCGATGCTTCGTGTTTTTAACGATACGGCGCGTTACGTAGATCAAGGTGGCGGAAAGCGAAAAGGCTCATTTGCTATTTATGTTGAGCCTTGGCATGCAGATATTTTCGACTTTTTAGATTTAAAGAAAAATCACGGAAAAGAAGAAATGCGTGCACGCGACCTTTTTTACGCCATGTGGATTCCAGACCTTTTTATGGAACGTGTTCAGGCCGATGCAGAATGGACGCTGATGTGCCCGAATGAATGCCCAGATCTTTACAACTGCCATAGCGAAGAATTTGAAGCGCTTTATCATAAATATGAGTCAGAAAATAAAGGTAGAAAAACGATAAAAGCACGCGAACTTTGGGAGAAAATTCTTGAGTCTCAAATAGAGACAGGAACACCCTATATGCTTTATAAAGATGCAGCCAATCGGAAGAGCAACCAGAAAAATTTAGGAACCATCCGTTCTTCAAATTTGTGTACTGAAATTATGGAATACACTTCGCCAGACGAGGTGGCGGTTTGTAACTTGGCTTCAATCGCTTTGCCAATGTTTATAAAAAATGGCGAGTTTGATCACAAAGAACTTTTTAGAGTAACCAAACGTGTTACCAAAAATTTAAACCGGGTAATTGACCGAAATTACTATCCAGTAATTGAAGCGCAGAATTCAAATTTCCGCCATCGCCCAGTTGGTTTGGGAATTCAAGGTTTGGCGGATGCGTTTATTATGCTTCGCATGCCATTTACAAGTGATGAAGCTAAAAAACTAAATCAAGAGATTTTTGAAACGCTTTATTTTGCCGCTTTAACTGCTTCAATGGAAGAGGCGAAAACTGATGGTCCTTATGAATCGTACAAAGGCTCCCCGATTTCCGAAGGATTATTTCAACATAATTTATGGGGAATAAAAGACGAAGAACTCAGCGGCCGTTGGGATTGGGACAAACTTAGAAAGGAAATAAAAAAGAACGGCGTTCGAAACTCGCTTTTGGTTGCACCTATGCCAACTGCCTCAACTTCCCAAATACTTGGAAACAACGAAGCTTTTGAACCTTATACTTCAAATATTTATACACGTCGTGTTCTTTCTGGAGAATTCATTGTTGTAAATCAACACCTTTTAAATGATTTGGTGGAACTTGGACTTTGGAACGAGGATTTGAAAGAAGAAATTATGCATGCCAACGGCTCTATTCAAGATGTGGATAATATTCCACAGGAATTGAAGGAATTGTACAAAACGGTTTGGGAACTTTCTATGAAAGACATTATAGATATGAGCCGTCATCGCGGTTATTTTATAGACCAAAGCCAGTCGTTAAACTTGTTTATGGAAAACGCAAACATGGCAAAACTTACTTCGATGCATTTCTATGCGTGGAAAAGTGGATTGAAAACTGGAATGTATTATTTACGCACAAAAAGTGCTGTGGATGCGATTAAATTCACGCTTAAAAAAGAAGAGAAAAAGAAAACTGTTGGAACCGAAGTTAAAGCTGTTATCACCGAAGAAGCATCAACAGAGCCTATGACGCCACAGCAACTTCGTGAAATGTTAGCGCAATCTAAAGACGCTCCGGAAGACGATTGTTTGATGTGCGGATCGTAATCTAAATCTAAACGTTTCTTAAAAATGTAAAACCCCAAAAGTCTAAATGACCGTTGGGGTTTTTTATTTAAATGAATTTTATTGGCACTACGCTTTCTTGAAACTTGAATGGTATGCTTCCATCAAATTCATCAAAGCAGTTACCAAATCTTTGGTTTCAAGCAATAAGCTGAAATACAACGTTGTGTTTTTCGGGCTCGATTCTTCGGTTCGGGTACGTGCTATTTGCTTTTCAATTTTGTTAGAAAGGCTCTCAAAGATTTCATCTTTTTTCTCAAGTACATTACCAATTCGCTTGAATTCCTTTTTGATGAAAATATCTTCAATTTCATTTAGCAGTTCTTCCAAATGTTGGTCTATCTCCTGCAAGTCCTTTATTTGGTTAAAACGAAGCGCTTTGTGATTGTTATTTACGTGTTTGTAACTGGCTTTAGATATAAACTCTAAAGACTGCACCACATCTGTTAAATATCCTAAAATAACTATGTAGAAATTGCTTCCGCGAACGCTAGTGTCATCCAGGTTTTTAATAAAATAGAAGATGTTATCACGTAATTCTTCAACTTCATCGTTCAATTTTTTAACTCCTTTTTTACTCTTTTTCAGCTTTTTAGTGTCTTGTTTCGCAAGCCCACGAAGCATATCGGTATAAATTTTATTCGAGCGCGAAACAACATTACTAATGTGTTCGGCACTTTCAGAAATAATTCCTTGTACAGTTTTACTTTCGGTTTTCTTTAAACCGCTTTTATCTTGTTTAATCTTCACTTTATTTTTGTGCGAAATATAATTACGCACTAAAAGCAGAATGGCTAATAATAATAAAACAGCTATCATTGCGCCTCTTCCTATAAAAATTAAATAGGTTAAAACTCCTGCCGCAGTAAAGGCTACAAAGGCAGTAAAAAACCACCCGCCAATAACATTTAGTACACCAGCAACGCGGTAAACGGCACTTTCGCGACCCCACGCTCTATCTGCTAGTGAGGTCCCCATAGCAACCATAAATGTTACATAGGTTGTGGAAAGTGGTAATTTCATAGAAGTTGCTGTAGCGATCAAAATACCTGCAACCATAAGGTTTATGGAAGCGCGTATCATATCAAAAGCAGGTAATTCGTACGTTTTATGCTTCGGAAGATTAACAACAGGTTTTTCAAAACGCTTGTCTATTTTCTGCTGAAGTGACTTTGGAAGAATAAAATCCAAATAAAGGGAAATCTGGGTGCTAGATTTAACCAAAAATCTTGAAAGCATATTTGGGTTAAACTTTTCGTGGCCTTCTCCTTGACGCGCCAGGTCTATTTCAGTATCCGAAACGGTACGTGCTTTTTTTGAAAACCATAATGTTAGCACCATAATTCCACCGGCAATAAATAGTAGTAAAGGCTCTGCTGGCACTTTTTCTGCTAGGCTAGACATATTGTAATCTGTAGCAGCTACACCAGATGCAGCCCAATCTATATAGGCATGATATGCCGCCATTGGAACTCCAATAAAGTTTACCAAATCATTCCCCGCAAAAGCTAAAGCGAGACTGAATGTACCAACTGCTATTACAATTATGAGTATGCTCTTTTTGAAAATCTTCATAAAAAGCTCGGAGAAAATAGTCCAAAAAACCAGTCCTCCACCAATTATCCATAAAGGCTTATCATCAATAATTTCGTGGAAACTGCTATAAAAAGGAGTTCCTTTTAAACCTTTAACTAGGATGAAATAACTAATACAAGTTAAAGCCACACCGCCAAAAATAGCGCCGAAATATTTCATTTTACGTTCCACATGAAAAGTGAACAGTAGCCTTGACAGATACTGAACTACGGCACCAATGGTGAATGCAATTACCACGGACAAGAGTATTCCTATTATAATTTCTACTGCTTTTTCAGTGTTAATATATTTAGAAAGAGAAGAAATAGTTTCTGCATCGTTATGGCCAATTTTTATAAGTGCCATAATTACTGCTGCTCCCAAGAGTTCAAAAACAATTGAAACGGTCGTAGACGTGGGTAGCCCAATAGTGTTGAAGAAATCTAGCAGTAAAATATCGGTAATCATTACCGCCATGAAAATAATCATGATTTCATCAAAATAGAATTCTCCGGGAACGAAGATTCCTTTTCGAGCCACTTCCATCATCCCGCTAGAGAAGACGGCTCCTATGAAAATACCTAAACTGGCAATAATTAAAATGGTTCTAAAAGAGATGGCTTTAGAACCTATGGCAGAGTTAAGGAAATTTACGGCGTCATTGCTTACCCCTACCACAAGATCTGCTATGGCGAGCGCTGCAAGCGCGACAATCATTAATAAGTAGATATTATCCATTGATTTTTTATTGAAAGTAACGGCGCAAAATTACTTTAAAATACGCTTATCAATGTTACGAAAAGGTTACCAAATTATGAAAATACCGCTAAACCCTTTAAATATAAGGCCGAGCATTTATTTTTTCTTTTTATGTTTTACTACTTCTGCTTCTATGAAAAAGATGATTTCTTCGGCTACGTTTTTTAATAAATCGCCCACCCGTTCCATCTTTTTTATCACGGAGAAAAGTATTAACGCCTGACCAGTTATTTCGATATTGTTTCTTATTTCGGCTTCAATGAGCTTAAAGGACTTACGGTTTATTTTATCAAGCACTTTGTCCATTTTAAATACTTTTCGAGCGGTTTTCACGTCTTTGTCCTCGTAAGCTGTAGTAATAAGTTCGAACATGGAGTTTACCGTTTCGTACATTGTTTCAAACTTTAAAGCATCTAATAGTGCTGCTTCAATGGGTTTGTTCTCTTCTACCACATATTGAGAAATGCCCTCTGCATGGTCTGCTATTCTTTCCAGATCGAAATTGATTTTGCGTATTGCCATAACAAAGCGCAAATCGATGGCAACGGGGGTGTAGAGCGCCAAGAATTTTTCGCAATCTTTCTCTATTTTTAAATCCAGCGCATTTACACGTTTTTCAGTATTTATTACTTCTTCTGCCAAATCGCCGTCGTGATTCACAAAAGCATTTTTTGCTTTTTCCAACTGAGATTGGCAAAGTGTAAGCATTTCTAAACCATACTGATTCAATACTTCTCTTTGTTGTTCTGCGTTTACAACCATAATTTTATTTTTTAACCAAAACGACCGGTTATGTAATTTTCGGTTTGTGTTTTTTCTGGGTTTGTGAAGATTTTTTTTGTTTTGTCGAATTCAATAAGTTCTCCAATATAGAAAAAGGCAGTATAATCGCTTATTCTACTTGCCTGTTGCATATTGTGAGTAACAATTACAATGGTATATTTTTCTTTCAGTTCAAAAATTAAATCTTCAATTTTTGCAGTTGAAATTGGATCGAGTGCCGAAGTTGGCTCGTCCATCAAAATAATGGATGGTTCTACTGCCAAAGTGCGGGCAATACAGAGACGTTGTTGCTGCCCTCCAGATAATGCCATTCCAGATTTTTTTAAATCATCCTTAACTTCTTCCCATAAAGCAACTTGTTTTAGAGAGGATTCCACTTTTTCAGCAATAAAATCTTTGTCTTTTATACCTTGGATTTTTAGTCCATAAGCAACATTATCAAAAATGGATTTGGGAAATGGATTTGGTTTTTGAAATACCATCCCTACTTTTTTTCGAAGCTCTTCAACATTTACTCTTTTCTTGTAAATATTATCGCCGTCTATCTTTATTTTTCCTTCCATTTTATATCCATCCACATAGTCGTTCATTCGGTTTATCATCCGTAAAAAAGTTGATTTTCCGCAGCCTGAAGGTCCAATAAATGCTGTAACGGTATTTTGTTTTATGGTCATGTCAATTCCTTTAATAGCCATAAAATCGTCGTACCATACCTTCACATTTTGAATGTCTATTTTAGGTACTTTTTTTAGGGATGGGTCAATTATTCTATCTAATGTATTAATTTTCATTATAGAAGGTTCCATAGTTATTTCCATTTTTTCTGCCATTTATTTCTGAAATACACAGCGATTCCATTCATTACAAAAGTTATAGCGAGCAGGATAATAATTGCAGCCGCTGCATTTTCAATAAAACCTGCTTGTGGTCGAGATATCCAATTAAATATTTGAATAGGCATTACTGAAAATTCGTCCATTGGATTTTGAGGAGCAAAGGGCACGTATGCCAAAGCGCCAACTACAATTAAAGGCGCTGTTTCGCCCACTGCTCGTGAAAGGGCAAGAATTACCCCTGTTAAAATTCCGCCACCCGATGCTGGTAAAATTTGATGCCAAATGGTTTGCCATTTGGATGCTCCCATAGCATTTGAAGCATCTTTTATTGAAGAAGGAACTGCTTTAATCGCTTCCCTAGTTGCAACAATTACAATAGGAAGTATTAGCAGAGACAATGTTAAACTTCCTGCTAAAACGCTGGCGCCAAGACCCATTAATCTAACAAACACTTCAAGTCCCAAAAGCCCGTAAATAATTGAGGGAACACCGGCTAGGTTTGATATGTTTATTTCTAATAATCCCGAAAGCCTGTTCTTTTTTGAATATTCTTCCAAATAAATACCAGCGGCTACACCAATAGGAAATGCAATGATTGTAGTGAGAAGTAATATCCAAATACTTCCCATTAAAGCGGTGTAAATTCCTGAATTTTCAGGTTTTCGAGAAGGTAGATTCGTGATGAAATCCCAGTTAATTCTGGAAAGTCCATCAATTAATATATCGCCAATAAAAATTACAAGCAACACCAAACCTATGAGCGTACAAAAGATTCCCCAGAATTTAAACATCTGGTCTTTCAACCTGTTTTTGCGGATGTTATTCATATTTTTCTTGGTATTTTTTACGGATTCTGTAGCTGATAGTATTAAGTAAAAAGGTGAAAACGAAAAGGGTGATACCCGCAGCGAAAATTGTGCGATATTCCAAGGACCCGTGCTGCACATCGCCCAAACTTACTTGCACAATATATGCTGTAATGGTTTCTACGGGAACGGTAGGATCTAAAGTGAACCGAGGTTGTTGTCCTGCGGCTATTGCTACAATCATTGTTTCGCCTATAGCCCGAGAAATTGCCAATATAATAGAGACAATAATCCCCGAAGAGGCGGCGGGTACAATTACTTTAAAAGCGGTTTGAAGTTTTGTGGCACCCATTCCGAACGAAGCTTCTCGCAATGAACGCGGCACAGCGTGCAGCGCATCTTCGCTTATTGAAGAAATGTATGGAATAATCATAATACCCATTACAATACCTGCGGAAAGCGAGTTAAAACCTGAAAGACTTGGAATGAATTGCTGTAAAAAAGGAGTTACAACAATCAATGCGAAAAATCCGTAAACCACTGTCGGGATTGATGCCAGAAGTTCTAATATGGGTTTTATTATTTTTCTGAAAGAACGCGGAGCGTATTCACTTAAGTAGATGCTTATGGTGAGTCCAATTGGAAGCGCTACCGCAATTGCGATAAACGAAGTTAGCATGGTTCCCGTTAAAAGCGGGAGAATTCCAAAGTGTTTTTCGGTAAATAGCGGAGTCCATTGCGTATCTGTGAAAAAATCGAAAATGGAAACTTCACTAAAAAACTGAAATGCTTCGATGGATAATACCAGTACAATTCCGATGGTAACCGCGATGGTAATCAACGAACTCGCCAAAAGCGCTCTTTCAATGACTAGTTCTTTTATTTTTTGCATCAGTAAAATTTTTTAAGGAAATCGGGTGTCCGGATGGACACCCGAATTTTCCCAATCCAACTTTGTTTATTTGTTACTTTCAACAAAGGCTTGGAAATCTTTCTTCTGTTTTGCATACAGTTCTGATGGAAGCGGAATGTAACCCACATCTGTAGCTAATTCTCCAGCGTTTTCAAGATAGTAGTGTACAAATGCTATTACTTCTGGAGATTTTACCGAAGTGCTATTCACATAAATAAATAATGGTCTGGATAGTGGCGCGTAAGTTCCGTTGCTAACAGTTTCTAAAGTTGGTTTTACAACTTCGGTTCCATTGTTTACACCAATCAATTTCAACTTGTCTTGATTTTCGGCATAATAAGCTAATCCGAAAAATCCTAAAGAGAATTTATCTCCTATAATACCTTGAACTAAAACGTGGTCGTCTTCGCTGGCAGTGTAATCTCCGCGGCTCGAACCGCTTTTGCCAACAACGGCTTCAGTAAAGTAGTCATAAGTTCCAGAAGCAATTCCGGGTCCGTATAAATGAATTTCTTCATTGGGCCATTCCGGACGAATCTGGTTCCATTTCATTATTGTGCCTTGAGCCGCTGGCTCCCAAATTTTCTTTAGCTCCTCAACGGTAAAACTATCTACCCAATCATTTTCTGGGTTTACCAAAACTGCAAGTCCGTCGTAAGCTACTTCAAGCTGTATATACTTAATATTGTTTGCTACACTGGCTTCAATTTCTTTATCCTTAATTGGGCGGGAGGCATTGGAGATATTGGTTTCTCCTCTTGAGAATTTCTGAAATCCACCGCCTGTTCCAGAAACTCCAATAGTAACTTTTACATTTGGTTGAATACTTCTAAATTCTTCTGCAACTGCTTCAGTAATTGGGAAAACAGTACTAGAACCGTCTACTTTAATGGTTCCTTCTAAGTTTTCAGAATCATTTTCTGAAGTTGCGTTTTGATCTTTTTTATCACCGCAAGCTGCTATTATAAAAACCAGTGCGAGGATTGTAATTGCTTTTTTCATTTCTATTATGTTTAGTTTTTGCACTACAAAGAACCGTTATCTATGTTATCTGAATATTAATTGCAGATGAACAAATTGCAATTATTACCGTACTAGTTTTGAGTTTTAATTATGAAATTTTAAAAATGAACATCCAGTTGAAGACGGTACATCAAGTTGTCATTTTCGCCGCCAATGGAGGTGTAGCTAATATCAGATTGTACCTTTAGTTTATGGCCAACAATGTATTTGGAAACACCCAGCGTGTACTGGTTTTCTACATCTTTACCAGTTATATTTTGATCTAAATCTATTGTAGTGTATCGACCAGCAACTTCCCAATTTGTTTTAAATAAATAACCTGCTTGAAGGTTTAAACCATTGCCCACCTGAACTACATCTCCAGTTAAACTTCCATCGGCATTTTTGGCTAAGGCATCTTCTGCATCACGGTTGCTATATTCTGCCATTAGTGAAAAACCACTGTATTTAAACATGGCATCTACAAATAGGGTAGAGATATTGGTTTCGTAAAAACCGGCATCGTTTACCATATAAGATCCTTGATTGCTTCGGTTTTTAACCGCATTCTGATTAAAATCGTAGGTAGCGCCCAAGGCAAGTTTTGGACTAGGCTCTCTCTGTAGATCGCCTCCAACGTAATCGCCTTTATTGCTAAAATTTCCAAAGGGTAAAATTTCAAGTCGGCCAGTGTATTGATGACCACCAAGGTTGCCTGTGGTAACGTTTCTGCCCTCACCTTGCGATACTGCTATCATTTCGCGCATTACAAAGCTATCCGAAAAATCGGTTTGGTGCCTTAGCTGAAGTCCTAAATCTCGGTCTATATTGAATCTGCTATTTAACAACGAACGATCTACAAATTGCATATTGGCAGATGAAACTACCCGTTCTCTGTTTCCTGGTAATTTAGTCTGACCCACCCAAAGTTCAAAGTTTTCGTAGAAATTCCACATTACAACTGCATCTAGTATATAGTTAGGGGAATTACTGGTAAACTCTGAAGCTCCAGCAAGATCTCGGTTTGAAAGTCCTAATTCAAGTTTGTATTTAAGTTTTGGGCTGTATGCGAAACCGGAAAATTTTAAACGCGCTCTTCGCACTAAGAAATTTGATTCGGCTTTTCCGTATTGGTCTCCATCGTAATCCCAAGAGGTTGTGGAGAGAAATTGCATCCTAGCCGCAAAGTTCATTGCCCAAGTGCTGTCTTTTCCTACTATGTTTAGAATTCCCTTTCCAAATTTCGGGCCTTCTATTTCTTGTGAAAAGGCATTAATGGATAGAATCAGCAATAAAGCTGTAAATATTTTAAGTTTCATTTAAATCAATTTTAGTTTTTGTCACTGCAAATAACTTAATTTAATGTTAACTGAATGTTTCCTAAATATTATCATTAATAGCTTGATTAGGCATTTCAATAGGCAAAAAAAAGGGCTGCCCAAATTGGAACAGCCCGATTAAAATCTAGTCGACAAAAACTAAACGATTTTAAAATTTGCCTTACATAAGACAGATGCAAAGAAAATAATCAAATGTTCATTTTGTGTGAATTTAGATTTACTAAATCATTAAGTTATTAATTAGTGTTAATTATTACAAACGTAACAACCACAAAATTAACTTGTTGTAAGTTTAATGTTATCATAAGGTTACCAAAAGGTTTCGTAAGCGTTAATTTTGTAAATTTGAATATCCTGCATTATTAAAAACTACACAAATGAAAAATATACTATCTACCCTAGCACTCCTTTTATTGACTACAATAGTTGTAGCACAAGAAATTAAGAAGAATACCTATATCTTAAACGGAGATATTATTGAAGCCACTTTATATCACGATAATGGAGCCGTAGCCCAAACAGGTTATTACACCGAAGACAACAAACTTACTGGAGAATGGATAAGTTATGATCTATATGGCAACAAAACTGCTATTGCGCAATATAAGAACGGTGAAAAGGTAGGTACTTGGGTTTTTTACCAAGGAGATACTAAACGTGAAGTTTCTTACCGCGATTCGAGAATTGCCAAAGTAGAAACTTGGAAAATGACTGATACAAACATTGTTTCAAACAATCCGTAATTCTAAAACTATTTCAAAATTAAAGAGCCTCTTAAATTAAAGAGGCTCTTTTTTTAGTCGTAGAATTAAAAATTTTATTTACTTGCTAATCCAATTCCACTCTGAAATATCTACTGGGGTACCGTTAAAAACATCGTCTTGTGCAGATGTTAAAGGAGTACCATTAACAATAATATTCTGTACTGGCCCATTGTCTTTCATATCTACACGGGTACCGTAATCAGAAAGTAATATATTGGTAAACGTACCTCCAGATTGTTTTTTAAATTGAAGGGCAATTCCGCTCCCTGGGCTGCTAGTGTTAATAGCCGTTAAGTTTACGAAAGAAGGATTGTTGTTATCGCCATCACCTTCTAAAGCTGTAGAGAAACTTGAACCATTATTAAGAATATAAGTGTTAGTAATTGTTCCATTCCAGCCTTCTGTCCAATCTACTGAATCGTCTTCATTATTTTCGAAATATAAATTTGATGCAGAAACAGCTCCGCCGAAAAATTCAATTCCATCGTCAGCACCATCAATAACTGCTACGTTTTTAATTGAAGTTCCAGCACCAACTGAATAAAGTGTAAGCCCGTTGTATTGCGATTCAGAATTAATCTGTGCGCCTGCGCCACGAATTACAAGATAATCTATGCTTCCAGAATTGTCGTTATTGTTTGTTCCGCCGTAAATTAGGCCGCCAACTTCTGCAATAGCATCAACACCTTCCGTAGTTATACCTTCACCACAAAGTAAAAGTCCACCCCAATCTCCCGGATTTCCACCTGCAGATTTCATTACAACTGGGTTTTCGTTGGTTCCATTAATTTCTATTTTTCCACCTTGCTCTACCGCAATGTATTTGTCTGTACCTGTTTCTGAAATAATTATAGTTCCTGCAGAGATAATTAATTTTCCACCAGATTTTACGAGCGTTGTACCTTGAAGTAGATAAACAAGTGATGGGTTTAATTCTGTCGTGCCAGTAATGGCGCTAGGAAGTACCGCAGTGTCTGAAATGTTTTCAGTTGCCCAAGCAAATAAAGATAAAGCTACCGTTGCAGGACGATCATAACCATTTGCTGGATTTGCAGCCTCACCTTCAATAATCACATTTGCCAACGGACCGTTGTCTTTCATATCAATTCTAGTTGTGTACCCTAAAAGAGAAAGCCCAGTAATAGTTGCTCCAGATTGTTTTTTGAATTGAAGCGCCGTTCCACCCACAGTAGATACTGCCGTGAAGTTTACAATTTTCGGATTGTTGTTATCGCCATCTGCTTCTATTGCAGTTGAAAAAGCCTTTGAATGACTTACATAAGTGTTTGTAATTGTACCATTCCAACCTTCAGTCCAATCTACAGAATCGTCTTCGTTGTTTTCAAAATATAGGTTTGAAGCAGAAACTGTTCCACCAAAAAACTCAACACCATCATCTGCGCCATCAATAACCGCAACGTTTGAAATCTGAGTTCCTGAGCCTACTGAATAAAGCGTAAGTCCATTGTATTGAGACTCCGTATTAATTTGAGCCCCGGCATTTTTAATTATTAAATATTGAATACTACCAGAGTTGTCCAAGTCGTCGTTACCTCCATAAATTAGACCACCTACTTCAGCAATTACATTTGTGCCTTCAGTAGTTTTTGCTTTCCCGCAAAGTAATAATCCACCCCAATCGCCAGGGTTATTACTTGCCGAACGCATTACAACAGGACTTGAAGAAGTACCTTGAATATCGATTTTTCCACCTTGCTCAATGGCAATGTATTTATCTGTTCCGTCTTGTGAAACAATTACTGTCCCAGCAGGGATAGTAAGTTTAGCGCCAGATTTTACAAGGTAAGGTCCGGTAACGGAGTATTGAACAGACGAATCTAAAATTCGATCAGATTCCAATGAACCTGTAAGTTGTGTGTTTTCTACAGGTTCCTCTTCACCTGATGTAAAATCATCATTGCTACTACAACCCGTAAGGAATAGCGTGCTTACTACTGCAATTGATAATGCAAATTTTTTAAAGTTTTTCATTTTAATTGTTAATTGAAGTTAGACATTTTGTGTTTAAAAAGTATAATTAAGGTTTAAGCCTAATTGCGCACCCCGCGTGTATGAAAGAACAGTTTCTTCCGTTTCAACATTTGTGGTACTGGGTTTAATTAATTGAGTTCTTTTTATTTCAGGATTTAAAATGTTTTTTCCTGAAATACCTATTTTAAAATTTTCGGTTATCTTTTTACTTAGAATTAAATCCAACGAAACAAAGCCTTTTTCAATAATAGCGTCGTTGTAGTTAATATCTCCCGAGGATTGAAATTCTGGAGCTCCCAATGCATAAATTCTATCTGAAGCATAATTTCCGGAGATGGTAGCTTCAAAAGGATTTTCGGTATTTGTATTAAAATTTAAGGAACCATTTACAATCCAGTTCGATGCTCCTTGTAGATCTGTTTCAGTTAAGCCTTTGTATCTAAAAGTTCTTACAAAGTTTCCATCGTTGTCAAAAACCTCTTTTAAATCCTGTTTATGCCACATTCTAGAAGCATTTACATTTAGTTTTAAATTAGGTCTATCATCGCCCGAAATTAGATTTAAGCGACCTTCAACTTCTAATCCGTAAACTTCGGCTTCGTTACCAGCATTGAAGTAAGAAAATACACCTGCTGAACCTCTATCCTGAACTTTGTTGATTGGGTCTTCAATTACTTTGTAGAAACCTGTAAGCGATAGCAATTGATCATTTGTAGGGAAGAATTCCCACTTTAAATCGAAGTTTCTATTTAGAGAGGCTTCAATATCTGGATTACCACGAGTAACCTGACCCACTGTAGAAACATATTCAAAAGGTGCAATTTCTTTAAATTCGGGAAGGGTAGTAGTGTAGCTATTTGCAAAACGAATGCTGTTCTTTTCGTTAAGCGCATATTTTACATTGAAAGAAGGAAATACCCTGCGGTAATCTTTGTTGACGCTTCCTATTCTTCCAGCGAAATTGTTTACATCCCAGTTTACATCAATTTCATCTCTCTGAAATCTTAATCCAGCTTGTACGGTTATTTTTCCGCTAACTCCAGTAACATTTGTATAACCAGCTGTAGATTGTAACTCGCCGGTGTAAAAATCTGGAGATAGTGTATTTCTTTTTAATAAGCCGTTATTGAAATTTTCCTCGGTGAAAATATCTGAAATTTCATCAATGGAATTAGGATTAATGGCATTGGTTACGGTTTCTTCAGCTCCAAAAAATTGCGAACCGAAATCACGGGTTTTGTTACGGAACGTTCCGCCAATGTTTATGTGAAAAAGATTTTCTTCTTCGTTAATAATTTTTATTAAATCGTTTAAACGGCCATTGTATTCTGTGTCTTTAATTTTCTGAATACTTTTTCGTTGCTGAAATCCACCCGTACGACCAAGTTGAACGGTTTCGTCATTAAAGTTAACTTCGTTGCGAATACGGTTTGGCTCATCTGCACTTAAATAGTTGTAACCAGCCGCCCAATCTAATTCGTTTCTTTCACCAATTTTATGCTCCCCGCTAAGTTGGGTTACAGAAAGCAAAGTTTTCTTTAAGTTTTGGTCGCGTATAAATTGCGATAAATCTTCTGCGGGATCAGTTTCTTCAAAAATAATGGCTTCCCCAGAACGTCCGCCTTCAAACACTTCATCTTCAATTTTGTTTATTAGTAAAGTGTTGAATTTAAAATCGTTGTTGTCATCTGCTCTAAATCTAATATGAAACAAGCCAGAAGTTGCTACTTCTTTATTCCAAGTAATTGCATCAGGAATTACATCGTCGAGAAAGTTGGAGCGGTATTGTTTAAAAGCACCTTCTTTGTATTCAAATTCTTCAGACTGACCAGCGGTAAAAAGAACACTCAACTTGTTGCCAATTCGTGTTCCAGCACTTAAAGAAAAAGATCTATTTATAGGAAAATCTACAACTTCTGGACTCCAACTTTGTGCTGTAATGGCGCGATTAGTTGGAATACTTTTTTGGTAAAACCCGAAGGATACATCGTTATAATTTGGTGAAACTTTAAAGTTGTTAAAAACACCGTTGCTCATTACATTAGTGTTAATAGAAGTGCTTGCACTTGCTGAAAGTAGATTGCTGCCCGAAAGTTCTTTTGTGTTGATGTCAATATTTCCCGAAGCCTGATCTGCAGAAATATTTGGCGATGTGGTTTTACTTACGTCAATGCTTTGAATGAGTCGCGTTGGGAAAAGATTCAGATTAATATTTTTCCTTTCAATATTGTCTGACGGAATAGGGAGTCCGTTTAAAGTAGTGAATAGATATCTATCACCCAGTCCACGTACAAAAATAGCCCCACTGCCGTCTGTTTTCGAAACTCCGGAAATTTTAGTTGTTGCCCCCGCAGCATCAGAAACACCAAGTTGCGATAATTGTTCGGCGCCAATACTTTCTTTTATAGCGATTGCTTTTTTCTGTTCTAATAATAAAGCTACTTCGCTTTCTCTTCTAATTGTGGTTTTAATTACCACCTCGTCCAGAGCTGCCGCACTCGCGCTCATTGGCACGTTTATATTTGTAATTTTGTTAGCGGTTACTGTTATGTTTGGAATTTCAACAGTTTCATAACCCACGAAGCTAAAAACCACTGTGTAGTTTCCTGGCTTTATATTTTCAATTGCATATAGGCCGTCAAAATCTGAGGTTACACCTATAGTAGTACCTTTAATAAATACGTTTGCAAAAGGCAGCGGTTCGTTATTGTAATCAGTATCTGTCAGTTTACCTGCTATAGAACCATTTTCTTGAGCAAAGCTCGTAGCGGTAAAAAGGAAGATTAAAAGTTTAATTATTGTTTTCATTTTTGTCGATTGATTTATTGGTGCAAAGAAACCGTGCTTGTGTAAAGAAGGTGTTAATTGGCTGTTACCAATTGGTCATTTTAGGGTTAGCTAAAGGTTAAGCGGAAACCAAAAAAATATGCTTGCATTGCTTTTTGAAAATAGTATCTTGCCTTCAAAACTTTATAATTATGATGCAATGGGAACAGTTGCTCTCGCTACGAAAGCACGGAGATAAAAACAAAAGACTACGGATTGAAGAAAACGAAACCCGCTTGGGTTTTGAAGTAGATTATGACCGCGTTATTTTCTCTTCGGCTTTCCGCAGCTTGCAAGACAAAACACAAGTTATTCCCTTGTCTAAAACCTCTTTTGTACACACGCGATTAACACATAGTTTGGAAGTTTCCGTTGTTGGGCGCTCTTTGGGAAGAACGGTAGGAAAAGCAATTCTGAAAAAACATCCACAATTACAGAATGTGCACGGGTATCAGTTTAACGATTTTGGTGCAATTGTGGCTGCGGCTGCTTTGGCACACGACATTGGTAATCCGCCATTCGGACACAGCGGCGAAAAAGCAATCGGCGATTATTTTTTAAACGGAAATGGGAAGCGATTCAAAGAGCTGCTAACCGAAAAGGAATATCAGGATTTGGTAGCTTTTGAAGGAAATGCCAACGGTTTTAAAATTTTGACGGAATCTAAAAATGGGGTTGAAGGCGGGCTTCGACTAACCTACGCCACTTTGGGTGCGTTTATGAAATATCCAAAACAATCACTTCCACAAAAACCTACAACACATGTTGCCGATAAAAAATTTGGCGTTTTTCAAAGTGATACTGAATTTTTTAATGAAGTAGTTTCAGAATTAGGTCTTATAAGTAGAGGTAATGATGGCTATTCTCGCCACCCACTAACATATCTTGTGGAGGCGGCAGATGATATATGTTATACTATTATTGATTTTGAAGATGGCATCAATCTAGGTTTGATTGAAGAAGAAATGGCGCTGGAATATTTAATCAATTTAGTGCGAAACACCTTAAAAACAGATGTGTATTCAGCATTAAAAACATCGCAGGATAGATTGGCTTATTTACGGTCATTAGCAATAAATACGTTAATTGCCGAAGCAGCAACAATTTTTATTGCGAACGAAGAGGAAATTCTAAAGGGAACATTTTCAGAAGCATTGTTGGATAAAAGTGAGTACAAAGTGCAAATTGCCGACATCATAAAAATTAGTATTGAAAAGGTGTATCAAAGCACAGAAGTTTCTGAGAAAGAAATTGCTGGATATAAAATTTTAACCACATTGCTGGATACATTCACTACTGCATTTGAAAATCAGCATAATGGTAAGGCACGTCACTACGATAAACTTTTATTACGAACTATCGATTTTGAACTTGAAAAGTCGCCGTCAGTTTATAATTATTTAATGGAATGTTGTAATTACATTTCACGATTAACAGACGGAAATGCCCTACAGATTTTTCAAAAGATTAAAGGAGGAATGTAATAATCCGCAAATTATGTTGAAGTTAAATGTTAAAAATTGAGGTTTAGACTGTTATATTGTCAATTTATGATATTTTTATCATTCCTTTTTTGAGGAAATTTTAACAAAATCCTTTAGATATCTCGTATCTAAAATTAAATTCACCTAAAAACTTAACTTAAAGCTTATGAAAAAAGTTCTCTACTTACTTATCATTTTTGCTGTTAATGCATCCTATGCGCAGGATTACAGTAATGTGGTAAAAACGTACCTTCAACAAAATCGATCGCAGTATTCGCTGCAACCACAAGACATTTCAGATGTATCCATAAGCTCGCAGAGTTTTTCAAAAAATATGCAGGTTCACAATGTATATGTAGAACAACGTTACCAAGGTATTAAGGTTTTTAATTCTACTTCTCCTTTTGTTATTAAAGATGGAGCAGTTTATAGTGCAAAACTTTCATTTACAGAAAATGTTTCTGCTAAAATAAATAGTACCACACCTTCAATCTCTGCATTAAGTGCAATAGGAAAAGCTGCAACTTCACTTGGTTTGCAGGGTCCTTCAAACTTAAATTTAGTAGAAACTACTTCAGATTATAGTTATGTTTTCTCTAACGGAAATATTTCATTAGAAAATATTCCTGTAGCATTGGTTTATCAAAAAATGGAAGGAACAGAAGCTTTAAAACTAGCTTGGGACCTTAGTATTTATCCTTTAGATGCATCACATTACTACAGTGTTCGTATAGATGCTCTGACTGGTGAATTATTAGATACAATGGATTGGGTAGTTAGCTGTAATTTTGGCGAAGAGGCACATTCACATGCTACTTCTAATAGCGTTTTGTTCGGTACTACTAGTGAGCCTAGCATGTCAATGACGACTGCTGTTGCCGCTTACCGAGTATTCCCATTACCATTAATAGGACCAAATAATGGCCCAGATCAATTAGTGCCAGACCCATCAAATGCTGTTGCATCTCCTTTTGGATGGCACGATACTGATGGCGTTGTAGGCGAAGAATATACGCATACACGCGGTAATAATGTATTAGCTATGGAAGATGCAAATGGAAATAATGGTGCTGGTGATACCGCAGAAGGTGGTCCAACCCTTACGTTCGATTTTCCTTTCGACTTGCCTCGAGCTCCAGCAGCATTTAGAGATGGAGCAATTACCAATTTGTTCTATATGAACAATATGATGCACGATGTAATGTATCAGTACGGTTTTGATGAGGTTAGTGGTAACTTTCAATCAAAAAATTACACAAACCTTGGTTCAGAAAACGATTTTGTATTAGCAGATGCCCAAGATGGTAGTGGCTCGAATAATGCAAACTTCTCCACACCTCCTGATGGTGGAAAACCAAGAATGCAAATGTATCTATGGAGCGCTCCAGGGACTGTTTTAGGAACATATTTAACAGTTAACACTGGCCCGCTTTCTGGTCAGTATTACGCTATGGATTCTACATTTGCGCCACCACTTACAAATACACCAATCACTGCAGATCTTGTTGTGGTAGAAGATGACAATGCAGGCCCTTCTACAGATACTAATGACGGTTGTGATGCTATTACAAATGGAGCGAATATTACTGGGAAAATTGCAGTAGTGAGAAGAGGAACTTGTAATTTTACTGTAAAAGTACTTAACGCACAAAACGAAGGTGCAGTAGCCGTAATTGTAGTAAATGATACGCCTACAGATCCAACCGCTATGGGTGGAAATGGTGCGCAGATTACAATTCCTGCTATTATGATTTATAAATCAGACGGAGAAGCGCTTATAACTTCACTTCTTAACGGAGATACTATTAATGCTACTTTAGTAGATGATGGATCGGGAACTGATAACTTTCAGCGCGATGGCGATTTAGATAACGTTATTATTGCACATGAATATGGTCATGGTGTTTCAAACCGTTTAACTGGTGGTCCAGCACAATCCGGATGTTTACAAAATCAAGAGCAAATGGGCGAAGGATGGAGTGATTACTTAGGATTTATATTGACCATAAAAGCTGGCGATACTAGAGATGACGCACGTGGAACTGGAACTTATGCAATAGGCCAAGGAATATCAGGTTTAGGATTAAGAGCTAAAGCTTATAGCTCAGATTTCGCGGTAAATGATTTTACTTATAACGATATTAAATCACAATCAGTACCACACGGAGTTGGTTCAGTATGGGCTACAATGTTATGGGATTTAACTTGGGATTTAATTGACGAGTACGGTTTTGATCCAGATCTTTACAATGGAACTGGTGGAAATAACATTTCTATGCAACTTGTACTTGACGGAATGAAATTACAACCTTGTAGTCCTGGTTTTGTTAATGGTCGCGATGCCATTATTCAAGCAGATTTAATAGCAAATGGTGGTGCAAACAAATGTCTTATTTGGAGAGCATTCGCTAAAAGAGGACTTGGCTTAAGCGCAATTCAAGGAAGTTCAAATAGCAGATCTGATGGTACAGAAGCTTTTGATGTTCCAGTAGAATGTTTATTAGGTACTGCTGATAACGGAAACTTAGAAAATAATTTCCTTGTTTATCCAAACCCTTCTAATGGAGAAATTACTATAAAATCTCGCTTAGATGTAGGTGATGCAACTGTTTCTATCTTCGATATGAATGGTAGAAAAGTATTTACTCAGCAACTTGAAATACACACAACTGCTAATGTAAATGCAAGTGGACTTAACACGGGTATTTACTTAATGCAAATTGAAAGTGCCAATCGTTCGCAAACAACCAAGTTGATTATCAACTAAGAATTATTATATTTTGAATATGAAAAGAGGCTCGAAAGAGCCTCTTTTTTTTATAATAAATCTTGAAGCGTCTGCTTTATTTTTCTTAGTAAATGCCCAAAAGTTGTTGTAATTCTACAACATTGCTTTGCTCGGAGAAAATAGCTGGGATTCCAAAAATATTTATCGGGTTATTATTGCCCCATATTGCTTAACAACTTCTCAGAATAGATTGGCATAAGTAGATGCACTCGCAGTTTTACAAATTTTCACATATATTATTTGATGTTGAGTTTGCCAAAAACAAATAAATTTACGCGTATGGTCTATTTCTTTGTAATGACAATTCCCGATTGACTTTAGGAAATGTGCTCAAGATTTTTAGAAATTAAAGAAGAATCAATAAAATCTTACTCTCAGGAATGTTAAATAGTGATTTTCAGATTGTAAAGCCATGTTATTATGATAATTTTAGAAGTGAAAATTTCAACAACCTATTCCTTAATTTTTAATTTAAACTAATTCATATGAAAAAACTTTTCTACTTTCTTATTTTTCTTGCGTTCAATTTTTCCTTTGCGCAAGATTATTCATCTGCGGTAAATACGTACCTGCAGAACAACCGATCACAATTTGCGTTGCAACCTCAGGATATTGCCGACGTTAACATTGCATCACAGAGTTTTTCCAAAAGCCTAAAAGCAAATACTGTTTATGTGGAACAACGTTATCAAGGCATTAAGGTATTCAATTCCACTTCGCCTTTTGTTATAAAGGATGGTGCCGTTTCAATGGCGAAAGTTTCTTTTGTTCAAAATATTGCTTCTAAAGTGAATGCCACTTCCTCGGTATTAACTCCTAATATGGCAATAGTAAAAGCAGCAGGAATTCTTGGGCTAGGAGCTCCTACCAACCTAACTTTGCTTGAAACGGGAATAGATCATTCCTATGTATTTTCAAAAGGAAATATTTCTTTGGAAAACATTCCTGTACAATTGGTATTTCAGAAAATGGAAGCTACCAACAGCTTAAAATTGGCTTGGGACCTGAGCATCTATTTGTTGAGCGCAGACCATTATTACAACGTCCGTATAGACGCCCTTACTGGCGAACTATTAGAAACCATGGATTGGGTTTCGCAGTGCGAATTGCCAGACTTTAACGCAAAGCACAACCATTTTTCAAATAAGGGCGAAAGTGTTTTATTTGAAAATAGCGTCAAGGTTGTAGAAACCAATCTTGCCAATGCTCAATATAGAGTTTTTGCATTGCCGCTCAGAAGCCCTGATGATGGTCCAGATACATTGGAAATAGATCCCCAAGACGCAACAGCATCCCCTTATGGATGGCACGATACCAATGGTGCGGCAGGTGCAGAATTTACAATAACAAGAGGGAATAACACCTATGCCTATTTAGACCTGTGTAATACAGATTCGGGTCCTTCGCCAGATGGAGGTGCTTCTTTACATTTTGATTTTCCTTTCAATTTACCACAATCCCCAGCCGATTTTAGGGATGCTGCCACCACAAATTTGTTCTATTTGAATAATATTGTGCACGACGTGATGTATCAATATGGTTTTGATGAGGCCAGCGGAAATTTTCAGGAAAATAATTACGGCAATGGCGGCTCCGAAGGCGATTCTGTAAATGCAGAAGGACAAGATGGCGGCGGAACCAACAATGCAAATTTTGGAACCCCACCAGACGGAAGCAATCCGAGAATGCAAATGTACATTTGGACGGGAGGCGCAGGAGGCCCTATCTCTGATATTTTCTCAATAAACGGTGGCCCATTGGCAGGCGTTTATAGCGGTGTTCCGGCAGGTTTTGGCGGTGGTATCCCTTTAAATTTAACAGGAGATTTGGCCTTGATACAAGATGACAATTCAGGCCCATCCACGGATCCAAATGACGGTTGCGATAATATAACCAATGGCGGTGCCTTAAACGGTAAAATTGTTGTGATACGTAGGGGCGAATGTGAATTCGGATTTAAAGTTTTGGCCGCCCAAAACAACGGAGCCATTGCTGCAATTATAGTGAACAATGTGGCCGGTGCACCACCTCTTATGGGAGCCGGCGTTGTTGGTTGCCAAGTTACTATTCCTGCATTTGCAATATCTGATGTGGATGGTAACCCAATTATTGCTGAACTTCTAGGAGGCTCTGTAAATGGAACCATCAATGGAACAAATGTTCCGTCCAATAAGGACGGTGACCTGGATACGGAAATTGTGCTACACGAGTATGGCCACGGAATCTCAAACAGACTTACGGGTGGACGCTTTAATGTAGGTTGTTTGCAAAATGAGGAGCAAATGGGAGAAGGTTGGAGTGATTATTTTGGTATGGTAATGACCATTTACCCCGGAGACCAAGGCTCAACCGTTAGACCAGTTGGAGCTTATGCTTCTGGCGCGCCGAACGGAATCAGAACGTATCCTTACAGCACTAATTTTGGTGTAAACCCTCATACCTATGACGATATAAAATCTGAAGCTGTCCCACACGGTGTTGGCTCAGTATGGGCGGCCATGTTGTGGGAAATGACCTGGGATCTAATAGACGAGCACGGTTTTGATGCCGACATATACAATGGTAGTGGCGGTAATAATATTGCTTTGCAATTGGTGACAGATGGATTGAAAATTCAGCCTTGTAGTCCAGGTTTTGTAGATGGAAGGAATGCTATAATTGAAGCAGACTTATTAGCCAATGCAGGCGCAAACAGATGTATAATCTGGCGTGCTTTTGCAAGAAGAGGGTTAGGATTTTCGGCAATTCAAGGAAGTTCCAATAGTAGATCTGATGGTACGGAAGCTTTTGATGTGCCACTGGAATGCCAATTAGGTGTGAATGACAATGGAAGTATTCAAAATAATTTTATTGTTTATCCAAATCCTTCAAATGGTCAGCTTAGCATTATGTCTCGCGTAGATGTAGGAGAAGCTACCATCTCTATTTTTGATATTAACGGAAGAAAGGTATTCAACCAAAATATAGAACTTCACCAGTCTGCAACTATCAATGCATCCGGTCTTACTTCAGGTATTTACTTGATGCAGATCGAAAGCGCTGATCGTTCACAAACAACCAAGTTGATTATCAACTAATAATTATTATATTTTGAATTTGAAAAGAGGCTCGAAAGAGCCTCTTTTTTTTATAATAAATTTTGAAGTGTCTGATTTATTTTTTCTGAAGAAATGCCCGAAAGTTGTTGTAATTCTTCAACAGTTCCGTGTTCTGGGAATACGTCTGGAATACCCAAAATTTGTATTGGGTTATTATATTTATAAGTTGAAGCAAAAGTTACAACCGAAGTACCCAGGCCACCTATTATAGTACCGTCTTCAACTGTAATAACAGTTTTATATTTCGTGAAAATTTCGTGCAGCAAGCTTTTATCCAACGGTTTTAAAAAGCGCACGTCAACAAGTCCAACTTTATCTTGTTGGAGCGTGGGTAGCATTTCTATTGCAGCCAGCGCATTATTTGCCATGCTTCCAATAGTTAATATTGCAATTTCGCTACCGTCCCGAAGTATTTCGGCTTTGCCTATTTCAATTTTATTAAAAGGTTTTTGCCAATCTAAAATCGTTCCTCTTCCGCGTGGATACCTTATAAATATTGGCAACTGCAATCCCTCTTGTGCAGTAAATAGTATGTTTCGCAATTCAATTTCGTTGCGAGGAGCAAAAATGATGAGGTTGGGGATACAATTTAAATATGCTAAATCGAAAATACCGTGGTGTGTAGGTCCATCTTCACCTACAATTCCGGCTCTGTCTAAACAGAAAATCACAGGTAATTTTTGCAAGCAAACATCGTGTATAACTTGATCGTACGCACGTTGAAGAAATGTGGAGTAAATATTACAAAAAACATTAAATCCCTGTGTGGCTAAACCCGCAGCAAAGGTAACTGCGTGCTGTTCCGCGATACCAACATCAAAAGCGCGATCGGGGTATGCATCCATCATAAATTTTAAAGAGCTTCCCGTAGGCATTGCAGGGGTAATGCCTATAATTTTTTCGTTTTTTGAAGCAAGTTCCACCAACGTTTTTCCGAAGACGTCTTGAAATTTTGGTGGCTGAACATTATTAGTCTTTGGGGCAAGATCGCCAGTAAGCGCATCAAATTTACCGGGCGCATGATAAACCACTTGGTTTTCTTCTGCCTGCCGTAAACCCTTTCCTTTTGTTGTAATTACATGAAGTACTTTTGGACCTGAAACCCCTTTCAATCGCTCCAATTTAGAAATTACCAAATCCAAATTATGGCCATCTATGGGTCCAGAATAATTGAAGTTTAATGCCTCAAAAATATTATCTGCATCCTTTGCGCCATTTTGTTTCACCTTAGTGAAATATTCCTTTAACGCTCCCACGCTTGGGTCGATGCCGATAGCGTTATCGTTTAGAATAATCAAAATATTGGTATCTGTAACGCCTGCGTGGTTTAAAGCTTCAAAAGCCATTCCGCTGGCGATAGAGGCATCGCCAACAATTGCAATGTGCTGTTTTTCAGTTTCACCTTTTAATTTTGAAGCGATTGCCATTCCGAGTGCTGCAGAAATAGCAGTGCTACTGTGCCCAACGCCAAAAGTGTCAAATTCACTTTCTTCGCGTTTTGGGAATCCACTAATCCCGCCCAATTGTCGGTTGGTGTGAAAAATCTCTTTTCTACCCGTTAATATTTTATGTCCGTATGCTTGGTGACCAACGTCCCAAACCAAAATATCATCTGGCGTATTAAATACGTAATGAAGTGCGATGGTAAGTTCTACCACGCCAAGGCTAGCGCCCAAATGACCTTCTTTCGCGGCGATAATATTAATTATAAATTCACGCAGTTCTTTCGCCAATTGCGGCAATTTTTTCTTTGAAATTTTCCGCAGATCTTTGGGGAAATTGATGGTATTTAAGATGTTTTCTGGCACGGTGTAAAGATACGGTTATTGCGAAATTGTTATTAAGAGAATTCGTTTATTTGTAATTTCGTTTTAATACGATATATTTTGAAATGAACCCCGAATACAATCGGGCAAAACCTGAAACCTGAAACATTGAACATAATTGCCCCCTACGACGACACTTATTTTATGAAACGCGCCTTGCAAGAAGCTGAAGCGGCCAATGAAAAAGACGAAATACCCATTGGTGCGGTAATCGTTATAAACAATCAAATAATTGCACGTGCGCACAATCTAACTGAAACATTGAACGATGTTACAGCCCACGCAGAAATGCAAGCAATTACCGCTGCAGCAAATTATTTGGGTGGAAAGTATTTAATCGATTGCACACTCTATGTAACTATTGAGCCCTGCCAAATGTGCGCGGGAGCATTATTCTGGAGTCAGATTTCAAAAATAGTTTATGGCGCAAGAGATGAACAGCGAGGATGTATTAATTTAGAAACAAAATTACATCCTAAAACGGTGATGACGGGCGGAGTAATGGCGGAAGAAGCATCTCAACTTTTAAAGCGATTTTTTGCTGAGAAAAGATCTAAATAATATAAGCAAGCAGCTTGTCTAAATCTTTTTTTCTTTCTGATAATCTTGCATTTTTTTAATATTTTCTTTGGTAAGCATATATTCTTTCACATCTCTGTTTTTCCATCTATGATAGATAAATAAAGGCATCAATATAAAAAAGCCAACCATTAAACTTAGGCCAATAATTAATTTCCCAGTCGCTTCGTCGTCTGTTTTTATATAAAATCCAACGCTAAGACTAATAACTACTGCGATAAAAAGTATGTTGATGAAGAGTTTCATTTTTGTATTGTTTTCAAAATTATTTACTCGAAAAATCAATTAGTTTTCGGCGATAGGCGGTAAGCAGTTTCGATTTTGAAACGAAACCATAATATTTTCCTTCACAAATAACTGGTAAATTCCATGCGCCTGAGTCTTGAAATTTTTTCATAACCTCTGTCATTTTATCCTTTTTCAAATCAATTAATTCTGGTGGATTATGCATCAGTTCTTTTGCTCGCACTTCATCGTATAAACTTTGGTCGAACATAACGGGGCGCAAGTCGTCCAATAAAATAACACCTTCTAAAGTATTCGATTCTTTATCGAGTACCGGAAAAAGGTTTCTTTTAGATTTTACCACAGCATTGTGTACCATATCGCCAAGAGTCATTTCAGGATAAATAGCTATAAAATCGCGCTCTATAACGGTTTCAATATCCATCAAAGTTAATACCGCGTGGTCTTTATCGTGTGTAATAAGATCTCCTTTTCGGCCAAGCTCCATAGTGTAAACGGAATGCGGAATAAAATATTTAGTTATTGAAAATGAAATTGCCGCCGTAACCATTAAAGGTATAAAAAGTTCATAGCCACCTGTTACTTCTGCAATTAAAAATATTGCTGTTAATGGCGCATGCAACACTCCAGCCATTAAGCCAGTCATTCCCACAAGTGTGAAATTACTTTCAGAAACAGGATTATTTAGTATGCCAATATTGTTGAGAATTTTAGCAAAACAGTTCCCCATAATGCTTCCCATAAATAGGGTTGGAGCAAAAATACCACCAACGCCACCTGCTCCAAATGTGAGCGCGCTGGCTATAATTTTAAAAATTACTAACCCCGCCAACAACAATATAACAACCCAAATATTGGTAAGATCTAAATTAAAAAAGTTGTTTTCTAAAGCAGCTTGTGGATTTCCTTGTACAAGATTGTTTATTACATCAAAACCTTCCCCATAAAGCGGAGGGATGAAGTAAACTAAAATACCGAGACCAATCCCGCCGATTAATAAACGCTTAATTGGCGAAGCTATTTTTTCGAAAAAATCCTGAATATTGGAATACATTTTAGTGTAATAAATAGACACCATCGATGCAACTAGTCCTAACAAAATATAGAAAGGAATATCTTTAATTGTAAATTTTTCAGTGATTTCAAAAGGAAGTAAAATATCTGTTCCAAGAAAAAAGTAGGAAGTAGTAATGGCCGAAACCGAAGCCAAAAGAAGTGGCACCATTGAAACCAAGGTGAGGTCTAAACTAAAAACTTCTACTGCAAAAATAATTGCCGCAATGGGTGCCTTAAAAATGGCCGACATAGCGCCAGCGCCAGCACAACCAATCAATAGCGTTCTGGTTTGCTGATTCATATGGAAAAAACGCGCAAGATTGGAGCTAATTGCTGCTCCCGTAGCAACGGTTGGTCCTTCAAGACCTACAGAGCCACCAAACCCTACTGTTATTGGTGCTGTAATAAGACTTCCAAACATCTGAAAGGGCCGCATAAAACCTTTTCTTTTAGAAATTGCATAAAGTGTAGAAGGAATACCGTGACTAACTTTATTGCGAATAATATAACGCATTGCTAAAAATGCCAAGGTTAATCCAATAAGCGGAAATATAAAATAGAAAGCAGTTTGGTACTGAACAATAAGTTTACCCTGTAGTAGATGTTGAATAAGGTGGGTAAGGTTTTTTAAAACCACGGCTCCAATCCCTGCCAATAGCCCTACGGCAATACTCAGAATAAAAACAAACTGCTTTTGCGGAATGTGCTTTATTCTCCAGATTAGGAAGCGGGTAAATAAATTTCGTTTTTGTGTTGGCATCTTTAAAGCTATCAAAAAATCCTGCAGAAGCAGGATTTTTTTTAAGATTTTATTTCAACTTTTAGATGAAGTTCATCCAATTGTTTTTTGTCTATTGGTGCCGGAGCATCTATCATTACATCGCGGCCCGAGTTGTTTTTTGGGAAGGCGATAAAGTCACGAATTGTTTCTTGGCCACCTAAAATGGCAACTAATCTATCCAATCCGAAAGCAATTCCGCCGTGGGGTGGGGCGCCGTATTGAAAAGCATCCATCAAAAAGCCAAACTGCGCTTTTGCTTCTTCGGGTGTGAAGCCCAAATAATCAAACATTAAAGCTTGTGTTTTTTTATCGTGAATACGTATTGATCCGCCGCCAATTTCATTTCCATTTAAAACCAAATCGTAAGCATTTGCTTTTACTTCACCAGGTTTTATAGCCAATAATTCAAGCTGTCCAGGTTTTGGAGAAGTGAAGGGGTGGTGCATAGCGTGGTAACGATTTGTATCCTCGTCCCATTCCAAAAGTGGAAAATCTACAACCCACAATGGTGCAAATTCGTCATTTTTACGTAAACCGAGTTGTTCTGCCAAATGCATGCGCAACGCACTCAATTGGGCTCTTACTTTATTTTTTGCTCCAGAAAGCACGCAGATTAAATCGCCAGTTTTTGCGCCAGTTACTTCTGCCCACTTCGCCAAATCTTCTTGATCGTAAAATTTATCTACCGAAGATTTATAGGTTCCGTCTTCATTACAACGTGAATAGACCATTCCTAAAGCACCCACTTGTGGGCGTTTTATCCAGTCTATTAATTTGTCTATTTCTTTTCTGGTTAAAGCATTTCCGCCGGGAACAGCAATACCCACAACCAATTCGGCTTGATTGAAAACGCCAAAATCTTTATGTTGAGCAACTTCGTTCAACTCGCCAAACTCCATTCCGAAACGGATGTCTGGTTTGTCGTTTCCGTACTTCGACATTGCATCGTCGTAAGTCATTCGTGGAAATTCGGAAATTTCTATGTCGTTAATTTCTTTCAGCAAATGTTTGGTCAAACCTTCAAAAGCGTTCAAGATATCTTCTTGTTCCACGAAGGCCATTTCGCAGTCTATTTGTGTAAATTCTGGCTGTCGGTCTGCACGCAAATCTTCATCGCGGAAACATTTTACTATTTGAAAATATTTATCTAAACCTCCCACCATTAGCAATTGCTTAAAGGTTTGAGGTGACTGCGGAAGCGCGTAAAACTGTCCTTCATTCATACGGGAAGGAACTACGAAATCGCGCGCGCCTTCAGGTGTAGATTTTATTAAATACGGGGTTTCTACTTCAATAAATCCTTCTTTTGAAAGAAAATTGCGAACTGCCATTGCAACCTTTGAACGAAATATTAGGTTTTCGCGCACTGGTTTTCTGCGGATATCTAAATAGCGATATTTCATTCGCAAATCTTCGCCACCGTCGGTTTCATCTTCTATCGTAAAAGGTGGAGTTAAAGATTCATTCAGAATAATTAATTCAGAAACTAAGATTTCCACATCGCCAGTTGGCATGTTTGGATTTTTAGATTCGCGTTCAATAACGGTTCCTGTTACTTGTATTACAAATTCGCGGCCCAATTTTGAAGCTTTTTCAATCACTTCTTTTGAAGTTCTTTCTTCATCAAAAATAAGTTGGGTGATGCCATAGCGGTCGCGAAGGTCTACCCACACCATAAAGCCTTTGTCGCGAGTTTTTTGCACCCATCCGGAAAGGGTTACTTCTTTATTGATATCTGCCGAGCGAATCTGGCCGTTGTTGTGCGTTCTGTACATTATATTCTGAAAAAAATTAAGGGTGCAAATTTAATAAGTATTAAATGAATTGGCGTGGTTTTGAAGGGATTATTATTCGAAACTATAAATGATTAAATACACTTAATGGGGCAACTTAGCTTTTGAGAAAATTGCACAGAGTGAATCTTTATGTTTTCATTTTATGCTGAAGCTTATATTTTAAACATATCATCATAAACAAAAGAAAATGCTAATAAATAGTGAATAAAAATATTCAATACTGTTGTTATCATTAAGAAATTAACACTATTTTAGGGATTCAATAAAAAACCTTTACTTATGAAACAAAAATACACTACTATTAGAAGGTTCTTTTTTTTATTTTTAATTTTTCCTTGTATTGCGTTTGGACAGACGCAGTTATCGGGAAAAGTGGTAGATAAAAATAATGTAACTGTTCCTTTTTTAAATGTAATTGAAAAAGGAACCTCAAACGGAACCACAACCGACGCTGAAGGTAATTTCAGCATCAAAGTGGCATCATTACCAGCAACACTGGTCTTTTCATCTATCGGTTTTGAAACGCAGGAATATACTGCTTCTACCGCGGGTGCAATTTCTATTACAATTGCAGAATCTGCGCAAGCTTTAGACGAAGTGGTTGTAACTGGATTAGCTACATCGGTTAAACGATCGAACTCGGCAAATGCCGTTGCGACTATCTCAGCCGAAGAACTCACTGGAAGGACACCGCCTTCCACATTAGACGGTGCTTTATACGGTAAATTTGCAGGAGCAATCGTAAATGCAAATTCTGGAGCTCCCGGTGGGGGACTTTCTGTAAAGTTACGTGGTGCTACTTCCATTCAAGGAAATACACAACCGCTCTATATTATAGATGGGGTGTATGTAGATAACTCTTCCATTGCCGCTGGTTTAAATACTGTTTCTGCCGCATCGCAAGGAGGAAGTTCTTCTAACCAAGACAATCCCACTAACCGAATTGCAGATATAAACCCAGATGATATCGCAAATATTGAAATACTTAAAGGCGCTTCCGCAGCTGCTATTTATGGTTCAAGAGCGGCGGCTGGAGTTGTACTTATTACCACAAAACGTGGAAAAGCAGGTAAAACGCAATTTAGATTTTCACAATCTACAGGTTGGACTGAAGCTATTAACCTATTAGGTGTTCGGGATTATACCGAAGCACGAGTGTTAAAAAGTTTTGGAGAGGCTGATTTGGCTGCCTTTATTGCTGCTAGAGATGCTGGAAGACTTATAGATTATGAAAAAGAAGTTTATGGCGAACACGGAGTAATTAGCATTACCAACTTTAGTATGAGTGGTGGCGATGAAAAATCTAAATTTTTTGCTGGCGTTACCCATAATAATGAAGATGGTATTGTAAGAGGGACAGGTTATGAAAAAACATCCTTACGCCTTAACTTAGACCATAAGCCTGAAGATTTTTTAAAGTTTTCTTTGAGTACAAATTATATTAATTCTTCTTCAGATAGAGGATTTTTTAACAATGATAATAGTGGTACTACTATTGGGATTGCTCTAACAACTACTAGACCTTGGGATCAATTGTTTCCCAATGCAGATGGTATTTATCCAGATCATCCTAACAATAGTTCAAACCCATTACAAACCCGAGATTTGGTTACAAACAATGAAACGGTGGACCGTATAATTATGGGAGGATCTGCAAATCTGGACATTTATAAAGCAGAAAATTCTAACCTTGAATTAATTTTACGTGGAGGTCTCGATTTTTACGGACAGAAAACTAGAGCGATATTTCCCAAGGAATTACAATTTCAAAAGCTATCTAATGGAGGCTTAAACGGAGTTTCTGCCCAAGGAAATACTCAAAATAAAAACTACAACCTATCGGCTTTCCTAGTTCATAATTATTTTACTGATAGTAATGTTAGCTTTAGAACGCAAGCAGGTTTAACGCGAGAGTATTTTGATCAAAACACACAGATAATTACTGCTACTGGTTTGGTTGCTTCGGGAACCAATGTAGACCAGGCTGCAAATACGGGTGTTGACCAAACTAGACTTAAACAAGAAGATTCAGGTTTCTTTGTACAAGAAGAGGTTAACTATAAAGATATGTTGATTGCTACTTTGGGTGTGCGTGGAGATAAATCTTCTAACAACGGAGATGCAAATGAGCTATTCTATTACCCTAAAGCATCCTTAGCAGTTAGTTTAAATGAATTCGATTTTTGGAAAGATTCATCAAGTTGGAACCAATTTAAACTACGTGTAGCATATGGTGAAGCTGGAAACTTTCCGCCGTTTGGTGCTTTGTTCACCTCGTATAACGCAAATTCAACTGATGGCGTTTTAGGTATTAGTTTGATTGGTGTTAGAGGAAATGCTAATTTGAAATCTGAACGTCAAAAAGAATTAGAATTTGGTACTGATCTTGCCTTTCTTAACGGGAAGATAAGTCTTTCAGCAACCTATTATATTAAGACGATTGAAGATTTAATTCTACAAGCCAATTTAGAACCTTCAACAGGATATACCTCTCAGTTTGTTAATGCTGGAACACTTCAGAACAAAGGGATTGAAATTGGAATAAATACAACACCCATTTCAACAACTAATTTTCAGTGGGATTTTGGAGTGAACTTTTTTAAGAATACTTCAGAAATAACCGAACTGAGAGTGCCTCCTTTTAATGTAGGCGCATTTGGAGCAGGGTTGGGTACTTTCAGAATTGAAGAAGGCCAGAGTGCCACACAAATTGTAGGTAGTTTTGATGGTGAATTACGAGTTGTTGGCGATGCCGAACCAGATTTTCAAGTAGGATTTAATAACGGCCTAAAGTATAAAAATGTAGAATTATCTATGTTATGGCAATGGAAAAAGGGAGGCGATAACGTTAACCTAACTACATTACTTACAGATTTAAATCAAACATCTCACGATTTTGATGACCTAACAGTAGATCCTGAAGGACTTGTTGTAAATGGAGAATACAGGCCAGGAGGTAACGCAGATGTGCACACAGAAGATGCATCATATGTGCGTTTACGAGAAATAGGGTTGTATTATACAATACAAAAGAAAACCTTATCTAACTTATTGGGCGGACGCATAGACAATATTAAACTCGGCTTTTCTGGATCTAACTTACTCAACTTTTTTGATTATAATAGTTATGACCCAGAAGTATCCAATTTTGGTGGAGGGTCCATTTTTACAGGGGTTGATGTTTTACCATTTCCCTCTTCAAAAAGGTATTTATTTAATGTATCCGTTAATTTTTAAAAGAAAAAATCATGAGAAAATTTAGTTATAAAATTATATTAATCACACTCATTATAGGAGCGGCAGTTTCTTGCGAGGTGCAAGAGTTTTCGGATCTAAATAATGCAGAAGTGGGGAATTTTGAAGAAAATCTTACTCGTGGAGACTTACAGGATCTTGTAGGTGGTATTCTCTATAGTTCGAGGATAAGATTAGATAATTATTTCGATGACAACGGAGTAATTGGACGTGAGTATTATCGCTTTTCAAGCGCAGACCCTCGTTTTACGGGAGATTTGTTAGGAAGGGAAGGATTAGTGCTAGATAACAATACGTTCTACCTTACGGGGCCTTGGGCCGCACGCTACAGAACAGTTAAAAACGCAAATTTAATTCTGGGTTTTATTGAAGGCCAAGATTTATCTGCACTTTTTACGCCACAGGAAATAAATGCTACAAAGGGTTTTTTGAAAACCTTTAAAGCTTATGAGCTTCTGTTGAATCTTAACTTGACTGATGCAAATGGAATACGACTAGATGTGGCAGATGAAAATAACCTAGGCGACTTTGTAAACAAAGCACAAGCTTTAGCAGGAATTAGAAGCTTATTAGTAGAAGGAGCAGCAGATCTTGCTGGTGGGGGTAGTAACTTCCCATTTATTTTGTCTTCAGGGTTTGATGATTTCAATACACCATCTACCTTTTTGAAGGCGAATAATGCTATTGCAGCGCGAGTAGCAGCATATCAAGAAGATTTTCCTGCAGTATTGACGTTTTTGAACAATTCGTTTTTCACTTTAGACAATGCAAATATGAATACAGGTATATTCTACACCTTTTCGTTAGATCAAACAGATATTTCAAATTCATTATTTAATTCCATAGAAGGGCTTACTGCAGCAGATGCGAGAGTTGTACAACCGCTATTTGTATCAGAAGCTGAAGCCGGAGATACCCGATTGGGAAAAGTGGTTGAACTGGATGAACCCTTAAGTCAAGACGGTCTGTCTGGCAACTATGCATTAAACAGATATACCTCCAGAACTGCTCCAATACCAATAATTAGAAATGAAGAACTCATTTTATTATACGCTGAGGCCAATATCTATTTAAATATGCCAGAAGCGGTAAATGCCCTTAATTTAATACGGGCCAGTGCCAGTTTAACACCTTATACAGGCCCTGTTACCACAGAAGCATTAATTAATGAAATGTTGAAACAACGAAGATATTCGTTATACGCAGAAGGTCACCGATGGATAGATATGCGTCGCTATGGCAGGTTGAACACCTTGCCAATAGATAGACCAGAAGATGATGTTTGGTCTTTATTCCCAATTCCATTAACCGAAAATCAATAAAGAATTCTTTAGAATATAAATGCCCTTTCCGCAAAATTGTAGAAAGGGCATTTGTTTTTTAGAAAAGTGACTATCTAACTCAGCTGTTCTCGCTGCGGTAGCCCTTTCGCTTTCATCTTCTTAATCTCCTTCATTTTGCGCTTTTTTCTGAATCTAATCTTAGCGCGGTTCACCAAATAGAACATTACCGGCACCACAATAAGCGTTAAGAAAGTTGCGAATATCAATCCGAAAATTACTGTCCACGCTAGTGGCCCCCAGAAAATTACGTTGTCACCACCAATATATATGTTAGGGCTGTAATCTGTAAATAACCCAAAGAAATCTATATTAAAACCAATAGCCAAAGGCACAAGCCCAAGTACGGTTGTTATTGCAGTTAGCAATACCGGGCGCAGACGAGACTTTCCACCAGCCACTATCAAATCGAAATACTGACGTTTCGTAAGCATATCGTCATCTTCCATTTCCAGCTCGTACATTTTTCTATCTATTAATATTTGGGTGTAATCTATTAGCACGATAGCGTTGTTAACTACAATACCTGCGAGCGATATAATACCCATCATCGTCATAATTACCACGAAATCCATTTGGAAAATTACAAGTCCGAGGAACACTCCCGCCAAACTGAGGACCACCGAAGTTAAAATAATAACCGGTTTGGAAAGCGAGTTAAACTGTGCCACGAGGATTAACAAAATTCCTCCCATTGCAAAAAACAGCGCCATTAACAAAAAGCCCATATTGTCTGCTTGTTCTTCCTGCTCACCTGTAAAGGCAAGGTTTATACCTTTTGGAAGATCGTAACCCTGCAATTCAGTTTTAAGGTCGGTTACAATTTCGGTGGCGTTATAACCACCAATTACGTTGGAATAAACTGTAATTGTACGCTTCAAATCTTTCCTTTTTATGGAACTAAAAGAAGCAGTATTATTTTTAGTAACCATTGCCGAAATAGGCACCTGTACTATATTCCCTTGATTATTTCGAAAGGTTATTGGTTGGTTGAAAAGCGCGCTTTCATCATAACGCGATTTGTCTGAAAGGCGAACGTTTATTTCATAATCGTCGTCACCATCTTTGTAGGTTGAAGCTTCTTCACCAAAAATAGCACGACGTAACGTGAGCCCAATTTGACTTGTAGAAATACCTAATTGTCCTGCTTTTTCACGGTCCACGGTTACATCCATTTCGGGCTTGCTTTTATTAACGTCTATCTTCAATTCTTCAATACCACTTATGCCTAATCCTTCAATGTAAGAACGCAGGTTTTCAGCTTGGCGAAGCATTTCTTCATAGTTTTCACCACTCAATTCAATGTTAATAGGATAGCCTACCGGCGGACCAGCAGCATCTTTTTCAACAATAATGGAAGCTCCGGGAAATCCTTTTACAGACTCGCGCACTTCTTCTAAAACATCACTACTTTTTACACCACGGCGCAGTTGATAGTCGCGCATAGAAAGGGTTATTTTTCCTTTTTGCGGCATTTCGTTGCTTTGTCCGCCATCTGTCTGTGGATTTCCTGCACCTTGACCAACCTGCGAAATGGCAGATTCTACCATATAATTGTAACCATTGTCATCGTATTTCTCAATAGCTTTAAAAACACGTTGCTCTACTTGTTGGGTAAGCTCGTTCGTTTTTTGGATGTCGGTTCCCTGCGGATATTCTATGTAAGTAATAATCTGATTCGGTTCATTTTCGGGGAAAAATAGCACCTTTGGCTGAACGATTCCTACTAAAACAAAAGATAGAATTAAAAGTATAAATGTTCCAAAGAAGAACACGTAGGCTTTCCTTCCGCGCAAAGCGTATTTCAGAATTCCTTCATAAAAATTCTCTAGCTTTTTAAGCGATTTATATTGAAAGTAATCTACCGCGCCTGCAAGAATATATTTATAAACCCAAAGCAAAATTGCAGTTAGAATAGCCAAGTTTCCAAAGCCACGAAAAGCGGCTATATCCATTGCAAAACCAACCACTAAGAGTAAAATACCAATGCCCAGTAAAATTAAGCTCCAACGAATTAGCTTCTTTTTTGTCATTGGTTCTTCTTCAGTTTTCATAAATTCTGAAGTAAGCATAGAGTTAATTACCAAGGCTACAAATAGCGATGATGAAAGTACTACGGAAAGTGTGATGGGGAAATAAATCATAAACTTACCGATGGTTCCTGGCCACAATCCAAGTGGGAAAAACGCAGCTAGCGTAGTTGCTGTGGAAGCAATAATAGGCCAAGCAATTTCACCCATACCTTGTTTGGCAGCTTTTCGCGGGGTCATGCCTTCACTCATTAAAGTGTACACATTTTCTACCACAACAATACCGTTATCTACCAACATTCCCAGCCCCATTACGAGACCGAAAAGCACCATGGTATTTAGCGTAAACCCAAATGCCGAAAGAATAAACAGCGACATAAGCATGGATAGCGGAATAGCGAAACCTACAAAAAGTGCGTTTCTAAAACCTAAGAAAAACATTAAAACCAAAACAACTAAGAGTACCCCGAAGATGATGTTGTTCACCAAATCATTTACCTGATTTTCTGTTTTGATAGATTGATCGTTGGTTAAGGTAACTTGCAAGCCTGGCGGCAAATAATTTGCCTCTTCTTCTGCAACAATCACTTTAATCTGCTCTACGGCCTCGATCATGTTTTTTCCGGCACGTTTCTTAATATCGAGCATCACAACTGGCTCCCCGTATTCACGAGCGAAGGTTGTGGCATCTTTTTCTTTAAATTTAATATCGGCGATATCCTTTAGAAAAATAATACCATCATCCTTTTTCACGACTACATTTTCAAGCTCTTTTGGATCTTCAATTTCACCTGTAATACGAATGTTTTTCTGAACTCCATTTGTTATAATGTTTCCTCCAGAAATAGTGCTGTTTTCTCCTTTTACCGCATTTATAATATTGTCGAAACTTACTTGGGAAGCCGTCATTTTGTAAATATCTACGGCTATTTCAACTTCCTTTTCTTCGGCACCACGAACGGTTGCTTCTTTTATTTGCGGAAGTAATTCAATTTTATCCTGAAGATATTCGGCATATACCTTTAACTGTTGAACAGGATAGTCTCCCGTTAAGTTAATGTTTAGAATAGGTACTTCTTCTGAAAAGTTTAAGTTGAAAACATTAGGCTCTACTTTTCCACCATTTGTTAACGTGGGCCAGGTAGTTTCAGCTTTCACCTGATCTACTTTGTCTTTTACCAACTGCTTAGCTACAGGAATTTCTACAGATTCTTCAAATTCAACAATAATAATAGAGTAATCCTGAAGCGTTGTTGAGGTAATTTCTTTTACACCACCAATATCTTTAAATTCTTCTTCTAAAGGTTCGGTTATAAATTTTTCTACGTCTTCGGCAGAGTTTCCTGGGTTTACAGAGCTAATGTAAATTTTAGTTTCAATAATTTCTGGGAAAGCCTCGCGCGGCATGCTGTAATATGCGAAAGCACCCAAAAATAGGATGATAGCCATAACCACATAGACCGTCATTTTGTTGTCTATTGCCCAAGAGGAAATGCTAAATTCTTTATACGGATTCTTACTCATAATGCGATTGGTTTCTTAGTTTTTGATGGTTACTTTTTGTCCATCACGAAGTGTTTTTGCGCCTTCTTTAATAATGGTGTCGCCTTTTTTAAGACCAGATTTTACCTCTGTATGATTTTCATAAGAAAGACCAGTTTTAAGAAGCACACGTTTTGCAATTCCTTCAGAATCTGTAACAGGTTGGTATAGATATGCAATTGTTTCGCCTGCTGCATTTTCTTGTAATATATTTTCGGGAACTGTAATAGCATTTTCAGCGCTGTAATCGTTCACTTTAACAACAGCGATGAGGTTTGGTTTTACAAGGCCGTCTTTATTTGGAATTTCAATCTGAATATCAAAACTTCTATTATTCGGATTTATATAATTGCTTACTTGACGCACCGTTCCCTCAAACTCTTCGTTTATTGAATTGAGTCTTACTTTTACCTGTGTTCCCTTTTTTATGTTTTTAAGGTAGGTTTCTGGAATGCTAGCTTTCACATACATATTGCTCAAGTTTACCAAACGAATTATAGGACTTTGACCAGGAATAACAACTTGTCCGGGATCTGAAATAATTTCGTCAACAACCCCGCTAAAAGGCGCAGTTATTATTGTTTTACTCAACTGAGAGCGCAATTGGTTTGTAATGTTTTTGGATGCTTCATAAGTAGTCTTAGCCTGCAGAAACTGAATTTCTGAACCTATTTTCTGCTCCCAAAGTCTTTGTTGGCGTTCAAAAGTGGTCTTTGCCAAAGCCATTTGTCCTTCCTGTTGCGCCACTTGACTAGACAGGCCGCCATCGTCTATTTTAGCAAGACGTTGCCCTTTAGATACACTTTGCCCTTCCTTAACATACACGTTAGTAAGTACTCCAGAATATTCTGCATTTAGTACCACGTTTTGGTCTGTTTCTACATTTCCTTGTACTTCTACGTAATGTTTAAAAATGGTGTCTGTTATAACTTCTGCGGTAATTAGTGCTGGGCGATCCTTGTTTTCGTTTGCATCAATGTAGGCGTTGAGTTTGTCGATATCGCTTTTCAATTCGCGTTGTTGCGTATTAAGCTCGGTTCTTTTGGCCTTAACAGCTGCCATATCGCCATCGTTAATAACGGCATCGACAGATTTGTTATCTCCACCGCAAGAAGCAAGCGTGATGATTGTTATTAATAGTAGAATTGCTTTTTTCATTGTTGATTTATTAAAAAGTTTATGAGTTTGGTATGGTTAAAACTGTCCTTTAATTTCTTTGTAATTAATTCGCAACTGCGGAATATTTAAAACGGTTTCAAGATTTGCCTTTTCGTTTATTACCTGTAGCATAGATTGAAAATATTGTTGTTGCGCGGTATAAAGTTGAATTTGTGCTTGACGTAAATCGAAACTCGTTGACAAACCTTCCGTAAATTTTATTTGATTCTTGTTTTCGATACGTTCTGAAAGCGATAGGTTTTTCTTCGAGTTTTCATAATTTTCAATTGCGAATTGATAATTACTTTGAGCCGTTGTTAAATCTAACTTTATCTGTTGTTGCGTTTGTTCAAAATCTGTTTTTGCTTGATCTAAAGCTATTTTAGTGCGTTGATCTTTCGCGTTTCGAAGTCCGCTACTGAATATTGGTATATTTAAACTCAGTCCTAAAACCGACGACTGATACCATATTTGGTCTCCATTGAAAAAACTGAAATCTTCACTATTGGCGGAAGTTCCGTAATTAACAAATGCGGTAAGACTTGGAAGGTATTTGCTCTTTTCTAGACGATTTTCAAAATAGCGTTGCTCTACAAGATTGTTTGCAATTTTATAATCCACATTATCCTCCACATTCAATGACGAATTGAGTAGGGCAAGGCTAATATTTTGCTTCGCTAATTCATCCAAATCATCAGTTAATATAACAGGTGTTTCCACATCTATTCCCAAGGAAAGATTAAACATTTGTTTGGCTATAGCCTGACTTCTGCGTGCGTTATTGAGTTGGGTTTCAATATCTAAAAGAGTTACTTCCAGCTGTTCTACGCTTTCTTCTTCAGCTAGACCGTTTTCGAAAATTTTACGGGTTTCATTGAGGTTGTTCTCGAGATTTGTCTTGTTTTTTCCAAAAATATCTACTAATTCTTGAGCTAGTAAAACACTTCCGTAGGCATTAATAACACCTTTCCGCACTTCCAAACGGGTTTTTTCGTTGGTATTTTCAGAATAACTTAAAAACGATTTGGCTGCCTTTAAACCTACAAGATAGCTACCGTCAAAAATAAGTTGGTTAAGTGTGGCAATGGCACTTGCACTTTGTTTGGTTCCAAAAGTGATAGGTGTAAAAGTGCCGGGCTCGCCGCCTCCAAATTCAGCCGGAATCAAAGTTACGGGCTGTTTTAGATTATTTTGATAGCTTATAGTACCGTCAATTTGCGGAAGTCCCGAAGCCGTAGTTTCCCACTTTTGCTTTATTGCTTTTGCAATATCGCGTCTTGCATTTATAGATGCATAATTGCTGTCTAAAGCAAAAATGATTGCTTCCTGTAAATTGAAACTATAGTCTTTCTGCTCTTGCGAAAAACCTAAAGTAACAGACATTACGAAACTGAAAATTAGAATTTTTTTAATCATTAGTTTGATGCTCTTTTATGAATTTCTTTAGTGTAATAAAACCTTCAGATGTTACAATTCCTCTTAAATGATATTCAATATATTCTTCGGTAATAAATTTCCGTGTAAATTTTTCTACAGGAAAAAGGTTTTGGTCTTTTGTGCCGTGAATACCCAAAAAGTAAAGCCGTGCAATAAAATCTGTGTCCAGATTGCTTCGGTAAAGCCCCTGTTCAATTCCTCTTTGAAGATTTGTGCGGGTACATTCCATCATTTTTTCGAAATGACTTTCTTTAAGATTTTCACTTATTTCGGGATAGTACTTTTGAAGCTGATATTGTGAAGAAGAATATTCGTCTTCAATTTTACCCATTATAAATTTCTTTATTTCGTAAATCTCTTCAATTGGGTTTTGATTGAGGGAACAAATTTCGTCTATACCCTGAGTAATTTCATTTAACGTATTACAGGTGCATTCCTTCACCAAGTCGGTTTTATTTTTAAAATGTGTATAAATGGTTTTCTTTGATATTGCCATCTCATTGGCAATATCATCCATTGTAACACTCTTAAAACCAAGTTTTAAAAAAAGCCCTGTTGCTTTTTGAACAATTTTTTCTTTCATAATCGGGTGCAAATATATGTCACGGAAACTATAAAAACAAAAATAGTTTCCTTGGTTTTATATTATTAACAGAACCTTAACATTCACAGTATTTTTCAACATTAATTGAGGGCATTTGATTAGCTTGTTTTACTTTAGCCGAAATTTTTTTTGACGAATGGATATTTTAAGGAAATACAATACAGAGCTGCACAATAACCTTGAAAAAGCTATTGCTCAAAAAGAGCCGCGCCAACTTTACGACCCTATAAAGTATATACTTTCATTGGGTGGAAAGCGTATTCGGCCAGCACTAACCTTAATGGTATGCGATTTTTTCGGTTCAGATTTCAAGAAAGCAATGAGTGCCGCATTGGCTGTTGAGCTATTTCATAATTTTTCACTTATCCACGACGACATTATGGATAATGCGCCTTTGCGCAGAGGAAAACGGACGGTCCACGAAAAATGGGATGTAAACACAGCCATACTTTCGGGCGATGCGATGCTAATTTTAGCATATCGTTTTTTCGAAAACTACGAGCCACAAATGTTTCAGGAGCTTGCAAAACTATTTAGCGAAACCGCGCTTCAGGTTTGTGAAGGGCAACAAGACGATATGGATTTTGAAACCCGTGACGATGTTTCGTTAGAGGAATATATAAAAATGATAGACTGCAAAACTGCAGTACTATTAGGTGCAGCAATGCAAATGGGTGCAATTGTAGCCGAAGCTTCAGAAAGCGATAAAGACAAAATTTACCAATTTGGAAGAAATTTAGGTATTGCTTTTCAGTTACAGGACGATTATTTAGATGTGTTCGGAAATCCGGATACCTTCGGGAAACAGGTGGGTGGAGATATTATTTCGAATAAAAAAACATTTTTATATTTAACGGCGTTGCAAAAAGGCACGGCTGTTCAGTCGGATGAATTGGAGCATCTTTTCAGTATAAATCCGAAAGACCCGAGAGATAAAATCATTACTGTAAAAGAGGTGTTTATAGCTTCTGGTGCTGCGGAAGCAACACAAACTGAAATAGAAAAATACAGTAATTTGGCGTATTCTCTTTTAGACGAAATAAATATTTCAGAAGAGAAAAAAGAACAACTACGTGAATTTGGAAAAAATTTGATGGAGCGAAACGTTTAAAAATAAACGCGTACAAAGGGGGCAAAAGCATTCGCATAAATACTCTTTTCGTTATCGTAAAGCACGTCGTAACGAATACCGATAGTAAAATTATTGCTGTGAAAACCTACACCAACAAATAGCGCTGGATACCAATAATTCTCGGTGAATTCTTCAATATCAAATTTATAATTTCGGTTTACATTCAATTCTTCAAATTCTGCAGAAAGTTGAATTTCTGGAATTACATTATAAAGTGCGAGAACGCTGCCGCCCAGAATAGTGGCGTTGTAATTATTTTTTAGGCTGGCGTAGGTTCCATTTAGCGCCACTCCGGCTGCAAACTGATCGTTGAATTGATAAATGGCGCTTGGCGCAAGTGTTCCACTGAAAAAACCATCGCCAAAACTTAGACCGATTCCTCCACCAAAACGCACATGTTGCCAAAATTCATTTGTATTGTTTTGACCGAAGCATGAGGTTATGCTTAAAAGAAAAAACATTACAATAAATGAATTGCCAACATAGCTAAATCCAGTCTTTTTCATTGTGAATACTTTAAGGTTTTTCAACTATAAATATATAAAATCAGGTCGGCTATTTTGTGTAATTGTTGTATTTTTGTACCGTTTTATCAAAATGACTTACTTGTATATTTAGCATGGATAAATTTTCTTTCTTAAATGCGATTCACCCAGCTCAAATCGCTGAGCTTTACGAAAAATATTTACACTACCCGGATAGCGTTGAGCCAAGTTGGCGAGCGTTTTTTCAAGGTTTCGACTTTGGACAGGAGAATAGTGCACAAGAATTTTTTGGCACAGATGAGCCTGGAGAAACACCACAATACGATGTGGGAGCTATTTGCTCTGATGTTGTTAAGGAGTTTCAAGTTGTAAAATTAATTGATGGTTACCGTACCCGCGGGCATCTTTTTACAAAAACAAACCCTGTACGTGATCGCAGAAAATACACCCCAACCTTAGCAATAGAAAACTTCGGCCTTTCACAGCACGATCTAAAAGCAACTTATAGAGCCGGTGAAATTTTGGGAATTGGCGACGCTACACTCGAAGAAATTATAAAACACCTCGAAAGTATTTATTGCGATTCTATCGGGATTGAATATATGTACATTCGTAAACCGGATGAAATTCAATGGATTCAGCAAAAGTTGAATGTAAATGATAATCAACCTAGTTTAACGAACGAGCACAAAAAACACATTCTTAAAAAACTTAATGAAGCGGTTTCTTTTGAAACTTTTCTTCATACAAAATACGTAGGGCAGAAGCGTTTTTCTTTGGAAGGAGGCGAAAGCTTAATCCCTGCTTTAGATACTTTAATTGAAAGTGCAGCAGAAAGAGGCGTGAAGGAATTTGTAATGGGAATGGCGCATCGTGGCCGTTTAAGTACCCTTACTAATATCTTCGGAAAAAGCGCAAAAGACATTTTTAGCGAGTTTGACGGAAAAGATTACGCACAAGACATTTTTGACGGCGATGTAAAATATCACTTAGGTTGGACTTCAAAACGTACAACTGAATCTGGTAAAGAAATAAATTTAAATATAGCGCCAAACCCTTCCCACTTGGAAACTGTTGGGGCAGTGGTACAGGGTATTGCCCGTGCCAAGCAGGATGACCACCATAAAAGTGATCCAAATAAAGTATTGCCAATTATTGTTCACGGTGATGCTGCAATTGCTGGACAGGGAATTGTGTACGAAATTGTGCAAATGGCACAGTTAGACGGCTATAAAACTGAAGGAACAATTCATATTGTAGTAAATAACCAGATAGGTTTTACCACAAACTACTTAGATGCGCGTTCATCAATCTATTGTACTGATGTTGGAAAAGTAACACTTTCGCCAATTCTTCACGTAAATGCTGATGATGTTGAAGCAGTTGTGCATGCTATGCTTTTTGCCTTAGACTTCCGAATGGAATTTGGTCGCGATGTTTTTATCGATTTGTTGGGCTATAGAAAATATGGTCATAACGAAGGCGATGAGCCACGTTTTACGCAACCAAAACTTTACAAAGCAATTTCGAAACACGATAACCCAAGAGATATTTATGCTGAAAAGCTTATTGCTGAAGGTGTGATTGATAAAGATTACACAGCAAAACTTGAGCAAGAATATAAAGATAAGCTAGAAGAAAATTTAGAGGATTCTAGAAAAGAAGACAAAACTACCATCACTCCATTTATGCAGGACGAGTGGGAGGGATACAACTACGCCGAAGAAGAAAAAATGATGCAGACGGTCGATACTACTTTCGACCTGAAAAAGTTAGACGAAATAGCTAAGGCGATTACAAAATTGCCAGAGGATAAAAAATTCCTTAAAAAAATAGCCAAACTTGTTGAAGCGAGGCACAAAATGTATTTCGACGAAAATAAATTAGATTGGGCCATGGGCGAGTTACTTGCCTACGGATCGCTTCTAAATGAAGGTCACGATATACGTATGAGCGGGCAAGATGTGGAGCGTGGAACGTTTTCGCACCGTCACGCTGTTATAACGGTTGAAGACAGTGAGGAAGAAGTAGTACTTCTAAATAATTTAAAGGGCGATCAAGGTGAATTTTATATTTACAACTCGCTACTTTCCGAATACGGCGTTGTAGGTTTTGACTACGGTTACGCTATGGCTAGTCCAAATTCATTAACAATTTGGGAAGCGCAGTTTGGTGATTTCAGCAATGGAGCGCAGATAATGATAGACCAATATATTTCTGCAGCAGAAGATAAATGGAAACTGCAAAATGGTTTGGTAATGCTATTGCCGCACGGTTATGAGGGTCAAGGCGCAGAACACTCTTCTGCAAGAATGGAACGCTACCTTCAATTGTGTGCAACGGACAACATGTTTATAGCAGATGTTACTACCCCAGCAAACTTATTTCACCTTTTTAGAAGACAATTGAAAACAGATTATCGTAAACCGTTAATCGTTTTTACACCCAAAAGTTTACTTCGTCACCCAAAAGTGGTTTCAACAAAAGAAGAATTTGCAAACGGAAGTTTCCAAATGTTGATTGATGATGCTGAAGTTAAGGTGGCAAAAGTGAAAACACTTGTTTTTGTCTCAGGTAAATTTTATTACGATTTGCTTGAAAAAAGAGAAGAACTTGAAAGAGATGATGTGGCTTTGGTACGTGTGGAACAGTTATTCCCATTGCCAATAGACGCGATGAATAAAATAATTAAAAAGTACAAAAACGCAGACGATGTGGTTTGGGCGCAGGAAGAACCTAAGAATATGGGAGCCTATTCACATTTAATTATGCATTATGAAGAAGCTAGAAATTTTAGAGTTTGTAGCAGAAAAATGTATGCAGCCCCTGCCGCCGGTAGTACGGTTAGATCAAAAGCACGACACGCTAAAGTGATTGAGAATGTTTTTGATAAAAATATGTAATCGACTTTCTAAAAATTTTATAGAAAGACAAAAAGAAATTAACTTTAAAGACTTGTAAACTCAGGTTTATATTAAAAAGCAATAGTATGGCATTAGAAATGAAAGTCCCGTCTCCGGGAGAATCCATCACCGAAGTTGAAATAGCATCTTGGCTTGTAAAAGATGGCGATTATGTTGAAAAAGATCAAGCAGTCGCTGAAGTAGATAGTGATAAAGCAACATTGGAACTTCCAGCGGAAGCCAGTGGTATTATTACTTTGAAAGCTGAAGAAGGAGATGTTGTAGCAGTTGGGCAAGTAGTTTGCATAATTGATACAGATGCTAAAAAACCTGGCGGAGACAAGGAAGAGCCTGTTAAAGAGAAGAAAGAAGAAGCTCCTTCAAAATCATCTACTCCAAATCAAGAGCAAGATAAAAAAACCTATGCCACTGGATCACCTTCACCTGCAGCCAAGAAAATTCTTGACGAAAAATCTATGTCTTCAAAAGATGTAAAGGGTTCAGGTCGTGATGGACGTATTACTAAAGACGACGCTAACAATGCTACTCCATCTATGGGAACTCCTGGAGCTAGTGGCCGTGGAAGCGAACGTAAAAAACTTTCAATGCTTCGCAGAAAAGTTGCCGAGCGTTTAGTTTCTGCAAAAAACGAAACCGCAATGCTAACTACTTTTAACGAAGTAGATATGACTGCTATTTTTGCTCTGCGTAACCAATATAAAGAACAGTTTAAAGAAAAGCACGGAGTTGGACTTGGTTTTATGTCTTTCTTCACAATGGCAGTGGTGCGCGCATTAGAGCTATACCCAGATGTAAACTCAATGATTGATGGTGATTATATGATTACCTACGATTTTAAAGATATATCAATTGCTGTTTCTGGACCAAAAGGATTGATGGTTCCTGTAATTAGAAATGCAGAGAACTTAAGTTTTAGAGGTGTTGAAGACGAGGTAAAAAGACTTGCAATTAGAGCTCGTGACGGTAAAATTACAGTAGATGAAATGACTGGCGGAACGTTTACCATTTCTAACGGTGGTGTTTTCGGAAGTATGCTTTCTACTCCTATTATTAATCCACCGCAATCTGCCATTTTAGGAATGCACAATATTGTGGAGCGTGCTATAGTGCGCGATGGTGGTATTGTAGTTGCACCAGTAATGTACCTTGCGCTTTCATACGATCACAGAATTATTGATGGTCGTGAATCTGTTGGATTCTTAGTAGCAATAAAAGAAGCATTGGAAAGTCCTGAAGAACTTTTGATGAACGACGATGTAAAACGTGCTTTGGAATTATAATTTCAAAATAAAATAATTATCAATAAAAAATCCGGCCTTTAGAGCCGGATTTTTTTGGTTAGCTAGTAAACAATTTTTTAGTTAAAAAGAATCGTGTTGATTAGGTTCAATAAAAGAATTAAAACAATCGAAACAATTAATACTATAATAGCAGATTTCTTGCCTTTTAGCATTTTGCGGTAACTCTTTCTCTTATCTTCTATAGATACCGAATCTTTCATATTGTAAATATCCGTCATAAAATAGAGATATGAAATACGTGGTAACACGTAAATTTATTTTTTCGAATTATTACAATAGCAACTTGTCGTGATGTTCTTTTGCCCAAATAAGCAAACTATTTGTTTTGGGTTCAATCTTGAGTTTTGTGATAATATTGCTTCGGTGTTTTTCTACTGTTCGGTACGAGATGAAAAGTTGCGAAGCAATTTCCTTGTTCGTTTTGTCCTGAGCAATTAGTTTTAAAATCTTTTTCTCTGAAGGAGTAAGCATATCGAGCTCGCCATCTTCCAATTGCACGACACCTATAAGTTCTTTTATCTTTTCGCTGAAAAAAGGAACGCCTTCTTTAACTGTTTTTATGCAGTTTTCAATTTCTTCTAAAGCGAATTCTTTCAAGATGTAACCAAATATATTTAACTCTTTAGCTTTTTGGTACAGTTCCTTTTCTTTGTGAAGCGTAATTAAAACTATTTTGGTGTCAATATTGGCTCCTTTACATTGTTGCGCAATTTCTAATCCAGACATATAGGGCATCTGAATATCTAGAATTGCAATGTCTGGTTTTTTCTGGGTTATTAGATTGTAAGCCTCTCTTCCGTCGTTGCCACTTCCTAAAAGATTATAGCCTTTTTCAATTAAAAAGTCGCTTAATCCTTTCAATAGGAGGGGATGGTCGTCTGCAATAATAATAGATGGTGTAGTTTTGTTCATAATGGAAATTGAAATTCCAGCACCGTGCCGGTATCTTTTTTAGACGTTACCTTCATTTGTCCTTTTAAAAATCGGGTACGTTCTAATAATGTTTTTAAGCCTAAAGATTTTACGTCTTGATATTTTTCGGCAAAATCGAAACCCACGCCATTGTCGCGCACGGAAATTAAAACGTTGCTTGCAAATTTTTTCACTGAAACTTTTCCCGCTTCGGCGTGTGAATGTTTTAAGATATTGCTCAGGCTTTCTTGAATAATTCTATAGATATTTACTTCGTCTTCTTTTGTGAATATATTGTCTATATTATCAATTTCAGCAGAAATAAAAAGGGTTGTGTTTTCGTCTATTAAGTTGATGTTGTATTCAATGGCTTTGGTAATGCCGAGCTCTTGAAGTTGAAAGGGATGTAAGTCGCGAGAAATGGTACGCACTTCTTCTATAGTGTCATTCACCATTTTCTTGGTATCTGCATCGCCGCTTTTTGTCAATTTGTTTTTTATCACCAATAGTTGCTGGCCAATGCCATCGTGAAGATCTTTCGAGATTCTTCTGCGCTCGCTTTCCTGCGATATAAGTAATTCCTGACTAAATTTTTCTTGAAGCACTTTATGGCTTTTTAAGTGTCTTTGGTTTCTGTAGAGCAAGATAAGGCCAAAGCCCAATAGAATTGCAATTCCACCAAAAAGAAGGGCTTTTTTAAAACTCTCATTATCCTTTTCTAAAAGACTTATGTTGGAGGTTTTCGCTACTAGTTCTTTTTCTTTTTTTTCGGTTTCGTAGAGTGTTTGATAATATGCAAGTGCGTTTGCTGTACTTCGGTTATAAATGGAATCTTTTATTTCAGTAGCAGCTTGGGAGTTCTGAATACTTTTCTTGTACTCGCCCATGTCGAAATAAATCTCAGACAACAGTGAATGGGTTTGCATTATTTCATCTTCAATTCCGAGCTTTTTGGCAAGATTTAGTGTTTTCTGAGCTAGTGCCAATGCTGCTTCATACCTTCCTATTGTTTGTAGATATTTTGCTTTTCCGCTTAAATAATTTAGCTCGGCAGCAGGATTTCCTGAGATATTTAAATCTAAGGCTTCTATTGCAGTCAAAGATTTCTCAGCCTCGCTAATTTGGTTTTCGTTGCAATAATATTCTATAAGCCTTGAAAGAATACCTACATAAACTGCTTTATTTGTATTGGAATGGTCGAAGCTCTTTTCAGCTAATAATAAAGATTTATACTCTAAATCTGTATTGCCCATCTTTTTATAATCAAGTGCCTGATTGTAATATTCGTAGGATATAAATTTATTAAGCTCTAAGCTCTTCATTTTTTTAATGAGCGCATCGCGTTCTATTTTCGATTTTTCGTAAAAACCGTTCATGCTAAACATGCTAATAATACCCTGTTGTGCATAAACCATATAATCGTAGGCTTTTTTCTGCTCGTATATAGTATAGGCGCGGGTTAAATCTTCACCCGCTAGAACAAACTTCCCCATCTGTGAGTATGCTTGGCCTCGAAATAAATAGATGTCTGCTATTTGCAAAGTGTTTTCTTGCGGAATTATTTCAAGCGCCGTATTGTAATCTTCAATAGCCTTGTTTAGATCTACTTTGGTATTAGCGCTGCCTCGTTTAATATACAAGCTGCCCAATATAAGGCTGTTATTTATTTTGTATTTACGAGCTAAAACACTGTTAATGATAGTGATTGCATTCAACGGATCGTTTGCATAGTTTGTTAGCGGATACTGCAGATTCATTGCTTTTTTAGCAGCCAACTCAATGCTATCTATTTCTAAAGCTAGGTCTATGTATATTAGGCTATACTTAATAAAAGCATCTTGATTTGTAGAGAAAGTGCGCTTTAATAGACTGTCTAGCGCAGTAAGTTTTTGTGTTTTGCTTTTTGTTGTATTTACAATCTTTTCAAATTGCCTAATATCTTGCCCATGTACTGTAAGAGAGTACATTGAAATAATGAGGAGGAATGCTATTATTTTTTTAAGCACGATTGAGTTATATCAGAGGAAGCTAAAAATACTCAAATTATTGGAAATAAACGCATCACGAGGGATCCTTCTATTTAATATAAAAACAATTTCTACCATAATCTATTATCGCTCTGTGTTCTTTTAAAAAGTCGGCGCCAATTATTCCGTGAATTGGGCCTTCATTAGCTTGTTGAAGTGCCTCATTTACGTGCGAAAGATCAAAAAGCACAAAGTCCATATTTTTGATGCTCCAATTTTTTATTTTGAATTTATTTCTGCGAGAAAGCATGGTTTCCATATTTGTGGCGCCGGCTCCAGCGGCTTTTATGAGGCTTTCTTCGCTAACCAACAAAAAATGTGCGCTATCAATCAAGCCAACACAGCTTGTAGAAGCGCCCGTATCTAAAATAAAATTACCTGAAACACCATTGATTTTTGCGGAAAACAGATAGTGTCCCGTGGCAAGACTTTTTAATGGAACACGGTAAAAACCCTCCGTTTCAATAAATTTGCGTAATTGCATTAATTTTTTTGTGCAAAGATAGCAAACAAAATAAGTAGCTTTGTGCTATGTTAACAGATACGCACACCCATTTATACAGCGATGCTTTTGCAGACGACCGTCATAAAATGATGCGTCGCGCCTTTGAGGCAGACGTAAAACGCTTTTTTATTCCTGCCATCGATTCTGGATATACCGAAGCTATGTATGCTTTGGAAAAGGAATTCCCAGAGAACGTTTTTTTAATGATGGGCTTACATCCAACCTCGGTAAAAGAAAATTTTGAAGAAGAATTGGCTCACGTGGAGGCACAATTCAAAAGCAGAAGTTTTTACGCTGTTGGTGAAATTGGCATAGATCTTTACTGGGATACTTCTACTTTGGGCATTCAAAAAACAGCTTTCAAAAGACAAATTCAGTTAGCGAAAAAGTACAAATTACCTATCGTGATACATTGTCGTGATGCTTTTGATGAAATTTTTGAAGTTTTAGAAACAGAAAAAAGCGATGATCTCTTCGGAATATTTCACTGTTTTACGGGTACTTTGGAACAGGCGCATAAAGCAATTTCATATAATATGAAACTAGGCATTGGCGGCGTGGTTACTTTTAAGAACGGAAAAATTGATACTTTTCTGAACCAGATTCCGTTAAAGAAAATCGTTCTGGAAACCGATTCGCCCTATCTTGCTCCGGCACCTTTTCGCGGTAAGCGCAATGAAAGCAGTTTTTTAGCGTTTGTTTGCAAGAAGCTTTCTGAGATTTACAATGTTTCGGAAGAAGTAATAGCTCGGGTTACTACTGAGAATTCTAAGGATATTTTTAAGATTTAATATTAGGCTCTAACTTTTAAAAACATAAAGCAATGAAATATTATTTATTCGTATTAGTAATTTTTTCATCATTAATTAGCTGTAATAATGATGATGACCAAGATGACTGTGGGTCAACCTTCGAGACCGCCTATGTTGAAAGTATAAACGCTCCAGACACTGGCAATGTTGGTGAAACCATTCCAATAGAGGTTATTTTTATTGTTAAAAACGGTTGTGGTGTTTTCAATGAATTTGAAGAAACTCGCGATGGAAACTCGCAAACCATTGTTGTAAATGCTGAATATGAGTGTCGCGCCTGTACACAGTCTATAGACAGAATATCGGCGACCTATAATTTTAGCGCTTCCACTCCGGGCGATTATGAATTGAAATTCAAATCTGGATTAGACGACTTCATAATAATTAATATTACTATTCTATAATACAATTTTCACTTTTAAATTTAATATAATTGAAGCGCTGGCCTTTTTGGTTGGTGCTTTTGGGTTTTTGTTTAACCAATGCGTTAAGCCGCAATTTTTGAGTTATTTTTGAAAACCTAAATGCTAAGTTTCCTTGAGGAACATCCCCAGAATTTGCAATAAATTACTATAAAAAAGTGCCAAAATGAAAACTAACCCCAACATACTCCTTATATATACCGGCGGAACCATCGGGATGATAAAGGACTTTGAAACTGGCGCGCTTCGCAATTTCAATTTTAATGAATTGCTGAACCATATTCCCGAACTCAAACTATTGGATTGTAATATTACCACCACTACATTCGAAAAACCAATCGATAGTTCCAACATGAGTCCGAAATATTGGGTGGACATTGCTACTATTATAGAAGCGCATTATGACGAAATGGATGGGTTTGTTGTGTTGCACGGTAGTGATACAATGTCGTATACCGCTTCAGCATTGAGTTTTATGTTAGAAAATTTGGGAAAGCCTGTGGTCTTTACTGGCTCGCAACTACCAATTGGGGACTTACGCACAGATGCAAAGGAAAATTTAATAACCTCCATTCAAATTGCTTCGCTTCAGGAAAAAGGAGTTTCAAAAATTGCTGAAGTTTGTCTTTATTTTGAATACAAATTATACCGCGCTAATAGAACCACAAAAATAAATGCGGAACATTTTGAAGCTTTCGCATCGCTTAATTACCCAGAACTAGTACAGAGTGGGGTTCATTTAGTAGTTAATAATGAAGCGCTTTATAGGCCAAATAGAAGAAAAAAGCTGAAAGTTCATAAAATCTTGGAAAGCAATATCCTTTTGGTAAAAATGTTTCCCGGAATTGATGAAGCTACAATTAAATATCTTTTTGATTATCCAGAAATGAAAGGATTGGTGCTGGAAACCTACGGTGCAGGTAACATTACTAATGCCGATTGGTTTCTAAATCCGCTAAAAGCTGTGATAAAAAAGGGGATTCCTGTTATAAATGTCACCCAGTGTTCGGGTGGAAGTGTTAATATGGGGCTTTATGAAACTAGTACAGAACTTAAAAAGATAGGTGTAATTAGCGGAAAAGATTGCACTACCGAAGCAGCATTGGCAAAACTTATGTATTTATTAGGGCAGAATATTTCGGCTAACAGCTTCAAAACCATATTTGAAACCTCTTTGCGCGGAGAAATGCTATAAATTAACCTCTTAAATTATTTTATTGCGTTGTTTTTTTTTTGATATTTGGCACTCGTTTCGAGCTAGATGCCTTTCCCAGTTTTTAAGGGCGGTATTTTCCCAGAATATTTGAAATATATTTGTGCTTCCGCAGTAGACGACGAACGGAGGTAATAAAATTTAGAGAGGTGGCCGAGCGGTCGAAGGCGCACGCCTGGAAAGCGTGTATACGCCAAAAGCGTATCGAGGGTTCGAATCCCTTCCTCTCTGCAAATACTTTTTGGGAGAGAAAAATTAATCTTTGTCATTATATAGTAAAATGTATTTTCAGCATAGTATTTTAAGATAAGCGTCTTAGTGCTAGTCCCGATGGAAATGTATAAGTTCTTAATTAATTTGAAAGTAAAAGATCTTCCTGTAGCGGTTTTAAAACGAAATAGGTCATCCTTTTCATACAAATTAATATTCTTGCAGATTAACTAAATTATTTTATATCTTTAAACCTTTAACTAAAAACAAACTTTAAGTCGATAGCAATGAAAAAATTATTTTCTATTATGGCGGTTGCCTCAATGGTATTTGTAGGCACATTAAACGCGAACGCTACAACAGCGCAGACAATGCCAACTAGTTCACAAGCTTTGGTAACAGCAGCCACAGTTTCCTTTATTCAAGATGAAACGGCCCCAGCAGCGGAACCTGATAAAGGATTCCACCAAGAGTTAAAAGAGCGTTTTGTAGAAGGTGGTCCTGGATTTATGGGGATCGTATTATTGTGTTTAATTCTTGGATTGGCAATTGCTATTGAAAGAATTATCTTCCTTAACCTTTCTACTACAAACACTCAAAAACTAGCACAAGAAGTTGAAGACGCTTTAAACAGTGGCGGAATTGAAGCTGCTAAAGAAGTGTGCAGAAACACTAAAGGCCCAGTTGCCTCAATCTATTATCAAGGTTTAGACCGCGCCCACGAAGGTATTGACATTGCTGAAAAAGCAGTTGTTGCCTACGGTGGTGTTCAAATGGGTCAACTTGAGAAGAATGTTTCTTGGATCTCTCTATTTATCGCTCTTGCGCCAATGCTTGGTTTCATGGGTACGGTAATCGGGATGATTATTGCCTTCGATAAAATTCAGGCGGCGGGTGATATGAACCCTTCACTTGTGGCAGGTGGTATTAAAGTTGCACTTTTAACAACCGTATTTGGTTTGATCGTGGCTATTATACTTCAAATTTTTTATAATTATATTATCGCTAAGATCGATAGTATCGTTAACAGTATGGAAGATGCTTCCATTACCTTGATCGACATGTTGTTCGACTACAAAACAAAAAACAAAATCTAAACAAACCACAAGATGGCATTACATAAAATATTAAAAATAGTAGCGTTGCTTCTAGGCGTTGCAGGAACCATTTTTCTTGCAATGATCATCACCAAAGGTGACGTGGCCGTAACAGCAACTGGCGAAGGAGTTGATGGTTTCTTGTATGTTGCTTACATTACATTTGCAATTACGCTTGTGTTTGTTCTCTTCTTTGTTTTAAAAGGAATTTTCGCAGGAAACCTTAAAAATACGCTTATCTCTGTAGGAGCTTTTGTACTTATAGTAGTAATCTCTTACGTTTTAGCAGATTCAAATCCAATGGCAATGCAAGAAGGCGAAATGCTTTCTGAAAGCGGATCTAAATGGGTTGGTACAGGATTATACACCTTTTACATATTAGCTGTAATCGCTGTTGGCTCAATGGTTTTCAGCGGAATCAAAAAAGTAGCAAAATAATGGCAAGAAGAGCAACACCCGAAGTAAATGCAGGGTCGATGGCTGACATCGCTTTCCTATTACTTATCTTTTTCTTGGTAACAACTACCATTGAAAAGGATAAAGGAATCGCGAGACAGCTACCACCTAAGGAAGATGTTGTTGACCCGCCAAAAATTAAAGAAAAGAACCTCTTTATTGTAAACGTAAACAGGAACGATCAATTATTAGTTGAAGAAAAATTGATGGAGCTTAAAGATCTTCGTCAAGCAGCAATCACTTTTCTTGATAATGGTGGAGCAGCTTCAGGCAGCCCAGAATATTGCAATTATTGCAAAGGACAACGTAATCCAGATTCATCAGATAACCCAGATAAGGCAGTAATCTCTGTTCAAAATGACAGACTTACTTCTTATAAAATGTACATTGCCGTTCAAAATGAATTGGTAGCTGCATACAATTTTCTGAGAGATAGGGAGGCTGAAAGGCTTTACGGATGGAAATTTACCGAAATGAGTAAATCCATAGATGAAGGAAGTTTTAAAGGGAATTTAGAGGCAACTCAAGAGAAATTAGAGAATATTCAAAAACTCTTTCCATTGAAACTTTCAGAAGCAGAACCAAAGAAATCTGGACAATAATAATACAACTATGTCAAAGTTTAGAAAGAAAAAAAGTAACGAATTACCTGCAGTAAACACAGCGTCTCTGCCAGATATCGTCTTTATGTTATTATTCTTTTTTATGGTGGTAACAGTATTGCGTGATGACAATTTGCTTGTTCAGAATAAATTGCCAAAAGCAGATCAGGTTGAAAAATTGAAAAAAGATCGATCTGTTTATATATATGCTGGAAAACCAAGCTCTAGATACCAAGATAAATATGGTTCTGAGGCTAAAATCCAGATTGGCGATAAATACACAGATATAACCAATATTAAATTCGCATTAACCGAAGCACGCCAAAAACTACTTCCTGAACTTCAGGATAAAGTAATGGTAGCACTTAAAGTTGATGAGAAAACAAATACTGGTATGGTTACGGATATTAAACAGGAATTACGTGATTTAAATATGTTAAAACTTATTTATATTACTACTCCTGGAAATGAAGTAGGCCAATAAGTTAATCGACTTAATTTTATAAACGCCTTGTGTCGTATTTCGATTCAAGGCGTTTTTTTGTATCCCATATTCTTGAAAATACATTTATCTTTGGTCATTATGCGGAGAGCACTTCAATATATTTTTACTTCCTTTCTGGTTCTAGTTTCTTTTCAAACTATAGCTCAGGATACTATTCCTCCCGCGAGTGTGGATTCATTATATCGTGAAGACCAATTTTATATTGGTGTAACCTATAATGTTCCTTTAGGGCTTCCATCTGGCGGAACTATTCGTGGTCTTTCTGGAGGAGTTCAGTTTGGATTTTTAAGAGATATGCCAATCAATAAACGTCGAAACTTGGCTATTGCCATCGGTGCCGGTATTGCATTGGACCAATTTGGACAAAATCTTTTTATAGGTGAAACGGAGACCGACGAAACCTTCTTTAGAATTTTAGATGATAACGTAGAATATACACGAAATCGCTTTAATATGGCGGTTATAGAAGCTCCTATAGAGTTTAGATGGCGAACATCAACTGCGTCTAGCTATAAGTTTTGGAGAGTGTACACTGGTTTTAGAGTGGGATATGCATATTGGTACAAATCAACTTTCAAACAGACGGGAAACTCGGTTACTCAAACGAAGATTCCAGAATTCGACCCCGTGAGACTTTCTGCTACGGTCAGCTTGGGGTATAATACTTTTAATTTTTTTGCTTCCTATAGTATAAATCCCTTTTTCAAGAATGCTGAAACCATAGATGGAGAAAGTGTAGATTTTAAAACTTTAAAAGTGGGTTTACTTTTCTATATTCTATAACCAAAGATTGAATAAAATCAATTGCGGAATAACTCCCAACATAAATCCTATTCCGAGTTCGGGATACGTATGCGCATCACTATTTAAGCGAGATGAAGCAACCCAGCCATTCACAAATAAAAAGAAACTTATAGTTACCAAAAGATTTATTTTAAAGTGAGCGCTCAAGCCAACAAGAAACATTAAAATACCCGCTACTCCCATTTGGTGTAAACTTACTTTCATCTTAAAAAGCACCATTACAAGCGCACTAAAGGCAGAAAAAAGCAAGCCAACAAAGAAGTAATAAAGTTCAGGATCATCATAAGGATCAAATATCATTTTAATGATAAGTAGCAGTAGGATACACTGAATCATTAAAGGGAATTTTCGCTCCTTTACATCTTTCAAATAAATGGTATTCACTACTCCTAAATTTTTCAGAAGGAAGAAAACAACTATTGGAATAAAAAGGGTGATAATCGCGATGCCAAAAAGATTGGCACGCATTAACTGAGGTTCCAAATATCGTGGAGTAACAATAAAATAAAGTACGGTGCCCATGAGCGGCATCAGCAATGGATGAAAAATATACGAAGCTGCTTTTAGAAAAATTCTCATTAAATCTCCTTTCGTAATCGCGCCACTGGCAAATCCAATTGTTCGCGGTATTTAGCAATGGTACGCCGTGCTATCGGATACCCTTTTTCAAGTAGCATTTTAGCTAGTTTATCGTCTGTAAGTGGTTTTCTCTTATTCTCTTCGGAAATAGTTATTTCTAGAATTTTCTTAATTTCTTTAGTAGATACATCTTCGCCTTGGTCATTTTTCATCGATTCGCTGAAAAACTCCTTTATCAACTTTGTTCCGTATGGCGTGTCTACATATTTACTATTTGCAACACGTGAAACTGTGGAGACATCCATATGTATTTTATCTGCAATATCTTTTAATATCATAGGCTTTAGCTTGCGCTCATCGCCACTCAAAAAATATTCCTCTTGATGATGCATTATGGAGTTCATAGTTACAAAAAGCGTTTGCTGGCGTTGTTTAATGGCATCTATAAACCATTTGGCTGCGTCTAGCTTCTGTTTAATGAACATTACAGCGTCCTTTTGCGCCTTAGACTTTTCTTTAGACTCTTTGTAGCCTTTTAGCATATTAGTGTAATCGTGACTCACGTGAAGCTCTGGTGCGTTTCTTCCATTTAAGGTAAGATCCAATTCGCCGTCCACAATCTTAATTGCAAAATCGGGTACTACGTGTTCCACAATTCTATTATTACCGGAATAAGTTCCGCCAGGTTTTGGGTTTAAGCTTTCAATTTCGTGAATAGCATCTCGAAGCTGGTCTTCGGTAATATCAAGCTTCTGAATAAGTTTTTTGTAATGTTTTTTGCTGAAATGGTCAAAAGACTCATCAATAATATCAATCGCCAAAGCAACGGAATGCTTGTGTTCTTTTCGCTCTAATTGAATTAATAAGCATTCTTGTAAATCACGCGCCGCCACACCAGCAGGGTCTAATTCCTGAACTATTTTCAGTACTTTTTCAACCTTATCTTCGGAAGTATAAACATTCTGCGTGAAGGCTAAATCATCTACAATATCTTGAAGCTCGCGACGTATGTAGCCGCTTTCATCTACACTACCCACCAAAAATTGTGCAATTTCTTTTTCTTCTTCCGTTAGGCGATACGTATTTAATTGCTGCATTAAATACTGCGTAAATGAAGTTCCGGCCGCGTAAGGCATTTGCCGTTCCTCATCGTCTGCGCTGTAATTATTTGCCGAAAGTTTATAGCTTGGCACTTCGTCATCGCTTAAATAATCGTCGACGTTAATGTCGGTTTCAATTACTTCGTTGCCTTCATCATAATCGTCGTCGTACTCATCGTTTTTAAATTCATCATCAAAGTCATCACTTTCCTCTTTTCCGCCTTCCAATGCTGGATTTTCCTCTAATTCCTGAGATATACGCTGCTCAAAAGCTTGCGTAGGGAGTTGAATCATCTTCATCAACTGTATCTGCTGAGGCGATAATTTTTGGGAAAGTTTAAAATTTAATTGTTGCTTTAACATAGGTATAATTACTACCAGATAAAGTTAAAAAAAACCAGCTACTAAAATAGTGAAGTAGCCAGTTTTAATATAAAGTTATGAAGAAGACGGATGCTTTAAGACTAGTGATAGAAGTAAGCACCCAACATATTTAAAATTCTGCGTTGCCCGGAGTTCTTGGATAAGGAATTACATCGCGAATGTTACCCATTCCTGTTGTAAACTGAACCAAACGTTCAAAACCTAATCCAAAACCACTGTGTACAGCCGTTCCGAATTTGCGAAGATCTAAATACCAATACAATTCTTTTTCGTCAATATTCATCACCTTCATTTTCTCCAACAGCACATCGTAACGTTCTTCACGCTGCGAACCACCTACAATTTCACCAATACCAGGGAAAAGTACATCCATGGCACGTACTGTATTTCCGTCGTCGTTTAGGCGCATGTAAAACGACTTGATATTTGCGGGATAATCAAAGAGAATTACTGGGCATTTAAAGTGTTTTTCAACTAAAAATCGCTCGTGCTCACTTTGTAGATCGGCACCCCATTCTTCAATTAAATATTTAAATTTTTTCTTTTGATTTGGTTTAGAACGTTTCAAAATATCAATGGCTTCGGTATAGCTCACTCTTTTGAAATTGTTTTCCAAAATAAAACTTAGCTTTTCGCGAAGCTTCATATCGCTGCGTTCGTCTTGCGGCTTGCTTTTTTCCTCTTCCAATAATCGGTTTTCTAGGAATTCTAAATCGTCGGCGCAATTTTCCAAAGCATAGTTTATAACGTACTTTATGAAATCTTCTGCCAAATCCATATTATCGGCTAAATCGTTAAAAGCAACCTCTGGCTCGATCATCCAAAACTCAGCTAAGTGGCGGCTAGTGTTTGAGTTTTCGGCTCTAAAAGTAGGGCCGAAAGTGTAAACTTTCCCAAGTGCCATTGCATAGGTTTCGGCTTCTAACTGCCCGCTTACGGTAAGATTGGTTTCTTTTTCGAAGAAATCTTCTTTGTAATTAACCTCTCCACTTTCATCGAGCGGAGGGTTTTTTGAATCTAAATTTGAAACTCGGAACATTTCACCAGCACCTTCAGCATCGCTTCCAGTTATAATTGGTGAGTGCATATAATTAAACCCGTTTTTCTGAAAATATTCATGAACGGCAAAAGCCAGTTTGGAACGCGTGCGCATTACAGCGCCAAAAGTATTGGTGCGAATTCGCAAATGTGCTTGCTCACGCAAAGTTTCCAAAGAATGTCTTTTAGGAGAAAGGATGGTAAGTTTTACGTCTTCCGGATTCGCTTCGCCTAAAACGGTTAATTTTGAAACTTGAATTTCTACATTTTGACCTTGGCCTTGGCTTTCAACCAGCAAACCACTAACTTCAATAGCAGCGCCCACGGTTACTTTTTTAAGAACCTCTTCATCAAAATTTTCAAAATCTACTACGCATTGCAGCGTATTAATTGTTGATCCATCGTTTAAAGCAATAAAGCGGTTACTTCTAAAAGAACGTACCCAACCGCGCACCATTACTTCGTGGTGGCTTGGTTCGCATTTCAACAATTCAACTATAGTTTTGTTTTGCATAGTATTAATTTTAAGGGGAGCAAATATACTTTTAAAAAAATTTCAAAAAAAGAAAAGCGCCAAATTCCAAACGGAGAATATATCTTATTAAAGACTGCAAACTGCCGCTGCTTACTGGTTATTCAATTCTTCTTTGTCATCGGTTAAAATCTCGATTGCAGGTTTTTTCATCGTCTGCTTATTCGCGATACTTCTTTCTAATGAAAGTAGGAGCGTGGGTAGCAACAATAAATTAGATAACATTGCGAAAAGTAGCGTTATAGATACCAAGGCACCCAGAGCTACAGTCCCGCCAAAGCTAGAAATGGTAAACACAGAAAACCCAAAGAAAAGCACGATAGAAGTATAAAACATACTAACCGCTGTTTCGCGTAAAGCCGCAAAAACCGATTTTTTAATTTTCCAATTGTTGGCTATTAATTCCTGCCTGTATTTTGCGAGGAAGTGAATAGTGTCGTCCACCGAAATTCCGAATGCGATGCTAAACACCAATATAGTTGAAGGTTTTATAGGAACACCCACAAAGCCCATAACTCCAGCGGTTATAATTAGTGGCAGCAAGTTTGGAATTAGTGAAATTAAAATCATCTTAAAACTTCGGAACATCCACGCCATAAAAATTGCAATCAAGAAAATAGCAAGCGACAGCGAAAGAATTAAGTTGTTCACCAAATAATGGGTTCCTTTTTGGAAAACTAGCGCTTTCCCCGTAACCGTAACATTATACCGATCTGCCGGGAAAACTTTAGCAATTTCAGAATTTAAATCTTCTTCAATACGCTTAAACCTATCTGGCTCGGTATCTTTCATAAAAGTAGTGATACGCGCAAACTGCCCTGTGCTGTCCACATAACTGTTTAGTAGATTTGTGTTGGTATTGCTGCTTTTAGCGTAACTAAGTATAAATGTTTTTTCTTGGCTGTTTGGTAATTGATAATATTCCGGATTGCCGTTATAATAAGCTTGTTTAGAATATTTCACCAATTCTACTACTGAAAGTGGTTTCGCAAATTCAGGAATTTCTTTAATGTGATCCTGCAATTCGTCAATACGTTTTAAGGTAGAAAGACCCATAACGCCTTTTTTCTTCTTCGTATCCACCATTATTTCTAAAGGCATAATACCTTCATATTCCTTTTCAAAAAAGCGGATATCTTCAAAGAAACCAGAGTTCTTCGGCATATCTTCAATTAGGCTACCGGAAATCTTAATATTGAAAATGCCAATAATACTGGCACATAACAAAACAACCGCAGCAATATAAATGGTAATGCGGCGCTCTTTAACCATACGTTCAATCCAGTTAACAAAACCGTTTATCCACGTTTTGTTTAAATGCTTTAGGTGCTTATTTTTCGGCACCGCCATATAACTATACGTAATAGGGATGATAAGCAAACTCAATAAAAAGATAGCGACAATATTTATGGAAGCTACAATACCAAATTCGCTCAAGAGCTCACTCTTCACCAAAATAAATGTGGCGAAACCCGAAGCCGTTGTTAGGTTGGTCATTAAAGTTGCGTTACCAACTTTGGCTATTACGCGTTGTAAAGATTTTGCTTGGTTACCGTGCAGTTTTATTTCCTGCTGATATTTATTGATGAGAAATATACAGTTCGGGATCCCGATTACAATTATCAAAGGCGGAATTAAAGCCGTAAGCACTGTAATTTCATAATGCATTAATCCTAAAAACCCGAAGGCCCACATAACGCCGATAATCACGGTTAACATAGAGATAAACGTGGCGCGCCAAGAGCGGAAAAAGAAGAAAAATATAAGTGAAGTAATAAAAAGCGCCGCACCAATAAACAGCCCAATTTCGTCAATAATGTTTTGCGAATTTAGCGTGCGAATGTACGGCATGCCCGAAGTGTGCACTTGTACGCCGGTATCTTCTTCAAATTTTTTGATTAACGGAATAAGATCTTCCACTACAAAATCTCTTCGTGCGGGCGTGTTTACAATGTCTTTCTTAAGGTAAATGGCAGAACGAATACTCTGCTTATCCGGACTGTAAATAAGTCCGTCGTAAAAAGGTAGCTTGTTGAAAAGTTCGTCTTTGTACGCCGCAAGATTCGCATCTGTAAAAATGGAGTCTTTTATAAAAGGAACCAATTCAAAACCTGTGGTGTCAGTTTTCTTTTCGAGCTTTTGCAGATTACCAACGGAAAGCGTAAGTTCTACCTCGTTGTATTCGTTAATGTCTTGAGAAAGTTGATTCCAAGCGGCGAATTTCTTAGGTGTAAAAATGGTAGAATCCTTCACCCCCATTACAATGAGGTTGCCCTCTTCGCCAAAATGCGAAAGAAATTGGTCGTACTCAAGATTTACGGGATGGTCGTCTGGCAGGAGATTGGCTTCGGTATAGGTGAAGCGCATATTCTTCCATTGCAGTGCGAGCAGTACGGTAATGACTGCAATAACTACTAAAATCCAGGTACGGTTCCGTAAAATAAAACGGGCCACCCAGCTCCAAAACCCAATGCTGAAAAGTTTGTTCAAAGCAATTTTTTAAAGAATTAGCAAAGGTAGTTATTTGCGATAAGTGGGGGATTTATTTTGAAGGGTATTTTGGAATGGGGTTTATTAAAAGACGAACTGCTTTGAAAGATTTTGTAGATTTCCATTAACAGGGGAAAACCAAGATTGTACAATCATTGTCATATTCTTTATTCAGTTATTAAATCTTTCCACTTTTCAGATTCCGCAAATTCTTTTACAATTCTATTCCGTTTAGTTAGTAATTCAATCATATATTTTTTGAGAAATAACTTGTCGGCTAATTTTCCTAAAATTCCAAAAGGTGATTTATATTCGAAAAAGTCCGTCATTAATGTTCCGCCATTCAATTCTGCAAAATGATGCTCGTGTCTAAATTCTTTAAACGCTCCTTTAACCATTTCGTCTGCAAAGTAATTTGGTCGGTCAAATTCCGTGATTTTGGAAGTCAGATTTTGATAAATCCCGAAGTGTTTCGCTCTCCAAGTCACACTTTCATTAAGTCCGATTAGCCCGCTTGTTTTTCCAGCAATTGCTTGTTCATTCGTATGTTCGGTCGAAATTTTATGCAAATCGATACTTCTAGAAAGGTCAAATACCACTTTCTTATCGGCTTTTATTTCAGTTTGAAGTTCAATTCTCGGCATTTTTTGAAATATGGCCTATTTTTGGACATAGTGTTTTTATGATATTGCAGTATCTGTTGTTTCGGTGAGTTGCTTATTCTCTTTATTTAATTGGGCGTCTTTATTCCATATATAATACAGTGTTGTTATTGGGGTAAAGATAAATATCATTAAAAACGTCCAATTAATTCGTCTGCTTCTTTCAATGAATTTAAAACTCCAAAGTCGTCTTATCAAATATATCCTTGATAACACTGTCAATATATAAATCGAAATAAATTGAGTGTAATATGCGTCCATACTTGGAAAAGTTTTCCAAATTAATTCAATAGTTAACATGTCTAATAAGGACAGAAGAAACATTATGCTCGGAATCGATGTCAATAATTTTGAATAGATTTTCATTTTTACATTATGTACAGTTTCGGATTAATATATATTTCAATATCCAACACATAAATAGCTGCGTCTATATCTGCAAATAAAATGTAAACTTAAACGAAATATTATCGGCAAAGTTGGGAAGGTTGTAATAACCGTAACGGTAAGCCCCGCTTAGTCCAAACCCGAAAAGAATTTTGTTTACTTCAAAACCCGTTTCATTATATAGCTTATCCAGCGTATTAAAAGGAATCCCGAAATGATTTTCTATATTATCCATATCTCCCAAAGCGTGGCGCGTAATTAGCACCAATTCTGGCTTCCATTTTTCGCCGAGATCAAACCTGCGCAAACTGTGTTTTATTTGCAGCGTAGTCAATTTATCTGAAAAGAATTCACCAAAATACATTGTTTCAAAACTTTGAACCCCAGCTACCGAGAATCGTTGTAAAATTTCATCTTTTGTTGGCTGGTTAGGGTAGGAGTGAAACAGGTGTGTAAGCGGCACATCGCCCGTAGCAAGCGAACCTTCCAAAAGAATATTGGTTGACGATAAATCAGTTCGTTTTATGAAATAATCCAATTTCAACCCAAATTTAGTATAGCTGAAATCACTACCAACTACATCTTTAAAGCCCTGCGTTATTTGCGCACTAATCTTCGGAAAACCGTCGAAATATTCTTTGGTGCCATCTTCATTAGTAAAAAAATTGGTCTTCGGACTTATTCTGAAAGAAACCGTAGCCTCCGCCAATTGATAGTCGGTGTATGGAACGCCGTCGTCAATAAAATAATAATTTTCAATATTCTCCACATTGCTATGCTCCACACGAAACTCCGCCAGCATTTTTGGCGTTAGTTCGCTGGTAATATTGGCGTACCATTTTCGGTATTTATAAAATTGGGTAATATTTACGAGTCGCGGTTCAAAAATAGAATATACGCGGGCATCGGTTAAATAATCGTAAGTACCAATTTCCTTTACATCGTCTGCATAATACACGCTCACCCAAGCTTTCTTTTCTCTGTTAACTCGGCCGCTAGCGCCTAAGCTAAATTTAGAAGTTTTATCTTTAAACCCATAGGCATAATAACCTCCAAGTTTATAGTTTTCAAAAAGTTTGTCGTTTGTTAATCCGCCCACGCCTAGTCGTAAGCCTTCATAATTATTGAGTTTAATTATGGTCTTTAAATCGATGTCGAAAAAACCTATTGGATAATATCCCGATGAAAGGGGGTGATCCTTTTTATCTGCAACATTTGCAATAGTATCATTATCAGTTTTAATCGCAGGCTCCTGTGAAACAGCGTAATAGGCAACACTGAAAAAAACAAGAAAAAGGATTTTTTGCATTCGGAAAAGTTGGTTTTAAGTGGAATAAAAGTAAAAAGAAAGCGGCTATTAGGCCGCTCTATTGTATTTTGTTTAACGAAAATTGTGTTATACAGTCATTATTTCCTTCTCCTTCTTGGCCAATATTTCGTCAATTTTCTTGATGTGAGAGTCGGTCATTTCTTGAATATCTTCTTCAAGTCTTTTCTTTAAATCTTCAGAAATCTCCAAACCTTTTATTTCGTTGTTTGCATTTTTTCTGTCGTTGCGAACACCAATTTTGCCTTCTTCGGCAGCAGCTTTAGCTTGCTTGGCCAAATCTTTTCTGCGTTCTTCGGTTAATGGTGGCACGCTAATGATTACACTTTCACCATTATTCATTGGGTTGAAACCTATGTTTGCAAGATGAATTCCACGTTCTATTACTGGAATCATTCCTTTTTCCCAAGGCTGAATGGTAATAGTCATCCCGTCTGGTGTGCTTACATTTGCTACTTGGCTCAATGGAGTTTGGCTTCCGTAGTAATCTACCATAACGCTACCAACCATTGATGGAGAAGCTTTTCCGGCACGAATGTTTACTAATTCTTTGTCTAAATGCTTTAACGCATTATCCATGGCTTCTTTGGCGCCGTCAATTATAAAATCTATTTCGTCTTCCATAAAATTCAATATTCAAAGTTCAATATTATTCTCTAAACGCCTAAATTCCCACTGCAGCGGATTAAGGATTTATAAATTTACTTTCGTTCCAATCTTTTCGCCAGAAACAACTTTTAAAAGATTTCCTTTGGTATTCATATCAAAAACGATAATTGGTAATTCGTTTTCTTGGCTTAGAGTGAAAGCAGTGGTGTCCATAACTTTCAAACCTTTTTGCAATACGTCTTCAAAACTAATAAAATCGAATTTTGTTGCCTTTTTGTCTTTTTCGGGATCGCTGGTGTAGATTCCATCTACGCGAGTTCCCTTCATAATTACATCTGCACCAATTTCAATAGCTCTTAAAACGGCTGCGGAATCTGTTGTAAAATAAGGATTTCCAGTTCCACCTCCAAATATTACTACGCGACCTTTTTCCAGATGGCGAATTGCTTTTCTGCGAATAAAAGGTTCGGCAACTTCGTTAATGTTAATCGCGCTTTGCAGACGTGTTGGGACATCTTCATTTTCTAAAGCACTCTGTAGGGCTAATCCATTGATTACCGTTGCAAGCATTCCCATATGGTCTCCTTGCACGCGATCCATTCCGCTGCTGGCTCCAGATAATCCTCTAAAAATGTTTCCGCCGCCAATAACGATGGCAACTTCCACACCTTTTTCAGTAATCTGTTTTATTTCTTGGGCGTATTCCTTAATTCGAATGGGATCAATACCATATTGTTGATCGCCCATTAAGGCTTCGCCGGAAAGTTTTAAAAGAATTCTTTTGTAGTGCATAGAAGATTTTTACTGCGCAAAAATAAAGAAAATTATTGATGCGGTGGAAAGAAAAAAAGTTGAAAATAAATTCAGGATTTGATACAAAAAAAAGAGGCTGAAATTAATCAGCCTCTTTTTGTATTATAAGTACCCAATAGCTTAAGCTAGAGAAACTCTCTTGAAGTTCACAACTTCAACATCGCCATACGTTTTTACGTAATCTGCAACATTCTTTTTGTCGTCTTTAATAAAGTTTTGATCAAGCAATGCTTTTTCGTGGTCCATTGTAGTGTTGTCGCTAATGAAACGCTCCAATTTACCTGGAAGAATTTTATCCCAGATTTGTTCTGGTTTGCCTTCAGCTTTCAATTCTGCTTTTGCGTCTGCTTCAGCTTGTGCTAAAATTTCTGGAGTTAATTGTGCTCTTGAAATATATTTTGGTACATTCTTAAGCGTTTTACCCAAACGGCCTAATTCAATATTGTCTTTTTCAATAACAGCAATTCTTGCTTCAGTTTCTGAAGCTACAAATTCTGCGTCAAAATCTTTGTAAGAAAGTGTAGTTGCACCCATCGAGGCAACTTGCATCGAAACATCTTTTGTTAACTCTTCAGCATTATCAACAGCTTTTGAAAGACCAGTTAAAGCTGCAATTTTGTTAACGTGTACATAAGAACCTACGTATGGAGCTTCTAAAATTTCGAAACCACCAATTTCTATTTTCTCACCGATTACACCAGTTTGCTCAGTTAATTTCTCAGCAACGGTCATTCCACCGAAATCTGCAGCCAAAAATTCTTCTTTAGAAGAAGTAGTTAGTGCAACTTCAGCCAATTTGTTTGCCATTTCAACGTATGAATCGTTTTTAGCAACAAAGTCAGTTTCACAGTTTAATGAAATAGCAACACCTTTTGTGTTATCGCTATTCACTTTTGCAGTTGCAACACCTTCACTTGAGTCGCGATCTGCTCTTTTTTCTGCAATTTTCTGTCCTTTTTTACGAAGGATAGTAATTGCTTCTTCCATGTTTCCTTCTGCCTCAACTAATGCCTTTTTACAGTCCATCATTCCGGCTCCGGTAGCTTGTCTAAGTTTATTTACTTCTGCGGCTGTTATGTTTGCCATTGGTATAAATGTTTTTAGGTTTAATATTAAAAAAGTCGTTCAATTTATTTTCAGACAAGAAAAGAACCAAACGACTTTTAAATTTTTAAATACTGTTATTATTCTTCTTCGTTAAGAACTTCTTTTTTCGATTTCTGACTTACAGGCTCTTTAGCCTCTTTCATTGTTTCTACGTCAGCTTCGTCTGTTGAAGGTACTTCAGCCGTAGCTTTTTTCTCTTCTTTTTCTTTTTTAGGAACTCTAGCTTTTTTAGCCATTCCAGAATCATCACCTTCTTCTTCTTCGTCTTTTCCAGATTTTCTTTCAGAGAGTCCTTCAACGATAGCTTCAGAAACAAAATCCATAATGCTTTCAATAGATTTTGAAGCATCATCGTTAGATGGAATTACGTAATCAATAACACGTGGGTCACTGTTGGTATCTACCATTGCAAAGATTGGAATTTTCAATTTTAATGCTTCAGCAACTGCAATGTGCTCGCGAGTTGTATCAACAATAAAAAGTGCTGCAGGAAGACGGCTCATATCAGAAATTGAACCTAAGTTTTTTTCTAATTTAGCACGAAGACGATCTACTGCCAAACGCTCTTTCTTAGAAAGCGTCATGAAAGTTCCGTCTTGCTTCATTCTATCAATAGAAGCCATTTTCTTAACGGCTTTACGGATAGTTACAAAGTTAGTTAGCATTCCGCCAGGCCATCTTTCAGTGATGTAAGGCATGTTTGCATTCTTTGCTTTTTCGGCAACGATGTCTTTTGCTTGTTTTTTGGTAGCTACAAAAAGAATTTTGCGTCCACTGGCTGCAATTTTCTTAAGGGCTTCATTAGCCTCGCTAATTTTTGCAGCGGTTTTGTAAAGGTTGATGATGTGAATCCCGTTGCGCTCCATATAGATATACGGTGCCATGTTCGGGTTCCATTTGCGAGTTAGGTGGCCAAAGTGCACACCAGCCTCAAGTAAGTCTTTTACTTCTACTTTTTTTGCCATTTTTGTTTTAGTTTACGTTCTGTGAAAGGATAGCAACCCATCCGCCGAAGCAGACTTTGGTTTAGATGCTAAACTAACTCCCGAAGTATTCGGGTTAACAGCTTAATAATTAATAATGATTATGAACTTTTCAACTGTAATTGGGTATCCCAAGTGAGATACCCAATAGAGTTGAGTAATATTAACGTTTAGAGAATTGGAATTTCTTACGAGCTTTCTTCTGTCCGAATTTCTTACGCTCTACCATTCTTGGATCTCTTGTAAGTAAACCTTCTGGTTTCAAGATACCGCGATTTTCGTCATTAAGCGTACACATAGCGCGTGAAATTGCAAGACGAATAGCTTCTGCTTGTCCTGTAATACCACCACCAAATACATTTACTGTAATGTCGAAAGTAGTTTCGTTTTCTGTAAGTACTAAAGGTTGCTTTACTTTATACTGAAGTGTTCCAGTAGGAAAGTAATTCTCAAACTCACGCTTGTTGATAGTAATGTTTCCTTTACCTTCTTTAAGGTAAACACGTGCAACAGCGGTTTTTCTTCTACCTATTTTGTGAATTGTCTCCATTACTTGTTGTCGTTAAAGTTAATAGCTCTAGGTTTTTGTGCTTCTTGACCGTGGTTAGCATCTGCATAAACCTTAAGGTTTCTGAAGATTTCCGCGCCCAATTTGTTTTTAGGAAGCATTCCTTTTATAGCTTTTTCAACAAGCCTTGCAGGGTCTTTCTTGTACATTTCTGTAGCGGTAAGGCTACGTTGTCCACCAGGATAACCTGTGTGGCGAATGTAAGTTTTGTCTGCCCATTTGTTACCAGTAAGGTTTATATTACTAGCATTAATAATAATTACGTTGTCACCGCAATCTACGTGTGGGGTGAAACTTGGTTTGTGCTTACCGCGAAGTAATTTAGCAACTTCGCTTGCAAGACGACCCAATGTTTGCCCGTCCGCATCTACCAGTAACCATTCCTTTACAACGGTTGCCTTATTGGCAGATACTGTTTTGTAACTTAATGTATCCATTTAGTTTTTGTCAATTGTTAATAATTCATTGTTTTCTCATCCTAAAACAAAACGGATTTTGTCTAAGAGGGGTGCAAATGTAATCTTATTTATTTGAAAAGCAAGGGGTGAGAATATAATTTTATCTGAAGTTTAAGTAACTGTTAGGCTATTCTTTAACAAACTTCTTCAAAGTTACTTTTTCTTCTGAATGCAATTGCAGGAAATATACTCCCGAATTGAGACTTGAAACATCTACAGTTGTTGAAATGGCATCAATTTCCAGTTTCAGAATTTGACTGCCTGTAGCGTTATAAATAGTTGCGCGATCTATTAGTTGGTTTTGAGTATTAATATACAAACTGTTTTTCACTGGGTTGGGGTATAGAGTAATAGTATCTGTTAATAAATTCTCGTCAAGACTTAAGGGTATAGCGTATTTTAGTACCCAGAAATCACCAGCGCCTCGTGAAGCCTCCGTTTTATCGCCAGAAATAGAAGAAGATGAGCCACCACCAAGAAGCAGTTCGCCGCTAGTATTAATTGCTAATGTTATTAATATGTCGAAAAAATTTCCGCCTATGGTATTCTGGTCAGAAATATTTCCAGCATTGTCAAGTTCAACGATCCAGTAATCAGCATTGCCATTGGAATTTTCTGTTTTATCACCTCCAATATTTGATTCTGAATACCCGCCGACCATATATTTACCATCGCCTATTTGGATTGCTGTAAAACAGCTATCTCCATCGTTACCTCCAATGGTGTTCTGCCATACAATGTTCCCTACACTGTCCAGCTTTAATATCCAATAATCTCCATTACCTTGATTGATTTCAGTTTTATCACCAGATATATCCGAATTGGAATCACCAGCCACGATGTATCCGCCATCCGTATCTTTAATTATTTTGTAACAAAAATCAGATTGACTCCCTCCAATGGTATTTTGCCATTCGATGTTTCCAGTTGCGTCTAATTTTACGACCCAATAATCAGATAATCCCTGTGAATTTTCAGTCTTATCTCCAGATATATTCGAGTGCGAAAATCCGGCAATCACAAAGCCCCCATCTGTTGCTTGTATGGCAGCACCAGCGTTATCGTCACCAGTTCCTCCAATAGTGTTGTCCCAAATAATAGTTCCAAGTGCATCAATTTTAACTACCCAGAAATCAAAAGTGGCTCCAATAGCATTTTCAGATTTATCTGAAGATATATCAGAGTCGGAATGTCCGCTTAACAAGTAGGTTCCGTCCGAAACTACAACAATAGAGGTCAATATATCATTACCTTGACCTCCAATAGTATTTTGCCATTGAACTTCTCCAGAAGCATCAATTTTCACGACCCAATAATCTTCTTGCCCCATTGAATCTTCTGTTTTATCTCCCGAAATGTCTGAACGGGATGTACCACCCAAGATGTAGCCTCCGTCTAACGTGCTTTCTAAAGTATATAGGTATTCCTCATCACTACCTCCAATCGTGTTTTGCCATTCTATATCTCCAGAGGAATTTAATTTAACGACCCAAAAATCTGATGCTCCTTGGCTATTTTCACTTTTTTCACCTGAAATGTTTGAAAATGATTGACCGCCAAGAACTACGCCTCCATCGTCAGTTTCCTGCATAGCCCATATTTCCTCAGTATCACCACCACCAATAGTTCGTTGCCAAAGTATGTTTGGATCCTGGGCATTTATACTGAATATAGAAAATAGAATTGCGAGAATCGTAATTATCTTCTTCATGCCAAATAATTAAGTGTGTTGTAATTTACAAAATTCCAAAACAATGTTAATCATAAAGTTACGGCTTAATTTTTTTTGAGCTCACGCATAAATAAAAACTGAATCGAATAATTTCAATTTTGAAGCGATCAATTAATATCATTCCACCGTCACCACCAAGTCGTCTTTCATTACCATTGTACCTGGTTTTAAAGAAATAGATTTTATTTTTCCGGCTTTATTTGCTGTAATCGTGCTTTCCATTTTCATGGCTTCAATAATAAAGAGGTGGTCGTTCTTTTTAACTTCCTGTCCTTTTTTCACTAGTATTTTATATAAACTTCCCTGTAAAGGAGCGCCGTATTGATTAGTGTCTTGCGGATCAATCTTTACGTTTACTTCTTTTTCTACCTTTATTGAGAGGTCTTTAATTTCTACAAAACGATTTTCACCGTTTACCGAAAAGAAAACAATACGAACCCCATCTTCATTCGGGATTCCTACTGAAAGAAGTTTTACAATAATAGATTTTCCTGGTTCTAATTCAACAATGGCTTCTTCCTGAAGTTTCATTCCGTAGAAAAAGTTTTCCGAAGCAAGTATAGCAAGGTTGCCGTACTTCTTGTATTTTTCGTGCGCTTGTTCAAAAACTCGCGGGTATAAACTGTAAGAGAGAAAATCTTCAAATTCTATTGGTCTTGTAAACCCTTGTTGGAATTTTTTACTGAAAACTTTAAATTCTGAATCGAAGTCTATTGGTTCCAAATGCGCATTGGGTCTTTCGGTATAAGCTTCGTTATTTTTTAAAATGATAGCTTGTAATTTCTTAGGAAAACCGCCCATAGGTTGCCCCAAATCGCCCTTAAAGAAATTGATTACAGATTCTGGGAATGAAATATCCTCACCGCGTTCCATTACATCTTCAGGAGTAAGGTTATTGGTAACCATAAAAATAGCCATATCGCCCACCACTTTAGAGCTTGGCGTAACTTTTACCAAGTTTCCAAACATTTTATTTACCTGCGCGTACATTTTTTTTACTTCATCAAAACGGTTGCCAAGGCCAAGCGCTTCAGACTGCGGACGCAAATTAGAATATTGCCCGCCGGGTATTTCGTGCTGATAAACTTCGGCAGTTCCGGCTTTTAAGCCAGATTCAAACGGATAATACTTTTCGCGTACGTCTTCCCAGTAATTAGAAAATTCATTCAATTTAGTAATATCGAATTTATTTTCGCGCGGCTGATTGCGCATCATTTCTACAATAGAATTAAAATTGGGCTGGGAGGTAAGTCCGGAAAGTCCGCCCAAAGCCACATCTACCACGTCCACACCCGCTTCTATGGCTTTTAAATAAGTAGCAGATTGAATGGAAGAAGTGTCGTGCGTATGCAAATGCAACGGAATTTTAACCGTGTCTTTTAATGCCGCAACAAGTTCCGCTGCTGCATAAGGCTTTAAAAGACCAGCCATATCTTTAATGGCGATCATATGCGCGCCGGCATTTTCTAAGTCTTTTGCAAGCTGAGTGTAATATTTTAAGGTGTATTTTGTTTCATTTGGATCGAGAATATCACCCGTGTAACTTATAGCTGCTTGAGCAATTCCGCCTGTTTTATTTCGAACAAAATTGATGCTTGGCTCCATAGCTTTTACCCAGTTTAACGAATCGAATATTCTGAAAATATCGATGCCGTTTTCCCAAGAAGTCTCAATAAATTTTTCAATTAAATTATCTGGGTATGCTTTGTAACCCACGCCATTGGACCCGCGAAGCAACATTTGAAAAAGTATATTCGGCATTAATTTGCGAAGTTCGCGCAAACGTGTCCATGGACTTTCATTTAAAAACCGGAGGCAAACATCAAAAGTAGCGCCGCCCCACATTTCTATACTAAAAGTATTGGGATGGTTTTTAGCGAAACTTTCAGCTGCCTGCAACATATCGTAACTACGCATTCGCGTGGCTAGTAGCGATTGGTGTGCATCGCGAATGGTTGTGTCTGTGTAATGTATCTTTTTTTCTTCCTTCAGCCAAAGGCAGAATTTCTCTGGTCCTAGCTCGGTGAGCAAATTTTTTGTCCCTTTTGGAAACTCTATCTCAGCTTCAAACTTTGGAACTTTTGGAGTTCTGAAAATTTTATTTTTATCGAACGTTTTTACGTCTGGATTGCCGTTTACAATTACTTCACCTAAATAATTTACGATTTTTGAAGTACGATCTTGCGGAAGTTTAATATCGAATAAAGAAGGTGTATTGGCTATAAAATTTACGGTTGCTTTTCCTTCTCTAAATGTTTCATTTTGAATTACATTTTGAAGAAAGTGAATATTCGTTTTCACCCCGCGAATTCGAAATTCTCTTAAAGCGCGAGACATTTTCCGAACGGCGCCGTCCAAAGTGCGTCCGTGAGCGGATACTTTTACAAGCATAGAATCAAAAAACGGACTAACGCTATAGGATTGATAAATACTACCTGCGTCCAACCGAATGCCCATTCCGCCTGCGCTTCTATAGGTTGTAATTGTGCCGTAATCTGGCGTAAAATTATTTTCGGGATCTTCCGTTGTTAAACGACACTGCATCGCGAAACCGTAAGTTGCCAGTGAATCCTGATCGTATATTTTTATTTGTGTGTCTGAAAGTTTGTAGCCGCCAGCAACAAAAATCTGTGTTTTTATAAGGTCTATTCCAGTTACCATTTCGGTTACCGTGTGTTCTACTTGAATCCGTGGATTAACTTCAATAAAATAAACGTAGTCTTCTTTATCTACTAAAAATTCCACGGTGCCCACATTGTTGTAGTTCACTTCTTCGGCAATCTTTATAGCATATTTGTAAAGCTCCTGTTTTACTTTTTCTGAAACATTAAAAGAAGGAGCAATCTCTACTACTTTTTGGTGTCGGCGTTGTACAGAACAATCGCGTTCAAACAAATGACGAATGTTACCGTGGTTATCTGCTACAATCTGTACTTCCAGGTGCTTCGGGTCTTCCACATATTTTTCGAGAAACATGGTGTCGTCGCCAAAAGCATTAAGCGACTCACTTCGTGCAGATTCAAAATTATTATTTAAATCGTCATCATTGCGGATTATTCGCATGCCGCGTCCGCCGCCGCCAGAGGCCGCTTTTAACATTACAGGATAGCCAATAATTTCTGCTTCAGAAAGTGCAATTTTAAGCGAAGAAAGTTTTTTAATGTTGCTTTGTATAACGGGAACATTGCATTTTTCAGCAATCTTTTTCGCTGTAATTTTGTCTCCTAAGGCATCCATCACTTTTGGATCTGGACCAATAAAAATGATTCCATTTTTGGCACAGTTTCGTGCAAATTCGGAGTTTTCAGATAAAAATCCGTAACCTGGATGGATTGCATCCACATTCTTCAATTTTGCCAAAGCAATGATGGCACTACCGTCTAAATACGGTTTTAAAGGTTGGTCGTTTTCACCTATTTGGTAGGATTCATCGGCTTTGTAACGATGTTGCGAATAGCGATCTTCGTACGTATAAACGGCAACCGTTTTCAAATTTATTTCTGCACACGCACGTAATACTCGTATGGCTATTTCGCCGCGATTGGCAACCAATACTTTTTTGATTTTCATGGAAGTCGTTTTTTTAAATTTGAAATTATGCTTTAAAGATAGTAATTACTATGCGTGCATAATATAATACTTACAATATTTATTTTGCTTCTAGTTTTAAGGAGCATTTTAGATGTAGTTTTTTGAATCATTTTCAATTAACTATTTAAAGACTATCTAAGGATATATGGATTTTCACTTTTGTAATTCCGGATCACGAAATCTAGCGCGCTTTGTAATACTTCGCCCATATTACGGGCTTTTTTAAATCTTATATCACCCGTTAATTCAAAAAGATCCATCTTTAATTGTTTAATTTTTTCGGGTGGTGCTATATTGTCATTTTTCATGCAACTCATTAAACCTTTCAATCTCTTTTTCATGCTTGTAGCTCGTTTAGCTAATAACGATCTTTCTTCACCTATATACTGATCTATGGAAGTTTGCTGCAGCAGCTTCATTGTCATTTCTACCAACGCGTTATTCTCTTTTAAAAATTGAGGCTTATATACCTTAGCATTCCCCTCATAACTTTGTTGGTCAAAATCGATAGCGCGAATTCTATATTGAATTCGGTCAAAATCGTGGGTTAGCACCATAACATAATTGTAGGAGCGCATATCGCCCAATAAGCGTACAAAACAGCGTTCGTTGAATTTTACAAATTCTTTAGCGATTTCCATTTTATCGCGGTGCGAGCAATTGTCTAAATGGTTTTCTATAAAATCGTCACCAGGAATGCCTGAAATGTGTTCCTCAATCAAAGTGTTTTTTCTCACCAAGAAATTGATGTGGTTTGGCGAAAGTAAATCTTCTAATTCCAAACCGTAGATGCGTGAGGCATCGGCTTTTTTAATGTAGAAGAAAAGATAGTTGTCATTCAAAATGTTACGCACTTTTATTCTAAATGGCTTTGAATTTCCGAAGGTGCAAAAATCAATATTATCTATATTTAAGTACGGAAAAATAGTGTCGCTTCCGTCAGAGTGTAAAATGGAATAAACTCTTTTTAGGCTCTGATTAATCTCTTCGGTTTCAAATTCAGAATAGTAAACGCTCACCCACAAAGTGTCTTTTCCGTTTTTATCGAATACTGAAACCGAGCCTTGAAAACGCAATAAATCGTCGTAATAGATAGGAATTTTAATAGTTCTTCCGTGACGGGTTAAGTACTTTAAAAGCTCATCTGTAATGGGATAAGCCGGTTTCTTTTTTGAAATAAGTTTGTAGTTATCGTCCTCCATAACATTGGGAAATATTTTTTTAAAGATATGGATTTCATTAAAGACGTAAGACCGCTTCGCTGTAAGATTTAAGACATAAGACTGAAATAAATCAGAATTATGAATTCAGAATCATTCCTTCACAAACTTTTTTAAAGCCACATTTTTCCCAGAATACAGTTGAATATAGTAAACGCCTTGGCCTAGTTTGTAATGTTCTCAAATAATAATATCATTTATTTAAGGAAAATTTCAATTAGCGGAAAGTATATTATTAATCCGTAAATTCATTTTTTTAAAATTAATCTCATGTCAAAGTTATTACCAAACCTTCCGATCGAGGATTTAACACCTGAAAATGATTACTTAGGGATCATTGAAAAAGGCGATTTAATAAAAACATTTTTACAAAGCAATACTCAAGAATTTACTGAAATTAAAATGTTTACTCTTTATGGTGAATGGGGAAGTGGTAAAAGCACTTTGATGAAATACCTTGAAAAGGATCTTAAAGAAACTTTTAATACATTCTTTTTTGAAGCTTGGGAATTTGAAAGTGACTCAAACTTGCCACTTTCTTTAATGGAATATTTACTTGAAAATTCTAAATCAAAATCTAAAAAGTTATTTGAGGATATTGAAGAAGTTGCGGGAAATTTATTAGAAGGTTTTACTAAATCAATTACGTTAAAATCACCTGTTTTTAATATAAATGGGAAAGAACTTGTAGCTCCATTTGAAAAGAAAGAGAAATCTTTTTTAGAATCTAAGAATAAGTTTAAGGAAGATTTTATCAAGTGGGAGAACTTGAATACAAAAGGGAAAAATCCTAATTACAATATTGTATTTATAGATGATTTAGACCGTTGCGAACCTGAAAATGTGTTAAACCTGCTTTCTGCTTTAAAATTATTCTTCACTTACGGAAAGAAGACTATTTTCTTTTGTGGAATTGATAAAAAAGCAGTTAGGGAAGCAGTAAATAATAAGTACGGGGATATAATTAAATCCGATGAATATTTAGAAAAGATTTTTGATATATCTTTTTCTATTCCGAAATTTTCAAATAGCATAAAATTATTTTTACATTATTTTCCTACGGAATCAATTTATTCTTTTCAAGGTGCTCAAATGTCAATTTCAAATATATTGGATAGATTCTTTTCATCATTAAGATTTAGTAATCCACGAAAAATTAAAAAGGTTTTGAATAGATTTTTAATTTTAAAAAATATTGAAGAAAATTTAGCCCATGAACATTATCTTAAAAAGTCATTTCCTAGAATTTTAGAAAATGATTCTATTTGTGTTTTCGATTTAATATTTACTCTATATTTTATAATTTTAAAGGAGTTTTATCAAAAGAAACTTGATGATATAGAAAATGATAATTTACGTTCACTAAATTACAAAGAAGGAATAAAAAAGAATGTTCATATTGATGGACGATTACAAGAAGGTGAGGATAGTGGTTTTCAAAAATATTTGAATCAAAATTCTCGCACGAGCTCTTTCTCATCTGCAAAATCGGAACTTAAGCATAATAATTCTGAAAGAGGAAAAATTGCCAAATCAAATTTTATTGTAAGTTTTGCTCCTATAGACGTTATATCTATGCATTCAGCATCTTTTGTTAATATTGGCAGTTTCCGCGAACATTTTAATGTATTTGAAAAGGAAATTGATTATTATTTCACTTATTTTCTATTGGCAAATTTGGACTATTTGTTTAAGCAAGAAATAGAATCAACAACTAGTATAAATGAAATGCTTCATATTATAAAAACGTTGCCTTGAAAATTTAAATTTACTGCACTTTCAAATTTCGCCATCACTAGATTGCTGATTAGGCGCAAATATTCACTTGTTTATTTAACATTTAATAGAACTCATTCGCTTTAATTTCATCTAGTTTTGCGCCCACAAAAAAAAATATAACTATGAAAAAATTATTTGGATTACTTTTTTTAGCAATTGCTTTTACTGCTTGTTCAAGCGATGATGATAGCAGCAGCAGTGACACATCTATCGAAGGAACTTGGAAATTGACAGCTTTTAACACCGAAAACGCTTACGACCTAAATAATGATGGTTCGACTTCAACAAGTGTTATGGATGAAACTAGCTGTTACCAAAACGAAACCCTTACGTTCAATGCTGATGGAACAACAGGTACTGCTTTAAGCACTAGCTATGCAGATATTGAACTTACAATAGTTGCAGGTACAACTGACGAATACGAATACACAATAACTTGTGTTTCTGAAGATGAGTCAACTCCTTTTGCATACATTCAAAATGGAAATGATGTAACTCTTACTATTGCTGGATCAAACCAAGCTGCAACACTTTCAGGTAATACTCTTACCTATGTAATTCAAGAAGGTTTCTTTGTAGAAGTTGACGATAACGGAACAACTACTACGGTTACTGAAGACATTACTTTTGTTTACACAAAACAGTAAACTTACTTTTATAAATAGTAAAAAGCCGGAAGTTTATCTTCCGGCTTTTTTTATGCCAATAATTTTAGTGAGCTTCTAACCAATTTTCTCCCACGCCCATATCTACATCCAATGGCACGGCGAGTTTGTAAGCGTTTTCCATCTCGTACTTTACCATGGTTTTTAGTTTTTCTAACTCAGGTTTGTAAGCGTCAAAAACCAATTCATCATGTACTTGGAGTAGCATTTTGCTCTGGTAATTTTCCTCTTCCAGCTTTTTATAGATATTTATCATCGCAATTTTAATGATATCTGCCGCACTCCCCTGTATCGGGGCGTTTACCGCATTTCGTTCAGCGGCGCCACGCACTACTTGATTACTTCCGTTTATGTCTTTTAGGTAGCGTCTTCTGCCCATCACTGTTTCTACATAACCATTTTCACGTGCAAAATCTATTTGCTCGCTGATATAGTTGCGCAGTTTTGGATAGGTTTTATAATAGGTTTCAATCAAATCTTTTGCTTCGCCACGAGAAAGATCTGTTTGGTTGCTGAGGCCGAAAGCAGAAACACCGTAGATAATCCCGAAGTTTACTGTTTTTGCATTGCTTCTTTGTTCGCGGGTTACTTCACTTAAAGGAACATTGAAAACCTTCGCAGCGGTGGAAGCATGAATATCTTCGCCGTTTTTAAAGGCTTCAATCATATTGTCTTCTTCGCTTAAAGCTGCGATAATTCGAAGTTCTATCTGACTATAATCTGCAGCCATTAAAACGAAATCGTTATTTCTGGGAATAAATGCTTTCCGAACCTCGCGTCCGCGCTCAGTTCTAATTGGTATATTCTGAAGGTTTGGGTTATTACTACTCAATCTGCCTGTTGCAGCAACGGTTTGCATATAATCAGTATGCACACGGCTAGTGGATTTTTCAACCTGTTCGGGCAATGCGTCAACATAAGTGCTTTTTAGTTTTGCGAGCCCGCGATATTCTAATACATCGCGAATAATTTTATGATCTTTTGCTAAATAGGAAAGCACATCTTCGGCCGTGGAATATTGACCGGTTTTTGTTTTTTTCGGCTTTTCAATCAGTTTCATTTTTCCGAAGAGAATTTCACCCAACTGCTTTGGCGAAGCAATGTTGAAAGTTTCGTCTGCTTCTTCATAAATATGTTTTTCAAGCTGAAGAATGTCTTTGTCTAATTCTACAGAAAGTTTTTTCAAGAAATCTTCGTTTAGATTTATTCCTTCCAATTCCATAGCTGCCAACACCCGAAGCAAGGGCACCTCAATTTCATCAAAAAGTTTTTGTGTGTTTGCTTCTCCCAATTCTTTTTCGAAATGTTCTTTTAGCTGAAAAGTAACATCTGCATCCTCAACGGCATATTCGGTCTGTTTTTCAACATTTACGTCGCGCATGTTGAGTTGGTTTTTACCTTTTTTGCCAATTAATTCGGTGATTGAAACGGGCGTATAATTTAAATACGTTTCACTCAAAACGTCCATATTGTGGCGCATATCTGGGTTTATGAGGTAGTGCGCAAGCATAGTATCGAACAATTTTCCTTTTACTGAAATGTTGTATTTCGCCAATACTTTAATATCGTATTTTAAATTTTGACCAATTTTCTGAATGGATTCATCTGCAAAAAATGGACGAATTTCTTCTAAAAGTTGTTGTGTCTCTTCCTTATTATCAGGAAATGGAATGTAAAAACCTTTTCCTTTTTCCCAAGAAAAAGCAATGCCAACCAATTCTGCTTCCAACGGATTTAAACCCGTGGTTTCGGTGTCAAAACACACACTTTTCTGCTTCATCAAATTTTGAAGAAACAACTTGGTGCCCATTCCTGGCTTTACGGTTTGGTAGAAATGCTCCGTATTTTTAATAGTTGCGCGCGTGTTGTAGTCTTTTATTTCTACCGAAGTATCGCCAGCGTTTCCAAAAAGCGAAAACTGACCTTCACCGGCAGCGGTATCTTTAGCTGGTTTGGGTTTTGTGGTGCTAGTGTTGTTGTTTTCTTGGCTTCCACGACTTGTACCCAGTGAGGCCATGCCTTCTATAGAAAACGCGTTTAGGAAATTATCTTTTAGTCTTCTAAATTCCAAATCATCGAATATCCCTAAAACTTTTTCAGTATCGGGCGGACACATTTCAAAATCTTTTTCATTAAATTCAACGGGCACATCCAGCATAATAGTTGCTAGCTTTTTACTCAGTAAACCAAGCTCACCGTTTTCTTCAACCTTTTCCTTCATTTTACCTTTTAGCTTTGCGGTGTTTGCAAGCAAACCTTCCATGGAGCCAAATTCTGCTAAAAATTTCTTCGCTGTTTTTTCACCAACACCAGGAAGACCGGGAATATTATCGCTGCTATCGCCCATCATTCCTAAAAAGTCAATTACTTGGAGAGGGTCTTTTACCTCAAATTTTTTCTGAACTTCTGGAATCCCCCAAGTTTCGTACCCACCTCCAAAAACGGGGCGATACATAAATATATTTTCTGAAACCAACTGCGCAAAATCTTTGTCGGGGGTTACCATATAAGTGGTGTAACCTTCCTTTTCGGCTTTTTTTGCTAATGTGCCAATTACGTCGTCTGCTTCAAAACCTTCTTTCACCATAATTGGTATTTTCATAGCTTCGAGAATGGTATAGATATAAGGAATGGCAAGCCTTATGGCGTCTGGCGTTTCGTCTCTATTCGCTTTGTAGTCTGGGAACATTTCGTTGCGGGCTTCGCTGCCGCCTTTATCGAAACAAACGGCCAAATGGTCTGGGCGTTCTCTTTTTACAACGTCTATTAAGGAATTCATAAACCCCATAATGGCGGAGGTATTTTGACCTTTACTGTTTATTTGTGGGTTTTTAATTAAAGCGAAATACCCTCTAAAAATTAGGGCGTAAGCATCAACAAGAAATAAGCGTTTTTTTTCTGACATTTTTTGAAGTGTCTTCTCGAGCGCAGTCGAGAGGTTTATAGAACTAACGCCCTTAAAAGTAGTTCTCGACTGCGCTCGAACGGACAAGTTAATTTTATTCGTAAATCTTGATTCAAAAATAAAAAGAACCCTTCACAATTGAATGCTTTTATGTGAAAAAGAAATTTATAATTGAAATGATTTATTGTTCCTGACAATTTGTATTTTTCGCATTAGTTATGGATAACAAGCTTTACTTTTGTCCGAAACAAAAGAACTATTAATTAAAAGATACCCGCCTTTGCGGGCAGTGACATGAATAAAAAATATTCCCTAGTAATCCACGGCGGTGCCGGAACACTTGTAAAAGGATTGATGACGCCTGAAAAGGAAGAGCAGTATAAAACGGCTTTAAATGAAGCACTTGAGAAGGGATATGCAATTCTTGATAAAAACGGCAGCGCAATGGATGCTGTTGAAACTGCTGTAAATCATCTTGAGAATTCACCACTTTTTAATGCAGGAAAAGGCAGTGTTTTTACAAACGATGGCACTCACGAAATGGATGCTGCCATTATGGATGGCAAGACATTAAATGCTGGTGCGGTTTCTTTAATAACAGGAATTAAAAACCCTGTTTCTTTAGCACGCGATGTTATGGAAAAATCTGATCACGTTTTTCTTGCTGGGGAAGGAGCGATGCGATTTGCCAAAAGTTTAGATTATACGCTGGAAACTCCCGAGTATTTCTATGACGAGCACAGATATCAGCAATGGCAAAATATTAAGGATAGCGATACATTTCAACTTGATCACAGTATGAAAAAGGAAGGTAAGTTTGGTACCGTTGGTGCTGTTGCTTGCGATAAAAACGGCAATATTGCAGCCGCAACTTCAACTGGGGGAATGACTAACAAACGCTGGGGCCGAGTAGGCGACAGCCCAATGGTTGGCGCTGGAAATTATGCAAACAATAAAACCTGCGCAGTAAGCTGTACAGGTAGTGGCGAATTCTTTATTCGCGCTGTTGTGGCGTATGATGTTTCGTGTTTAATGGAGTACAAAGGAATGACTGTTGAAGAAGCCACTAAAGAAGTTATCCATAAAAGAATTTTAGAAATTGGCGGCGACGGTGGCCTAATTGCCGTAGATGCCAATGGAAACATAGCAATGCCTTTCAATACTGAAGGGATGTACCGCGCTTTTAAAACTTCGGATGGAAAAACGGGAACCGAAATTTATAAGGACTGATACCATTGTAATTTACAATAAACAATTACAACGTTTCTGCGTCGGTCATTTCAAGATGAATGGGTGAAATATGAACACGCTTCTCCTTTATATCAACCTTGTCGCCATTTGCCAAAATATGTGTTTTTAAATTGGTGATAGACATTGGCTGACCTTCTTCAACAGAAGCTTGGTTGTTGTGAATAAGTCTGCGTGGATCAAAAAGTATTACCATTCCCGAGCCAATTACTTCGCAGTTATTGCGGTTTTTAATTACTAGTCCGGTATCTTCTGCAAGGCCTATTCCTATTCTTGAAGGAAATCTAGCAACGGCTTCAGCCAATCTACCAAAACGTCCGCGACGTATAAAGTGCGAATCGATAATAAAGTTTGGTATATAACTCATTCCTTGGCCCATGCTAACAGCGCCTTTGGTAAATGCTTCTTGCACGCCTCCGCCAGTAATCATTTCTTCGCTCATGCACATTGCTCCAGCACTGGTTCCGGCTATAACAAACTCTTCTTTTTCGTACTTTTCTTGTATAATTTTATTCAGTGTCGTTCCACCAATATACTTTACAATTTTTGACTGGTCGCCACCAGAAAACATCACGCAGTTTGCTTTCTGCATCAGTTCTAAAAATTCTGGTTTTTCAGAATCTTCGCGGTTTCTAATGTCCATAATATGCACATTTTTACAACCCAGTTTTTTGAAGGCATCAAGGTAGTTTTCACTCACTTCAACAGGTATGCTCGAGGCCGTAGGAATAACGATTATAGTAGCATCTATGCCGCCACTCTCTCTAACCACGCGGGAAAGTATACCGTCCTGAATATACTCAAGAGTATATCTTTCATTTTCTCCGTTGCCTTTATCTTCATTTCCACCTATGGGGATTAGGGTGCCTTTTACGCTCATGAATTTATTTAGTTTGAGCGCAAAAATACGGTAATTGTTATAAAAATTAATCATATATTTATCAAATTCATACTAAACAAAGAAATCCGTCAACATATGCGAATTAGAGAAATCAACGCCATGCGGGGGCCAAATTACTGGTCTGTACGCCGTCATAAATTAATAGTAATGGTCTTAGATCTAGAGGAAATGGAGGAACGTCCGTCCAATAAGATTGAAGGTTTTAGTGATCGGCTTAAAGCAATGTTTCCAAGCATGTACAGTCATCGTTGTAGCGTAGGCGCACCGGGTGGGTTTTTTCAGAGAGTGGAAGACGGAACATGGATGGGGCATATTATTGAACATATTGCGTTGGAAATTCAAACTTTAGCAGATATGGATACGGGCTTCGGAAGAACTCGCGATTATGGTGAAAGTGGAGTCTACAATGTTGTGTTCAGTTATATTGAAGAAAACGTAGGTCGTTATGCTGCAAAAATAGCAGTAGATATATGTCAATCGTTGATAGACGGAGAAGATTATGATTTGGAAGCGGATATCCAAAAAATGCGTGAAATTCGTGAAGAGGTGCGTTTGGGCCCAAGTACGGGATCTATTGTTGAAGAAGCCGAAGCACGTGGAATTCCTTGGATTCGTCTTAATAAATATTCACTTTGTCAATTAGGTTATGGCGCAAATCAAAAACGAATTCAAGCTACGGTAACTTCAGAAACTAGCAGTATTGGCGTTGAAATTGCCTGCGATAAAGAAGATACAAAATACCTTTTAGAGCAAGCTGAAGTGCTCGTTCCGAGAGGCGATATTATTGGCCGCGAAAGTAGTTTGGAAGAAGCATGCAGCTATGTTGGCTTCCCATTGGTTGTAAAACCTGTAGGGGGAAATCACGGTCGCGGAATTACTGTAAATATTAGAAACTACGAAGATGCAGTAGTTGCATTTCACGCAGCTAAAGTTGTTTCACCAAAAGTAATTATAGAAAAATATATAACTGGCGAAGATTACCGCTTGCTAGTAATAAACAATGTGTTAGTAGCAGCCGCCAAACGTACCCCTGCAAACGTAGTGGGCGACGGAAAATCTACAATAACAGAATTAGTGGAGATTGTAAATAAGGATCCACGCCGTGGCTATGGTCATGAAAATGTACTCACAAAAATCACGATTAATGACTTAACTCGAACAATCATTAGTGCCAAAGGTTATACAGAAGATACCATTCCGCCTAAAGGTGAAGTTGTAATCTTAAAAGATACTGCAAATCTTAGTACCGGTGGAACTGCAGAGGATATTACAGATATTGTACATCCTTCAAACGTATCAATGTGCGAACGCATTTCAAAAATAATAGATCTTGATATCTGCGGAATTGATATTATGACTACAGACATAAGCAAACCTCTGGAAGAAACTGGAGGGGCTGTTTTAGAAGTAAATGCAGGTCCAGGATTTAGAATGCACTTGGCGCCAACTAGTGGTTTGCCCAGAAATGTTGCCTCTCCTGTGGTGGATAAATTATTTCCGCAGGGAACTACGGGACGAATTCCTATTATCGCAGTTACTGGAACAAACGGAAAAACTACCACCACTCGTTTAATTGCCCATATGGCAAAAATGAAAGGTCACAGAGTAGGTTATACTACAAGTGATGGTGTTTATATTCAAAATAGATTATTGATGAAGGGCGATTGTACGGGCCCTGCAAGTGCAGAATTTGTACTAAAAGACCCAACGGTAAATTTTGCAGTATTGGAATGTGCTCGCGGTGGATTATTACGTGCCGGTCTCGGTTTCAAAAAATGTGATGTAGGGATTGTAACAAACGTTGCTGCAGACCATTTGGGTTTAAAAGGAATTCACACAATCGAACAGCTTGCAAAAGTAAAAGGAGTTATTCCAGAAACAGTTTTGCCAGATGGATACGCAATCCTTAACGCCGATGACGATTTGGTTTATGAAATGCGAAGAACCATAAATTGTAACCTCGCGCTGTTTTCTATGGACGAAGAAAATCCGCGAATTAAAGCACTTCAGAAATTGGGCGGCATTACAGCAGTATATGAACATGGATACGTAACCCTTTGCCGTGGAACTTGGAAAATGCGCATTATGAAAGCTGAAAACATTCCGTTAACCTACGGTGGGAAAGCTACTTTTATGATTCAAAACATTCTTCCAGCTGTAATTGCAGCAAACGTTCGCGGAATTAGTATTGAAGATATGAAAATGGCGTTGGAAACTTTTATCCCTTCGGCTACACAAACGCCGGGAAGATTGAATCTTTTCAAATTTGAAAACTTCAGTATTTTACTCGATTATGCCCATAATCCCGCAGGTATGCGCGCGCTAAAAAACTTCACCGATAATCTGGAAGCAACTGTAAAAGTTGGCATTATTGCAGGTGTGGGCGATAGAAGAGAAGAAGATACGAATGAATTAGGAAGCATAGCCGCTGATATGTTCGACGAAATTATTATCCGTCAAGACAAGCATTTGCGCGGTAAATCTGAAGAGGCACTAATTAAGATGCTTAATGATGGTATTAAAATGAGGGATGCCAATAAAAAAACTACAATAATCCCATCAGAAAAAGATGCTATCACATACGCCGTTAAAAACGCAGTTAAAGGCTCACTTATAATTTGCTGTAGCGACGTAATTCCTGATGCTTTGGAGCTTGTAATGAAATTCAAAGAGATGGAAAGCAATGGTGAATTGATGTTTTCTGAATAGAGATCATTGTCGATTATTTTAGAAGAAAAACTTCCAATTTTAAATTTAAGGCTAACAATAAGAGTCTTTTAAAACTCAATGTTGTTAATTATCATTTTGAAGAAAGCCGCTCTCCATCGCGGCTTTTTTCAATTATATTCAAATAATATAATTGAGACCAACCCCAGTCCCAAGGCTGTAAGTTCTCTTCCGCAAAGTGATTCATTGTAAACTATCCAGTTTACAAGAGAAAGTAGAACGATATTAAAAATTAAGAAAATTACTGAGGCAACAACAATGTTTTTAAACGTGAAGCTATACGTTAAAAAACTTAGCCCAATAATATAAAATAGCATTCCCCCAACAAAATGGGTTTTACTACTGCTAACAACCCAATTCTTCATGAGTAAATCGCCAAAAGTGTCAAAAATGGCTCCCGCTGTAATATAAATAAGTGCATTATTCATTTTGTGAAATTTTAAGGATTCGGGAGTTAAATCACTCTAAATGTATCACATGGATGCTCTGCAGGATTAAATTTTATAGTGAATGGTAAGATATTTTTAGTGAATGAAGCAAATTCGCTATTGGATGGTTCGGCTTTTCATTCTGCCAAAAATAAATATATAGCCATAACATGCAATCAATAAAAGAAGCGCGATTTTAAACCCGACGTTATCTGTTAAAAACCCATAAGCTGGCGGGATAACTGCGCCACCCACAATAGCCATACAAAGTAAACCAGATGCTTGTGGTTTTAAATCGCCCAAACCATCAATGGTTAAAGCAAAGATTGTTGGGAACATAATAGAGTTGAAAAGTCCAACGGCAAGAATAGACCACATAGCGGTTAAACCATTTGTATTCATTGAAACTAGAAGCAGTACGACTACTAATAAGGCGAAAATTGAAAGCACTTTGGAGGGTTTCATAATTTTAGTTAGATAGGCTCCTGCAAATCTTCCAATCATGGCGCCACTCCAATAAAAAACCACAAATGCTCCTACAATCGCTTTTCTGTCTATCGCACTTAAATCCATGTTTAGTAATTGCTCGGCTATGTAACGCATAGCATCGTTTTGTTGAATTATTTCAGACATATTCATGCTCATAAAATAAAATTCACTAAATAACTGCCAATTGCTACTTCGGCACCTACATAAACGAAAATACCCAATGCGCCGAACATTACTATTTTGTTTTTCAGAAGTTTTCTGTAACCACCTACGGGGCTTTTTTCTAAAATAGCGGGAAGTTTTATGAAAACAAAAAGAAGCGCCAATAGCCCGATAAACGCGGCAATGTAAAGAAATGGTATTTGTACAGCAGAAGCCTCTGAAACGTAATAGGAAGTTCTGTCAATATCTGTTAAAACTAAAATTTCTTCCGAAGATTTTATAGTGTCGCTCAACAAAAACCAAGCGCCAATTAAAGGAGCAATCGCCGTCCCTAAAGAGTTAAATGCTTGTGAAAGGTTCAATCTGCTGGATGCGCCATCTTCACTTCCCAAGACCGAAACGTACGGATTTGCCGCTACTTGGAGTATGGTAATTCCGCCTGCGAGCGTAAAATAAGCAACCATAAAAAGCCAAAATTGTCTGTCGGCAGCTGCGGGATAAAAAAGCAAACAGCCCAAAGCCATAGTAACCAAACCTACGATAATTCCTTTTTGATATCCAATTCGCGAAAGCAATGCTCCCGCTGGGACAGAAATTACCAAATACGCCAAAAAGAAAGCAAATTGAACTAATCCCGCCTGAAAATAACTGAGTTCAAAAACGTCTTTTAATCGCGGAACCAAGCTATCAACTAAAACAGTGATAAAACCCCACAGGAAAAATAAAACAGTAACAGTGATAAATGCGGAGCGGAAGGATTTTTTTTCGGTCATGGTTAGTTGTTGAATTTGGTTTTCTCTGCGCTCTCAGCGACTCTGCGGTGAAAAGATAACCGCAAAGTCGTAAAGGACGCAGAGCGTTTATTTTTTATCGTAAAAATCGGAAGGAAAGTTTTCGTTTTTATCGTTTTGATATCGTGTTACCCAAAATCCATCGTGAATTGCGTAATAACCCGTTTCTCCCTTTTTGTTTACGGCAATATAACCCACTTGAAAATCTTTATAATCGGGAGTCTTTTTAATAATTCGCCCAATTGCTTCTTCACAGGCTTGTTGCGGGGTTTTGCCTTGGCGCATTAATTCAACAATCAGAAAACTGCCGACGGTTTTTAATACTTCTTCACCCAAACCTGTTGCTGTTGCGCCGCCTACTTCATTATCGATAAAAAGTCCTGAACCAATTATAGGCGAATCGCCCACACGGCCGGCCATTTTGTAAGCCAAGCCGCTGGTGGTACAGCCCCCAGAAATATCGCCGTTTTTGTCAATGGCGAGCATCCCGATGGTATCGTGGTTTTCAATATTGATAATAGGTTTGTATTGCGAAGTTTTTTTCCATTCCTCGTATGCTTTTTTTGAAGCGTCGGTTAGCAAATCTACAGGTTTGAACCCTTTTGAAATTGCAAATTGTTCTGCGCCTTTTCCTGCCAAAATTACGTGTGGCGTATCTTCCATCACTTTTCGAGCAACAGAGATTGGGTGCATAATATTTTGAAGATAAACCACTGCACCATAGTCGCCATCTTTATTCATAATGCAGGCATCCAGCGTTACGTTTCCATCGCGATCGGGTAAACCGCCAATGCCAACAGATTGCCCTTCGGCGTTGGCTTCTTCAATCATACAGCCTTTTTCCACGGCATCGAGCGAAGAGTTCCCTTCCTGTAAAACGCGCCAAGCTTCGGCTGTGCTATCGTTTACATTCCAAGTGGCAATTGCCATCGGGAAACCAGAAGCTTCATTTTTAGGTTTCATTTCTTCGGAAATAGAAGTTTTTATTTCAGAAGCAAAAACAGATGTTCCCACTGCAATTCCCAGTGTGGAAAGCGATGCATTTTGAATAAATTTTCTGCGTTTCATAATACTATAATTTTGACAAACCTGACAGGTTTCAAAAACCTGTCAGGTTTAGTCGGGGTTCATTTCACTTCAATTTCATCCACAAAAAGCCAAGCTTTTCCGCCATAGCCCAAATGCCCTTTTGGAAGATTACCGAAGTTTTTAGCCGTGATTTTTATGAATCGAATATTTTTTCCAACTTCAAATTCAATCGTTTTTATTTCTGTTTCTTCCGAAGGTTTTTCGGCTTCTATTTTTTGAACTGCCAACTGCGTAAAATCGGTTCCGTTTTCTGAAACTAAGCATATAATTTCCGTGGGATAAAAAATCCAGCTGCGTTGGTCCTGCAGAAAACTTACTGAAACGGTGTTCACTTCTTTATTTGAACCTAAATCTACAGTCGCTTTCAAATCTAAATCGTGATAGCCTTGCCAGGTTCCAGTCCGGAAATCGTTTGCGCCGTGAATGCCGTCAATCAGGGCGTTCTTTCCGCCGCCGTTATATTGGTTGGCGTATTCGGTTTCTAAAGTTATGCTGAGGTTTGGGTCTATTTTGTAGAAATGAGTTGTGAGAATTTCACTTTCTTTTCCATAACCATCGGAAGCGTAAGTTCTCAATTCTGTTTCTTCCGAAATTGTAAAAGGCTGGTTGTGTTTTTTAAATTCTGAATTGTTTAAGGAATAATAAATTGCGGTTTGTGATGCAACAACGCCAAGTGAAATTTCAGTTTCATTCTTAAAAGCAACATCACCTTTTGCGATAAAAGGGGAGGGAATAATCAGGTTTTCGGTGATTTCTGTTTTAGGGATATCTTCATCTTTTGTTGCCCAAGTTGAAGGTTTGTCGGTCATTTTAAAAACCAGTTTTCCGCCGTTAATAATTTCCGAATGATATATAAAACTTCGCTTTAAAGGTTTCCCATTGAGTGTTGCAGAAGCGATATATTTATTTTTATCTGAAACATTTTCTGCTGTTATTTTAAACGTTTTTCCATCTTCCAAATTAATGGAAGCACTCTCAAATAAAGGCGTTCCAATAATATATTGATTACTTGCGGGCGTTACCGGATAAAAACCCAATGCGCTAAAAATGTACCATGCGCTCATCTGTCCGCAATCTTCGTTGCCAGAAATACCGTCGGGAGCATTTTGGTATAATTCAGTTAAAATTTGATGGACTTTTTCCTGTGTTTTCGCGGGTTTATTTACAAAATTGTAGAGATAAGCCATATGGTGGCTCGGTTCGTTTCCGTGGGCGTATTGACCAATGAGCCCAGTAATATCGGCCTGTTGGCGACCCGAAGTTTTATTTTCGGCAGTAAAAAGTTTATCGAGTTGAATTTCAAAATCAGCCTTTCCACCCATTAAATTCATTAAACCAGAAATGTCCTGTGGCGCATAAAAACTGTATTGCCACGAGTTGGCTTCAGTGTAATTAAAATTCACTTCGTAGGGGTCAAAAGGCGCAAACCAAGTGTTTCGGAAACGGCCACGCATAAACTTGGTTTCGGGATCGTAAACGTTTTTATAATACTGCGCTCTTTCAGTAAATTTATTATAATCTTCGGTGTTTCCCATTGCTTTTGCCATTTCTGCAATCGTCCAATCGTCGTAAGCGTATTCCAAAGTTTTTGAAACCGATTCGCTTTCTTCTTCCACTGGGATAAAGCCAAATTCCTTATAACTTTTCAGCCCCAATTTATCCTGCATTGCGCTGTGTTTCATTGCTTCAAAAGCTTTTTCGGTGTCGTAGCCACGAATTCCTTTTAAATAGGCATCGGCAATTACGGGCACGGCGTGGTAGCCAATCATGCAACCCGTGTAATTTGCCGCCAATGGCCAAATGGGGAGGATTCCGCCTTCGTTGTATTTTGCTAAAAGTGAATTTATAAAATCGTTTGTTCGTTCTTTTTCAATGATGGTATAAAGTGGATGTGCAGCACGATAGGTGTCCCAAAGTGAAAAAACGGTGAAATTCTGAAAATCGTTTGTTTGATGAATTTCTAAATCCATTCCGCGGTAACGGCCATCAACATCTTGATAAAGGTTTGGCGCTAGCATCGTGTGATAAAGCGCAGTGTAAAAAATTGTTTTTTTATTGTTGAGCACTTCGGCTCGGCTCAGTCCCCGGTTTGCTGATGATTGGTTGTTGAGCGTAGTCGAAACATCGATTTTCCTCAGCTGTTTTTCCCAAGCAATTTCAGCTTCGGTTTTTATCTGTTGAAAGGTTTTAGTGCCTATTTCGGTTTCTAAGTTTTGCTTTGCACCAGCTTCGTCAACGGCGGAAATTGCAACCTTAATTTCAAGCTCGTTCCCTTCGGAAGCATCAAATTCAAAAGCGGCTTTGGTTGGATTGACTGCCTTGTCACCAGAGGGGGAATAATATTCAACTTTTTTATACGGTCGAGAAAATTGAATATTGTAAAAAAGTCGCTGATCTTTCGCCCAAGCATCGGAATGTCGGTGGCCAGAAATTTCAGTCTCGGAAATAATATTAATTCCTGCACTTAAAACTTTGTCGCGATGTTCCAAATCTAAAATTACAATTTGTTTTGAATCTTTCGGAAAAGTGTAATGGTGAATCCCGCTGCGTTCTGAAACCGTGAGTTCCGCTTCAATATTGGTTTCATCCAACAAAACTTTGTAATAACCCGGAGAAGCAGTTTCATTTTTATGCGAAAAATGTGCGCGATAGCCCTTTTCGCTATTGGCGCCATTATTGAAATTCACTGTATTTGTAGGCATCAAAAGCACATCGCCATAATCGCTAACGCCTGTTCCACTGAGGTGAGTGTGCGAGAAGCCATAAATATATTCATCGCTGTAATGGTAGCCGCTGCAGCCGTCCCAGCCGTCCAAACGCGTATCGGGGCTTAACTGCATCATCCCAAAAGGCATCGTCGTGCCAGGGTAAGTGTGCCCATGGCCGCCTGTGCCGATAAAGGGATTTACGAACGAACTAAGTTTTTGGGTTGAAGGATTCTCCTGCGAAAAACAGAAAATTGAACAAAGTAAAAAGAGAAGAGGTAAAGTGTTTCGCATTTTAGATATATATGCTGAGAAAGATACTAAAACCGTTAAAATAAAGTGAACTACAGTTTCAGTTTTTTGAAACCTACTATCTTTAAAAATTGTTTCTACTCTATGCGTTGGTTCATTTTTATTGTCATTTATATTCTTGTTGATATTTATGCCTTTCAAGCAGTTAAAGCTGTGACTAAAAGTCCGTGGATACACGGTTGGTACGTCTTTATTTCGTTGGCAGTTTTAGCAGGTTTAATTTATGAACTCTCCTTTCTGGGCACTGCAAAAATGATGCAGCCGCCAAAAATGTATTTCTTCGGAATTTTTCTCGCAGTATTTGTTCCAAAGCTGATTATAATAATTTTTATGTTCGGCGAAGATATTGGAAGGTTCTTTGTTGGCATTTTTATGAAAGTTGCTGGAAGCGACGAAACTAGTTTTATGGCTTCGCGAAGAAAATTTGTGAGTACAATTGCTTTGGGGATTGCCGCAATCCCTTTTGCTTCCTTGCTTTATGGAATGATTCAAGGCAAATACAATTACAAAGTATTAAAGTATGCCTTAGAATTTGATGACTTGCCAGAAGAATTTGATGGGTTTACGTTAACGCAGATTAGCGATATACATAGCGGTAGTTTTGACAACCATAAAAAGGTGGAATACGCCGTAGATCTTATCAATAATCAACAAAGTGATGTAATTCTCTTTACGGGCGATTTGGTAAACAATATTGCCGAAGAAATGAACGATTGGAAGCAACTTTTTTCGAGTTTGAAATCTCCCCATGGTGTTTTTTCCATATTAGGAAATCACGATTATGGCGATTATGTTAATTGGGATAGTGCTTCAGAAAAAGCTGAAAATCTTCGGAAATTAAAAATTCTTCAACAGGAAATGGGTTGGGATTTGTTGCTGAATGAAAACAGATACATCGAAAAAAACGGTCAAAAAATTGCTTTGGTTGGTGTTGAAAATTGGGGTTTAAATGGTTTTAAACAAGCTGGAGATCTCGATAAAGCTTGCGAAGGAATTTCAGATACAGATTTTAAAATTTTGATGAGTCACGATCCGTCGCATTGGCAAGCAAAAGTAAAAGAAGATCCGCGCTTTTTTCATTTAACTTTAAGTGGGCATACACACGGAATGCAGTTTGGGATTGAAATTCCAGGAATTATAAAATGGAGCCCCATAAAATATAGATACCAAAACTGGGCGGGGATTTATGAGGAATTTGGAAGATATATAAATGTAAATCGTGGCTTTGGCTTTTTAGGTTATCCAGGGAGAGTAGGCATTTGGCCAGAAATTACTGTCATCCAACTTAAAAGAAAGAGCCCGCTCACTACCAAAAAAGAAATTATTACTTAACACGCTAAATATTCTAAAATGCCTCATTTTTTAAATCTTTAAGCACTTTAGAACACATAGGTACTTTAGGCACTAATTTTATTATATTTGTAATACAGTTATTCAACTAACATACTAGGCTAATGTCAAAATTTGGAGAATTAATTGAAACGCGAATTCCAGTTCTGCTCGACTTTTACACAGAATGGGACGAGGCCTGCAAAGAAATGCACCCTGTTTTAAGGGACGTTGCTGCCGCACTTGGCGACAAGGCTCGGGTTATAAAAATAGATGTTGAAAAAAACAAGGAACTTGCTGACGCGCTACGCGTTAAGGGACTTCCCACTTTAATGATTTATAAAGATGGCGAAATGAAATGGCGCCAAAGTGGGGAACAAGATGCCAATACATTAATTGGGCTTGTGAATGAGTACGTTTGATTTAATGTTTAATGAAGAAGGATTAATGTTGAATGGAGCGAAATTTCCAGCCCTTCGCTGCAATATATTCTAATACCTTCGGCAACACATAGCGCAGATTTTTTTCTGCTTTTAAACTATCGTGAAAAACGATTACACTTCCCGGTTTAATATTATTCAATACATTTTTAAGGCATTTTTCTTCGGAAACGTTTGCGTCATAATCGTAGCTAATTAGATCCCACATTACAATTTTGAAACCTTTTTTCTGAAGAATTTTCGCCTGTTTTTGTGTGATTTTACCATACGGCGGTCGGAAAAGCGGTTTTTGATTGACGATTTTCGATTGAAGCTTCTTTATTTCAGATGAAGCATTCTTCATCTGTATACTCGCTTTTTCTGCATTATCCACATATTCCGCAGTCTGTGTTTTCCAACTGTTTAAATGGTTAAATGTGTGGTTACCCACGCAATGGCCATCGGCAAGTATTCTTTTGAAAACCGCTGGATGTTTTTGAACATTTTCGCCTATGCAAAAGAAGGTGGCTTTGGCGTTGTATTTTTTAAGTTCATCAAGAACCCAGGGCGTAATTTCAGGAATTGGACCATCATCAAAAGTGAGATAAACGGCATTCTTTTTACGCGAAAATGCCCAAATTCGTTCAGGGTATAACCACTGAATTAATTTGGGCATCTTTATAAAGCGTAGTTGCAAATCGTTTTAATTTACCGGTTTTTCATCAATTTGATGGCGTACGTTCCATTTATTCTAAAAGATTAGAATCTAAAGGAATCTCGATGGTCGAGTCTTTTTCTACATCTCTGTCTAAATCCATAGCTTCGTCTGGAGAATAGAAATGACGGAATAGTTTTAAATATTCGTTGAATTCTTCTGCTTCAGATCTAGCGTATTGCTCTTCGTCGTACACGGTAACTAACTGCACCAAGCTTCTATAACGTTCCATATCGCTTATTATATCTTCGGCAATAGCGCGCTGCTTGTTGAATTTTAAGCTGTTGTAATACTTAAGATGTTCTTGGTATTTTTTTGAAACATCTTCATATACCTTTCTAGCTTTTTCAGGCTTATCAAGTTCATAATACCCAATTACGAATGGCTCCAATAGCGAATAATATTCAAAATAATCTATTGGCATTTTTTCCATACCAAGATCGAGTATTTTTTCAGCTTTGTCCATTTTACCTTCATTTATAAGGGCTTCGGCAAGACGTGCCAAATTACTTCTATAGGTTATACCATTTCTTCGGGTTTCGGTATCGTGGTAAATATCTGGGCTACCACTGTTACCCCAATCCCAAGACATAACAATATTGTACATTTTATCGGCGTCAATTCGACCCATATCAAACGGGCTTCTTTTGTCTAATGCTGTTTTAATTGGCACCAATTTATAGACCACACCATCTAATTGCAGGTAATCTTTCATCCAAAGATAATCGTCGTCGCCAAAGCTTCCGCCGCTAAAATAAATTGGACGCTCCCAGTTATTGTTTGCGATAATATCTAGCATCATCATTCTATTTTTGTACAGAATGTCGCCTTTTAGATTAATATCTATATACGGAACTATTTTATCAGCATCTTTTGGATCTACGATTCCGCTTCTCAAAACTGCTTCTTTATTTACAGGTATACGAAGTACTTTTGACGGGAAAGTGTTCACCATTTGCCCACTCGGAAGTTCCATTTGGGTTGCTGGACTATCGTTGGCCACAAAATTCATCCACGTTTTAATATCGATGGTATCCTGTGTAGTTTTTTGATGGATTAAAAAGTCGCGCGTTCCCCAGCGATATTTATCGTGTGTTAATTGTGAAGGAATAGGGTCGCTTGTGAAGGCTTTTTTCTTCATATCGTCGATATACCAATCGGTTTGGAACAAACTCGTGTTCACAATACGAACATCTTGTCTGTAGCCTTCCACGTTTTGTGCATACCAAAGTGCAAAGGTGTCATTATCTCCAATTGTGAAGAGAATAGCGTTTTTATCACAGGAATCTAGATACATTTTTCCCATTGATTGGGCAGTATAACGGTTGCTGCGGTCGTGATCATCCCAGTTTTGGGTAGCAAGTAAAATAGGAGCTGCCAAAGCCGAAATGGTTAGCACAACCGGAAGTGCTATTTTAGGTTTCACATAGTCTTTCATCATGTCGAAAAGAGCGTAAACCCCATAACCTATCCACATGGCAAATACATAGAAACTTCCTACTAGCGCGTAATCCCGCTCTCGAGGTTCAAAAGGTCTTTCATTTAAATAAACCTTCAGCGCTAAACCTGTAAAGAGGAATAACACTAATAGCACCCAAAAGCTTTTTTGATCGTTCTTAAAGTGAAATACTAAACCTATTATTCCCAGAATTAGCGGAAGGAAAAAGTATGTATTCCGAGCTTTGTTATCTGTCATATCACTAGACAACATGTCCTGATTACCTAACCGCAGTTCGTCAATAAATTTTATACCGCTAAGCCAATTGCCGTGCAGATCTGTGTATTGGCCTTGCACATCATCCTGTCTTCCGGTAAAATTCCACATAAAATAACGCCAATACATATAACCAAACTGAAACTCGAACATGAATTTCATATTCTGATAAAAGGATGGTTTTTGGATGTCGAGATATTGGCCAAAGTTTTTCAGAAACTTATCGTAATCGCTTTTGTCTACGAGGCCTTGATTGTAGGCTTGTTTAAATTTATTCACCTCATCTACTAATCGAGGTTCGCTTAAATATTCACTTTTAACCGAAAAGTCTAAACCGCCAGTAAACTCCATGTAGTTGGCGTTGTGCTCTGTGCTCCACATTCTGGGCATAAATGCCTTTTGCGAATCTTCGGTGTTTTGGCCAGCATTTTTATAGTTATTTACAATAATGTATTTGCCGGTGGCTTCGTCTTTTTCGTATTTAGGTTTTTCGTCTTTATAGGGATTGTCTTCATCTAAGCCAGCATAGGTTTCAGTAAATAGCGGCCCATAAAAAAGATGTGTTTCGGGGTATTGTTCACGGTTGTAATACGCTAAAAGTTCGCGAGCGTTGTTCGGATTGTTTTCGTTAATTACTGTTCCGGCATTTGCGCGTATTGGTAGCATTAACCAACTAGAAAAGCCTATAAAAATAAAGAGAATACAAAGCAAAAGGGTGTTTAACTGTACAAATCCTTTTTTTCGAGTTAATCGTAAAGTGTATATGAATACGAATATAAACAGCAGGCCGGCAATAATAGTCCCTGAGTTAAAAGGTAGACCGATACTGTTTATAAAAAATACTTCTGAAGCACTAAAGAACTTTAATGTCATTGGAAGCAAAAAGATAAAAATAAATAGCAGAATCGCGACGGTCACAATGTTTGCAACGATAAAGTTTTTTACGGTTACGGTTTTATAATGTTTAAAGAAATATAAAAATCCGATTGCTGGAATAGTTAGCAGAGCCATAAAGTGAACCCCAAAAGAAAGTCCAATAATAAAAGCGATAAGAATTACCCATCGGTTGCCGCCAGGTTCTAGCATTTCGCGTTCCCAGCGTAAAGCTGTATAAAATAGAACCGACATTAAAAATGCGGCACTAGCGTAAACTTCTGCTTCAACAGCGCTGTACCAAAAACTGTCAGTAAAAGCAAATGCTAACGAGCCAACTGCTGCGCTACCAATAATAGCCATGGCGTTAGTTTTTTGAATTTCTTGGTGTTTTGAAACCACATTGGTAAGCAAAATAGTAAGCGACCAAAACATAAATAGAACAGCAAATGCACTAGAAAAAACAGACATTAAGTTAATTGTAAGTGCAATTTGGGAGGCATCAGAAGCAAAGATGCTGAAAAACGCTCCGAGTAATTGATACAATGGAGCTCCTGGTGGGTGACCAACTTCCAGATTACTGGCGGTTGTAATATACTCTCCCGCATCCCAAAAACTAGCGGTTGGTTCAACGGTTAACCAGTAGGTTATTAGGGCGATAGCAAAGACCAGCCAGCCTGTAATTTTATTCCATTTTGTAAAGTTGAAAGACCCCATAAGTGCATTTAAATTTTAATGGGACGAATTTACTAAATATATAGATAGCCCAAGTATGTAAATGTGGTAACGTGCAATATGAAGTGATATTTTCAACTAATTTGATAAAAGTGAAAAATGCCTGTAAATTTTTTTAATGAAATGTTTGTACAAGACAAACTTTGTATTAAATTTGCACCTCCTAAGCTAGAAAATATTTTTTTAGCCTTGGTGGATGAAAATCCAAATTTATTGAATTGGCCCATGGTGTAACTGGCAACACGTCTGTTTTTGGTACAGAAGAGTCTAGGTTCGAGCCCTAGTGGGCCAACAAAAATTAAATCCCAATCTTGAAAAAGGTTGGGATTTTTCATTTCTTATGTATTTCTTGAAATTACTGTTTTGTTGGCTCACGTGACCGTGGGTGGCAGAAACACAAAAGCAGTAGGCTTTTGTGCTTCTGTCGTTCCCTTTGCTATAAATCCCAATCTTAAAAAAGGTTGGGATTTTTCGTTTTTTATGTATTTTTTGAAATTACTATTTTGTTGGTCCACGTGACCGTGGGTGGCAGAAATACAAAAGCAGCAGGCTTTTGTGTTTCAGTCGTTTCCGCGCTGTAACCCCAATCTTGAAAAAGGTTGGGAATTTTTAATATATTGCTATTTAAAAAAGCAAATATTAGCTTACCGTCTCATTCTCCATATCAATAACCTTCGCAACCGTTTTTACAAGTCGGTCGTGGTTTTTTACAAAAGGATTGGTTTCATCCCAAACATAACCCGCAAGTACCGCGCAAATTTGTTCTTTTATTACAGGGTTTTCAGGACGGTGAAAAAATATTTTCTGAAGATTGCCAGAGTACCATTCGCTAACGTAGGTTCTAAAAACATCTACGCCTTTCATAATGTAGTCTGTGTACTCTTTTTCCCAATCAACTGGTTCATCTTTTAATTCTTTTGTAATTAATTTGGCGGCTTTCAATCCAGATTCTGTGGCAAAAGTTACGCCGGAAGAAAACACCGGATCTAAAAATTCGGCACTATTTCCCGTTAGGGCATAGCCTTTTCCGTAAAGCTGCTTCACCGCTTTTGAATAGTTTTTAATAATATGCGGCTCAAATAGAAATTCTAAATCTTTAAGTCTGTCGTAATAATAGTCTGAGATTTTCAGCATTTCTTGGAGTTTCTCAGTATTTGTTCCTTGGAAAGATTCAATAAATTCCGTTGGACCCACAAAACCAATACTTGTATTTCCGTTTGAAAATGGGATTACCCAAAGCCAAACGTCGTCCATTACTACATCAAAAGTAATTAGCGTGCCTTCAACACCTTCGGGGCGTTCAGTTTCTTTTAAGTGGGTGAAAATTGCAGAATTTGGATTTAGAGTCGAAGGTTTTTCCAAATCTAGTAATCGCGGCAAAACCCTGCCATAGCCACTACTGTCAATTATAAATTTCGCAGTTATTTTATAATCGTTGCCATTTTCGTCTTTTACAGTTGTAGTTGAATGACCCTTTTCATCAAAATCAACCGCAGTAACTTCGTGTCCGAAAGATACGTCCACACCTTTTTTTACGATTTCGTTTGCGAGGGTTTGGTCAAAATCTGCGCGCGGAGCTTGCCAGGTGTAATCCCAACCTGAAGTATGTTTTTTTCCAAAATCAAAATTACAAACTACATTGTTTTTTAAAAATCTGGCGCCCGACTTTATTTCAAAATTCTGCTCCATCAAACAATCTAAAAGTCCTACTTCCTCAAAATGATCCATGCATCTAGGCAGAAGACTTTCACCAATTACAAAACGTGGAAAGACGCTTTTCTCAACAACTTTTATGCTTATACCGTTGTTTTTTAAATAGGAAGCCGCTACGCAACCCGAAGGTCCAGCGCCAATTATTAAAACATCTACAGCATTATCATTCATAATTATTAAGTTAAAGATTATTAAAAAACTCTAAATTTACAATCTAAAATTTTCATAGTATTTGGAAAAATTAATTTAACAAAACATTTGATTCAAGCCTAAATGCCAATATTAAAAGGAAAACTGGAAATTGCTGATTTTGATGAAATTATCTTCAAAAACGATACTGTCCAACTTCACAAAGATATATTAGAAAGAGTTCAAAAAAGTTTTGACTTTCTAAAAGAATTTTCTGAAAATAAAATTATTTACGGCGTTAACACTGGTTTCGGCCCGATGGCGCAGTATAAAATTAAGGACGATCAGCGCATACAATTGCAATATAATCTTATCCGCAGCCATGCGTCGGGTACCGGAAATATAATTTCTCCGCAATATGTTCGGGCTGCCATGCTTGCGCGTTTAAACACTTTGAGCCTTGGCCACAGTGGGGTTCATCCTTCGGTTATTGAATTGATGAGCGAATTATTAAACAGAGATATTATTCCACTTATTTACGAACACGGCGGCGTTGGCGCTAGTGGCGATTTGGTTCAACTTGCTCATTTGGCGTTGGTTTTAATTGGCGAAGGCGAAGTTTTTTATAAAGGCGAACGTAAAAATACCGAAGCAGTTTTCAAACTTGAAAACCTGCAACCCATAAAAGTAGAGCTTCGCGAAGGTTTAGCTTTAATGAACGGAACCTCAGTAATGACGGGTATTGGCGTTGTAAATGTGCTTTACACAAAGCGAATTTTGAAGTGGATGATTAAAGCTTCGTCTGCAATAAATGAAATTGTAAAAGCGTATGACGACCACCTTTCATTTGAATTAAATGAAACAAAAAGACATGAGGGGCAGCGTAAAATTGCAGAGATGATGCGCGTTCATTTAAAAGATAGCAGCTTAACCCGAAAGCGAGAACATCATCTTTATAACGGGTCAAAAAGCGAGAATGTTATTGAAGAAAAAGTACAGGAATACTATTCACTTCGTTGCGTGCCGCAAATTTTAGGACCTGTTTTGGATACGCTGAATACTGTTGAAAAAGTACTAATTGAAGAAGTAAATTCGGCTAACGACAATCCAATTGTAGATGTTGAAAAGCGAAATGTATATCACGGCGGAAATTTTCACGGCGATTATGTTTCTTTAGAAATGGACAAGCTGAAAATAGTCGTCGCAAAAATGACGATGCTTTCTGAACGTCAATTAAACTATTTGCTCAATTCAAAATTAAACAACATTTTACCTCCTTTTGTTAATTTAGGAAAATTGGGGCTAAACTTTGGAATGCAGGGAGTACAGTTTACTGCAACTTCCACAACTGCCGAAAGCCAAATGCTTAGTAACCCAATGTACGTGCATAGCATCCCAAATAATAACGACAATCAAGATATTGTGAGTATGGGCACAAACGCTGCGTTGATTACAAAAAAAGTAATTGAAAATTCTTTTGAAGTTGTTGCAATCGAGCTTATAACAATTGTTCAGGCAATAGAATACCTAAAAGTGCAAGACCAAGTTTCTTCAGAAACCAAGAAAATGTATGATGAAATTCGTGCAATTGTTCCGGTTTTTAAGGAAGATGTTGTAATGTACCCCTACGTGAATAAAGTGAAAGAGTTTTTGATGGATTTTTCAAAATAACTTCAGAAATAGTATAATTCCGACAATCAGCTTGGAGTCTAAGATATAATTCACCACAAAATACACCAATGGAAGAAAAAAATCTAAAACAGAAATACGCATTAGTCACGGGAGGTTCTCGCGGTATTGGTCGCGCAATTTGTATTCAATTGGCAAAGGATTTAGAATATGCCCTTCTTATAAATTATAACGGCAATAAAGAAGCAGCCCTTCAAACATTGAAAGAGGTTGAAGCATTAGGCAGCAAAGGCGAAATAATCCAGTTTGACGTTACCGATGCCAACGCAGTAAATAAAGCATTGGAGCAATGGCACGAAAACAATAAAAACGCTATAATTGAAGTGCTTGTAAATAACGCGGGCATCACTAAAGACGGTCTCTTTATGTGGATGAAACCAGACGATTGGCACAGTGTAATAAACACCAGTTTGAATGGTTTTTATAATGTTACAAATGCATTGATTCAAAAATTATTGGTCAACAAATATGGAAGAATTATCAATATGGTTTCAGTTTCTGGCTTAAAGGGAACTGCAGGCCAGGTAAACTATTCCGCTGCAAAAGGAGCCGTTATCGGTGCTACAAAAGCATTGGCGCAAGAAATTGGAAAGCGGAATATAACAGTAAATGCTGTAGCTCCTGGGTTTATTAAAAGTGACATGACCGCAGAACTTGACGAAAAGGAACTAAAAAAATTGATCCCAGCCAACCGTTTTGGCGAAGCGGAAGAAGTAGCACATTTGGTGAGCTTTTTGGCATCACCAAAAGCTTCGTATATTACCGGGGAAGTAATAAATATTAATGGCGGAATTTATTCATAAATCTGAAGGAGACGTGAGAAGAGTAGTTATAACTGGAATGGGCATCTATTCCTGCATTGGTAAAAACTTAGAAGAAGTTAAAGAGTCGTTGTATAACGGTAAGTCTGGTATTATTTACGATGAAAAGCGTAAAGAATTCGGCTATCGTTCCTGTTTAACGGGCTGGGTAGAAGAGCCTAATTTAAAGGAACAGCTCTCCAGAAGGGAACGCATTAGTTTGGGGCAAGAAGGTGCTTATGCCTACGCTGCAACTACGGAAGCACTAAAAAATGCCAAAATTGACCAACAATTTCTCGATGAAAACGAAGTGGGAATTCTCTACGGAAACGATAGTACAGTAAAATCTGTAATGGAATCTGTAGATAAGATTCGTGAAAAAAAAGATACAACCCTAGTTGGTTCTGGCGCTATTTTTAAAGCCATGAACTCTACGGTAACGATGAATCTCTCTACAATTTTTAAATTAAAAGGCATAAATTTTACTATCAGTGCCGCTTGTGCCAGCGGTTCCCACTCTATTGGGATGGCTTATTTCTTAATTAAAAATGGGTTACAGGATTGTATTATTTCTGGCGGAGCGCAGGAAATTAACGAACTCGCAATGGGTAGTTTTGATGGTTTAGGTGTTTTTTCTACACAATCTAATCCCACAAAAGCAAGCCGTCCTTTTGATAAAGACCGCGACGGACTTGTGCCTAGCGGTGGCGCTGCAACCTTGGTAATTGAAAGTTACGAAAGCGCCGTAAAACGTGGCGCCCCAATTTTGGGTGAAATTATTGGCTATGGTTTTTCATCTAATGGAGAACATATTTCAACACCAAATATTGATGGTCCTTCAAGAGCGATGAAAATGGCCTTGAAACAAGCAAACATCGATAAGGCTAAAATTGATTATGTAAACGCACACGCAACTTCAACGCCCGTTGGCGACGCAAACGAAGCGCTTGCAATTATTGATGTTTTTGGCGAAAAAGGCCCATTTGTAAGTTCTACAAAATCAATGACTGGTCACGAATGTTGGATGGCAGGAGCGAGCGAAGTTATTTATTCTATGTTAATGATGGAACATTCCTTTATCGCACCAAATATTAATCTTGAAACGCCTGATGAGGCGGCCTCCAAATTAAACCTTGTTAACAAAACGTTAGACAAAAAAATAGATGTATTTTTGTCCAATTCTTTCGGGTTTGGTGGTACCAATTCCGCATTAATTATTAAAAAGTGCACCTAGTAAAATGAATAAAGAAGTTATAGTTGAGAAGATAAACTACTTTTTGGTAGATGAGTTTGAGGTAGAAACTGATGATATACAACCAAAGGCCAATCTAAAGGAAACTTTAGAGTTGGACAGCTTGGATTTTGTGGATTTGGTAGTTGCCATTGAGGCCAATTTTGGCGTAAAATTGACTGGTGAAGATTTCCTTAATGTAATAACACTTCAAGATTTTTACGACCTGATTGAAACGAAAATAAGCTAAATTTTTCAATAACTGTTTATGGCAGGTGAGTGGGAAGGTAAAAGCAAAGGAACCGTTTTTGGGTATAAAATCTTTATATTTTTTATTCGGAAATTAGGGATTCGCGCCGCTTACGGACTGCTTTATTTTGTTGCGTTATATTATGTTTTCTTTGCAGGCAAAAGCACACGTTCCATTTACTACTATTTTCGAAAAAGACTAAAATATTCTTTGCTGAAGAGTCTTTTCAGCGTTTATAAAAGTTATTACGTATTCGGAAAAACCATCATAGATAAAGCCGCAATTTCTTCTGGTTTAAAAGATAGGTTTACACACGAGTGCGATGGCGTCGAGAATATTATAAGCCTTTTAGACAAAAAACAGGGCGGTATTTTAATTAGTGCCCACGTTGGTAACTTTGAAATCGCCGAATATTTTTTCGAAGAAATTGATACTCGTTCGCAAATTAGCCTTGTTGCTACAGATGCCGAACATGTAAAAATCAAAGAATATATGGAAAAAGTTACCGTACGTTCTAAGGTGAAATTTATTTTGGTCGAAGAAGACATGTCGCATATCTTTAAAATCCACAATGCGCTTAGCAATGGCGAATTGGTCTGCTTTACGGGCGATAGATATATGAAAGATCAAAAAATATTGACGGGATCCTTAATGGGAAAGAATGCAAATTTTCCCGCTGGTCCATTTTTATTGGCAAGCAGATTGAAGGTGCCTGTGTTGTTTGTTTATGTAATGAAAGAAACTAACAATCACTATCATTTATACGCCCGTCAAGCGGAAGTAAAAAATCGCGATGCCCAAGGTTTGTTGCAAAAATATACTGAAAGCGTTGAATGGATTTTGAAAAAACATCCCTTGCAATGGTTTAATTATTTCGACTTTTGGGAAACAGATAACGATTCAAAATAAAAACTTAAATGAATATTTTCACCGAAATAATCACAGACAAAGAATTCCTCGGAACGTTAATTCCGCAGAGAGCACCGTTTGTAATGGTAGATAAATTACTTCATTTTGAAGAGAGAAAAGTGGTTGCGGGATTAACTATTTCCGAAGAAAATATTTTTTCGAAAAATAACAAATTCGCCGCCCCCGGTTTAATTGAGCATATGGCTCAAACTGTTGCGCTTTATACAGGTTATCAATTTTTTCTAAGAAAAGAAGCCGCTCCAACTGGTTATATTGGCGCTATTAAAAGTGTTGAAATTTTTGAACTTCCGGATGTTGGCAAAGAACTAAAAACAACTGTAAATATTCTTCACGAAATTATGGGCGTTACATTGATAACCGCTCAAACCGAATGCGAAGGTAAAATTGTTGCTGTCAGCGAAATGAAAACTGTATTGGGCAAAATTTAAAGCACACACACAGCAGAAACCTTTAGCGGGAAAAAATTAATTGTATATTCTGCCAGGAATAATTTATAGTCGAAAAAAATGCTAGCTAATTCTAAAAAAGAAATAAGTTTTACTTCTGAAATACGCGTGCGTTTCACAGAAACCGATCCCTTGGGAATTGTGTGGCACGGTAATTATATTCAATATTTTGAAGATGGTAGAGAAGCTTTTGGGCGCGAACACGGCATTTCGTATTTAGAACAGAAAGCCAACGGATATACTTCGCCAATCGTAAAATCTTCCTGCGAACACAAGCTACCACTACGCTACGGCGATGTTGCGACCATAAAAACTACTTTTATAGATTCGCCGGCGGCAAAAATGATTTTTAGGTATAGCATTTTTGACCCCAAAGAAAGGTTGGTTTGTATAGGCGAAACCATTCAGGTATTTTTAGATAATGAAGGCAAACTTTCATTGACAAATCCTGACTTTTTTGCACATTGGAAAAAACAAATGGGTCTGTAAAAAATGATTAAAACATATCTTTCATACAACAATATTTATAGCAACTTGGGCTTTGACAGCCATACTGTTGTGGAAAATATTTTGAAAGGAGTTTCGGGCTTGGCTAAACATGACGACCGCTCGCTTTTGCCTGAACCATTCTGTGCTTCCCTAATCTCTTCGGAAGTAATAAAGGAGGAATTCAACAAAATTGCGGATGCTTTAAAGTTTACAAAACTTGAACAAATGCTAATTCTTTCTTTGAAAAAAGTAATTGATGCTTCTAATATACCTTTAAATGAAAGAGTTGGACTTATAATTTCAACTACAAAAGGAAATATTAATGTGCTCGAAAAAGAGAGCGATTTCCCTGAAAGTCGGGCGTATTTAAGCGAATTGGCGAAAGTAATTCAGAATTTTTTCGGCTTTAAAAATGAGGCTATTGTAGTATCCAATGCCTGTGTTTCGGGAGTTTTAGCTATTTCTGTGGCAAAACGTTTTATTTCTGAAGAAAAATACGATCACGTTTTTATAGCCAGTGGCGATTTGGTAACAAAGTTTATTCTTTCTGGCTTTAATTCATTTCAAGCTTTATCTGCGGAACCTTGCAAACCTTTTGATAAAAATAGGGTAGGCATAAATCTCGGGGAAGTTGCCGCAAGTGCTTTGGTTACTTCTTCAAAAGAAAATCTTCCGAAAGAGGCGGTTGAAATTTTGGGAGACGCCACTTGCAACGATGCAAACCATATCTCTGGCCCTTCCCGCACTGGCGAAGGACTTTTCCGTAGTGTAAAAGCTGCGCTTAAAGAGGCTAAGATGGATGCTTTAAATATAGATTATATCTCCGCTCACGGCACAGCAACGTCTTTTAATGATGAAATGGAAGCTATCGCCTTTAGTCGTTTGGGAATGGAGCAAGTTCCAATTAACAGTTTAAAAGGATTTTTCGGACATACTTTGGGGGCGTCAGGATTGTTGGAAACCATTGTGGGAATGCATTCTTTGGAAAAAAACACACTTTTTTCATCCAAAGGATTTACCGAAATTGGCGTTTCAAAAAATATGAATATCATCAAAACCAATACACCCAAAAACTTGCAGACATTCCTAAAAACCGCGTCGGGTTTTGGAGGTTGCAACACCGCGGTAATTTTCGCAAAAATAAATAGCTAACCAGTGTGCTTTTGTATAAAATGTTTGAGAAAATAAATTTAAAAAGTTGATTGAGAAATTTTACATAACAAGTTATTCCCACATTAAAAACCATACTGTTTCAGTAAATGGCAAACTGCTTTTTAGTGATACTCCCGAAAATTTTTCAACCTTTATAAAGAATGCTTACAAATTTTTAAATACAGATTATCCCAAGTTTTTTAAAATGGATAATCTCAGCAAACTCGCTTTTTTGGCGGCCGAAGTATTGTTGAAGAATGTAAACTTAAACGAAAAAGAAAATAACGTAGCCCTTATTTTTTCAAACAAGGCTTCCAGTTTAGATACAGACCGAAAACATCAAACTGCTATAGAAAACGATGCTGAATATTACCCCAGTCCAGCGGTTTTTGTTTACACGCTTCCAAATATATGTTTGGGCGAGATAAGTATCAAACACAGCCTGTATTCTGAAAATAGTTTTTTTATCTTTGATCACTTTAATGCCGAGCATTTGCAACTGTACGCCAACAATTTATTGCGAAGTGGTAAAGCAGAAAAAGTACTTTGTGGCTGGGTAGATTTTGATGAAAATAGCTACGAAGCTTTCCTTTATTTAGTTGAAAAAAGGGGCGAAACTGAACACGACATTGAAGAAATAAACAGATTATACAATAAATTATGAGTGACTTAAAGCAAGAATTAAAAGCAAAAATCATTGAACAATTAAATCTCGAAGATGTTTCAGTTGCTGAGATTGCAGATGATGACAAGCTTTTTGGCGACGGTTTAGGTTTAGATTCTATTGATGCTTTAGAACTTATAGTGATGCTAGACAAAGATTACGGCATCCGCTTGAGCGACCCAAAAGAAGGAAGAGAAATTTTTGAATCTGTACAGTCAATGGCAGATTATATTTTAGAACACCGCACAAAATAATTCTTATAAATAGTCTTGAATTGATGGCGTGTTTCATATTTAGCACAGTCAATTTGCGGTCGAATTTTTTAGTACAATCAATAAATGAGCAAAGGCGTAGCCATAACGGGAATGGGTATAATTTCTGCCATTGGCAACAATGTGGCGGAAAATTATAATGCGCTCATAAACGAAAAACAAGGCATTTCTCGCGTTGAAAATATTGAAACTATTCATCGTACTGAAATTATGGTTGGAGAAGTAAAATTTTCTAATGATGAATTGATATTGCAGCTCAGCCTTCCCTCAGAAAACAATTATTCTCGAACAGCATTGCTCGGTGCGATTGCCGCAAAAGAGGCGATTGCGAACGCTGGAATAACCGAAATTAAAAAATACAAAACAGGTATTATTTCTGGCACCACCGTGGGCGGAATGGATATGACCGAAAAATATTATTACGATTACCTGACAGAAAAGCCACTACAAAAATACATTGAAAGCCATCACGCTGGAGATTCTACCCAAAAAATCGCTTTACAATTAGGAATTGAAGAAAGCTTGGTAACAACGATAAGCACCGCTTGTTCTTCCGCTGCGAATGCAATTATGCTTGGCGCCCGACTAATAAAATCTGGAAAATTGGATCGTGTTTTGGTGGGCGGGACGGACTGTCTTTCAAAATTTACTATCAACGGTTTTAAAACTTTGATGATTTTGAGCGATACTTACAATTCTCCTTTCGACGAAAACAGAAAAGGATTGAATCTCGGTGAAGCCGCAGCATTTCTGGTTTTGGAAAGCGACCAAGTTGTAAAAGCCGAAAACAAAAAAGTGCTCGCCTATGTAAAAGGCTACGGAAATGCAAATGATGCTTTCCATCAAACCGCTTCTTCTGAGAATGGAGAAGGCGCAACTTTAGCGATGGAAAAGGCATTGAAAGTTGCAGCTTTAAAACCTTCAGAAATTGATTACATTAACACTCACGGAACAGCCACTGGCAATAACGATCTTTCGGAAGGCCGCGCAATGCAACGAGTTTTTGGTGAATTGATGCCTGATTTCAGTTCCACAAAAGCTTTTACGGGACACACGCTGGCAGCAGCTGGAGCCGTTGAGGCAGTTTATTCCGTTTTAGCACTTCAAAATAATGTGATTTTCCCAAACTTAAACTTTAAAACCCCGATGAAGGAATTTTCATTGGTACCGCAAACGGAATTGAAAGAAAAGGAATTGAAATCGGTGCTTTCAAATTCACTTGGTTTTGGTGGAAATTGTTCAACCGTAATATTTTCAAAAGAAGCGTAATGAAGAAAGTTTACATAAACAGCATCGCTTCTATTTCGCCTCAAAAAACTTTTGATAACACTTCTTTTTTGGATGAAATTATTGATTATAAAGACCCTATAATTTTCGCCCAAAATCCAGATTACAAACAATATATTTCGCCAATTGCTGCCCGCCGAATGGCCAAAGGCATTAAAATGGGTGTGGTCGCTTCAAAAATTGTGATGGCTGAAGCCGGAATTGAAACCGTTGACGCAATTATTACTGGCACTGGATTGGGCTGTATGATTGAGACGGGAAAATTTGTGAGCGCTATTATCGATAACAATGAAGAATATTTGACACCCACCGCTTTTATTCAAAGTACGCACAATACGGTTGCTGGCCAGATTGCGCTGGGATTGGAATGCAAAGCTTATAATTTTACTTATGTGCATTCGGCAATTTCCTTTGAATCTGCTTTGCTCGATGCCAAAATGCAATTAGAAAATGAAGAAGCAGCAAATATATTAGTGGGCGGCGTTGAGGAATTGGAAGAACATACTATAAAAGCTCATCGCATTATTAACCATATAAAGCGTGAAGACGCAACTATTTCCAGTGTTTTAGACGCTAAAACCGAAGGTGCTGTTTTTAGTGAAGGCGCAAATTTCTTTGTGGTTTCAAATGAAAAAAAACAATCTTGTTATGCTGAATTGCTCGCGGTTGAAACTTATAATACGCTTCAAAAAGAAAAGGTTTCAAAAACCATCGAAAGCTTTTTAGCGCAAAACAATTTGACGGTGGACGATGTTGATATTGTTATTTTGGGCAACAATGGCAACGTGAATTTTGATGATTATTACCAGCAACTTTCAGAAGGAATTTTTAAAAATAACCAACAAGTTTTTTACAAACATTTAGTTGGCGAAAACTATACTGTTTCTGCTTTTGGGCTTTGGCTTGCTTCCAAAATATTGAAATCGCAGACCATTCCCGAAATCGTAAAAATTAACGCCATTAAGCTTACCGAAATTAAAACGGTTTTGTGTTACAATCAATACCGCGGTGAAAACCATAGTTTAATTCTGCTGAAAAAATGTTGAGATTTTACACCATAAACGCGTTGGCTTTAGTAATCTTTTTTGGATTGCTGCTCGCAGGTTTTTTTGGCGATATTCCAGCTTGGTTATATGTTTTGTTCGTGCTTATTTGGATTATAATTACTGCAATCGGGTCTTTTCAAATTAAGTTGAATTATCATTTTCAATCCTTAAATTACAACTACAAAGTTACAGGAAATTATATTTCAATCACTTTTGATGACGGTCCAAACCCAGATTTCACGCTAAAAGTTTTATCGCTTTTAAAAGCGCACAACGCAAAAGCTACTTTCTTTTTAATCGGTAAAAATGCGGAAAACCACGCGGAAATAGTTCGTCAAATTATTGATGAAGGCCACACAATCGGGAATCATTCGTATTCACATTCCAAAAATTTCGGGTTTTATTCTGCAGAAAAAATTGTTGCAGAATTGAAACAAACCAATTCAATTCTTAAAGAAATCACGGGGAAGGAAATGAAAATGTTTCGTCCACCTTTTGGCGTAACCAATCCGAATATTAAAAAGGCTTTAAAAAGCTCGGAACATTTTTCAGTCGGCTGGAGTAAACGCAGTTTGGACACCACAAATATTTCCGAAGAAAAAATCTTAAAACGAATTACTACCAACCTAAAAAAGGGCGATATCATTCTGCTCCACGATAGCAGTGCAAAAACGCTAGCTGTGTTGGAACAGTTATTGCTATTTTTGCAATCGCACAAATTGCAGTCGGTTCCGGTGGACCGCTTACTTGAAATTGAAGCTTATGCGTAATTATTTTCTATTACTATTTTTTATTATTGGCGGCTCGCTTCAAGCGCAGGAAACTGCAATGAATACTTCTGAAATTGCTTCTTTTAAAGAAAAAGTAATCGCTACGGCAAAAACAACCAAAACGATAAAGACCGATTTTGTGCAATACAAACACCTCGACTTTTTAACGGAAGATGTAAAAACGTCGGGAAAAATGGTTTTTAAAGCGCCAGATTTGGTAAAGTGGGAATACACAAACCCATACCAATACAGTGTAATTTTCAAGGAAGATCAACTGCTCATCAATGATGGCGGTACTAAAAGTAAAGTGGATATTGGTAATAGTAAACTATTCAAAAAGCTGAACCAATTAATTGTAAGTAGCGTAAAAGGGAATATGTTTAATGATGCCGATTTTACGGTTTCCTTCTTTAAATCTTCAAAAAATATAAAAGCAGTATTTATTCCGAAAGACAAAAAAATAGCCGGTTACATAGCGTCCTTTGAGCTGCTTTTTAATAAAGATGATGCGCAGGTTTACGAGGTAAAAATGGTGGAGCCATCGCAGGATTTTACGCGAATTATTTTCAGTAATCGCGTTTTAAATAACACAGTAAATGATTCGGTTTTTAGCAATTAGTTTTTTCGCAATTGTAGCATTGGCGTCGTGTTCTTTAAAAACTACCGAAGGATTGCGGCAAGTGCAATTCACGAAAACTACAGTAGAAAACCCTTATTTTTCAAATCCAGAAATTGATTATGTGTATAAGGCGAAAATTGCTGTTTATGGTAAAAATTTTGGAGGAATATTGATTGTAAAAAAAATTGCTCCCGAAAATCACCGCGTTGTTTTTACAACCGAATTTGGCAGCAAACTGTTCGATTTTCAGTTTGAGGACGATACTTTTACGAAGCATTTTGTAGTGGAAAATTTAGACAAAAAATTTATTATTAATGTTTTAAAGGACGATTTTAAATTGTTAGTAAACGAAAGTGCTGAGGTTATAACAGTTTATGAAACCGAAAATCAAAGGCTTTATAAAACACAATTAGATAAAAGTTTCAATTTTTATTTTCTGAACAACAAGAATGATAAGCTCGATAAAATTGTAAATACATCAAAATCGAAAGAAAAAGTGGTGATTAATTTTACTTCTTCCGAAGAAAATATTGCGGAGATAATTACAATAAAACACAGCAATATTAAGCTAGCGATAGACTTGGAAAAATTCAAAAATGAATAATCTCCGGAGATTAATTTTCTAAAAAGCGGGAAATTCCCGAACTCCATAATTCAATTAAAACAAATATGTTAATAGAAGGATTATATAAAGTTATTAGTACCGAGACTACGGTCGACGGAATTTTGGCAACGATTCAATTAAACGAGAAACATGCGATTTTTAAAGGGCATTTTCCAGGAAATCCAGTAATGCCGGGTGTTTGTATGATTCAAATTATACAAGAATTGACTGAAGATAAAACGGGTAAAAATTTATTATTGGCTGTTTCGTCCAATATTAAATTCACGGCAATTATTAATCCTAAAAAAAATGCTGTATTGAAAATTTCTATTGATATTACTGAAGAAAATGGAGAAGTGAAAGTGAAAAACATTACTTCTTTCGATGAAACAGTTGCGCTAAAGTTGAATGCTACTTTTAAGGTTATTGAATTATGAGGTATATAATAATTTTCTTATTTATTGGGTGTTCAAATGTATTTGCCCAGGATATTATCTTTTCAAAATCAGAAAAGAAAATTGAAGCTAAAATAATTGAAGCCAACGACGAGGGCTTTAAATATAAAAGCGCACAAAACCCTGACGGACCTACATATACTATTGCAAGATCTGAAATAAAAGAAATCGTTTTTGAGAATGGCTCGGTTGAAGTTTTTCGGAAAGCTCCGCCGCCATCTCCTCTTTCCATTGAAGAAGTAAAGTCCATAATTTTACAAAAAATAAACACGTATGCTTTTGATCTTAAAAGTGCTAGTCGCCCATTTCGCGCCAGTTTTGAAGGAGATTACTTGAAATTAGGGATTATGAGAAGTCGCTTGGATGAGTATTACATTGATCCGGTTTTGTATGATTTTTCCAGGGCGTATGACTTCCAAGATATTTCTTATCGCTCCAATGGAGCATTCATAAATGTATTTGTAGGTTTTCTTAATAAAAAGGGAAAAGTTGAAAAAGTGAAATTGGTAATTCGGGTGATGGAACAGAATCAAGCCGAAGAAATTGTAATATTTCTTAAAATTTACAATAGATTTCTGGCTGAAAAGAATATTGGGATTGATTAACGCTGAACCTTTTGGTGTTTAATCATTTTCTGAAATCTTGAAAACTTATAGTCGAATAACATATTTTTACCCAAACTAGATTTGTAATTTATAATCATCAATGAGCCAAAAACCATTTTCAGAAAAATTAAAAACACTGAAATGCTGCGTGATTATACCCACTTACAATAATTCCAAAACGCTGCAAAGAGTCATTGAAGAGGTTTTAGTTTATACGGAAAATGTAATAGTTGTAAACGATGGTTCCACAGATTCTACGGCAGAGATATTGTCTCAGTTTCCGCAAATTCCGCAAATACATATTTCAAAAAATAGGGGGAAAGGCAATGCGCTGCGCCAAGGTTTTAAACAAGCCGATAATTGGGGTTTTCATTATGCAATCACTATAGACAGTGATGGGCAGCATTTTCCCGAAGATATTCCAGCGTTTATTGAAGCATTGGAAAAAGATTCAAATAAAGAAATTCTACTCATCGGAGCGAGGAATATGACTCAGTTGGGCGTTCCTAAAAAAAGTGGTTTTGGGAACAAATTCTCCAACTTTTGGTTTTGGGTTGAAACGGGAACGCGCTTGCAGGACACCCAATCAGGCTTTCGACTGTACCCGCTTTTTGCAATGAAAAAGCTGAAATTTTACACTCAAAAATTTGAATTTGAAATTGAAGCCATTGTAAAAGCGGCTTGGCACGGTATTGAAGTGAAAAACATACCGATAAAAATTCATTACGAAACAGAAGATAGGGTTTCGCATTTTCGTCCGTTTAAGGATTTCACGCGTATCAGCATTTTAAATACTTGGTTAGTAATCCTAACATTTCTTTATATAAAACCTCGAGATATTTTCAGAAAATTGAAAAAAAAAGGTCTCAAGCGTTTTATTATGGAAGACTTTTTGGGAAGTGACGACTCCGCTGAAAAAAAGGCATTTTCCATTGCACTTGGCGTTTTTATTGGTCTTTCACCGCTTTGGGGTTTTCACACAGTTGTGGTACTTTTTTTGGCAATACTTTTTAACTTGAACAAAGTAATTGCCTTTGCATTTAGTAACGTTAGTATTCCGCCTTTCATTCCGCTTATTCTTTTTATCAGCTTAAAATTGGGGAGTTGGTTGTTGGGTGAAAACTTTGTGCTTACCATTAGCGAAATTGAACCAAGTATGGAGTTGGTGAAATATTTAAAATCCTATATTGTTGGCAGTTTTGTTCTTTCAGTTTCAGCGTCTATTTTTTGTGGATTGATGGGTTATGTGTTTTTGACGTTTTTTGAAAGGAAAAAGATTTTGGACAATGGGTAAATGGTTTTTTAAAAGGTATCAATTTCTGCTGAAAAATAAAGTGGGCAGCGTATTGCTGCTGCTTTTGGTGCTTTTTGGACTTGCTTTTTTTGTATCCAAAATTCGGTTTGAAGAAGATATTTCGAAACTTATTCCTATTAATGAAGATGCTAAAAATCTTCAAAAAGTACTGAAGACAGTTAATTTTACCGATAAGATTATAGTAAATATCCACCGAAGTGATTATGCTAAAATCCAAGATTTAACCGAATATGCCACGGAGTTTTTGGATAGTTTAAATACCCAAACTGGAGATTACATTAAAAACATTCGCGGAAAAGTAAATGATGACGATTTTCAGCGCACGATGAATTTTGTGTATGAAAATCTACCGCTTTTTCTAGAAAAGGAAGATTATAAAATTATTGCAGAAAAACTTCAAAAAGACAGTGTTTCCACCATAACCGAAGCTAATTTCAGAACACTTATTTCACCTTCGGGCATTGTTTCAAAAGATTTTATTTTGAAAGACCCGCTGGGACTTTCCTTTATTGCATTAAAGAAATTGCGAGAACTTGGCGTAACCGATGATTTTATATTGAAAGACGGTTTCCTAATTAGTAAAGATGAGAAGAACATTCTTCTTTTTATAACCCCAAAATTTGGAAGCAGCGAAACCGCTGAAAACACCCACTTTGCTGAAAAACTTTATACGCTTCAAAATTCGTTAAATAAAAAATATTCTGGAACGGTGAGCAGCGAGTATTTTGGCGCGGCACTTATAGCCGTTGCCAATGCGGCCCAAATTAAAAGCGACATTCAATTAACAGTAGGCGTCGCAATGACACTGCTAATTTTGGTGTTTATTTTTTACTATAGAAAAATTTACGTTCCCGTTATTCTCTTTATCCCAACCATTTTTGGAGGCTTGCTAGCGGTAACTTTATTATATTTTCTGCGACAGGAAATTTCTGCGATATCACTCGGGATTGGTTCGGTTTTACTGGGCGTAACATTAGATTACTCATTGCATATTTTAACCCACATTCGCAATAATGAAACGCTGGAAAGTCTGTATAAAGATGTAGCCGAACCCATTTTAATGAGTAGCTTAACTACTGCTTTAGCGTTTTTATGTCTCTTGTTTTTAGATTCGCAAGCATTGCAAGATTTAGGCATTTTTGCCGCCGTTAGTGTCTTGGGAGCTTCGGTTTTTGCGCTATTTTTTATACCATTGGTTTACAAAAATCCACTTTCTCGGAAACAGCAAATCAACGTTTTAGACAGAGTTGCAGAATATCCTTTTCACAAGAATAAATGGTTGCTTATAGGTCTAGCAGCTGTATTGGTTGTGAGTGTTTTCAGCTTTCAACGTGTGAAATTCGATAAAGATATTTCAAAATTAAATTATGAACCCGAAGAAATAAAAGCTGCAATGCAGCATTTGGATGAACTCACTGATATTTCTTCAAAATCGATTTATCTCGCAACCTACGGCAAGTCTGTAGAAGGCACTTTACAACTGAATGATTCCATTCACGAAAAACTGGAATTGTTGAAGAGCGAAGGAAGGATTAAAAGTTTTAGTTCCATTGGTGCATTGGTGCATTCGCAGTGGGATCAACGTAAAAAAATTGCTGAGTGGAAGCAATTTTGGAGCGAAACCCGAAAAGATAGCACTCAGATTAATTTAATAGAAAGTGGTGATAAACGCGGTTTTAAACCTACAACATTCACGCAGTTTTACACTTTTTTAGAGAAAGACTTTGAAACTCTAAAACCAGAAGATTATCAGCAAATTCCTTCAGTTCTTTTGGAGGATTATATAACCACGAAGGCTGATTTTACCACAATTACTACAGTAATAAAACTAGAAGATGAGAACACTTCGGAAATAAAAAGTGTTTTCAAAAACATTGCAAACACACTCGTAATAGACCGCCAGGAAATGAACGAGACTTTTTTAGGCAATTTAAAAAATGACTTCAATAGTTTAATTGGGTATTGTTTGATCGCCGTGCTACTGATACTTCTTCTATTCTTTAGAAGTTTGTCGCTTACTCTAGTTACTGCTGCTCCCATTTTTCTAACTTGGTTTTTGACCTTGGGAATAATGGGTCTTTTTCACATTCAATTCAACATTTTTAATATTATTATTTCCACTTTTATCTTTGGACTTGGCATCGATTATAGCATTTTTATGACCAAAGGTTTGCTGAAAGAATTGGCCACTGGCGAAAAAGTAATGGCAACACACAAAACCTCCATAATGCTTTCTGTGTTGACCACAATTTTGGGGGTTGGCGTATTAATTTTTGCGAAACATCCTGCTTTATATTCTATTTCTATCGTTTCGATTATTGGGATTTTTTCAGCAATGATAACTGCATTTACGATGCAGCCATTGCTTTTTAAACTATTTATTGGCAGTCGCACAAAGCGTCCCATTAGCCCGAGAATGTTTATTCATTCTGTACTTTCATTTGGCTATTTCGGACTTGGTGGTATTTTGCTTTCAATTTACAGCGTAACCGTGATGCCGCTACTGCCTATCAGCAAAAAGAAGAAAATGAGTTGGTTGCATAAAGTGATTTCAAAGTATATGAAATCGGTTCTTTATACCAACCCATTTGTAAAGAAAAAGGTGATAAATGAAACTGCCGAAGATTTCTCAAAACCGGCTGTAATTATCGCAAATCACACCTCTTTTCTCGATATTTTGGCGGTTGGAATGTTGCATCCTAAAATTTGTTTTTTGGTGAATGATTGGGTTTATAATTCGCCAGTTTTTGGGAAAGTTGTGCAGCGAGCAGATTTTTATCCGGTTTCTAGCGGTATCGAAAACAGTTTGGAACCACTTCAGAAAAAAATAGATCAAGGGTATTCATTGATGATTTTTCCCGAAGGTTCCCGCAGCCCAACCAATAAAATTAAGCGTTTTCACAAAGGAGCGTTTTATTTGGCGAATGAATTTAATTTAGATATTCTGCCAGTTTTAATACACGGAAATAGCGAAGTTAACCCCAAGGGAAGTTTTATAATAAAAGACGGAGGTATAACAGTTGAAATTTTAGCGCGAATTAAGGCCGAGGACAATACTTTGGGAGAAAACCATAGTCAGCAAGCGAAAAAAGTTGGCGCATTTTTCAAAAGTGAATTTTTAAAACTTCGTGAAAAGATGGAAGGTCCTACGTATTTTCATAAAATTGTTTTGGAAGAATTTCGCTATAAAGGCGATACACTTTTTAAGAATGTAAAAAGGGATTTAAGTGAAAGTGCGGAAACGTATTTTGAAATTATCCGCCAAGTTGAAAAAAGGGGAAACATTTTACATATCTCGGAAGATTTTGGGCAGTTAGATTTTCTTTTCGCCCTAGATGGACCCGATCGAAAAATTTTCAGTTTAATTGAAAGTTCTGAAATTAGATCAACACTTCAAAATAGTTATATCTCCCAAAAATTCGGGAGACTTAACTTTATAGATTCGGTGGAAGATTCATTGCCTTCAAACGTAAAAACTTTAATACTAAGTTCGGCGAAAATCTCTTCAAAGGTGATTGAACAAATCCCCAATCTTCCAATAGATACGATAGTTTTACTGAAAAATGCTCTAGCAAACAACACAGAAGTTATGGATACTTTAGGATTTCAAATTGTGTATCGGGCTGCTAATATTAGTATCTTTAAACCATCCGGAAACAAGGCAGAATGAATGAAAAATTTGATGTAGTAATTATTGGAAGTGGCCTTGGCGGGCTGGTTTCTGGAATTATTCTTGCCAAAGAAGGCTACAGTGTTTGCGTACTCGAAAAAAACCAGCAGTTTGGCGGCAATCTACAAACATTTGTTCGCGACAAAACTATTTTTGATACAGGAGTGCACTACATTGGCGGACTTTCCGAAGGTCAAAATCTGTATAGCTATTTCAAGTATTTAGATATTCTAGACGACATTACGCTAAAAAAGATGGACGAAGATGGATTCGACGTTATCACTTTTGACAATGATCCGAAAGAATACAGGCACGCTCAGGGTTACGAAAACTTCAAAAAAATCTTACTTGCCGATTTCCCCGAAGAAAAAAAAGCGATAGCAGCGTATTGTAAAAAAATGCAGGAAATATGCAACTGTTTTCCGCTTTACAAGCTAAAACTTGGAAAACCGTATTATGAAAACACCTCCTTATTTGAGTTGAAAGCGAAGGATTTTATAGAATCTCTTACTAAAAACGAAAAGCTGCGAGCGGTTTTAGGCGGAAGCAATTTGCTGTATGCTGGAGAAAGTGAGCGCACCCCTTTTTATATGCACGCGCTTTCGGTGAATTCGTACATTGAAAGCTCCTACCGTTGCATTAACGGAGGAAGCCAAATAACCAAAGCGCTTTTGGATAGATTGCGCGAAAATGGTGGCAAAGCTTTTAAAAGGCACGAAGTAACTAAATTCAACACGGAAAATGGAGTGGTTACTTCGGTGGAGACAGCGAATGGAAAAACTATAGAGGGTGATAAATTTATTTCGAATATCGATCCAAAAATAACGCTGCAATTAATTGGACAACAAAATTTTAGAAAATCCTTCACAAGAAGGATCGAAAATATTGAAAGCACAATCGCGGCTTTTAGTCTTTATTTGGTAATGAAACCAGATTGTTTTAAATACATAAATCACAATTACTACCACTTTAAAGATTATCGTAACACTTGGAATGCCTACGATTATACACAAGAAAGCTGGCCTGAAAATTATATGGTTTCCATGGGAATCAAAAAGGATACTGAGGAATTTGGCGATAATATGACGGTGATGACCTATATGCGTTTTAGCGAAATGGAACCTTGGTTAGACACCTTTAATACGGCAGCTCAGAAAAACGATAGAGGGCAGACGTACGAAGAATTTAAAGCCTACAAATCTGAGATAATCATTAAAGAACTCGAGAAAAAATTTCCTAATCTTCGTGATTGCATTGAGTCTGTTTACGCGTCAACCCCTTTGTCTTATCGGGATTATATTGGCAGTAATAATGGTTCTATGTATGGTTATGTAAAGGATGCAAACAATCCTTTAAAGTCTTTTATTTCGCCCCGCACGAAAGTGAAAAACCTATTCTTTACTGGGCAAAGTTTAAATATGCACGGTATTTTGGGCGTTACCATTAGTGGTGTGGTTACTTGTTCAGAAATATTGGGAGGCGAATATTTGCTGAATAAAATACTGGAAGCCACCAAAACAGAAGAAATTACTTAAACGCGTTGTGATATGGGGATAATCAGAACAACACCAATTCAAAGAATTCGAAATATTTCTAAAGAGGATTTCATTGAAAATTATTACAAACCCCAAAAGCCAGTTTTAATTGAAGGCTTGACCGAAGACTGGGAGGCTTTTCAAAAATGGAATTTAGATTATATTCAGCAGCATGCCGGCGATCAGATTGTTCCACTTTACAACAACGAACCAACCAAAGGAAAGCAAAATTCTGCCGAACCCGCCACCGAAATGAAAATGGCAGATTACATTGAATTAATTAAAACCAAACCAACCAATCTGCGTATTTTCTTCTACGATTTAAAGATGAAATTGCCAGAACTTTTAAAGGATTTTGAATATCCCGATATCGGTTTAAAATTCTTCAAACGGCTGCCCGTGCTTTTCTTTGGCGGCGAAGGTTCCAAAGTTTTACCACACTACGATATGGATTTGGCAGATTTGGTGCATTTTCATTTTCACGGCACTAAAAGCGTGATGCTTTTTTCCCCCGAACAAACTAAATATTTGTACAAAATACCTTTCGCGGTGCACAATTTAGAAAGCATAGATTTAGACAATCCAGATTTTGAGAAATATCCGGCTTTAGAATATTTGGAAGGCGTTCACACAACAATGAAACACGGCGATGCGCTTTATATGCCAAGCGGCTACTGGCATTTTATAAAATATTTGAACGGTGGTTTTTCAATGACGCTTCGTGCGTTTCCAAGACACCCAAAAAGGATTGTAAATATGCTTTACAATGTGTTTTTTATGCGGCATTTTGAAAATGTAATGAGGAAATCTCTTGGCCAAAAATGGCTGGATTACAAGGAAAACAAGGCTTTTACACAAACAAATAATAGGGCTGCAAAACTGAAAAAAACAAGATAGTTAAGATGAAATTTTCAGAAAGAGTTTTAACACTTACGCTATTAATAGTCTTTCTGAATTCATGCGGGGTTTCAAAATCTATTCACAATCGCCCAGATGTAAGTGGCTACGATGATTCGATTCCTGAAAAAGTAAAAATAAACGACTCCACTTTTATAGCGGGCAATAATTCACTTCTGAAAAACAAACAAGGCCAATGGGAACTTTATGTGGAAGGAAACCCGTTGCAAATTGGTAAAATAACTGGAAGTTTAACCCAAGATTTAATGCAAAAGCAGGAAGCTATTTTTTTCAATAAAGTGGAAGATTTGGTGCCTTCTAAAGCGCAACAATATTTACTTCGGAAATTTCTAGCTTGGTACAATCGTAAAATGTATTTGCACATTCCCGAGGAGTACAAAGCTGAAATTTATGGGCTTTCGCAATATTCTTCTTCGAGTTTTAGTGAAATTGCCGAGCCTTATTTACGGTTGCTCTACCTACACGGAGCGCACGATATTGGTCACGCCATGAAAGATTTGATGCTCGTGGGCTGTTCTTCTTTTGCAGTTTGGTATGATAAAACTGAGGATGGCGAATTACTTATTGGAAGAAATTTTGACTTTTACGCAGGCGATGAATTTGCGAAGGAAAAAATAATTGCCTTCGTAAATCCTTCCGAAGGGCATAAATTTATGTCTGTTACTTGGGGTGGAATGGTTGGGGTAGTGTCGGGGATGAACGACCAAGGGTTAACGGTCACCATAAATGCTGGAAAATCTAAAATTCCAAAAGCGGCGAAAACACCTATTTCTATTGTAACGCGCGAAATTCTGCAATATGCTTCAACCATTGAAGAAGCTATAGCAATTGCTAAAAAACGTGAAGTTTTTGTTTCCGAAGCTATTTTTATAGGAAGCGCAAAAGATAAAAAAGCCGCGATTATTGAAGTCTCGCCTGATAATTTTGGGGTTTATGAAGTTGAGAATACAGACAAACTAATTTGTAGTAATCACTTTCAAAGTGAAGCTTACAAAAACGATAACCGAAATACCGAATGGATTGCAGAAAGCCACTCCATGTATCGTTTTGAACGGATGGAAGAATTAATATCAGAAGATGAAAAGCTGAATGTGGATGGCGCCGTTGCCATACTTCGAAACAAGAATGGGTTGGACGATAAAGAAATTGGTTTCGGAAATGAAAAAGCGTTGAATCAGCTTTTAGCACATCACGGCATTGTTTTTAAACCAGAAAGCAAAGAGGTTTGGGTTTCTTCAAATCCGTATCAATTGGGAGAATTTGTTTCTTATAATTTAGATGAAATATTTAAAAATAGAGAAGGAAATCCGGCTAAAACCTCTCTTTCTAATTCAGTTGAAAATATACCTGAAGATCCTTTTGTGTATTCAAAGACGTATAAAGATTACGAAGAATACCGAGTTTTGGAGCGGGAAGTGGAAACGGCAATTGAGGAAGATGAAATTATTTTGCCCGAAACCCTTTCAGCATTACAGCAAAAAAATCCCGAGTACTGGAAAGCCTATTATTTAACTGGAAAGTATTACTTTGAAAAAAATTACGATGCCGCCGCAAAACAGACTTTTGAAACGGCACTGACAAAAGAGATTACAACAGTTCCGGATAGAACGGAAATTGAGAAATATCTCCAAAAACTTAAAAAATAATACTGCGTTCTTAGCACTTCTGTGTTGGAGAATTTACCGCAAAGTCGCAAATGCCGCAAAGAAATTTTCAAAATGATTCCAGAAATAGAAAAAGCATCCAAAGAAGAAATTAAAATTCTTCAAGAGAAAAAACTAAAGGAAACGCTTCAATATTTGAATGAAAATTCAGCGTTCTACAAACGCACTTTCAAAGAGCATAAAATAGTAATTTCTGAAATTAGTACTTTGGAAGATCTTCAAAAAATTCCAGTAACTACAAAAGATCATCTTCAGCAATTTAACGATGATTTTATTTGTGTTCCAAAATCTGAAATCGTTGATTATGTAACTACTTCGGGCACTTTGGGCGATCCCGTTACTTTTGCTTTAACAGATAATGATTTGGAACGATTGGCTTATAATGAAGCTATTTCTTTCGCTTGCAGCGGTGTTGTAAAAGAAGATATTTTACAATTAATGACCACAATGGACCGCCGTTTTATGGCAGGCTTAGCCTATTTTTTGGGCGCACGAAAATTGGGATCAGGTATTATTCGTGTGGGTTCGGGAATACCAGAGTTGCAGTGGGATACTATTAAGAAATTTAAACCCACCTATTTAATTACTGTTCCTTCTTTCCTTTTAAAATTAATTGAATACGCGCAACAACACAAAATAGACTTAAAAAATACGGGTGTGAAAGCGGCAATCTGTATTGGTGAACCCATAAGAGAGCAAGATTTTTCATTGAATATTTTAGCCGAAAAAATAAAAAAGGACTGGGATATTGAACTGTTTTCAACTTACGCTTCCACTGAAATGAGTGCCGCTTTCAACGAATGTGAAATGCATAATGGCGGTCATCAACACCCCGAACTCTTAATTGCAGAAATTCTTGACGATGCTAATTTGACAGTCGCAAATGGTGAAATTGGAGAGTTAACAATCACCACTTTAGGTGTTGAAGCTATGCCACTCCTTCGTTTTAAAACTGGCGACATGGTTCAAGCTTTTACTGAATCGTGCAAATGTGGAAGAAACACTTTACGTCTCGGGCCTGTTGTAGGCCGCAAAAAGCAGATGATAAAATATAAAGGAACCACGCTATATCCGCCTGCGATGTATAATATTTTAAACGATTTTAAAGAAGTAGAAAGTTACGTTATAGAAATTTTTCACAATGAATTAGGGACAGACGAAATTTTAATTAAAATTGCTTCAGAAAATAACTCAGAGGAATTATTACTGAAAATAAAAGATCATTTTAGAGCGAAACTTCGGGTAGCTCCAAAAGTTGAATTTGCTAATCATGAAGTAATCGAGGCGCTTCGTTTTCCGCCCTTAAGCCGTAAGCCTGTAGATTTGGTAGATAGGAGAAAATAATTTATTCTTCAATAGGCACACTTTCCTGCATCAATTTCCAAGTGAATTTTTTCTCACTTTTTCTATCCATATTAAATACAGAATAATAGCGCAACAATTGTGTGCTGTCTTTTGGGTTGTTGATTATGGGAATTAACGTATCTATCATATTACTTTTATGAATTGCAAAGCGGTTTACAGGTTGTTTCCAAGCAGAATCATTCCAAACAAATAAATAGTACTCATTAAAATTTGTGTCTTTTAGCTTCGCGTTAACCAATAAAACATCATTCTTAAAATTCTTTAGCTTTAAGATTTTTAGATCAGCGCCAAAGCTTTCAGGAATTAAAATTTCGGGTAAGCGATTTTTTTGAAAACCAATACGCGTGGTTTGTTTCTCAACATCAATTTTCTGAATAATAGCGAAGATGGAGTCTTTATTCCCGAAAAAATCTGCCATTAGTGCACCTTCGGGAAGTTCGGGTTTTTCGACTAAAATGGCAGGAGATTCTTCGATTACCAGATTTTTTACTGGCATTTTTTTATTGCTGTACTGGTTACAACTAAGAAATAGAAATGGAATTGCTAGCAGTAAATACCTCATTAAATTTTAAAGGTAATTACTGGCATATTAGCGTGGTTTACCATGTCTTCGCTAATGCTTCCATTAAAAAAGTGGGAAATACCTTTGCGACCGTGTGTGCCCATACCTATAAGTTGTCCTTTTATATGATTGGCGAAATTAAGAATGCCTTTTTCTACCGAGGTGTCATTGTAAATATTTAATGTGTAGTTTTCAACGCCCATTCCGCGTACAAAATTCTCCATTATTTTTTGTGCGTCTGAAGAAGTATTAAAATTAGCTGGCGTATTTACAAAGAGTAAATGCATTTTTGCACCCACCATTTTTGCGAATTTTTGCGCTTTATCTAATGCGCCACGTCCTTCTTCAGAGAAATCGGTTGCGAAAATAAAATCTTTTACTTCAAATTCTGGATGATTATTTTTTATAACTAATACAGGGGTTTTGGAAGTTCGCACAACTTTTTCGGTATTACTTCCCACAAACATTTCTTTAAATCCGCTTGCGCCGGTAGAGCCCATTACAACTAAATCTATATGGTTTTTGGAGCACGCTTCTTCAATATCTTCATAGATTTCGCTGTGACCAATAGTTTCGTTTATATTTATACCGTCCAAATATGGTTTTTCCCTAAGTTCGCCAAAGCGTTTTTCGGCAAGTTTAATAAAGAAAAACGACTCTGGAAGACTGCCCGAATCGCTTGTTGTAGCGAGGTGAAGTGGCATTTCCATGGAATGGAGAACAAAAATTTCGCTTTTGTGTTTTTGGGCTAGTTTAATAGCAACTTTTAAAGCGTTTTCGGCTTGTTCGGAGAAATCTGTTGGTACGAGGATACGTTTCATAAATTGGTTGGTTGTTTTCGTGTTTATTAGAAGCCTTAAATTACAAAAATAAATCGTTTGCGCTTGGTTTTTATAATATTAAAAATTATAGTATATTTGCACCGAATTTGATACGAAACTATCTGAGGGGACTAAAGTCCCCTCTTTTTATAGCTTAAAATGATGCGGGAAAATGTAGCACAACTGCTGAAAAGTGCACTGGAAGAAAACAAATCATTGTTTTTGATCGACCTAAATATTTCTGAAGACAACAAAATACGGGTCATTCTGGACGGCGATAAAGGCGTTACAGTTGAAGACTGTATGGCTGTTAGTCGCAAAATAGAACATAATTTAGATCGTGAAGAATATGATTTTTCTTTAGAAGTTATGTCGTCTGGTGTTTCAGAACCATTGACAATGCCAAGGCAGTACACAAAAAATTTAGGCAGAAACTTAAAGATAAGAACCAAAAATGACGAAATAATTGAAGGTGAATTAACCGCCGCGAACGAGGAGAGTTGCACTCTAAAATGGACTGCACGCGAACCGAAGCCCGTGGGTAAAGGAAAAGTAACCGTTCAGAAAGAGGCAGTATTGCCTTATAAAGATATTATGGAAGCAAAAGTGATGATAACATTTTAATTGAATTGATATGGAAAACTTAGCACTAATCGATTCTTTCTCGGAATTTAAAGACGACAAACAAATAGATAGAGTAACGCTTATGGCGATACTTGAAGACGTTTTCAGAAATGCGCTAAAGAAAAAATACGGAAGCGATGATAACTTTGATATTATCGTAAACCCAGACAAGGGCGATCTTGAAATCTGGAGAAACCGTGTAGTAGTGGCTGATGGAGAAGTGGAAGATCCTAACGAGGAAATTTCTCTTAGTGAAGCACAAAAAATTGAGCCAGATTTTGAAATTGGTGAAGATGTTTCAGAAGAAGTAAAACTTATAGATCTTGGCCGCCGTTCTATTTTAGCATTGCGCCAAAACCTTATTTCGAAAATTCACGAACACGATAACACAATTGTTTACAAGCAATTTAAGGATCTTGAAGGTGAAATTTATACTGCCGAGGTGCATCACATTCGTCATCGTGCAGTTATATTGCTAGATGATGAAGGCAACGAAATTATACTTCCAAAGGAAAAACAAATTCCTTCTGATTTTTTCAGAAAAGGAGATAACGTACGTGGAATTATTGAAAGCGTAGATTTAAAAGGGAACAAACCCACGATTATTATGTCGAGGGCAGCTCCAATTTTTCTTGAAAAATTATTTGAGCAGGAAATTCCTGAAGTTTTTGACGGTTTAATTACAGTTAAGAAAGTGGTTCGTATTCCTGGTGAAAAAGCAAAAGTTGCTGTAGATTCTTACGATGATCGTATTGATCCTGTAGGAGCTTGTGTTGGGATGAAAGGATCTAGAATTCACGGTATTGTTCGTGAATTGGGTAACGAAAATATAGATGTAATTAATTACACTAGCAACCTTACCTTATATATAACGAGAGCACTTAGCCCTGCAAAAGTTACTTCGGTAAAAATTGATGAGGTTAAAAAACGTGCTGAGGTTATTCTTCGCCCAGAAGAAGTAAGTAAAGCAATTGGCCGTGGCGGACACAATATTCGTCTTGCCGGGCAATTAACAGGTTATGAAATAGATGTGCTTCGTGAAGGCGCAGAAGAAGATGTTGAATTATCAGAATTCTCTGACGAAATAGAAGGTTGGATTATTGAAGAATTCAGTAAAATAGGATTGGATACGGCTAAAAGCGTATTAGAACACGACATCAACGATTTGGTAAAACGTACCGATCTTGAAGAAGAGACAATCCGCGACGTTATAAATATATTAAAAGAAGAATTTGAAGAGTAGTTGAAACTTTAATTACTTTTATACAAATTTTTTAAAAAGAACATAGGAAAAAGCATTTATGGCTGAAGAAAAATCGATAAGGCTAAACAAAGTATTGCGCGAATTTAATATCTCGTTGGATCGTGCCGTGGAATTTTTAAAAGATCACGGTCACGAAGTTGACGCGCGTCCTACTACGAAAATTTCTAACGAAGAATACAAAGTTCTTTTTGAAGAGTTTGAGACCGACAAGAGTAAGAAGATGGAGTCCAAAGAGGTCGGTGAGGAAAAGCGTAAAGAGAAAGAAGAATTTCGTCTTGAGCGTGAGCGCGAACTTGAAGAAAAGCAGAAGAAGGAAGAAGCTACTCGCGTTATACGAGCTGGAGCAAAACTGGACGGCCCTAAGCAGGTTGGAAGAATCGATTTGGCTACAGGCAAACCCAAAAAGGAAGAGCCGAAAGTTGAAGAGAAACCAGTGGAGCCTAAAGAAGCTAAAAAGGAGGAAGTGAAAGTTGAAAAAACTGAAGCTGTTGCACCTCCCGTAGTAGAAGAAAAGGCAAAAGAGGAAGTAGCTAAGGTAGAAAAAGTAGAAAAAGCTAAGGAAGAAGAACCTAAGGAAGAAAAGCCTAAAGTTGAAGAAAAGCCTAAAGTTGAAGAGAAGCCAAAAGCCGAAGAGAAGCCTAAAGTAGAAGAAGCTCCTAAAGCTGAAGCGCCTGCTAAAGAAAAAGAGAAAGAAACAGTTAAAGAAGCTCCGGCTGTCCAAAAGGAAGAGCCGAAGAAAGAAGAAACAACGGAAGCCCCAAAAGTTTCAGATACAGTTACTACACAGTATCGAAAACTTGAAGGCCCCAACTTTACTGGTCAAAAAATCGATCTTACCCAGTTTAAAAAACCGGAGAAGAAAAAAGATGTTAAGGCCGACGATAAGAAAAACATTAAAGGCAAAAGACGCCGCATAAGTAAAGAAGCTCCAAAACCTGGAAGTTCAAACACCCGAGATAATCGCGGACCAGGATCTAATGCGGGAGCGGCAAATAGAAAAGGAAGAAGTAACACACCAAAAGAAGAGCCAAGCGAAGAAGACGTGCAAAAACAAGTACGTGAAACCTTGGAAAAACTTCAAGGTAAATCTTCCAAAGGAAAAGGTGCTAAATACCGTCGAGAAAAACGAGATACGCACCGTCAAAAATCTGATGAACTTGCACAACAGGAAGCCGATAACAAACTTATTAAAGTTACGGAATTCGTTACTGCAAGCGAAATGGCAACGATGATGGATGTTCCGGTTACTAAAATTATCTCAGCTTGTATGAGTTTAGGTATGATGGTAACGATGAACCAACGTCTAGATGCTGAAACATTAACTATCGTTGCTGATGAATTTGGTTATGAAGTTGAATTCGTAACGGCCGATATTGGCGAATCTATCATTCACGAAGTAGATGCTCCAGAAGATCTTCAGCCACGTGCGCCAATCGTTACCGTAATGGGTCACGTTGATCACGGTAAAACTTCACTTTTAGATTATATACGTAAAGAGAATGTAATTGCCGGTGAGTCTGGTGGAATTACCCAGCATATTGGTGCCTACGGTGTTGAACTAGATGGTGGTCAAAAAATGGCATTCCTAGATACTCCTGGTCACGAAGCGTTTACCGCAATGCGTGCCCGTGGAGCTCAAGTTACCGATCTTGCAATTATTGTAGTTGCGGCAGACGACGATATTATGCCACAAACTAAGGAAGCAATTAGCCACGCGCAAGCAGCTGGTGTTCCAATAGTTTTTGCTATAAACAAAATAGATAAGCCCAACGCAAATCCTGAAAAAATTAAAGAAGGACTTGCCCAGATGAATTTACTAGTTGAAGATTGGGGTGGAAAAATTCAATCGCACGACATTTCGGCAAAAACTGGAGATGGTGTAAAAGAATTACTTGAAAAAGTATTACTTGAAGCTGAATTACTTGAATTAACTGCAAATCCAAACCGCCAAGCAAACGGTACTGTAGTGGAAGCCTTCCTAGACAAAGGTCGTGGATATGTTTCAACAGTATTAGTACAAGGAGGAACGCTAAAAGTTGGTGATTATGTATTAGCAGGTCAACACAGCGGAAAAGTGAGAGCAATGCAGGATGAACGCGGTAATAACGTGAAAGTGGCTGGTCCATCAACTCCTGTATCTGTACTAGGATTAGACGGAGCACCACAGGCTGGAGACAAATTTAATGTGTTTGCAGATGAACGTGAAGCCAAAGCAATTGCTACAAGACGTACACAATTACAACGTGAGCAGTCTGTAAGAACACAACGTCATATTACGCTTGACGAAATTGGACGACGTATTGCACTTGGTGAATTTAAGGAGCTTAATATTATTCTTAAAGGTGATGTGGATGGTTCTGTGGAAGCATTAACAGATTCATTCCAAAAACTTTCTACCGAAGAAATTCAGGTTAATATAATTCATAAAGCTGTTGGTCCAATTACCGAAAGTGATGTGTTGTTAGCTTCAGCTTCCGATGCAATTATTATCGGCTTTAACGTTCGCCCAATGGGTAACGCGCGCCAAATTGCAGATAAGGAAGAAATAGATATCCGTACATATTCAATTATCTACGATGCTATAAACGATCTTAAAGATGCAATGGAAGGTATGCTTTCTCCTGAAATGAAGGAGGAAATTAGCGGAACTGCTGAGATCAGAGAAACATTCAAAATTTCGAAAGTAGGAACAATCGCTGGATGTATGGTTCTTACCGGAAAAATATTCCGAAACTCTAATATCCGTTTAATTCGTGAAGGTGTGGTTGTTTACACTGGCGAGCTTTCTTCTTTAAAGCGATTCAAAGATGATGCGAAAGAAGTTGCTAAAGGATATGATTGTGGTATTCAGGTGAAAAATTACAACGACATTTATGAGAACGATATTATTGAAGCGTTCCAAGAAGTTGCAGTGAAGAAGAAGCTGAAATAATTAATCCATAATTTAAATTTTAGAACGACCTGAAAATCATTTTTTCAGGTCGTTTTTCATTTAATTAATTTAGAATTCTTCAGATTGGGTGTAACAATTCAATTTTTTCGTGGTCTATTAAGCAAACCAAACCCAATGTACTTTTCATCAAAAAGCATTTTCTTCTTGGCGCTTCTGTCTTTCAGTAGCGTAATGTTCGCTCAGACCAGTGATAGTATTCCAAGAAAAAAAATAACCATTCTCCGTACAACTGAAGCTCCAAAAATTGATGGTGTTTTAAACGATGCTGCTTGGCAAAATGCACCAATTGCAACCGATTTTGTGGAGCGCCAACCAAACAATGGCAGGAAAATACCAGATAGCTTAAATACAGAGGTTAAAATTATTTATGATGATTTGGGGATTTACTTTGGTGCAACGATGAAGGATCCAGAGCCCGATAAAATTTTAAAGGAACTTACCGAAAGAGACGGAATTGGTAACGACGATTTTTTCTTCGTTCTTTTAAACGGTTACAATGATAGGCAACAAAGTTTACAGTTTATTATAACTGCCGCAGGAGTGCAATACGACGCTAAAATGACAAACGACAATGAGGACAGCTCGTGGAACGGTGTCTGGTACAGTGCAGTACAAATAAATGACGACGGCTGGGTGGCTGAACTTTTTATTCCCTATTCTGAAGTGCGATTTCCAAATAAAAATATACAAGAATGGGGCTTAAATATGGAGCGGGAGGTGCGAAGAACGCGAACACGTTATTCTTGGAGTCCAATAGATAATACCAAAGGCTCCTTTTCAATTTATGACGGGGAGATTTATGGAATTGAAAACGTACAATCACCCACAAGACTTTCATTTCAGCCGTACGTTTCGGTTTATGTAGATGATTATGATGACACGACTAAAACCGCAATTAACGGTGGCATGGACCTTAAATATGGCATCAACGACGCCTTTACTTTAGACATGATTTTGATTCCAGATTTTGGACAATCTAAGTTTGACGCCGAAATATTAAATCTTTCAGCATTTGAGACGCAATACGAAGAAAATAGACCGTTTTTCACAGAGGGAACTGAGCTTTTCACAAAAGGAAATCTTTTCTATTCGCGCAGAGTAGGTGGCTCGCCGTCGCGCTATCCGAATCTTGCAGAGAATGAAGAAATTGAAAACTATGCTGGGTCTGTCGATCTTATAAATGCCTTTAAAATTTCGGGAAGAACAGACGGAAATCTGGGAATAGGTGTTTTTAATGCAATTACTGAAAGAACCTACGCCGACATTAGAAATGCCCAAAATGGTGAAACCAGGAAAGAGGTTGTAGAACCTTTCGCAAACTATAATATTATGGTTTTAGATCAGCGTTTTGGAGATAACTCTTCGGTTTCAATTGTAAATACAAACGTTATTCGCGAAGGCAATTTTAGAGATGCAAATGCAACAGGGCTTTATTTAGATTTGACCAATAAAAAGAACACTTTTAATTATTCTGCAAATGTTGAAGGTAGTTGGGTTGAAGAAGATACTACAAAATTTGGGGTGGAAGGTTTTGCGGGAATGGCGAAGATTAGCGGCAAAAACCGTATATCTGCAAATATCAATTTTCGCACACAAGATTACGATATTAATGATATGGGTTATTCTGGCGAAACGAATTTCATTAATTACTACGGCTATTACGGTTATAGATATCTTCAGCCAAAGGGATTTTTAAATAATCTGAATCTTAATTTCAACTTAAATTATACACGCAGACTGGAGACAGATCTTTATAACAATTTCACCTTCAACTTCAATTCTAGTTTTACAACTAAAAAGTTTTTTGCTTTTGGTGGTGGGTTTGAAATGACTCCTTTTGGTAGTAACGATATTTATGAGCCGCGTGTAAATGGAAGGTTTGTAGAAGTACCGGATTACTATGATTTTTGGGGTTGGTTTTCCACAGATTATCGGAAAAAATTGGCCGTTGATGTAAATATAGACTGGTATAAATACGACGAAGATGGACGTGGTAATTTGAATCTTCGGTTTGCACCGCAGTATCGAGTTTCGGATAAATGGAAAATTTATTTTAGCACAAATGTGGCTCTTTCAGATAAAGAAGAAGGTTTTGTGGGTTTAGCTGCGGATGATATTATTTTCGGAAAACGTGATAGAAACACGGTAGTTAATGCATTGGAGTCACAATACATTTTCAATAATAAAATGGCGCTTAATTTATCTTTTCGCCATTATTATTCCGAAGTGGAATACAGTGAGTTTTTAACTTTACAGAATGATGGGTCGCTTGTAGCAAACACTGTTTTTAACGAAAATAGAGATGCAACTTATAATAATTGGAATGTAGATTTAAGATTTTCGTGGTGGTTTGCACCAGGAAGCCAAGTTTCAATTTTGTATAGAAATGCGATGGAAAGCTATATTCGCGATTCGCAGATTAATCTTTTAAACAATTTCAGCAATTTATTTGATGAGCCACAATTGAATAGTATTTCAATGCGAATTAGTTACTATGTAGATTACAATAGAATGAAAAACTGGTTTGGAAAGCCCAACAAAATTCAGTCTTCTCGAGATATTGATAGAGACGAGAAAATAAATAAAGCTGGAATATAAGCAGTTAAATTACCGAAGAATAAGTTCTATTTTCTTCGTTCCGGTTTCAAAATAAACGCAGCAGAAAAGCTTTGTTGAATTTCCATTAGGGCTCTTTCTGCTTCAATTCGCGAAGAAAAATTTCCTGCCCAAACTTTATAATTAGGTGTTTCGTATTCAATAGAAGCTGGCCAATTTGTGTGGCTTCCGCGATATTTTCTTAGAATTTGATTCGCTTTGTCCAATTCGCCATAATACAACTGTATTGTAAAACCATCAGAAAGTTTATTTTCCTTTTCCAATTCTTTTTTCAAATTCAGCAATTGTGTAATCTTTGAATCTGTATTGACCGTTAACGTAGCACTTTGTGCTAGGCAATTGCCAGAAATAAAAGTGATTAAAATGCTGACAATTAAAATTTTGGAATAGGTTTGTAGATTCATAAGTTTATTTGTTTTGTGCAAAGGTAAAACTTAATAACATTGTGGACAGCCAAATTATTATTTAGAACAGATATAAATTAATAGTTAACACTTTGTTTGCATTTTCAAAATCGACTTTATAATGTACTTTTGTGCCTTTATTTGTGGAGCGGAATGAGTCTAAAGATTCCAGTAATCAGTAACCAATTCTGTTCCAAAACTATCGACAGTAAATTAATCATTTTGTAAAGAAATTAGCACATCAAAGAGTTTCGCCCTAAAACCGAAATGATTTTTTTGCGAATTCCGAATACCAATAAAAAACAATATAATCAACAGATGAAAAAGGTGAATTTTATACATCTACGCTCAAAATTGCCACTTCTTTTGTTAGTGTTTTTACTAACTTTTTCAACTACCATATATTCACAAGATGCACCAGCGGAAGCTGCTGCAGCGAGTACTGGAGGTGATGTTGCTGCAGGGGAGTCTTTATTTAAAGCCAATTGTGCTGCGTGTCATAAACTGGATAAAAAGGCAGTTGGACCAGCTCTTAGAGGTGTTGGCGAAAAGTATGATCGCGATTGGTTGAATAAGTGGATTAAAAACAGTCAAGCGCTTATTGCATCTGGCGACGCCATAGCAGTAAAAATATTTGAAGAAAACAACAAGGCTATAATGACAGCCTTTCCTGCGCTAAGTGATAGCGATATAGACAATTTACTTGCTTATGTTGATCAGCCAAAAGCTGCACCCCCGGAACCTGTTCCAGGTGCTGCAGGTGCCGGTAGTACAACTGGCAGTGTTGGTTCTGTTTCAAATACTTTAGTGATAGGTGCGCTAGCGCTTATTTTCTTGTTATTGGTAATAATGCTTTACTTGGTAACTAATACACTTAAAAGAATTGCTGAGGCTAATGGTGTTGTATATGAAGAAAAAGAAAAGCGCACTCCAATCTGGAAGGCGTTTGTTCAAAACCAATTCTTGGTTTTGGTTTTCTCTATATTCTTGTTGCTTTCTGGGGCTTATTTTGGCTACGGTTATTTAATGCAGGTTGGCGTTGATCAAGGATATGCTCCTGTACAACCAATACACTACTCACATAAAATTCACGCTGGTGATAATCAGATAGACTGTAATTTCTGTCACAGTTCTGCTAGAAAAAGTAAAACTTCAGGAATTCCTTCATTAAATGTTTGTATGAATTGTCATAAAAATATTTCGGAAGTGGCTCCTGAAACAGCTACCGAAGAATATTCAAAAGAATTTTATGACGGCGAGATAGCAAAATTATATAATGCTGTAGGATGGGATGCAGAAAATCAAGAGTACACCGGTAAAACCGAGCCTGTTAAATGGGTGCGTATTCACAACCTTCCAGATTTTGTGTATTTTAACCACTCACAGCACGTTACAGTTGCAGGTGTTGCCTGTCAAACTTGTCACGGAGAAATTCAAGAAATGGAAATTGTAGAGCAGTTTGCGCCGCTTACTATGGGATGGTGTATTAATTGTCACAGAGAGACCAACGTTAATATGGCGAATAATGAATATTACGCCAAAATACACGAAGAGCTTTCTAAGAAATATGGAGTTGAGAAGTTAACAATCGCCGAGATGGGTGGATTGGAATGCGGAAAATGTCATTATTAATAAAATTAAAGGAAAATTACAGATAGCAATATGGCATCAAACAAGAAATACTGGAAAAGTGTTGAGGAGCTGAACGAAGACAGCACAATTGTGAAGGCGCTACAGGACAATGAGTTTGTAACTGAAATACCTACAGACGAGTTTCTTGGCAATAAAGGAGCATTAGAATCTTCTTCAACCACGCGTCGTGATTTCTTAAAATATGTGGGTTTTTCCACAGCAGCGGCTACATTAGCAGCTTGCGAGGGTCCCGTGGTTAAGTCTATTCCTTATGTTGTTCAACCTCACGATATAGTTCCTGGAGTTGCAAACTATTATGCGTCTACCATGGCGGATGGTTTCGATTTTGCCAATATTTTGGTTAAAACTCGAGAAGGACGCCCAATTAAAATTGAAAGAAACGATTTAGCGATTAATGGTGGAAGCGCAAATGCACGTGTGCACGCTTCAGTACTTTCGTTATACGATAAAAATAGATTAACAGGTCCAATGTTGGACGGAGCCGGAGTAACTTGGCCAGAGTTCGATACTGCTGTTGCGCAGAAAATGAACGAAATGTCTGGAAAAGACATGGTGTTGCTTACTCAAACTTTTGCAAGTCCTTCTGCGTCAAAATTAATTTCTGAATTCACAGCTAAATACCCAAATGTACGTCACGTTGTATATGATACAGTGTCTTGTTCGGGAGCTTTGGATGCTTTTCAAAATAAATACGGAAGCCGTGCGCTACCAGACTACGATTTTTCAAAAGCTGAAGTAATTGTTTCAGTGGGTGCTGACTTCTTAGGAGATTGGCAAGGTGGAAGTTATAGTAAAGGGTATGCAAAAGGGCGTATTCCGAAAAACGGTAAAATGTCTCGCCACGTTCAGTTTGAGGCAAACATGTCTTTAACTGGTGCAAAAGCAGACAAGCGTGTGCCAGCTACACCTTCACAACAAGTTGAAATACTAAAAGCATTAACAGGAGGAAGCGCTTCGGGGCTGCCAGAACATATTACGGCTTCCGTTAACAAAGCAAAAGCACAACTTCAAAAAGCTGGAAGCAAAGCTTTATTGATTACAAATTTACCAGACGTTGCTTCACAAACAATGGCGCTTAATTTCAATGCCAATAGTGAGGCGATGGATGCTAAAAAGCCTTTGCTAATTAGACAAGGAAGCAATAGTGAAGTAATGAATGTTGTAAATGGAGTGATATCTGGAAGTATCAAAGGTTTAATTACCATTGGTGTTGATCCGGTTTATTCATTACCAAATACAAAAGAATTTGCTGAAGGCTACAAAAAGCTTGAAATGAGTCTTGCATTTGCTATGAAGCAAGATGCTACAGCTTCAATGGCAAAAATGGTTGCTGCTACTCCACACTATTTGGAGTCTTGGGGCGATGCGCAAATGAAGAAAGGTACTTATAGCCTTACACAGCCAACAATCCGTCCGTTATTCAATACGCGTCAATTTCAGGATAGCATATTACAGTGGACAGGAAACACTCAAAAATATTACGATTACTTAAAGGATACTTGGACTACTTCAGTTATAGCTGGTGGTTCTTGGAGTCAAGCACTTCACGATGGATTTGTTTCAAGTGAAGCCGAAGTATCAATGGAGAAATTAACTCCTGCTTCTGAAGGTGCTGGTATTATAGAAGAAAGCACTACTAACGGAGCTCTTTCCTTCCTTTCACAAGAAGGCGGATATGACCTTACTTTATATACCTCTACAGGTTTAGGAGATGGTCAACAAGCTAACAACCCTTGGTTACAAGAGTTTCCAGACCCTATTACTAGAGCGTCTTGGGATAACTTTCTTACAGTTTCGGCTGCAGATGCGGAAGCTTTAGACCTTGAAAATACACACGTTTCAAATGGCGCCCTGAACGGGAGTTATGTAAATGTGAAATTGGGCAATGTTGTAGTTGAAAACATACCAGTAATTATTCAGCCCGGACAGGCAAAAGGTTCTGTTGGTTTGGCTTTAGGTTATGGTAAAACTGCTGCAATTCAAGAAGAAATGCAAACAGGTGTAAACGCATACCAGCTTTATCAGAACTTTTCGAATATTCAAAAAGTTTCTATTGAAAAGGCTAGTGGAATGCACGAGTTTGCTTGTGTGCAATTGCAAAGCACAATGGCTGGGCGTAGTGAAGATATTATTAAGGAAACTACCCTTGAAATTTTTAATACAAAAGACAAATCAGTTTGGAATACTATTCCAGTAACTGATTACGATCATAGTCCTATATCAGTTCGTGAAGAGAAAGCAGATCTTTGGAGTCCTTTCGATACAAGTATTGGGCATCACTTTAATCTTTCTATAGATCTTAATGCGTGCACTGGTTGTGGCGCTTGCGTTATTGCTTGTCACGCTGAAAATAATGTTCCTGTTGTAGGAAAAGAAGAAGTACGGAAATTTCGTGATATGCACTGGTTGCGTATTGACAGATATTACTCTGCGGGTGAGACTTTCAAGGATGAAATTGAAATGCTAGAAAATCTTCCTGCTTTTGATAGTTATAAAGTAGTTGAAGTTCCGGCACAGGAAAATCCTCAGGTTGCTTTCCAGCCTGTAATGTGTCAACACTGTAACCACGCTCCATGTGAAACTGTTTGTCCAGTTGCGGCAACATCACACGGACGTCAAGGGCAGAATCAAATGGCTTATAACCGTTGTGTGGGTACTCGTTATTGTGCAAATAACTGTCCTTACAAGGTGCGTCGTTTCAACTGGTTCTTGTATAACGAAAACGACGAGTTTGATTATAACATGAACAACGATCTTGGTAGAATGGTGCTTAACCCAGATGTGGTAGTACGTTCTCGTGGGGTTATGGAAAAATGTTCTATGTGTATTCAAATGACGCAAAAATCAATCCTTGATGCTAAGCGCGACGGAAGACCAGTTAAAGATGGTGAATTCCAAACTGCTTGTTCAAAAGCTTGCGATACGGGCGCAATGGTGTTCGGGGATGAAAACGATGAAAATTCTGAAGTGTTAAAGCTGAAAAAAGATGATAGGATGTATCATCTTCTAGAGAATATTGGTACAAAACCAAATGTTTTCTATCACGCTATTGTGAAAAATACATCAGAAGCATAAAAATTAATAAAAAACCAATTATTTAAGAATTATATATGTCGTCACACTACGAAGCACCTATAAGAGAGCCGTTGGTTCTGGGAGAGAAGTCCTATCATGACATCAGTGTAGATGTTGGGGCACCCGTTCTGGGAAAGGCCAATAAATCTTGGTGGATTGTTTTTACCATTGCCCTTATAGCATTTTTATGGGGATTGGGATGCATTATCTACACCGTATCAACCGGTATTGGGGTTTGGGGATTAAACAAGACCATTGGTTGGGCTTGGGATATTACAAACTTTGTATGGTGGGTAGGTATTGGTCACGCCGGAACACTTATTTCTGCGGTATTGCTACTTTTCCGTCAAAAATGGAGAATGGCTGTAAACCGTTCTGCGGAAGCAATGACAATTTTCGCAGTAGTTCAAGCTGGATTATTCCCTATTATCCACATGGGTCGTCCTTGGTTGGCCTATTGGGTACTTCCTATTCCAAACCAGTTTGGATCGCTATGGGTGAACTTTAACTCACCTTTGCTTTGGGATGTATTTGCAATTTCAACATATCTTTCTGTATCACTTGTATTCTGGTGGACAGGATTACTTCCTGATTTTGCAATGATTCGTGACAGAACTAATAGCCCATTTCAGAAAAAAATATACGGCATCCTTAGTTTTGGATGGAGCGGTCGCGTAAAAGACTGGCAACGTTTTGAAGAAGTATCGCTTGTTTTGGCAGGTTTGGCTACACCATTGGTGCTTTCGGTACACACAATTGTATCCTTTGACTTTGCTACGTCTGTAGTTCCAGGATGGCACAGTACTATTTATCCGCCATACTTTGTTGCGGGAGCAATTTTCTCAGGTTTTGCAATGGTGCAAACACTTTTGATTATTATGCGAAAAGTTTCAAATCTTGAAGCTTATATCACAGTTTTACATATTGAATATATGAACAAGGTAATTCTACTTACGGGTGGAATCGTTACCGTTGCTTATATTATTGAATACTTCATTGGATGGTATTCTGGTGTTCCTTATGAAAATTACGTTTACCTTTCTTTTGGTGCCGCAACGGGACCATACTGGTGGGCATTCTGGGCATTAATTACCTGTAACCTTATTGTGCCCCTTACACTATGGGTGAAAAAATTAAGAAGAAATATTGTTTATACCTTTATTGTTGCCCTTATTATTAACATAGGGATGTGGTTTGAGCGTTTTGATATTATCGTTATCGATTTAAGTAAAGACCGTTTAACTTCTTCTTGGGCGATGTTTCAACCAACGTTTGTTGATATCGGAACCTTTATGGGAACGATTGGTTTCTTCTTTGTGCTTTTCTTACTCTATGCACGTACTTTCCCAGTAATTGCACAAGCAGAGGTAAAAACAATTTTGAAATCTTCTGGAGAGTCTTTTAAAAGATTGCGTGCCGTGCACGGTGACGATCATAGTCATGTACAATCAGTAGAGGGGTATCCTGCCGATGCTGGACCATCTGCCAATATTGAAGATAAAGATTTTGATTCTGCTTTCAATGAGCCAGAGAATGATGTTGAAAACAATGAAGTTGATTTTGAAGCTCATAGAGGTAAAATAGATAACTTATTGAGTGCAGTTGGAACATTTGATCCATCGGTTCAAAAACAAGATGATCTTAAAAAGATAAGTGGAGTTGGACCAGTAATGGAACAGAAACTTCATCAACTTGGAATTTTCACCTTTGAGCAGGTAAGTAGAATGACTGACCGCGAATACGATTTATTGGACGAGATAATTAGTGAATTCCCAGGAAGGGCCAAGAGAGATGATTGGGCTGGACAGGCACTAATGCTAAAAAACAAGAACTAATTATGGCTTCTAAAAAGATACACGCTATTTACACTGATGACGACCTATTATTACAGGCCGTTAAGCAGACCCGCGCTGCAAACTATCATATCTCTGAGGTTTTTACACCATTCCCTGTACACGGTTTAGACCACGCAGTAGGATTGGCACCAACCCGTCTTGCGATAGCTTCATTTTTGTACGGTATTACTGGATTGAGTGTTGCTGTTATTATGATGAATTTTATAATGATTCAAGACTGGCCACAGAATATAGGGGGCAAGCCAAGCTTCACGTTTTATCAGAACATGCCAGCGTTTATTCCTATTATGTTTGAGCTTACAGTATTTTTTGCAGCTCACTTAATGGTTATAACGTTTTATATGAGAAGTAAACTTTGGCCATTTAAAAAAGCTGAAAATCCAGATTTACGTACAACAGACGACCATTTTTTAATGGAAGTTGATGCCGATAATCACGATGTTGAAAAGTTAACGAAGTTCTTGTATGATACTGGTGCATCGGAAATTAGTCTAATTGAAAACGAGCAAGACCATTAATATGAAAACATTAATAAACATAGGAATTGCCATTATTGCTTCTGCAACCATGGTTTCTTGTTTTAACGATAAAAAGCCAAATTATCAGTATTTTCCTAATATGTATGAGCCAGTAGGCTATGAAACATACGGAGAATATCAAATTTTTCCAGACCAGCAGGAGGCAATGCATCCACCGGCTAATACGATACCTCGTGGTTATACAGCGTATGATTACGAAAACAGTACAGCTGGATTAGAACTTGCAAAAGCCGAATCACAAAGCCCTTACCCAGTTAACGAAGAGAATATAGCCGTTGGTGCGCAGCTCTACACAGTGTATTGTGCTGTTTGTCACGGAGACAAAGGTGATGGACAAGGAATTTTGGTAACACGCGAAAAGTTTTTAGGTATTCCTAGCTATGCCGATGCAGGACGAAACATTGTACCTGGAGGTATCAACCACGTTCAAGTTTATGGTCTAAATGCAATGGGATCTTATGCTGGCCAAGTAAATGAAAAGGAACGCTGGCAAATTGCAATGCACGTTATGGATCTTAAGGCGGCGCTGAATGGTGAGCCCGGAATTCTTGAAACTGCAAGTGTTGCTACAGATTCAGTAAATGGATCAACAGGAAAAAATATGGAAGCAGTTAATGCATCCGAAGTAGATAAAAAGTAAGGAATTAAAGAGAATAGCTAAAGATATGTACACGCTACCTAGTAAATTAAAACTGTTTTCTATCATTATAATGGTCCTTGGACTTGCAGGAATGACCTATGGTTTTCTTACGACCCCAAAGACTGTAGAAGATGTTAAAAAAATCATGGCCGAACAGGAAGGCCAACACGGTGAAAGTCACGCTGTCGAAGGACATGGCGATGAAAGCACAGCGAATTTTGTAGATACTGCCCGTGGAGTGGAAGGCTATTCAGAAGCAGCTATGGAGCATGCGACTGACTTAAAGCCAGAAGGCCATGGCGCAAGCTCACACGAAGAGCATGTTTTGCACCAAATGCAAACAAGACCTTGGTCGGCAACATTTGTAGCAGCATTCTTCTTTATGATGTTGGCGCTAGGAGTATTAGTTTTTTATGCAATTCAATTTGCATCTCAGGCAGGATGGTCTCCGGTTCTTTATAGAATTATGGAGGGTATTACGTCTTATTTACTTCCGGGTTCTATTATTGTTGTTTTAATAGTAGCATTTGCTGGAACACATTTTTTCCCTTGGCAAAACGCAGAGTTAGTTGCGGAAGACAAAATTCTACAGGGTAAAGCTGGATATCTTAACTTGCCTTTCTTTTTAATTCGTGCCGTAATTTACCTTTTAGGATGGAACCTATATCGTCATTTTTCTAGAAAAAATTCGTTAGCACAAGCAGAGGCTAATAACTATGGACCATATAGAAAGAACTTTAAAATGTCTATATTTTTCCTTTTGTTCTTCTTGTTAACAGAAGCAACAATGTCGTGGGATTGGTTTATGTCTATGACTCCACACTGGTATAGCACACTATTTCCTTGGTATATTTTTGCTAGTATGTTTGTATCGGCAATTACTGTACTTGCTCTTGTAACAATACATTTGAAGAGTCGAGGATTGATTCCTTTTGTAAGTGATAAGCATTTGCACGATTTAGCAAAATATATGTTCGCCTTTAGTATTTTCTGGACTTATTTATGGTTCAGTCAATTTATGCTAATTTGGTATGCTAACATTCCTGAGGAAGTAACCTATTTTATTATAAGAATACAAGAATACAAATTGTTGTTTTTCGGAATGCTTATCCTTAATTTTGTATTCCCTATTCTAGTATTGATGAATAGCGATTATAAAAGAGTGCCTTGGTTTGTTGTTATTGCTGCTGTATTCATATTGATAGGTCATTATATAGATATTTTCTTATTGGTGATGCCTTCAACAGTAGGCCATAACTGGGGTTTTGGAATTCCAGAAATAGCAGCGCTATTATTCTTTGCAGGACTTTTCATTTTCGTTGTTGGAACGGGATTGGGCAAAGTATCCTTAAGACCGAAGAATGATCCGTTTATTAAAGAAAGTGAAAACTACCATTTTTAATCATTTAGTTTAAAGAAGATATAGTAAGATGACCGCATTTCTAGTTGTATTAGTAATTATTCTTTTTGGAATTTCTGTTTGGCAAATGAACAGAATATTTCAATTGGCTCAAGTAAAGCCAACAATTCATTCCGAAATAGCTTCGGATAAGGACAATAACATGAATGGTTATTTAATGATGGGCTTTTTAGCTTTCATCTATATTTTAGCCATACTGACCTTTTGGATTTGGGGCGATACATTATTGCCACAATCGGCATCTGAGCACGGATCCGAAATTGACAATTTAATGTTGATCTCTATGGTTGTCATCTTTTTGGTGGGAATCCTTACACAGTGGTTGCTCCACTGGTTTGCTTTTGTATACAGAGGTAACAAAACAAAAAGAGCAACTTTCTACGCAGATAATGACAAGCTAGAGTTTATTTGGACTATTATTCCTGTAATCGTTCTTGCCGGTCTTATTATCTACGGTCTATTTACTTGGACCGATATTATGAATGTTGACAAAGATGACGATCCACTAATTGTTGAGCTATATGCACAGCAATTTAACTGGAAAGCCCGTTACGGTGGAAATGATAATACGCTAGGAGAAGCAAACGTTCGATTGATAGCCGGAATAAACCAATTAGGTGTAGATCCTGCAGACCCGAACGGACAAGATGATAAAATAGTAACAGAACTTCATTTACCAGTTGGTAGAAAAGTATTGTTCAAAATGCGTTCTCAAGACGTGTTACACTCAGCATATATGCCTCACTTTAGAGCTCAGATGAACTGTGTTCCAGGAATGATAACTCAATTCGCTTTCACTCCTACAATTACTACGGAAGAAATGAGACAGGATGAGTACGTTGTTGAAAAGGTTGCAAGAATCAATAACATCAGAAAAGAAAATAGCGTTAAACTTATCGCCAACGGTGAAGAAGCGCTAGATTCATATGAATTTGATTACATTCTTTTATGTAACAAGATTTGCGGAATAAGTCACTACAACATGCAAATGAAAATTATAGTTGAATCTGAAGAAGACTATAAAGCATGGTTGGCAGAACAGCCTACCTTAGGAGATCAGCTTAGTAAAGAAACTAAATAATATTAGCTTAAATAGATATGTCAGCACACGAACAGGTCCACGCAGTAGAAGATCACCATGACGATCACGGGCATCATCATAAAGAAACATTTGTAACTAAATATATCTTTAGCCAAGATCATAAAATGATTTCTAAACAATACCTTATTACAGGTTTGTTTATGGGAGTTATTGGTATATTAATGTCTTTATTGTTTAGATTACAATTGGCTTGGCCAGACCATAAATTCACCATTTTCGAAATTTTCTTAGGAAAATGGGGAACCGATGGCGTAATGGATCCAAGTGTTTACCTTGCGTTAGTTACCATTCACGGAACCATCATGGTTTTCTTTGTATTAACTGCAGGATTAAGTGGAACTTTTAGTAACCTATTAATTCCCTTGCAAATTGGTGCAAGAGATATGGCCTCTGGATTCTTGAATATGATTTCCTATTGGCTATTCTTCTTATCAAGTTTTGTAATGCTTTGTTCATTGTTTGTTGAAGCGGGACCCGCTTCTGCAGGATGGACAATTTATCCTCCCTTAAGTGCGTTGCCTCAGGCAATTCCAGGTTCTGGAGCAGGAATGTCGCTTTGGTTAATTTCAATAGCTATTTTCATTGCATCGTCTTTATTGGGGTCGCTAAACTATATTGTTACCGTAATTAATTTACGTACAAAAGGTATGTCTATGACGCGCCTTCCGTTAACAATTTGGGCGTTTTTTGTAACTGCAATTATTGGGGTAGTATCTTTCCCAGTTTTATTTTCTGCAGCGCTAATGTTAATTATGGATAGAAGTTTTGGTACTTCTTTCTTCCTTTCAGATATTTATATTGCAGGTGAAGTATTACACCATCAGGGTGGTTCACCGGTATTGTTCGAGCACCTATTTTGGTTCCTTGGGCACCCTGAAGTATATATTGTAATTCTACCAGCGATGGGTATTGTTTCCGAAGTAATGGCAACAAACTCTCGAAAACCAATTTTCGGTTATCGCGCCATGGTTGCATCCATTCTCGCAATTGCGTTCCTTTCAACTATTGTTTGGGGACACCATATGTTTATTTCTGGGATGAATCCTTTCCTTGGGTCTGTATTTACATTTACAACCCTTCTGATTGCAATTCCTTCAGCAGTAAAAGCTTTTAACTGGATAACCACACTCTGGAAGGGAAACTTACAGATGAACACGGCAATGTTGTTCTCTATAGCTTTCGTTTCAACATTTATTACTGGTGGATTAACAGGTATTATTCTTGGTGATAGTGCTTTAGATATTAACGTTCACGATACGTATTTTGTAGTTGCTCACTTCCACTTGGTAATGGGTATATCTGCACTTTATGGCCTACTTGCGGGAGTTTATCACTGGTTCCCAAAAATGTTTGAAGGTAAAATGATGAATAAGAAACTTGGCTATATTCACTTTTGGGTAACCTCAATTGGTGCTTATGGTATTTTCTTCCCTATGCATTTTGTGGGGATGGCAGGTTTACCACGAAGATATTATAGTAATACAGCATTTCCATATTTTGATGATTTGGCAGACATTAACGTAGTGATGACTATTTTCGCAATCATTACTATTTCTGTTCAGGTTGTCTTTTTATACAACTTCTTCCATTCAATTTTCTTCGGAAAAATTGGCCCGAAGAATCCTTGGAGAGCTACAACACTAGAGTGGACAACAGAAATAAAACACATACACGGAAACTGGGATGGTCCAATTCCACACGTATATCGTTGGTCTTACGACTACAGTAAACTGAATAAAGACGAAACGGATTATGTAATTCCTGGACAGGATTTTATACCGCAAAACGTCCCACTTCAAGATAACGAAGACGAGATGGATCATTAAATAATCCTACATACTTCCTTACAAAAGAGCCCTTTCAATATTGATAGGGCTTTTTTGTACGTAAAAATTGCGTACTACTACGTAGTATAACTTTAAATGTTTTGTCTTATCTTTACACTATTGAGTTAATAATATGTAGGAAGTGAGGAATCTACTATTTATTTCAAGAGCCATGCTGAAAAGTATGGCTCTATTTTTTTATAGGGCATCCAAAGGATTGCTATATTTGTGTTATGAACGAAAACCTCGATCCTACTGGAGAAAATCTCTCATCTCAGGAACTGGATATTGAAAAGAAACTGCGCCCCCTTAGCTTCGACGATTTTACTGGGCAGGATCAGGCATTGGAAAACCTTCAAATATTTGTTCAAGCGGCAAACTTGCGGAGTGAAGCATTGGATCACACTCTGTTTCACGGACCTCCAGGATTGGGAAAAACCACCCTTGCTTATATTCTTGCCAACGAACTTGGTGTAAACATTCGTGTTACTTCTGGTCCAGTATTAGACAAACCTGGCGATCTTGCAGGATTACTCACCAATCTCGACGAGCGCGATGTGCTCTTTATTGATGAAATACACAGATTAAGCCCCATTGTGGAAGAATATCTTTACTCTGCAATGGAAGACTACAAAATAGATATTATGATTGAATCTGGACCGAATGCGCGTTCAGTTCAAATAAATCTGAACCCTTTTACGCTTATTGGTGCGACTACCCGTTCAGGATTGTTAACAGCCCCAATGCGCGCTCGTTTTGGCATCTCTTCTAGATTACAATATTATACTACAGAACTACTTACCACCATATTAGAGCGAAGCGCCGGAATTTTGCACGTTCCTATTACTATGGAAGCCGCTGTGGAAATCGCTGGCCGAAGTCGTGGAACACCTAGAATTGCAAATGCACTTTTGCGAAGAATCCGTGATTTTGCACAGATAAAAGGTAATGGAAAAATTGACATTAAAATCGCAAGATTTGGGTTAGATGCATTGCACGTTGATGCTCATGGTTTAGATGAAATGGACAATAAAATTTTATCTACCATCATCGAAAAATTTAAAGGAGGCCCCGTTGGTATAACAACAATTGCCACGGCAGTTTCCGAAAGCCCTGAAACTATTGAAGAAGTGTACGAGCCATTTTTAATACAACAAGGTTTCATCATGCGAACCCCTCGCGGAAGAGAAGTTACTGATGCCGCATATAAACACCTTGGAAAGGTGAAAAGCCCATCGCAAGGCGGATTATTTTAAAAACTTATTATGGAAGCAAAGAAAATTCCGTCGGTTTCTGCCTTCCGTTTTTTGATTCATTCTACTCAGATACTCAAAAACCCATTGCCATTTCACCATAAAAATTTTGAAACGAAAGGGGATACTTTTCGATTGAAACTTGGTTTTGGCAAATCGGTTATTTTTTCTCGCGATGCTGGTTTTGCGCAATATGCACTTCAGAAAAACCACAAAAACTTTACAAAATCGCCCATCCAAACACGCGATCTCGTTAAATATGTAGGTCGCGGACTTTTAACTTCCGAAGGAGAATTATGGCAAAAACAGCGAAAACTTATTCAACCCGCTTTTCATAAAAAGCAATTGGTTAATTTGTTGGATACCATTCACGGTGCCATAAAAGCGGAACTGATAAAAATTGAAACAGCTGGCGCCAATGATATTTTTCCTGTCTTTAACGACCTCGCATTTCAAACTGTTGTAAAGTCACTTTTCAGTAGCGCCGTTGATCAAAAGGAAATTAACAGACTTCAGCACATTACTGAATCTGCCCAGCAAATGCTGGTGAAGGAATTACGACAACCGTATCTTGGTTGGTGGTTTAAACTGAGCGGAAAAATCGCAAAACATATTTCTGAAACTAATGACGCCCGCAATATTCTTAAAAAACTAGTTAACGAAAGACGCCAATCGGCAAAGCGGGAAGACGATTTGCTCGATATGCTTTTGGATGCTAGATACGAAGACGGCAGCGCAATGGCAGATGAGCAACTGATTGACGAAATACTAATTCTCTTTACGGCGGGTCACGAAACAACATCGAATGCGCTAACATTTACTTGCGAATTGTTAGCTCGCAACCCTGAAATTCAGGAAAAACTTTTTGCTGAAATTACCGAGGCGGAAGAAAAAACAGAAACCTTAATAGATTTTATAAAGCATTGCCCATTTACCAAAAATGTAATTGAAGAATCGTTGCGTCTTTATCCGCCGGCTTATTTTATTGACCGTGTAAATATTGAGGACGATGAATTTGGAGATATGTTTATCCCTAAAAATTCTAGTTTGTTATTTTCAATATTAGAAATTCATACCAATCCTGAAAATTGGGACGAGCCACAAAAATTTAAACCCGAGCGATTTTCAGATGTAAATCCCAATCACTTTTCGGGTCAGTATTTTCCTTTTGGTGCCGGTCCACGGATGTGTATTGGCAATAATTTTGCGATGTACGAAATGATTCAGGCAATTGCCGAAATAGTGAAAACGTACAAGATTTCTGAAAAAAACACGCCAATTGAAATAAAACCGCTCATAACGCTTAAGCCAAAAAATGCTATTTTGGAATTTAATTACAGATAAAACTTGATAGAGAATACTTCAAAATATACGCAGTTAATAAAAACCGAAGCCAAGCGTCTCGGTTTTTTATCCTGTGGAATTAGCAAAGCAGAATTTTTAGAGGAGGAGGCGCCACGTTTGGAAAGCTGGCTTAATAAAAACATGAATGGCGAAATGGGGTATATGGAAAACCATTTCGACAAAAGGCTGGACCCAACAATTTTGGTTCCCGGCTCCAAAAGTGTTATTTCTTTATTGCTGAATTATTTCCCTTCTGAAGCACAAACTTCAGAAACCTATAAAATTTCAAAATACGCATACGGCACCGATTATCATTTTGTAGTAAAAGACAAGTTGAAACAATTGCTGCATTTTATTTCCGAAGAAATAGGCGATGTACAGGGTCGTGCATTTGTAGATTCTGCACCGGTTTTAGACAAAGCTTGGGCGGCAAAAAGCGGTTTGGGATGGATTGGCAAACACAGCAATTTGCTTACAAAACAGCTGGGCTCTTTTTACTTTATTGCCGAATTAATAGTCGATATAAAGTTGGAATATGACACTCCCGTAACCGATCACTGCGGCAGTTGCACCGCTTGCATAGATGCGTGCCCCACAAACGCGATTGTGGGCGATAGAATTGTGGATGGCAGTAAATGCATCTCGTATTACACTATTGAATTGAAAAATGAAATCCCAACTTCACAAAAAGGAAATTTTGAAGATTGGATGTTTGGTTGCGATATATGCCAGGATGTGTGTCCGTGGAACCGTTTCAGCAAACCACACAACGAGTCACTTTTCAACCCAAATCTCGAAATGCTTTCTATGTCTAAAAAAGACTGGGAAGAAATCACCGAAGATGTTTTTCAGAAAATATTCAAGAATAGTGCGGTAAAACGGACTAAATTTTCGGGCTTAAAACGAAATATAAACTTCTTGAAAGATTAACTTTCAAATTTTCGTCATTACAACTAACATTCTAACTTTGTAGGTCTTTTGGGTAATTGTGAAATAACAAGTATCAAAAAGGTTACACCGGATTAATAGTATAGACATATGAGCAAACAAAGCAAACGTAGAGAAGCCCTTTTATATCACGCAAAACCAAGACCTGGGAAAATTGAGGTTATTCCTACAAAAAGTTATTCTACACAACGAGATTTATCTTTAGCGTATTCGCCGGGTGTTGCGGAACCTTGTTTAGAAATAGAGAAAAATGTTGAAAACGCATATAAATACACAAACAAAGGAAACCTCGTTGCAGTAATTACCAACGGAACCGCCGTTTTAGGCTTGGGGAATATTGGTCCCGAAGCTTCAAAACCCGTGATGGAAGGCAAAGGGTTGCTTTTTAAAATTTTTGCAGATATAGATGTTTTTGATATTGAAATAGGAACCGAAGATATAGATGAATTTGTTGCTACAGTTAAAAACATTGCACCAACTTTTGGGGGCATAAACCTTGAAGACATTAAAGCTCCCGAAGCATTCGAAATTGAAAGAAGGTTAAAGGAAGAATTGAATATTCCTGTAATGCACGACGATCAGCACGGTACGGCAATCATCTCTGCTGCGGCATTATTAAACGCATTAGAAATATCTGAGAAAAAAATTGAGAACGCTAGAATTGTAATTAGTGGGGCTGGTGCTGCTGCAGTTTCGTGTACCCGTCTTTACAAAGCTTTTGGCGCGAAGAATGAAAACATTGTAATGCTGGATAGTAAAGGTGTTATTCGTAATGACCGCGACAGCCTTACCGATGAAAAAGCAGAATTTGCCACACATAGAAAAATTGACACGCTGGACGAAGCCATGGTAGATGCCGATGTTTTTGTTGGCCTTTCGGTTAAAGATATTGTAACGCCTTCAATGCTTCTAAGCATGGCTCTAAACCCCATTGTTTTCGCAATGGCAAATCCCGATCCGGAAATTGAATACGATCTAGCTGTAAAAACGCGAAAAGATATTATTATGGCAACAGGCCGTAGCGATCATCCTAATCAAGTAAACAATGTACTTGGATTTCCGTTTATTTTTCGTGGAGCATTAGATGTTCGCGCTACAAAAATAAACGAAGCGATGAAAATGGCTGCTGTAAAAGCATTGGCCGACCTTGCCAAAGAACCCGTTCCAGAACAAGTAAATATTGCTTATGGCGAAACCAGACTAACATTTGGGAAAGAATATATAATTCCTAAACCTTTTGATCCACGCCTTATAACCGCAGTCCCTCCCGCTGTAGCGAAGGCTGCAATGGAAAGTGGTGTTGCTACTACAAATATTACCGATTGGGAAGAATACCAAGAGGAGCTTTATGAGCGCATGGGTAGCGACAATAAAATGATTAGATTATTAGTAAACCGAGCAAAACTGGCTCCAAAGAGAATTGTTTTTGCGGAAGCCGATCATTTAGATGTGCTAAAAGCCGCACAAATTGTTTTCGAAGAGGGTATTGGCATCCCTGTTTTATTGGGAAGAAAAGAAATTATCGTCGAGTTGATGGAACAGATAGATTTTGATGCCGACATTGAAATAATCGATCCAAAAAATGATGAGAATGCTGATAAGCTTCAGTATTACGCTCAAAAACTGTGGGGAAAACGTAGAAGAAGCGGAATTTCACTTTACACTGCCGAAAAGCTTATTCGTGAGCGAAATTATTTCGCTGGAATGATGCTGAGTGAAGGCGATGTAGATTGTATGATCTCTGGTTACGCACGTTCCTACCCAGCTGTGGTAGTGCCAGTTTTTGAAACCGTAGGAAGATTTGAAGGTGTTACTAAAGTAGCAACCACAAACGTGATGCTTACTAAACGCGGCCCGTTGTTTATTTCTGATACATCTATAAATATAGATCCAACGGCAAAAGAGCTTGCAAAGATTGCACAAATGACCAATTACACGATGAAAATGTTTGGTTTGCAACCCGTAATTGCAATGATTTCATACGCCAACTTCGGCTCTTCAAAAGATCCGCATGCTACCAAGGTACGGGAGGCGGTAGACCTGCTTCATAAAAGTAATCCAGATATGATTGTTGATGGCGAGTTACAAACTGATTTTGCGCTAAACCCTGAAATGCTCAAAAAGAAATTTCCGTTTTCAAAATTGGCTGGTAAAAAAGTAAACGCACTTATTTTTCCAAATCTAGATTCGGCAAACAGTAATTACAAATTACTGAAAGAGTTAAACGGTGTAGAATCCATTGGCCCAATTATGTTGGGAATGCGCAAGCCTGTTCACATTCTGCAGTTGGGTGCTAGTGTTGAAGAAATTGTAAATATGAGTGCCGTGGCTGTTGTAGATGCACAACAGAAAGAGAAAGCTGTGCGGGAGCAAGGAAGCAAGTAAATACATAGCTTTCCCCTCAATATTTTCGCAAAAACCCCAATGGCAGTTGCAAATAATTATACTATATTTGAACCTTTAAGTTTTCGTTAACATATGATAACCCATATACAGGGCAGACTGGTTGAAAAAAATCCAACTGATGTAGTGATAGATTGCAATGGAGTGGGATACTTTATTAATATTTCATTGCACACATATTCTGAACTTCCTTCAAGTGAAAATGTGAAGTTATTTACCCACTTACTAGTGCGGGAAGATGCTCATACGCTTTACGGATTTTCGAGTGTTGCGGAACGAGAAATATTTAAATTGTTAATTAGTGTTTCGGGGGTTGGGGCTAGTATTGCAAGAACGATGTTGTCTTCTTTAGCACCAGAACAAGTGCTTGATGCCATTGCGCAGAACGATTTACCAACGATTCAATCTGTAAAAGGAATAGGAGCCAAGACAGCACAACGTGTGGTTTTGGACTTAAAAGATAAGATTTTAAAAGTATACGGTTTGTCATCTATTTCTGCGGGAACAAGCAATACTAACAAAAATGAAGCGTTATCTGCTTTGGAGACGCTAGGTTTTGTTCGTAAACAGTCCGATAAAATAGTGGATGCTATTGTAAAGGAGAATCCAGATGCTTCGGTAGAAATGATCATTAAACAAGCTTTAAAAAATTTGTAAAATTTGAAGGCAAAAAATTACGTTCACAAGGGTGGCTTTTTTAAGCTGTTAGCAATTGTAAGTTTCATATTGGTCGGCAATGCTTCATTGGCGCAGGACTCCACTGCTGTTGGTAGTGAGATGGGGCGCATGGATCTCCCAAATCCAACAAGCATTCAAAACCTCTATACTTACGACCCGATTACAGACAGATACATTTATACCCAAAATTTGGGTAGTTTTAAAATTACCTACCCCATAATTCTTACGCCAGAGGAATATCAGCGCCTTATTCAAGAGGAGCAGATGAAGGCATATTTCAAAGAAAAGATTGATGCAGCGGACGGTAGAAAAGAAGGTTCGGAAGAACAACAAAAAAACTTACTACCTACTTTTTATGTGAATTCAAATTTCTTCGAATCTATTTTCGGCGGAAATTCTATCGAGGTAATTCCACAAGGTTCTGTAGAAATGGATCTTGGACTTCTTTATACAAAACAGGATAACCCATCATTTTCTCCAAGAAATCGAAGTAATTTTTCTTTTGATTTTGACCAACGGATTAGTTTAAGCCTTTTGGCAAAAGTTGGAACCAGACTTCAGGTTAACGCAAACTACGACACCGAAAGCACTTTCGATTTTCAAAACCAAATTAAGTTGGAGTACACTCCAACGGAAGACGATATTATTCAAAAAATTGAAGTAGGTAACGTAAGTATGCCACTTAACAGTTCTTTAATTCAAGGGGCGCAAAGTCTTTTTGGAGTAAAAACACAGCTTCAATTTGGTAAAACCACTATTACGGGAGTTTTCTCTGAACAAAAATCTGAGACCCGTACAGTAGCTGCGGAGGGTGGTGCAACAATTACAGACTTTGAGCTTTTCGCTTTAGATTATGACGAAAATCGTCACTTCTTTTTATCACATTACTTTAGAGATAATTATAACCGTGCCTTGGGGCAATATCCATTCATAAATAGTAACGTTCAAATTACTAGAATGGAAGTTTGGATTACCAACCGTACCAGCCGTACCGAAAATGTTCGGAACATTGTAGCATTGCAGGATATTGGTGAGTCTAATCCACTAAATGTTGGTTTAAATATGCCTCCAGGAGGTTTTATAAACGCTTCTCGAAATGCATATCCTGACAACGGAAATAACGATTTTAACCCTTTCGGAATAAATGGCGGAGCGCAAACGTTGTTAAACCCATTAATTCGTGATGTTGCCACGGTAAGACAAGGTTTTACTGGTGTTAATGTAAGTGAAGGAATAGATTATGTAACCTTAGAAAGTGCCCGAAGATTAGATGGGGGAGAATATTCCTTAAACTCGCAATTGGGTTATATCTCGTTAAATCAACGTTTAACCAATGATGAAGTATTAGCGGTTTCATTTCAATATACCGTAAACGGAAAAGTTTATCAAGTTGGTGAATTTTCTAGCGATGGTGTTGAAGCAAACGGAGGTACGCTACCAGAAGAAGGCGGTGGAACAGGAATTCCACCTGAACAAGAAACTGGGCTTGCTCAAAATCTTGTGGTTAAACTTTTGAAAAGTAGCATTACAAATGTGAATGAACCAATTTGGGATTTGATGATGAAAAACATCTATCCAATTGGAGCATACCAACTAGAAAAGGAAGATTTCAAACTTAATATTCTTTATACTGACCCTTCACCGTTAAACTATTTAACGGCGGCTGGAGCGGAACTACCGGAAGATGTTAAAGACCAAATTCTATTAAAAGTCTTCAATCTCGATAGATTGAACTTTAATAACGACCCGCAACAAGGTGGCGATGGATTCTTTGATTTCTTACCAGGAATTACGGTAGATGCACAAAACGGGCGAATTATTTTTACATCAGTCGAGCCTTTTGGTGAGCATTTGTTTGAAAAGTTGAGTTTGGCCACCGCGCCGGCTAATTATTCTATGCCAGAAACTTACAACCCTAATCAGGCAAAGTATGTTTTTAGAACACTTTATACCGGAACAAAAACACAAGCTGAACAAGAGGAAAGTGAAAAAAATAAATTTCAATTAAAAGGTTCATACAAATCTACAGGGGCAGACGGAATTCCTATTGGAGCTTTCAATATTCCACAGGGTTCGGTTACTGTTACTGCTGGTGGAAGAACATTGGTTGAAGGAGTTGATTATACCGTAAACTATCAATTGGGACGCGTTCAAATTTTGGATCCATCTTTATTAAATAGTAATATTCCAATTTCAGTAAGTACTGAAAATAATTCACTATTCGGGCAACAGAGCAAACGCTTTACAGGTTTGAATGTGGAGCATAAATTCAGCGATAAGTTTTTAATGGGCGCCACTTATTTAAATCTTAACGAACGTCCTTTAACTCAAAAATCCTCTTACGGTGTTGAGCCTATAAACAATACCATTTATGGTATGAACCTAAATTATTCGACCGAGGTTCCGTTTCTTACCCGATTGGTGAATAAACTTCCAAACATAGATACAGATGTAGAATCTAATCTTTCTTTGCGTGGGGAATTTGCATATCTAAAACCGGGAGCTCCAAAAGTTGCAGATTTTGATGGAAAAACCACGGTTTATGTAGATGATTTTGAAGCTTCGCAAACTGGAAACGACATTAGCTCGCCTTCAAGTTGGTTTTTGGCGAGTACACCGCTAGATTATGGAGGGGAATTGGAGAATGATAATCTTCGCTATAATTATAAACGTGCTAAATTAGCTTGGTATACTATTGATCCTATATTTTACAGTAGCCAACGCCCCGAAGGAATTAATGATGAAGAGCTATCTTCACCATTTACCCGTCGTGTTTTTAGAGATGAAATTTTCCCGAACCAAGATATTATTCAAGGTCAAACACAGGCATTATTTACTTTAGATTTGGCATATTACCCAACCCAACGTGGGGAATACAATTATAATCCCGCAGCCGCTAACGGTGAGCCGCTTCCGAGTCCAGCAGACAATTTTGGTGGAATAATGAGACCGCTTACAACTACAGATTTTGAACAGTCTAACGTTGAGTATATTCAGTTTTGGGTAATGGACCCTTTTATTTACGATGAAACCAGCGGCAACCAAGGAGGAAATATAAATTTCAACTTAGGAAGCGTTTCTGAAGATCTTCTTAAAGATGGAAGAAAACAATATGAAAACGGTCTGCCAGCAGATGGAGAGACGGGTAATACTACTTCAACCGCTTGGGGTAAAGTGCCTTTAAACCAATCTCTTGTTTATACTTTTGACACCCAAGGAGATGAACGCGCCAATCAAGATGTGGGGTTCGATGGTTTAAGCAATGCTCAAGAAATCGCAAAATTTGGAGCAGAATTTGGCAATGATCCTTCAAACGATGATTACCAATACTTTTTACAAGCAGAAGGAAGTCTTTTGGATCGCTATTTAAAATATAATGGAACCGAAGGAAATTCGCCTGTAGAAGTTACAAATACAAACCGTGGAAGCACAGCCCAGCCCGATGTAGAAGATATTAATCGTGATAATACTATGAATACGATTAACAGTTATTTTGAATACAATGTGCCTGTTTATCCTGGAATGAACAGACAAAACAACTCTTATATTTCCGATGTAAAAGAGTTGGAAATCACGACACAAGATAATAATGTACTTCCGGTGCGTTGGGTTCAGTTTAAAGTTCCAATTAATAAACCAGACCAAGCAAAAGGGGGTATTTCAGATTACAGATCTATTCGTTTTATGCGAATGTTCCTTTCTCAATTCTCACAAAATACGATACTGCGTTTTGGTACCATGGAATTAGTGCGTGGCGATTACAGAAAATATCAAAAAACTTTAGACGAAGTAACTTTCGAAGATCCTTCAAACGACGATACTTTATTTGAAGTAGAAGCCGTAAGTATTGAAGAAAACGAAAATCGTGAGCCAATTCCTTACAGACTTCCTCCAGGATTGGAACGTGAAGAGTTAAACAACAACAATAATATTATACGTGAAAACGAGCAATCTCTTGCTATGCGCGTATGTGGTTTAGAGCCAAACGATGGACGTTCTGTTTATAAAAATTTTAATGTCGACATGCGCCAGTATAAAAATCTGGAAATGTTTATTCACGCAGAATCGTTGCAGAATGAAACGGCGCTGGGTAATGGTCAATTAGTAGCATTTATGCGTTTGGGTAACGACCTTACAAATAACTATTACGAAGTTCGAATTCCATTAAACCCAACTAATTTTGGAGCAACATCTGCTGAAGACATTTGGCCTGTTGCAAACAGATTAAACCTGCCTTTAGAATTATTGCAGGAAGTAAAAACACGTACGCCTTTAAATTCAACCGATGTAGTTTTCTACACACAATCGGAACTTGAAGGAAGTATTTCGGGCGGAGAGAATGAACTTACAATAGGTATAAAAGGTAACCCAAGTTTCGGAAACGTTCGGACAATTATGATTGGGGTAAGAAACAGTACCAATAACGATTTATGTGGAGAAGTTTGGTTCAATGAACTAAGAATGTCTGAACTTAAAAATGAAGGCGGTTGGGCTGCGGTAGTAAGCATGGATGCTAACATAGCCGACTTTGCAACTATAAGTGCAACAGGTAAGAAAAGCACCATTGGTTTTGGATCTATTGAACAAGGGCCAAATCAACGTAGTCGTGAAGACTTTCAGCAATATGATGTAGTTACAAATGTAAATCTTGGTCAACTGCTTCCGAAAAAATGGGGTATTCAGTTGCCATTCAATTATGGTCGTTCCGAAGAACTTATTACACCGCAATACGATCCCGAATTTCAAGATATTGAATTAGATGCACGTCTTGATAACACGGAGAGCCAAGAAGACAAGGATCGAATAAAGGAACAAGCAGTAGATTATACGAAGCGTCAAAGTATAAACTTTATTGGTGTTCGAAAAGAAAGAAGCGGTGAGGGTAAACCCAAAGTGTACGATGTAGAAAATTTAACGGGTTCTTTTTCATATAATCAAACAGATCATCACGATTTTGAAGTAGAAGATGCACTGGAACAAAACGTTCGAGCCGGAGCTACTTACAACTATAACTTTACGGCAAAGCCGGTGGAGCCTTTCAAAAAGATTGACTCGCTATTTACAGGTAAATATTGGCAGTTTTTAAAAGATTTCAACTTTAATTATTTGCCTACCAATATATCGATTAGTTCCAATATTACGCGTCAATACAACGAGCAGAAGTTTAGAGAACTCGATTTGCTTGCGGGCAATCAGGGATTACCAATTTTATATCAACGTAATTATCTTTTTGACTGGCAATACACCGTCAACCATAATTTAACCAAATCGTTGCGATTCAATTTTACGTCTTCCAACAATATGGTTGTAAATAATTATTTAGACGAAAATGGTCTTGTTGATGATCAAATTGGTGTTTGGGATGGTTTCTTCGATGTGGGTAATCCAAACCAACATTTTCAGTCGTTGCAACTAAATTACGATTTGCCTTTCAGCAAGTTTCCGTTTCTAAAATTCTTAAGAACTACCTATTCATATACAGGTGACTATCAATGGGAGCGCGGCAGTAATCAATTTAACGAGATTGAAATTGAGCTTAGTGACGGAAGCAGAAATGTTTATAATCTAGGAAACTCAATTCAGAACGCAAGTACACATCAAATTAATTCTAGTTTAGACATGAATGGTTTTTACCGTTATGTGGGACTAACTAAAATTAGAAAAAGTAAAACCTCAAAATCTGCGGGCGATGAACGCGGTGGAGCGGCGAATTCAAAATCTGGAAACGAAGGCAAAAACGAGCGAGAAGGTAAGCTAGAGGCAGAGAAAAATAATTCATTATCAGGCGGGAAAAATAATACTCCGAGTGTTCTTAATGGTGGTGCAAACTCCAGCGGCGGGCTTAATGCTGGTGATAAAGCCATTAATACATTTATAGGTTTAGCAACTATGCTTAGGAAAGTACAGTTTAACTATCAGGAAAACAATGGTATTTTCTTACCGGGTTATCTACCTTCAATAGGGTTTATTGGAACATTAAAACCAACAACAGGTTTTGTTTTAGGAAGTCAGGCTGAAGTAAGAGAGTTAGCGGCGCGTAAAGGTTGGTTAACATTATATCCAGAATTTAACGAACAGTACACTGAAGTTGAAAGTCGCCAAATGGATATTCAGGCCAATTTGCAACCAATTAATGATTTAACTGTTGATGTGAATGGAAGCCGAATTTATTCAGAAAACTATTCAGAAAATTTTATAGTTCAAGACGATTTATACCAATCATTGACGCCAAACACCTTTGGTAACTTTACTATTTCAACCTTATTAATCAAAACTGCTTTTGGTACTAGTGATGAAATCACTTCGGCTGCTTTTGACGATTTCAGATCAAATAGATTGACAGTGGCAAATAGGCTTGCCGAAGATCATTATCAAGGTGCAGCAATTCCACGCGATTCCTTGGGGTATCCTGTAGGATTTGGAAGAAACAGTCAAGACGTTTTATTACCATCATTTCTTGCGGCATATAAAGGCAGCGATGCTTCAAAAGAAAAAACCGGAATTTTTAGAGATATACCACTTCCAAACTGGGATATTAAATATACTGGTTTAATGAATATTGCTTGGTTTAAGAAAAATTTCAAACGTTTTTCACTTACACATGGATATCGCGCAGGTTATACTGTAAACCAATTTCAGTCTAATTTAGATTACGATGCTAATGCACCGGAAGATGTAGATCAGGCTGGTAACTTTAAGGTGAAAACATTATTGACCAATGTGAATTTAACCGAACAATTTTCGCCATTATTACGAGTGGATTTTGAAATGAAAAATTCAGTCAAAATACTTGCTGAAATGCGGAAAGATCGAGCTTTATCCTTAAGTTTTGCAAACAACCTGCTTACTGAAATAAAAGGAAACGAGTATATTGTTGGGTTTGGATACCGAATAAAGGATCTACGAGTTGCGACTAATTTTGGAGGTAAAAAATCTGTTATAGTAAGCGATTTAAACTTTAAAATAGATCTTTCCCGAAGAGATAATATTACAATTGTTAGGTATTTAGATATTCTAAATAACCAAACCACTGCTGGCCAAACCATTTATGGAGCACAGCTTTCTATAGATTATGCACTGAGCAAAAATCTAACCGCACTATTCTATTACGACCATACCTTCTCTGAATATGCCATTTCTACGGCTTTCCCACAAACTACTATTAGAAGTGGGTTTACATTGAGGTATAATTTTGGAAATTAAAAAATAATCGCATATATAATAATTGTTATGAACGTACCAACAAATTTAAAATACACTAAAGACCACGAATGGATTAAAGTTGAAGGCGATGTCGCAACTATCGGTATCACCGATTTTGCTCAAAGCGAGCTAGGCGATATAGTTTATGTGGAAGTAGAAACCGTAGGAGACACTATGGATAAAGACGAAGTGTTTGGAACAGTAGAAGCTGTAAAAACAGTTTCCGACTTGTTTTTGCCGCTTACAGGTGAAATAATTGAATTCAATGAAAACCTAGAGTCTGAGCCCGAAAAGGTGAATTCTGACGCTTACGGAGAAGGTTGGATGATTAAAATGAAGATTTCAAACCCAGATGAAATAGCAGAATTACTTGATGATGCCGCTTATAAAACGCTTATTGGCGGATAAACCGTTACTGTTAATAGCACTATTTTATACTATAACAATTACCGGTCTATTTTTTGTTTCGGGTCAAGATTTGCCTAAAACCCAAATTTATGAAGCAGATAAATTAATACATCTGCTCATTTATTTTATTCTTGTTAACCTTTGGTTGCTCTATTTTTATGTTAAGAATAGCTTTCGGTTCGAAAATAGATGGATTTTAATACTACTGCTTTCGGTATTGCTATATGGCATAATAATTGAGATATCTCAAGAGCTGTTCACAAATTCACGCAGTGCAGATATTTTAGATGTTGCAGCAAATTTATTAGGCGCAACACTCGGTATCTTTTTTTTCAAAAGCATAAAACAAAAATTAAATTTTTAAAATTTTAATTAAGTTTTATATTGAACGATAATTTCTATATTTTAGCAACTAGTTAAACCCACTATTATGGAACCCAAAAAAAATCCAAAATCAGACGTAGGCCGTAGAAGCATGATGTTTTTTCAGCTTGGTATGGTCGTAATGCTTTTTCTTGCATGGCAAGCAATTGAATGGAAATCTTATGACAAGTCTGATAACGACTACGGAAAACTTGACGTAGGTGACGAACTTGAAGAAGAAATTCCAGTAACACAACAATTAACACCACCACCACCACCACCACCACCACCGCCAGCGCCAGAAATTATTGACGTTATTGAAGACGAAGCTGAGGAGGAAGAAACTATCATAGAATCTACGGAAGCGAAACAAGATGAAAAAATTGTAGAGGTAAAAGAGATTAAAGAAGAGGTAGTAGAGGAAGAAATTGCTGATGTACCTTTTGCAGTAATTGAAAATGTTCCTGTATATCCTGGTTGTGAAGGAGAAAAATCTAACGATGCTAAGAAGAAATGTATGTCTTCTAAGATTAGTGAATTCATTAATAAGAAATTTAACTCTAACCTTGCATCAGATCTAGGTTTGGAAGGAAGACAGCGTATTGCAGTTCAATTCAAAATTGATAGAAACGGAAAAGTTGTAGATGTACGTGCTCGTGCACCACACCCAAGACTTGAAAAAGAAGCAATGGACGTGGTAAATTCACTTCCTAATATGACGCCTGGAAAGCAAAGAGGAAAACCAGTTGGGGTTCTTTATTCACTTCCTATAATTTTCGATATTCAGTAAATAAAATATTTAAATTTTAAAAGCCCTGTCTTTACTAGTAAAGACAGGGCTTTTTGCATTTTGGCACAACAGTTGATATTTATATAAGTGTAACCCTTTAAAACACCTAATTATGAAAACAACTGTAGAGAGTACCAGAAACAAAAGAGTAGAAAAAAAGCAGACTAACATAAAATGGAACTCACGTTTGTTTTTTCAAATTGGGGTTATTGCCAGTATGCTACTTGTCTTTTTTGTACTGCAAACTGATTTCGAAATAAATAAAAAAACGGCAGAACGTTATATTCCAACAACCGTGGAAGAGCCAGCTATGATTAATTATGTTTTGGATATTGAAAAACCCAAAATTATTGAGCCAGCAAAGAAGGTGATACAGAAGCAAGTTCCGATTCAAAAAGTAGTTAAAAGCTCAGTTTTTATTGTAGCGCCAGATAGTGCTAAAGTTATTGAAACTCCAATAGCCGCAACCGATGCTCCTTTAGTTGAAGTGCCAGCGGGGCCTAAACAAACCGTGGAAGAACCCGCCTCAAATATTACTAGATCTGTATTAAATGTTGAATTTGTGCCTGTGTTTCCTGGTTGTGAAAGTTTAGCGACAAACAACGAGAAGATTGAGTGTATGTCTTCAAAAATTAATTCTTTTATAAATAAAAATTTCAGAAAAGAGTATTTAGAGAGTTTAAGTCCTAATGAAACCCACAGAATTTATGTGAATTTCAAAATTGATTCCAATGGATTTATTACAGACGTAGTTGCCAATTCACATAACGCTAATTTAAAGAAGGAAGCACAGCGTGTTGTAAATAATCTTCCAAAAATGAAACCCGGAAAACAGGGCGATAAAAATGTAGATGTAATGTATACCGTACCTATTGCTTTTCAAATTCATTAAGATTTTTTATATATATATTAAAAGCTCCCACAGAAAATGGGAGCTTTTTTTGAATCTGCTCATTATAAAAAAACTGTATCTTTCGACTTTAAACGAGCATTACCCAATGAAACAGCTTTTCTTTCTTTTTATACTTTGTTTTTCAATAGTTTCTTTCGCACAAATTCCATCTGCGCAGTACGAGAAATATCCTGTTTTTGAGGAATGTGAAACGGCCGAAGTTGCTGCTTTGGAAAATTGTTTCACAACTACCTTGCAACAATTCATTTTTGAAAATTTTCAAGTTCCCGAGAAGGTGTTTGCGCAAAATTATAAAGGGAATGTAAATGTGCTTTTTGAAGTTACTAAGGAAGGAAAATTCAAAGTGCTTTATACAGATGCCATTTATGATGAACTAAAAATAGAGGCAGTCCGTGTTTTTGAATCGCTCCCAGAAGTATCTCCCGCAACTTATAATGGCAGTCCGGCCTATGTTCAATTTACGCTTCCCATTGCTATCCCTTTAGTGGCTCCGGGCGAAAGTATTATTCAGACCACGCCAATAACCGTAAATAACGAAAGGGCAGGCTTAACCGAAGAGTACGACGAAATGGTGAACCTGCCTTATAGCAATGAAGAGTACGGTAGTAATATCAATATTCCATTGTCGCACCATAATTATAGTTTGTTCGATCCTGCGCTGAATCGTGTAGGTTTAAACAATCACACTGCACAGAAACCATACGTCTATTCAGATGTAAATAAATACTATGATTTTGAGGCCGCAAATAAAGAAATTTCCAAAAGTGGCACTTCGTGGTTTAGCCGCAAATTATGGGATGAACATTTTGTTACTATAAAAGGAAAAGATTATTGGATAACCTTAGATCCAGGAGTTGATTTACAATTAGGAAGAGATATTGATGCAGATTTAAATACCTATAACAATACGAGGCTGGTTTATGCACAAGGTGGTATTGGAGATAAAATTGGCTTCTTCGGGGTTATTTATGAAAGCCAAGGTCGTTTTGCAGATTATTTTAATCGCTATGCAGAGTCTATTCGTCCCGATGGTGGTAATCCAGCAATTATTCCTGGTCGTGGTATTGCAAAGGAATATAGAACGAACTCTTACGATTACCCAATTACTACTGGGCATATTTCGTATACACCTTCAAAATATTTCAATATTCAATTAGGGCATGGTAATACCTTTTTAGGAGACGGGTATCGTTCATTATTAATGAGCGACAATGCGAGCTCGTATCCATTTTTTAAATTAAACACCACATTTTGGAAGCTTAAATATACCAACACTTGGATGTCCCTTCGTGATGTACGCCCGGAAGTTACTGCAGATGGCTCCTTTCGCACCAAATTTGTGGCAAATCATTATCTGAGTTATAATATTACAAAAAGATTGAATATTGGCTTATTTGAATCTGTAGTTTGGGAGAATGATAATAATCGAGGTTTTGATATGAATTACCTAAACCCGATTATTTTCTATCAGGCTATTCAATTTTCAACTGGGTCTCGTGGTGGAAATGCGCTAATCGGGCTCACCTCAAAATACAAGGTGAATGATAAAGTTAACCTTTATGGGCAACTTATAATTGATGAATTTTCAGCCAGCGACGTTGTTGGAGGGGAAGGAAGCTATAAAAACAAGACTGGATTTCAACTTGGAGTTAAATATTACGATGCCTTCAAAATTAAAAATTTATATCTGCAAGCCGAATATAATCGTGTGCGTCCATACACTTACTCGCACAACACCGTGGTGCTAAATTATGGTCACAACAATCAATCTTTAGCCCATACGCTTGGCGCCAATTTTTCAGAATTTATTGCAATAGCACGCTACCAAAGAGGAAGAATTTATGGCGATGCCAAATTTATTGTTGCAAAACGAGGCTTTGAATTTAATACTGATGAAGATTCTTTCTTCTATGGAGGAGATATTTATGGAACGGAAGATGACCGTATTTCAGATAACGGCAATGAATTGGCTCAAGGAAATACAACAAATTTTTTCCATGCTGAATTACAGACGGGATATATAATAAACCCTGCCACAAATTTAAAAATTTATGGCAGTTTTATATTTAGGGATTTCAATCCACAAGTTGACACTAAAACGGTCTTTGAAAACCAAACCACGTGGGTGAATTTTGGTGTGCGAACAGATTTATTTAACTGGTATTACGATTTTTAAGAAGTTATTCTTTCTGTTTTTCTTCTCTTTCCTTTTGCATTTGCTCATACTTTTTTAAAGCTTCTTTGTTCGTCGCTTCCATCTCTTCTATAGGCCCACGTTCTTTAGCTACTTCACTATATAACATTTTTACAAAAGCTTCGGTTTTAATAAAACCTGAGCCATAACCTCGATCGTCATAGGTTTTGGTGAGTTCCGTCATACTTAAAACTTCAGCCTCAGTTTTTTGCTTTATGTATTCAGTTTTTACACGTTGGTAAAGCGTTGTAAGCATATTTATAGTCAGCTTTAAATCTTCATAAGTTGCTAAATTACCGTGTCCGGGAATTATTTTAGTATCCTCATTAATAATTTTTAAAGCCATTTCAAGTGCGGTAATGCAACCTTTTAGGCTTCCTCCGTTTTCGGTATCGATATAAGGATATTTTCCGTTGAAGAGAACATCGCCAGTATGTAACACGTTACTATCTGGAAAGTAAACCATGGCGTCCCCATCTGTATGTGCATTATGTACGTGAAAGGCATATATTCTTTCACCATTAAAATGAAATGTTAGGTCTTCTTTAAAAGTAACTACGGGAAGAATGTCTTCAGAAATCTTTTTTGAATCGGTTTTTATCATTTTATGTAGCCGATCGCGTACATTTTCTTGAGAAAAAATAATCGTTCCTGATTCTGCCAACGCTGCATTTCCGCCGGTATGGTCGCCGTGAAAATGTGTGTTAATCAAAAACCGAATTGGTTTGTTGCTTACTTTTTTAATGTCTTTTTGAATTTGTTCAATATCCTCGGCATACTGGTCATCAATCATAAAAATGCCGTCGTTGCCAAAGCTTAGCCCAATATTGCCACCGTTGCCTTGAAGCATATAGACCTTATTGGTTATTTTTATAAGCTTTGTATTGTTTTTTTCTCCAGTATCGCTTTGAGCATATGTAGTTAAAACGAATAATAAGAAGATGGTGTTGAAGGTAATTTTTGCGAACATATTTGTTTAGTTTGAAATATTGGATTAAAATACTACAATTGCTGAAATAAACGCAGAAGATTGTTGATTATATATTGCGGAGAAAATACAGTAGACGTATCTTTGCACCGTTTAAAAAGAAGAACTTGTCTGTTACTAATACAAAGTCAATCACTCCGTCCTTAATTGGTAATTTTACCGAAATTACCAAACTTCGGCTTTCCGTTAGCGTTGTATTTTCTTCTGTAGCAGGATATCTTTTAGGGGCAGACTCCATAGATTTTTATATTCTCTTTCTATTATGTGTAGGTGGTTACTGTATGGTAGGCGCCTCAAATGTTTTCAATCAGATAATTGAAAAAGACTTGGACGCACTAATGGACCGTACCAAAAACAGACCGCTACCCGCTGGACAGATGACTGTTCAATCGGCATTTATACTGGCTAGTGTATTAACTGTTATCGGTATTGCTGTTTTATATTCAATAAACCCAATAACGGCAATGTTTGGTGCCATTTCAATTTTTATGTATGTAAGCCTTTACACGCCTTTAAAAACAAAAACGCCTCTTTCGGTTTTTGTGGGAGCTTTTCCAGGAGCAATTCCGTTTATGTTGGGGTGGGTTGCAGCTACAGGTGAATTTGGTATTGAACCCGGAACCGTGTTTATGATTCAGTTTTTTTGGCAATTCCCACATTTCTGGGCTATTGGCTGGTTTCTATTTGAAGATTATAAAAAGGCAGGATTTTTTATGCTCCCGAATGGAAAGCGAGATAAAGGAACGGCGATACAAATTATTTTATATTCAATATGGACGGTGCTAGTTTCTTTAGTTCCTGTTTTAGGAATAACGGGGAAACTTTATTTAACCCCTGTTTCTGGAGCTTTAATAGGGTTGTTGGGCATAGGGTTGTTGTATTATGCAATTAGACTTTATAAAGAAAAAACGTCAGTCGCCGCAAAGCAGCTTATGCTTGCAAGCGTTAGCTATATTACTTTGCTACAAATTATTTATGTAGTAGATAAATTTTTAAGATAACCGAAACACTATTGGTTTCGGAGAATATATAAGAAATAAATAAAATGGATTTAACCCAAGGAAGTCAAGATCTGAAAATTAACAGAGCAAAAAAGAATATGCTTTGGTTCGGCCTTATTAGCTTAACAATGAGTTTTGCTGGACTAACAAGTGCGTATGTGGTAAGTAAAGAGCGACCAGATTGGGTGACCGATTTTAAAATACCGCCAGCTTTTTACATAAGTCTTGCACTTATAGTAATAAGTAGTGCGACGGTACATTTTGCGCTAAAGGCAATCAAAAAAGAACAGAACGTTCTTGGATTGTCCCTTTTAGTTTCAACCTTTATTTTAGGAATATTATTTGTTATCTTTCAATTTGTAGGATTTGCAGAAATTATTCAAGATGGTTATAATTTTACAGGACCTACAAGTAGTATTACTACATCGTTTATCTATTTGGTGGTGCTATTGCACGTTGCTCACGTTTTTGCAGGGCTAATATCGCTTTTGGTTGTAATTTATAATCAGTATAAACAAAAATATAAAAACGGTAAAACCCTTGGCGTTGAACTAGCTGCAACTTTTTGGCATTTTGTAGATATTGTATGGATTTACCTGTTTTTATTTTTATATTTCGTTAAATAAAAATTAAACGTATTTTTGAACCTTTATTTAAAACCAAACTCTTTTTATGGAAGCAACTGTTGTAAAAACAGGTACCGAAGGAAAAACCTGGGGCGGCGGAAACGATCCCCTGAAGGCCAATTATGGCAAATTGATGATGTGGTTTTTCATCGTTTCCGATTCATTGACATTCGCAGGTTTTTTGGCCTCTTATGGAATGTCTCGATTCAAATTTGTTGACGCTTGGCCTATTGCCGATGAAGTCTTTACACACTTTCCTTTTCTGCACGGCGTAGAGGCACCCATGTACTATGTGGCCTTTATGACCTTCATTCTTATTTTCTCATCTGTAACCATGGTATTAGCTGTGGATGCCGGTCATAAAATGCAGCAGAAGAAAGTAATTTTCTATATGTTTTTAACCATTATTGGTGGTTTCATTTTCTTGGGTTCTCAAGCCTGGGAATGGAATACCTTTATTAAAGGTGATTTTGGTGCAGTTGAAACTCACGGTGGGCAGATACTTCAGTTTTTAGATAAAGAAGGTGAACGCGTAGCGCTTGCTGATTTTGCAGCTGAAAACAATGGACTAAGAGTAGAACAAACTAAAGAGAAAGGAATCTGGTACAAGCAGGATTTAGCTTATCAACCAAGTGTTTCATTCGAACAAGTAAAAGAAGGATTTTTGGCAAACGACAATCTTTTACTGAGAATACCAAACAAAGGTGAAGACGGGCAGCATATTGTTCTGTCTAGAGAAGAGTCTATTGCAAAACTTGTGAATGATGGTAATATGGTTGTGGAAGGAGCAAATCTTCGCCATAATGAATATGGGCATCCACTGTTTGCAGACTTTTTCTTCTTTATAACAGGATTTCACGGGTTTCACGTAACAATCGGGGTATTATTAAACTGTATTATCTTTTTCAATGTAATAATAGGAACATACGAACGCCGCGGCCATTACGATATGGTTGAAAAGGTTGGACTATACTGGCACTTTGTGGATTTAGTATGGGTATTTGTATTTACATTCTTTTATCTTGTATAATAGATATTTCAATATTTAAAAAATGGCACACGAGCAAGCACATAAATTAGCAATCTTTAGAGGAACTCTAAAGTTTAAATCTAACGTTCACAAAATCTGGGGCGTATTTGTAGTACTTTCTGTTGTTACTATAATTGAAGTAGCATTGGGTATTATTAGACCAGAAATTTTGGCAGATACTAAGTTTTTATCATTAAACTTACTTAACTGGATATTCATATTACTTACAATCTTTAAAGCCTACTACATTACTTGGGACTTTATGCACATGCGTGATGAAACTCCAGCCTTGCGTAGAGCAGCGGTTTGGACAACCATATTCCTTATTGCATATTTGGTGTTGTTGCTTCTTATTGAAGGAGATTATATTCACGAAGTTTATAAAAACGGATTTATAAAGTTTAACTTCTAAGTTGAAAAACAGATTTATATTAAAGCCCTCTTTGTGAGGGCTTTTTTTATGATTCAAATTTCTAAATTTAACATCCAAAACATTGCTCAAGGGGGTTTTACCCTGTATTTTTGCCAGACTACTTTTACCCTATTTTAAGTAGTGAAAAATTGTAACAATGAAGAAATATTTGGTTCTCGGCATCCTATTTTTACTGCCTATTACAGTCTATGTTTTTTTTGCTTCTGGAAAAAATAACTTCGCTACCTTACCTGTACTCACCACTTCTGTTACTGAACTTCAAAATTTTAAAACGCTCGACGGCGGTTCTGTACAACTCGAAAATCGTATTACAGTTTTGGGTTTCTTCGGAAATGATTTGGAGGCACATCGCGCCTATGCCTACAACTTAGCGCATAAAATCTACACAAAAAACCATCAGTTTAACGAATTTCAATTTGTTATTTTACTTCCCGAAGGCACAGAGGAGCAGGCTAGAAACATTGAAGAAAAACTGAAGCAGATAGCACCCACAGATTCTTGGTTCTTCGCTTTTGGTTCAGCTGAAAATATTAAAATGGTTTTCGAATCATTAAAATCAAACATAAGTTTGGATGCCAATTTATCTACGCCCTACGTTTTTATAATCGATAAAGAGCGCAGTCTTCGTGGTCGCGACGATGACGACGACGAAGGTGTAATGTATGGTTTCGATTCGAGTACCATTGCAGAGATAAACAATAAAATGAGCGACGACGTAAAAGTGCTTTTGGCAGAATACAGAAGAGCTTTAAAAAAATACGATTCCAACAGAGAAATTTAATACGTTCAAAACCTTAAGAACTCAATAGGAAGAGTAATAAGCAATAACATTAAAAATTATATAAAATATTCATCGTGAAAAAGAACTATTCATACATAGGAATCTCATTCATTATTTTAGTTTTTGGAATTTGGGTAGTGCCAAAAATTATAAATAAAATTTCAGGTCCAGAACTTGCAACAATTGGTGAAGTGCCCCAATTTAGCTTTACCGATCAAAACGGTAAAACCATTACAAATGCCGACTACAAAGACAAGGTTTATGTTGTAGAATTCTTTTTTACAACTTGTCCGTCCATTTGCCCAATTATGACAGAAAGCATGCTAAAAATTCAAAACGAGTTTTTAGGAAATCCAAACATGGCAATCGCTTCATTTTCTATCGATCCAGAATACGATACTTCAGCTATCTTAAAAGAATATGCTCAAAACAAAGGCATAACCAAGCCTCAATGGCATCTATTAACTGGTGAAAAGGAGAAAATATTTAAGCTAGCAAATGAAGGTTTCAATCTTTACGTAGGCGAGACTCCTGAAGTAGATGGTGGTTTTGAACATTCTGGCTTTTTTGCACTTATTGATCAAAATGGCAAAATTCGCTCTAGGATAGATGAAAACGAAAACCCTATTATTTATTACGACGGGCTAGAGGACAAAGCAGTTAAAATGCTAAAAGAAGATATTAAAAAACTTTTATAACGAATGGAATCAACCACTCAAAAACCTAGAAATTACAATGTATGGATATGGATACTGTCCATCGCTATACCTTTAGCTGTAGCAGTGTTGTTTACCGTAAAAATTCCAGGAGTGGAGCGATTGGGTTTTTTACCGCCAATATATGCGAGCATTAATGCACTTACCGCAATTATTTTGATAGTCGCGGTTATTCAAATAAAGAAAGGAAATAGAAAACTGCACGAGCGCCTAATGAAAACGGCTATTATATTATCAGCTTTATTTTTGATAATGTACGTGGCTTATCATATGACCTCAGATTCAACCCCTTTTGGCGGTGAAGGTTTTATAAAATATGTGTATTATTTTATTCTTTTAACCCATATTTCGCTTTCCATTATCGTTATTCCTTTTGTATTAGTAACTTTTGCTAGAGGTATTTCGGGTCAGTTTTATAAACATAGAAAAATTGCGCGAATCACGTTCCCGCTTTGGTTGTATGTAGCCGTTACAGGCGTTATTGTTTACTTAATGATTTCGCCATATTATATTTAAGAATAGGAGATAGAAGAACGTAAAAAGATACTAATTAATATTATTTTTCATCTTTAGTTTTTTGCAGAAATAAATTTATAATGAATACTAAAACCCTTCTCATAGTATTAGTTGCTTGTCTCTTAATCGCAATTCCCGCTGAAGCTCAGTGCGCCATGTGTCGTGCGGTTTTAGAAAGTGAAGAAGGCGGGCAAACCGCAAAAGGCATCAATAACGGAATCGTGTATCTTATGATTTTCCCTTATCTACTTATTGCCGCCATCGGATATGCCATTTATAGAAGTCGAAAAAAGGCCCGCGCAGAAAAAACACTGTAGTTTATCGAAAGATATTGTAACACTTTCGAGCTGTTGGAGTCTTATACCTGACTGCAATCACTTTCGATTTTAAGTCTTAACATGAATTTCACATTTGCGAGGCATTTCCCTTGTAATTTGCAAATCAATAATTTTTAGGATGATAGAAATAAAAGACCTTCACAAATCGTATCACATGGGCAAAAACTCGCTCCATGTTTTAAAAGGAATAAACTTCTCGGTTGCTGAAGGTGAAATGGTTTCCATTATGGGTTCTTCCGGATCTGGAAAATCCACTTTGCTAAATATCTTGGGTATTCTTGATGAAGCAGATGAAGGAACTTACACTCTTGACGGAACATTAATTAAAAACTTGAATGAAAAAGTTGCAGCCCGCTATCGCAATAAATTTCTTGGTTTCATCTTTCAGTCTTTTAACCTCATAAACTACAAATCTGCTTTAGAAAATGTTGCTATGCCGCTTTATTATCAAGGGGTAAAACGCAATATTCGTACTGAAAGAGCAATGCATTATCTAGAAAAAGTTGGCTTGGCAGATTGGGCTTCACATTTACCAAACGAACTTTCTGGTGGACAAAAACAACGTGTGGCAATTGCCCGCGCCTTAGCGAGTGACCCTAAAGTTTTACTTGCAGATGAACCTACAGGAGCGCTAGACACCAAAACTTCTTATGAAGTTATGGAACTAATACAAGGCATTAACGACGAGGGAAAAACAATCTTAATTGTTACTCACGAAGACGATATTGCGCATATGACCAAAAGAATCGTAAACCTAAAAGATGGGTTAATTATTGACGACTCTGTTGTAAAACAGGTACGAGCAAAAAGCGAGGTTTATGTTTAGTATTGAACGCTGGCAGGAAATTTTTGAAGCAATCCGCAAAAACAAACTTCGGACTTTTTTAACGGGTCTTTCCGTGGCATCTGGTATTTTTATATTGGTTATTCTTTTAGCCATCGGGCAAGGGATGTCTAACGGCGTTTCAAAACAATTCGAAAATGATGCTGCAAACCGCATTAGCGTTTGGACAAATGTTACTTCCATAGAATATAAAGGGATGAATCCCGGCCGCATAATAGAAATGGACAACCGCGATTATGATATGGCGGTTAATAAAAACGAAGATATAATTGAACTTAAATCTGGAGTTTTCAGTAGATGGGGGCAATTAACTACTTATAAAAAAGAAAGCGGAAGTTATAGAGTAGAAGGCGTTCGTGCCGATTATCAATTTCTTGAAAACGCAACTTTAGTTGAAGGAAGATACATAAATCAGAACGATCTTAATTCATTTGAAAAAAACGCAATTATAGGAAACCAAGTTTATCTGGATTTATTTGGTGGAAAAAATGCAATGGGTGAATATATAGACGTTGCAGGAATACAGTTTAAGGTTGTGGGAGTTTATTCAGACCCAGGTGGAGAGCGCGAAGAAACCCGCATTTTTATCCCATTAACCACAGCACAACGCGTTTACAATGCTGGCGATAAACTTAGATCGCTTGCTTTCACAATTGAACAGCACGACAATTACATCGATGCATTGGCTGCTTCGGAAGCCTTTTCTGCAGGTTTAGAAGCAGATTTAAAAACCAAGCACACTATATCGCCAGATGATACCAGAGCGGTAAATGTGAACAATACTTTGGAAAATGCAAAACGCTTTTACGATCTCAATAAAATGATAACTTGGTTCTTTTGGGGCGTTGGTATCTGTACTATCATTGCTGGCGTAGTTGGAGTAAGTAATATTATGCTAATTATCGTAAAAGAGCGCACTAAAGAAATTGGTGTCCGGAAAGCAATTGGCGCTGAGCCTTGGTCCATCATTGGAATGATACTTCACGAATCTATTTTTGTTACCGCAATCGCAGGTTTTATGGGCTTAATATTTAGTCTCATCCTATTGCAATTAGTAGGACCATTTATTGAAACAGATTATATCAGAAACCCTTCAGTAGACTTTTCAGTTGCAATTACAACGGTTATTATACTTGTGGTTGCTGGAGCTGTTGCTGGTTTTTTCCCCGCCTATAGAGCCGCAAATATTAAACCCATAGAAGCTTTACGCGATGAGTAAATTATTTAGTAGAGACAGTTGGGCCGAAATTATTGAAGCTCTTAGCAGCAATTGGTTTAGAACCGTAATGACTGCTTTTGGAGTGCTTTGGGGTATTTTTATATTGGTGATTTTACTCGCAGCCGGCAACGGTTTAGAAAACGGAATTAAACAAGGTTTTAACGGCATGGCCACTAATTCTATGTTTATGTGGACGCAGACCGCTTCGCAACCTTATAAAGGATTACCAAAGGGTCGCCGTTATAATTTCAAAACGAGCGATATTGATGCTTTAAAACAAAATGTACAAGGCTTACGCTTCGTTTCACCCAGAAATCAATTAGGAGGTTTTCGCGGAAGTAATAACGTGGTACGTGGTCTTCAAACTGGTGCTTTTAATGTTTATGGCGATTATCCCGAAATTATTGAGCAGCAGCCCATGGATATTACTTCGGGACGGTTTATTAGCTATTCCGATATAAATGAAAAACGAAAAGTTGCAATAATCGGGAGCGGGGTTCAAAGTGCGTTATACGATCCCGGTGAAGAAGTTATAGGCTCTTATATTAAAATTAATGGCGTTAATTTTATGGTCATTGGCACCTATAAAAAGAAAGGAAATAATGGCGATCCCGAAGAAATGCAAAAGGAAATTTATGTGCCTTTTACATCGTTTTCACAAGCATTTAATATGGGCGACATTGTAGGTTGGATGGCAATTACCGCTCAAGATGGTTATTCAATTACAGAATTGAAATCGCAAGTTTTTGACGTTATAAAAACACGTCACACTATAAACCCGAACGACGATCGCGCCATTGGAAATTTTGATCTTTATCAAGAATACAGCAAAATATCTGGCCTATTTACGGCACTTAATTTTGTGGCCTATTTCGTAGGTATTTTAGTGTTGCTTTCAGGAATTATTGGCATTAGTAACATAATGCTAATTGTAGTAAAAGAACGCACTAAAGAAATCGGTATTCGTCGAGCTTTAGGTGCTACGCCGGGAAGCATTCGCTCACAAATACTGTTAGAATCTATTTTCTTAACCATCGTTTCTGGGATGGCAGGAATTGTATTGGCATCTGCGGTACTTTGGCTTGTAAATTATCAACTCAGCGGAATGGACACCAGCGAAATGATGTTTATAAACCCTTCGGTTAACATTGGCGTTGTATTTATAGCATTAACTATTTTGATTGTTTCAGGTCTTTTGGCAGGGTTAATTCCCGCGCAGAATGCCATAAAAATAAAACCTGTTGAAGCATTAAGGACAGAATAAATTAAGTGGTAATGAAATTAATAAGCGATCCAAAAGTTGTGGCAGTTTTTGAAAATTATCCCGAACAAGTGAAGGAACAAATGCTTCAGCTTCGCGAATTGGTTTTAAAAACGGCATCTGAGATCGATGAACTTAAAGAACTGGAGGAAACTCTCAAATGGAGTGAACCGAGTTATTTAACAAAATATGGAAGCACCATTCGAATGGATTGGAAGTTGAAAAACCCAGATCAGTTTGCAATCTACTTTAAATGTACATCCAAGCTGGTTACTACATTTAGAACAATTTATAAAGACAAATTCAATTTTGAAGACAATCGGGCTATCGTTTTCAAATTAAAAGAAAAAATACCAGTGAAAGAATTACAGCACTGTATAACATTAGCGCTAACATATCATAAGGTTAAGCATTTGCCATTGTTGGGCACATAAATGAACCTGAAAAAATCATCAATTAAAGACCAAAATTTCAACAATCAACAAAATGAAAAAAACTAAAACCATAATCATCCTTGCATCCATTGCGATTCTATTTACAGTTTCTATGTATTGGCTCTATTCAAAAAATATAGAAGACCCTATTATTTATGAAACTGAAAAACCAACAATGGGTACAGTTGTTAAAAAAACTGTGGCAACAGGAAGCATTGTTCCGAAGGAAGAAGTGCTTATAAAACCAAACATTTCAGGAATTATTGACGAGATTTTTGTAGTAGCAGGTGAAATTGTAAAAGCTGGAGACCTAATTGCGAAAGTAAAAGTGGTGCCAAATGTTTCCTCTTTAAACAGCGCCAAAAGCAACATAAACAGCGTACGCACCCAAGTTGAAACCGCGCGTCTTGCTTTCGAAAACCAAAAGAACATTTATAACCGCCAGAAACAATTGTTTGAGAAAGGCGTAATTTCTGCCAATGAATTTGACAACGCACAATTGTCTTACGATCAAAGCGAGCAAAGATTAAAGCAAGAAAGAGTTGGCTTAACCGCTGCTAGTCAAAATTACGATATCGTAAAAACAGGAACTACAAGTGGAATGGGTTCTTCTGCAAATACGGAAATTCGTGCAACAGTTTCAGGAATGGTACTAGATGTACCTGTAAAAACTGGAAATCAAGTAATTGAGTCGAATAATTTCAACGATGGAACTACAATTGCTACTTTGGCCGATGTAGACAAAATGATTTTTGAAGGAAAAGTTGATGAAAGCGAAGTGGGGAAAATTAAAGAAGGTCTTCCGTTAGAGATTACTGTGGGCGCACTTCCTGAAAAAACTTTCAATGCCCAACTAGATTATATCGCTCCAAAGGGAATAGACGAAAATGGCGCAATTCAGTTTGAAATAAAGGGAACGATGAAAAATCTAGACACAACTTCAACTTTTATTCGTGCAGGACTTAGTGCCAACGCTTCTATTATTTTGGCAAAAGCAGAAAATGTGTTGACCATAAAAGAAGCTTTAGTTCAGTTTGATCCAAAAACACAGAAACCTTTTGTTGAGGTAATGGTTGGCGATCAAAAATTTGAGCGAAGAGATATAGAATTAGGCGTGAGCGACGGAATAGATGTTGAGGTAAAGAGCGGAGTTTCCAAAGATGACGACATTAAAGTTTGGAACATATTAAAACCAGCGCCAGTAACGGGTGGTCGTGGCTAAACGTCCTTTTTAGAATATAAATCAGTTCAATTTAAAATTATAATTTCATAAATTTTGTAACGCATTAGCATTGCAAAAGACTTATTCATCAATAGATAAACTTATGAAGAAGATAGCAATCCCTTTCTTTTTTTTGATACTCAGTATTTCACTCTCAGCCCAAACCAAACAATGGACTTTGCAGGAATGTGTGAATCATGCACTTGAAAATAATATTTCGGTAAAACAGAGCGAGCTAGAATTAGAGAGCAGCGAAATAGATAAACTAGAAGCAATTGGTAATTTTCTACCTACAGTAAACGGTAGCGCTAGTGCATCAAAAAATACAGGTTTAGGTTTAAACCCTACAAATAATCAACTTGAGAATACTACTTTTGGATCTGCTTCGGGCTCCATTAACGTAGGGCTTACACTTTTTGATGGACTTAGAAATGTGCGCCAATTGCAACGTTCTAAGCTAACAAAATTAGCAGCTCAGTATCGTTTAGACAAAATGAAAGATGATATTGCACTTACCGTAGCAAATTCATATTTACAAGTTTTGCTGAATAAAGCAAATTTAGAAGTTGCAAATTCTCAAAACAGAGTAACGCTCGAACAATTAGATAGAACCAATAATCTTGTGGACGCTGGAGTGCTTCCCCGAGGCGATCTTTTAGAGATTAAAGCTACTGATGCAAGCGAAAAACAACGTATGGCCGTAGCAGAAAATACTGTCACGATTTCTTTAATAAGCCTTGCGCAACTTTTATTGATTAAAGACTATACAAATTTTGATATTGCTGACGAGGAGTACAAAATTATCGATGGAGGCATTGCAGATAAAGATGTTTCAGAAATAATTGAAAGCGCAAAAGAAACGCGTTCCGAAGTAAAGATTGCTCAAAAAAGTGTAGACTTGGCTGAGAAAGATTTGCAAATTTCGCGCGGTAGCTATTACCCAACACTTTCAGCATTTTTTGGTTACAATACACGTTATGCAGATAACGACCCATTACAAACCGATTTTGTTGACCAGCTTTACTTAAACGATGGTATTGGTTATGGTTTACAACTTAATGTTCCTATTTTTAATGGTTTTGCCGTAAGAAGTAATGTAAAGCGAAGTAAGATAAATTTAAAAAATACGGAGTATCAATTAGAGCAAACAAGGTTAGATTTAGAATCTAGTGTATACCAAGCCTATGTAGATGCTAATGGTGCGCTTAAAGCGTATGAATCTGCAACCGTTGCGCTTGAATCGCAAGAGCTAGCATATCAATATGCAAAAGATCGTTTTGATGTTGGGTTAACCAATGCATTCGACTTTAGTCAATCAAAATTACGCTACGATAATTCTTTAATTGAAGAGAACAGAACTAAATTTGAATATATTTTCAAATTGAAAGTTTTGGAATTGTATTTTGGAGTTCCAGCTAGCGAATTAAAATTTTAAGTATGAAGAAAAAAACTATCATTTGGATTGTTGTAGTTGTTGTGTTGCTTATAGTTGTTCTTCTTGTTGGAAAGAAAGCAGGTTGGTTCGGTAATACAGGCGATTTTAAAGAAGTTGAAATCACCCAGATTTCGCCCATCAATATAGTTGAAACCGTTGCCGCAACAGGAAAAATTCAACCCGAAGTAGAAGTTGCGCTTTCTTCTGAAGTTTCAGGAGAAATTATTGAACTTCCCGTTAAAGAAGGCCAAACTGTACAAAAAGGCGATCTTTTGGTTAAAATAAACCCAGATTTAATTCAGGCTGCGGTAAGTCAATCGCAAGCAGGTTTGCAGAATGTTCGCGCTCAGTTAACACAGGCCCAAGCGAGCGAAAAGAATGCCCAACTTAATTTTGATCGCAACAAATCACTATTTGAGAAAGGCGTTATTTCTAAAGCTGAATGGGACAAATCGGTAACCGATTATGATATGGCGAAAGCAAACTCAAAAGCGGCATTTTACAACGTTCAAAGTGCTTCAGCAAATGTTAAGCAGTCTGTAGATAATCTTTCTCGTACCACCATTTATGCGCCTATGAGTGGAACTATTTCAAAGCTGTCGGTTGAATTAGGCGAGCGAGTAGTGGGAACAGCCCAAATGGCAGGAACCGAAATTGTTCGCGTGGCAAACCTTCAAAATATGGAAGTAGTAGTTGACGTAAACGAAAATGATATTGTAAAAGTTTCTGTGGGCGATTCAACAATTGTTGAGGTAGATGCGTATTTAAAACGTGAATTTCGAGGGGTAGTTAGTGAAATTGCAAATAGTGCAGAAAGTGCATTAACTGCAGATCAAGTAACAAACTTTAAAGTGAAAGTTCGAATTCTTCCAGATTCTTATAAAACCTTAACTGAAGGAAAACCTGAAAGCTATTCACCTTTTAGACCTGGAATGACAGCTACTGTAGATATAATTACCACTACAAAGAAGAATGTAATTGGTGTGCCTATTAGTGCAATTGTTATAAAAACAGATACCACAGATTCAAAGAAACTGTATACCAGTCAAACAACAACTACAAGCGACGAAAAGTTTGAGGCGGTTTATGTTAAAGTAGGTGAAGAAGCAAAATTACGCGTTGTAAAAACAGGTATACAAGACGATTCTAATATTGAAATAATAACAGGCTTAAAAGAGGGTGAAACCGTTATTATTGGGCCTTATAACACAGTTACCAAATCGTTGAAACAAGGTGATAAGGTCGAGGTTATTGATCCCAAAGCGGAAAAAAAGGAAAAATAATGGCTGTAATTTTATGTCTTGAAACTGCTACTACCAATTGTTCGGTTGCTGTTTCTGTTGGGGGTGAGGTAAAAGCGATTCGCGAAGAAAACAATCAAAAATATTCACACGCTGAAAAGCTTCATGTTTTCATTGAAGAGGTTTTAGCAGAAGCTAAAATTGATAAAAATCAATTAGATGCTATTGCAGTTAGTAAAGGTCCGGGTTCTTATACTGGGCTTAGAATTGGCGTATCTGCAGCCAAGGGATTGTGCTTTGCTTTAGATATTCCGTTACTGTCAATTTCAACGCTAGAGATTCTTGCACGACAGGTTGATCATAAAGATTGCTACATTATCCCGCTGCTCGATGCTCGAAGAATGGAAGTGTATTCAGCAGTTTTTAATGCTGAAAAAAAACAAATTAGAGAAACCAGAGCTGAAATAGTAAACGAGAATTCATTTAGTGACTATTTAGAAGAATCTAAAACCATTTTCCTTGGCGATGGTTCAAACAAGTTTGAAGAATTGTGTACTAATAAAAACGCAGTTTTTCTTGACAATAATTTTCCGTCATCAGCCGGTATGGCAAGTTTGGCAGAGGCCAAATACAAAATAAGCGACACAGAAAATGTCGCTTATTTTGAGCCTTTTTATTTAAAGGAATTTATGTTGGGTTAGCGTCACTGCTTTATAATATTGAATCGAAGTAGCTAATCGCTTTTATTAAATCTGCTTCTTTGTCTAAATCTATATTATTGTCTTTAATATAACTTTTCATCTCGCTTTTTTTACGATCCATCATTTTAAGAATTTTAGACTTACCATTTGGCATTTCTAAGAATGATCCATTTTGAACCAAATAATAGGTAACAGTTTTTGGGAATGCTGGCGGAGAATCTCTTTGATAGCTAGTTTTAGCTTTCTGTGGCTCTCTATAAACAGCTTTCGTCTTCTTGTAAAGATCGTATGTTTTTCCATCGCTAAGTACGTTAAAATAGCCGCCTTTTTCGTTGCTGCCATCTAATGGAACAAAAACATAAATGTCTCTAAATATTTTTACGAATATATCTGGTGACTTTGTTAAAGCGCCATAACTTACATCAGACACATTTTTTTTGATTTCAATTTCATCTGCAAAAGCGTTATATCGCATCGGAACATCATCTTGTACAAGCTGATCTCCTTGAAATATTTTCCCCTGAACAAAATTGGGATTGGCATAAGCCTCGTCTTTTATTGATTCAAATTGTGCTTCTGTAAGTCCGAAAGCCAATGATTTTTGATTAAGATCTATGGTTCTATCATAAATATTATAATTGGTATTGGTACGTTGCGCAATTGCCGGAACTAAAAGCATAACAGCAAGCGAGGTTAAAATTATTTTTTTCATATTTGAATTTTTAATGATTGATATAAAAATAGGCTATATTTCTACAAACATAACAATTTATTTCTGTAGTGTTTCCAAATTAAAATGGTGTACATCGCGTTGTGGGTAAGGTATAGAAATATCAGCAGCTTCAAGCCTTGCTTTTCCTTCTTCTAAAATTAGCCATCGCAGGTTCCAAAAGTCTTCATTCTTCGCCCAATAACGCAGTGTAAGGTTAACCGAGCTATCACCCAATTCAGCAACGGCAGCCATCGGCATTTTGTCTGTAATCTTTAAAACTGTTTCTTGCTCATTCACCAAAGCTAAAAGAATTTCTTTTGCTTGTTTTATATTGTCATCGTAACTAATACCAAAGGTTAAGTTTTCGCGTCTTATCCCTTCTATAGTATAATTAATAATATTATCGTTACTCAATTGTCCATTCGGAATTATAGCAAGTTGGTTTCCAAAAGTGATTACGCTAGTATTGAAAATTGAAATCTCTTTTACGGTTCCATCTACACCTTGGGCGCTTATAAAATCGCCTACTTTAAACGGTTTTATTAACAGGATTAAAATACCTCCCGCAAAATTGGCGAGCGAACCTTGTAATGCTAAACCAATTGCCAATCCTGCCGCACCAATAATTGCAACTAGCGAAGTAGATTCTACGCCTAGTTGCGTAATAACCAAAACAAAAAGGATGATTTTTAAACCCCAATTTATAAGACTCGCAATAAAATTTTCGAGCGTTGGATCGTATTCTTTTTTGTCGAAAAACTTTTTTGTGTACCGATTTATTACTTTAATAATCCAAAAGCCAATCAGTAACATTACAACTGCTCCAATCGCACTCGGTAAAAAATCGAGTAACTTTTGGCCATACTTTTCAAGGTAAATATCTAAGTCTTGAAATTTTTCCATAAAAATTTATTCTTTTTTGTTTAATGATTTAATTGCAATTTTTGTGTCTGTAACGGGTAGTTTGCAAGCATTGTTCTCGCAAACATAAATAAGGGTTTCATCGGGCACATATCTATTTTCAAAAAGTGGGCCATCTTTTTCGCCTGTACTTCCGGCAATAATTATGTTCGGAAGATAATTTGTATTTAGTTCTTTTATTATTTCTGGTGCATTAGCGCCTACAACAACAACTTCATAAAAACTACTTTTGAAGTTTAGCATCAAGTCCATCCAATTAGAAAAACCACTTGGATATTGTTTTATTTCTTCGGAAACGTTTTTCAGCATTTGATGCGAAATTTCATCAAAATTGGTTTCTTCAAAATATTTTGAAAGCAGAAAAAGATTCTTAGCCATTGCAGAATTTGAAGCGGGAATTACATTGTCGCGATAATCAAAGTTTCGGGTAACAATGGCCGGATCATTTTTTGAAGTGAAATAAAACATGTGTTTTTCCGAATCGAAAAAGTTAGCAATTGTATAATCAGCCATTTTCTTGGAAAGGTCGAGCCATTTATCGTCCAAGGTTATTTGATATAAGTCTACAAATGCTTCAATTGTAAAAGCATAATCCTCTAAAAAACCGTTGATGTTGCTTTTGCCATCTTTATAATTGTGAAATAACACCCCGTCTTTCCGAAGTTGATTTTTAGAGATAAAAGCTGCGTTTTTTAAAGCTGCATCTAAGTATTCTTTTTTGCCGAAAGCTTTATACGCATCCACATATCCTTTTAGCATCAATGCATTCCAAGAAGTTAGGGTTTTGTCGTCCAATCTTGGTTTGTCCCTTTTGTTGCGATAGGTGAGAAGTGTTTCTTTCCGATTATTCTTTTTCTGTTGAAATGCTTCAGAAGTAAGCCCGAATTCTTTTTCAATTTCTGCATCCGTCTTTTTGCGAATCAGGACATAGTGGTTGTTTTCCCACTTTCCGTAACTGTTTACATTGTAATATTCCTTAAAAATATTGAAATCATCTTTTAGCTGCTTCTGCAATTCTTCCGAAGTAAAAACGTAGAATGCGCCTTCTTCCAGCTTGCCATTTTCATCTTTACTATCTGCGTCCAGCGACGAATAAAAACCGCCTTCTTTGTTAGTTAAATCGAGCGCTATAAACTGCAAAGTTTCCGCAACTACTTCTTTGTAAAGTGGGTTTTTGGTTACCAAATATGCGTTACTGTAAAGGCTAACAAGTTGCGCATTGTCGTAAAGCATTTTTTCAAAATGAGGTACGTGCCATTTTTCGTCTGTACTATAGCGGGAAAATCCGCCGCCAATCTGGTCGTAAAGGCCGCCATAAGCCATTTTGTCTAAAGTTAGCGTTACAAAATTTAGTAGCTCGGCGTCATTTTTTTCAATGGCTTGCCGTAGCAAAAATTCAAGATTGTTCGGCATCATAAATTTTGGTGCACCTTGAAAACCGCCATTTTTCGTGTCGAATTTCCGCGACCAATCCGCTACAATATTTTCAAGTGGAAAATCTTTAAAAATAATCTCATCCGTATTTAAATGGATTAGATCCATGCTTTTAATTCCTTCTTCTAATCGGTTTGCGTAGGCGATCAATTTTTCAGGCTCGTTGGTATAAACTTCCTGTATTTGTTCCAAGGCATTTATCCAATCATTTTTCCTGAAATAGGTTCCGCCCCAAACGGGTCTTCCGTCGGGGAGTGTAACAACATTTAAAGGCCAACCGGCGCTTCCCGTCATTAATTGAACAGCATTTATGTAAGTTTGATCTACATCGGGTCTTTCTTCGCGATCTACTTTTACCGAAATAAAACTCTTGTTCATTACAGCGGCTACAGTGCTATCTTCAAAACTTTCGTGCTCCATTACGTGGCACCAGTGGCAAGCAGCATAGCCAACGCTTATAATCATTAGCTTTTTTTCTTTTTTTGCTTTTTGCAATGTAGCTTCGTTCCAAGCGTTCCAATTAACTGGATTGTGTGCGTGCTGAAGTAAATAAGGGCTTGTTTCCTTTATTAAATCGTTTGTATAGCTTTGTGTTTCCAAGGTTTTTTTAGTTGAAGAATTACAGCCAAGTAGAATTAGTGAGGCTAAAAGTGTAAATAGTAGTCGCATAACGGGATTTCAGAAAAACAAAAATACGCTTTTGGAATTCCAAAAGCGTATTCCGTTAAGGTCTTTAGATTATTAATTCACTTCAAAAGTGATTTTTACATTTACGCGAAATTTGGTAATGTTGTCACCGCCCTCAACCACGCAACTTTGTTCGTTTACATAAACGGAGCGAATGTTTTTCACGCTTTTTGATGCTTCTTTAACTGCATTTCTAGTGGCGTCTTCCCAACTTTTGTCTGAACTTGCAAGAACTTCAATAACTTTTAATACTGCCATATTTTTGGTTTTAAGTTAAAAATAGTGAAACTTCAAAATACAAATATTAAGCCCTAATTTTCTGAAAATTAAGTTAAAAGGTAATGATTTCTAACGCTATAAGGTGAGGTTATCCATTTATAGCTTCCACGCTATTTATTTTACCGTGGAGCATTTCTTTCAACATAGTTTCTATTCCGTTTTTTAAAGTTATTGTGGAAGATGGACAACCACTGCAAGCACCTTGCAAAATAACTTTTACTGTTTTAGTTTCTTCATTGAAAGAATCAAAACGAATATTTCCACCATCGCGTGCTACGGCAGGTTTTACGTATTCATCTAAAATAGAAATTATTTCCTTTTCAAAGTCTGTGTGATTCTCCGAAAAATTTTCAGAAGTATTATTTGTAGATGAAATATTTGCATCGGTAGTGGTTGCATTTAATATTTCATCATTCAATATTGTTTTTCCATCTTCAATAAATTTGCGGATAAAATCGCGCAATTCCATTGAAATTTCCTGCCATTCGGAAATGTTGTATTTCATCACCGAAACATAATTTTCGCTAATAAAAACTTCTTTTACAAAAGGGAAATTAAACAATGCCATTGCCAAGGGCGAATGAGTGGCATCGTCGATGTTTTTAAATTCAAAAACTCCAGTTGCTAAAGATTTATTAGCCACAAATTTCATTACTGAAGGATTGGGGGTGCTTTCTGCATAAATGGTTATGGCAACTTTTTTGGGAGTGTCTTGTTCGGCAATTACAGATTTTCCTTCATTTAGGTACTCTAAAATGGATTCGGACACTTCTTCTTGTACTTCTTCCCATGCAATTATGTCATATTTCTCGATTGCGATGAAATTCTGCGAAATATATACCGTTTTTACAAATGGAAGATAAAAAAGTTGCTGCGCCAAAGGGCTCGGTTTTGCTTCATCTATATTTTTGAATTCGTAGCTACTGGAGCGGGTTAAGAGCGAGTTAGCAACGAATTTTATAATATTCGGATTGGACGTTTTTGAAATATCTATGTTAAATTGAGGCATTAAGATGTTTTTTTTGCGAAAATATAAAAAGAAAAACAATGTATTCAATATATTTGGCACTGTAATACCAAGTTTTATGAAAAAATTAATACTTTTCTTAGCCTTACTTTTTCCACTTTTTATTTTTTCACAGGCCGTAACATTATTTCAGCAATTTAATGGTAGGTATGATTTTACAGCAGTAGGTAATACGCTGAACTCACAGCCAAATTTTAATGGGTATTGCGGACAGATGCTACAGAGTAGTGCTAGTTTATCTTTATCGCCTGGACAGACTTTTGTTTCAGCTCATTTATACTGGGGGTCTATAGGTACAGGAGATTTTGATGTTTCTATGAATGGAACACCCATTAGCGCCCAGCGTATTTTTAGCCATACTTTTAATGGTAATCCATACTTTTCGGCCTATTCAGATGTTACCGCTCTTGTAGGTGCAACAGGAAATGGCACTTATACGTTTGCAGACATGGACGTACAAGCCTTGCTTCCTGGCTATTGCGGTACTAACTTTGGTGGATGGGCAATTTACGTAATATACGAAGACCCTTCGCTTTTGCTAAATCAAATCAGTCTTTTTGATGGTTTAGAAAGTGTATCAGCAAATAATAATAACCTCAGTATTACATTAACTAACATAGATGTAAGTTCGGATGTACTTTCGAAAATAGGGTTTTTAGCTTGGGAAGGAGAACAGGAAATCGCCAATGGAGAAAGTCTTTTTATTAATGGAACATTAATTTCTAATGCTTTAAATCCTGCAAATAACGCATTCAACGGAACAAATTCTTATGTCGGGGCTCCCGGAAATGTCCAGAACTACAATATGGATTTGGACTTTTACAATTTATCAGGAATTGTGGCTGCTGGTGATACTAGTATCCTCATTGAATTAGAGTCTCATCAGGATTTTATAATGGTGAATAATATTATTACCAGTGTAAACTCAGAACTTCCCGATGCTACTATTGAAATTGATGACTTGGGTGTGCTTTGTGAGAATAATAACTTGGATGTAGAATACACAGTTTATAACGTCAATAGTACGAATGAATTACCGGCAAATACACCAATTGCATTTTATGCAGATGCAACACTTATTGGGCAAACCACAACAACAACTATTATTCCTATTGGTGGTTCTGAAAGTGGTACTATAACTTTAAATATTCCAATTGCCACTCCCAACAATTTTAACTTGAGAGCAGTAATTGATGATATAGGAAACGGAACTGGTATTGTATCTGAAACGGATGAAACAAACAACGAAGATATTTACCCAGTTGATTTAAGTACAGCAGGTATTCTTCTTAATCCAGGTCCAGCTTGTTTGGGTAGGCCAGTTATTTTAGATTCAGGTGTTACCGATCCTCCATTTAATATTCAGTGGTTTAGAAATAACATTGCTATTCCCGGTGCTACAAATCCAACATTGGTAGTTACTGCAGATGGTATTTATAGAGTGGAAGCAGTAGATGGTATTTGTAGTGTAGATAGTAATTCTGTTGTAATTACATTTAGACCCCAGCCCGTTGCAAATACTCCGGTAAATCTTTACCAATGCGATGATGGCACGACAGCGGGAGTTTTCAATTTAACAGACAACGACGCAAATATTTTGGGTGCTCAGGACCCTGCGCAGTTCACGATAAAATATTACCAAAGTTTCCAAGACAGTTTTGATGACACCAATGAGATCCTTGGCGGTGTGCATATTATTGTACCCCCATCGCCACAATCTATTTATGCACGCATCGAGGATAATAGTGGAAGCTGTTTTGATTTAACTGATTTTAAAATTTACTTCAGCCGTGCTATCGCTGGGTTGGTTCCAGCCACCGCAAGCTATTGCGATGCTGATGGTGATGGCGGCGAGTTTGTGGATCTAGCAGTGGAGTTCAACTCTTTGGTACTTGATGGCGAGCCATCTTCCAGATATTTCATTACCTATCATGGCAGCCAGGTGGATGCAGACAACGATGCCAACCCATTGCCAAACCCTTATTTTGTTAACGCTCCGGGCGAGACCGTCTATATTCGTTTAGAAAACCGAAACGATGACCGTTGTTTTGATAGCAGTCGTAGTATCGATTTGATTATAGATACCCCACCCACGGTTAACACGGCTCCCGGAAACCTTATTGAGTGCGATGTAAACAACGACGGCTTTGCTGCTTTTGACCTTACCCAGCAGGATTTGGTGATTACTATGGGCGATCCTACCTTAACGGTTACTTACCACGGAACGATGCTAGATGCAGAAA
>NZ_JBYRHS010000013.1:0-1104 GCF_058068265.1 Aequorivita sp. IT1183 | reverse complement strand
AGTTGTAAGGGTTTCGAAAGTATCGATTACAGTTTCTAAGTCGATGCTAGTTAAAACACCGTCTTCGTCTGTATACTCTAAAGTTTTACCGTCAACGTTTAACGCAAGCGTAGTTAGCGTTTCAAGGTTTGAAATATCGATAGTAGTAGTAACATTGTCCTCATCTGTATAAGTAAACGTTCCGTTACCGTTATCAACGATAGTAGTAAGTGTTTCAAAAGTATCGATTACAGTTTCTAAGTCGATGCTAGTTAAAACACCGTCTTCGTCTGTGTACTCTAACGTTTTACCGTCAACATTCAGCGCAAGAGTAGTTAAGGTCTCTAAGTTGGCAATATCTACGATTGTAGTGTTATTGTCTTCATCAGTATAAGTGAAGGTACCGTTACCATTATCTACGATAGTAGTTAAGGTTTCGAAGGTATCGATTACAGTTTCTAGGTCGATGCTAGTTAAAACACCGTCTTCGTCTGTGTACTCTAACGTTTTACCGTCAACATTCAGCGCAAGAGTAGTTAAGGTCTCTAAGTTGGCAATATCTACGATTGTAGTGTTATTGTCTTCGTCAGTATACGTAAATGTTCCGTTTCCGTTATCTACAATAGTAGTAAGTGTTTCGAAGTTATCGACTACTGTTTCTAGGTCGATACTAGTTAAAACGCCATCTTCATCTGTGTACTCTAAAGTTTTCCCATCAACATTTAACGCTAGGGTAGTAAGGGTTTCAAGGTTTGCAACATCGATAGTAGTAGTAACATTGTCTTCATCTGTATAAGTGAATGTTCCGTTACCATTATCAACGATAGTTGTAAGGGTTTCGAAAGTATCGATTACAGTTTCTAAGTCGATGCTAGTTAAAACACCGTCTTCGTCTGTATACTCTAAAGTTTTACCGTCAACGTTTAACGCAAGCGTAGTTAGCGTTTCAAGGTTTGCAACATCTACGATTGTAGTATTGTTGTCTTCATCTGTATAAGTGAAAGTTCCGTTACCGTTATCTACAATAGTTGTAAGTGTTTCGAAGGTGTCGATTACTGTTTCCAAGTCGATGCTAGTTAAAACACCGTCTTCGTCTGTGTACTCTAACGTTTTACCGTCAACATT
>NZ_JBYRHS010000012.1:0-1150 GCF_058068265.1 Aequorivita sp. IT1183 | reverse complement strand
GAGTGCGATGTAAACAACGACGGCTTTGCTGCTTTTGACCTTACCCAGCAGGATTTGGTGATTACTATGGGCGATCCTACCTTAACGGTTACTTACCACGGAACGATGCTAGATGCAGAAAATGGTGTATTGCCATTACCGAATCCGTATGTAAACGATCAGATTTATCTAGATGCACCCATTACAGACCCATTAGATCCAAACTATGGCACCGGTGGTGTTTGGGCGCGAGTTTCTAGCAGTACCAACAGCTGTACGGTTGTTGTTTCCTTTGCCCTTGAGGTGCGTTTTTCGCCAGTGGGCACAGAACCTGCAGAACCACTACGTTTGTGCGACGATACTGTAGCCGATGGCTTTACGTTTTTTGACCTTACGGTAGTTGCTGCAGAAGTGCTAGGCACCCTAGACCCAAGCGGTTTTGACCTTTACTATTACGAAAGCCTTGTAGATGCAACCGTTGCTGGCGATAATGCGATGAACGCACCAGATTTTTCTCAGGCCATTCCAGACCCGACAAACTTTTTAAACAGCACCAACCCACAAGATATTTATATACTGATAGTAGGTAACGGCACGGGCACCATCCCTCCAAACCCTAATGTTAGTGAAGGCTGTTACGACATTGTAACATTAACCCTTATTGTAGATCCACGCCCTGCGAATTTGGGTCCTTTTGAAATGTCACTTTGCGACGATGAACTTCAGGGAAGTACCCTTGAAGATGAAATTTCAACATTTGATCTTACCAGCCAAAACATATTAGTAACCGGTGGCGATCCTACCATTACAGTAGAGTGGTTTTTAAATGCAGCCGATGAAGCTGCAGGTATTCCGATTCCTAACCCAACTACGTTTCAAAATACAGCAACCCCACAAACAGTAATAGGTCGCGCAAGTTCAGAGTTTGGATGTAAAACTTTAATTACCCTTACCCTAACAGTATTACCAAACCCAAACCCAAACACAACCCCAGATCCGTTAGAACTTTGCGACGATGATGATGACGGTATAGTAGGCGGTTGGGATCTTACCCTTGCCGATATAGATATTAAAGATGGTGAGCCAGACGTATCTGTAACCTATTATGAATTTGAGGCCGATGCGATAGCTGGAATTCCAGGTACAGAGATACTAATGCCTTACACGAATA
>NZ_JBYRHS010000011.1:0-2175 GCF_058068265.1 Aequorivita sp. IT1183 | reverse complement strand
CATCTGTATAAGTGAATGTTCCGTTACCATTATCAACGATAGTTGTAAGGGTTTCGAAAGTATCGATTACAGTTTCTAAGTCGATGCTAGTTAAAACACCGTCTTCGTCTGTATACTCTAACGTTTTCCCGTCGACATTTAACGCAAGAGTAGTAAGGGTTTCAAGGTTTGCAACATCTACGATTGTAGTATTGTTGTCTTCATCTGTATAAGTGAAAGTTCCGTTACCGTTATCTACAATAGTTGTAAGTGTTTCGAAGGTGTCGATTACAGTTTCCAAGTCGATGCTAGTTACAACGCCGTCTTCATCTGTGTACTCTAAAGTTTTCCCGTCAACGTTTAAGGCTAGGGTAGTAAGGGTCTCTAGGTTTGAAATATCGATGGTCGTAGTAACATTGTCTTCATCAGTATACGTAAATGTTCCGTTACCGTTATCAACGATAGTAGTAAGGGTTTCAAACGTATCGATTACAGTTTCTAGGTCGATGCTGGTTAAAACGCCGTCTTCGTCAGTGTACTCAAGAGTTTTACCGTCAACATTTAGAGCCAAAGTGGTTAATGTTTCTAGGTTTGCAACATCTACGATTGTACTGTTGTTGTCTTCGTCAGTGTACGTGAATGTTCCGTTACCGTTATCAACGATAGTTGTTAGGGTTTCGAAGGTATCGATTACAGTTTCTAGGTCGATGCTGGTTAGAACGCCGTCTTCGTCTGTGTATTCCAAAGTTTTACCGTCAACATTTAACGCAAGGGTAGTAAGGGTTTCAAGATTTGAAATATCGATGGTCGTAGTAACATTGTCTTCATCAGTATAAGTGAAGGTACCGTTACCGTTATCTACAATAGTAGTAAGGGTTTCAAAATTGTCAATAATCGTTGCGATATCAAGACTTGTCAAAACACCATCTTCATCAGTATATTCCAGTGTGTGTCCGTCAGGATTCAACGCCAAAATGGTCAATGTTTCAAGATTCGAAATATCTATGATTGTTGTTCCACCGTCTTCATCTGTGTAAGTAAAAGTACCGTTGTTGTTATCAACAATCGTGGTAAGAGTTTCGAAGTTATCGATGATCGTTGCGATATCAAGGCTTGTCAAAACACCATCTTCATCAGTATATTCCAGCGTGTGACCGTCAGGATTCAACGCCAAAATGGTTAACGTTTCAAGATTTGAAATATCTATGATTGTTGTTCCACCATCCTCATCGGTGTAGGTAAAAGTCCCGTTGTTGTTATCAACGATAGTGGTAAGAGTTTCAAAGTTATCGATGATCGTTGCGATATCAAGGCTTGTCAAAACACCATCTTCATCAGTATATTCCAGCGTGTGTCCGTCAGGATTCAACGCCAAAATGGTCAACGTTTCAAGATTTGAAATATCTATGATTGTTGTTCCACCATCCTCATCGGTGTAAGTAAAAGTACCGTTGTTATTATCAACGATTGTGGTAAGAGTTTCAAAGTTAGCGATTATTTCCCCAAGGTCGAGACTTGTTAAAACTCCATCCTCATCAGTATACTCCAAAGTATAGCCGTCGGCATTGAGTGCCAAATAAGTTAAGGTCTCAAGATTTGAAATATCTACAGTCGTAGTTCCACCATCCTCATCGGTGTAAGTAAAAGTACCGTTGTTATTATCAACGATTGTAGTAAGAGTTTCAAAGTTATCGATGATCGTTGCGATATCAAGACTAGTTAAAACGCCATCTTCATCAGTATATTCCAGCGTGTGTCCGTCAGGATTCAACGCCAAAATGGTCAACGTTTCAAGATTTGAAATATCTATGATTGTTGTTCCACCATCCTCATCGGTGTAAGTAAAAGTACCGTTGTTATTATCAACGATTGTGGTAAGAGTTTCGAAGTTATCGATAATCGTTGCGATATCAAGACTAGTTAAAACGCCATCTTCATCAGTATATTCCAGCGTGTGTCCGTCAGGATTTAGCGCCAAAATGGTCAATGTTTCAAGATTTGAAATATCTATGATTGTTGTTCCACCATCCTCATCGGTGTAAGTAAAAGTACCGTTGTTATTATCAACGATGGTAGTAAGAGTTTCGAAGTTATCGATAATCGTTGCGATATCAAGACTAGTTAAAACGCCATCTTCATCAGTATATTCCAGCGTGTGTCCGTCAGGATTTAGCGCCAAAATGGTCAATGTTTCAA
>NZ_JBYRHS010000010.1:0-5090 GCF_058068265.1 Aequorivita sp. IT1183 | reverse complement strand
CTTATGCCACCATTTGCAGATCCTTTTATAGGCTGTGATGAAAGTGGAAGCGGTACGGGTATTTTCAACTTAACCCTTCAAGATGACGGTGTATTAGGTGTTCAGAACGCTGCAGACTTTTTACCTATTACCTATTATGAATTAGAAGCAGACGCAAACACCCCTGCCAATGCCATTCCTAACCCTGCAACTTATATAAGTGCGGGTGCGCAAACTATCTGGGTACGCCTTGAGAGCCGTGCTACTGGTTGTGCAAGAGTTACCCCTTTTGAACTAGAGCTGGAACTTTTCCCTACCATTGGAATAGGAAATGATTTAACTAAGTGCGACGATCTAATAAACGGCAGTACCGCAGACGATGGCCTGTCTACGTTCGACCTTACGGTAAATACACCGCTAATTACCCTTGGAAATCCAAGTCTTGAGATATTTTATTACGCCAGTGCCGCAGACCAGACAAGCAACAACCCGATTGCAAACCCTTCTGCCTACCAAAACGTTATTATTCCTCAGCAAGAAATATTTGTAACGGTATATAGTGAGAACGGCTGTAGAGCGACCAACACTTTTTTCATTATTGTGGAACCTTTGCCAGTGGCCGCTTCACCAGGCACTTTTATAGCCTGTGACTCTAACAACGACGGTTTTGCACAGTTTGATCTAAGCACGCAAACCCCTATTATTACAGGCGGAGACCCTGCACTTACGGTAACTTATCACGGTACCTTGCTAGATGCACAAAACAACCGTTTGCCGTTACCTAACCTTTATACGAACGATCAGATTTACTCAGACACCCCCATTACCGATCCTGCACATCCATCTTATGGTACAGGTGGCGTTTGGGCACGCGTAACCACTACTGCCAATGTTTGTCAAACTATCGTTTCCTTTGCGCTAGAAGTACACACTTCCCCAGTGGCCACCGAGCCAGAGCCATTTAGAAAATGTGATGATGCCGTTGCCGATGGATTTACCCTTTTCAATTTAACCGAAAAAGAGCCAGAAATATTAGGCACATTAGACCCGAACGGATTTGATCTTTATTACTATGAAAACCTTGCCGATGCGCAAATAGCCGGAGACCTTGCGCTAACCGCGCCAGATTTTTCTGCAGCTATCCAAAACGCAGCAGCCTATACTAACACTACTAACCCACAAGACATTTATGTATTAGTGGTAGGTAACGCCAACAGTAGCATCCCTCCAAACCCGAATGGAGCAGAAGGCTGTTACGATATTGTTACATTGACCCTTATTGTGGACCCAATTCCATTGGATCTTGGACCTTTTGAGATGGTATTGTGCGACGACGAATTGCAGGGCAGTACGCCAACAGATGAGATTTCTACCTTCGATTTAACCAGTCAGAACTTTTTAGTTACAGGTGGCGATCCTACATTGAGTGTGCTTTGGTTTGTAACCCCGGCTGATGAAGCTGCGGGCAATGCCATTCCTAACCCAACGACGTATCAAAACTTCGCTACCCCACAAACGGTGATAGGAAGAGTGACATCAGAATTTGGTTGCTCTATCAGAATCACACTAACCCTAACAGTGCTTCCAGTTCCGAATGCGAATCCGAATCCAGACCCAATCATTATCTGTGATGATGACGATGATGGAATTGTAAGTACGTTCGATTTAACGGATCGCGATTTAGAAATATTAAATGGAGAAACAGATGTTACCATTTTTTATTACGAAACAATGCAAGCGGCATTGAATGGCGCTGCTGGAACAGAAATCCTGAGCCCGTACACTAACATCGTGCCTTACAACCAGATTGTATTCGCTCGTATTACAAACCAAGTACCGCCAGAGCAGCTTCCTTGTTATACTATTGTGGAGTTGGAGCTTATCGTGGTAGCGTTACCAGATGCGCCAGATGCTACATTCCAAGATCCGCTATTTGCCTGCGATGAAGATGGCGATGGCACAGCTATTTTTGATCTTACAGTGCAGAACGCTGCAGTATATGGCGTACAAGATCCAGCAGATTTTGAGCCAATAACCTATCACCAAAGTCAGGCTGATGCCGATACTGGCGCCAATGCAATTAATCCTGCAGACGCATTCCAAAGTTCGGGACAGACTATCTGGGTACGCTTGGAGAGCCTTGGCACCGGTTGTGCGAGAGTATCTTCTTTTGAAATCGAGATGGGTGACTTCCCAGGTACAGGAATCGCAAACGACCTAATTCTTTGTGATGATGAAGTAAATGGTAGCACCAATAATGATGGGATTTCTACCTTCAATTTAAGGTTGAATACCCCAGTAATTACGGGTGGCGATCCTACGTTGACGGTTTATTATTACGCCTCGCAAGATGACTTGAATAATGATATCCGTATTACAAACCCTTCAACATATCAGAATATTACCAGCCCGCAACAAGAGATTTTTGTGAGTGTGGGCGGACAAAATAGTTGTGGTGCAGCATTGAGTTTCTTTATAATTGTCAACCCGAACCCAGAGCCAGTGGAGCCTACTCCGCTAATAGCTTGCGATGTTGACAACAACGGACTCTCTTCCTTCAATTTGGAGAGCAAGAGTGCTGAGATACGCGGAGGCAACCCAACGCTTATTATTACCTACCACGAAAATTTATTAGATGCCAGAACAGGTGGTTTTCCATTGGCAAGTCCGTATGAGAATATAGTTGCATTTAACCAAACACTATATGTTCGTGCAGCTTACAACAATCCACCAGGAGGCACGGGATGCTATACTATTGTGACCCTAGAGCTAATTGTGCGTGAAAGCCCAGTAGTTCCTCAGGACCTTCCAGATTTGGTAGCCTGCGACGACAGTGGTTTTGCAGAGTTCGACCTTACCCAGCAAGAAGATTTAATCTATGGTAGCCAGTCTCCAACAGACTATACCCTTACCTACCACTTAAATCAAGCTGATGCCCTTACAGGTTTAAACTTTATTGTGGAGACAGAAGCATATACAAACATTAGCAACCCGCAGACAATCTGGATTCGTTTGGATGACAACGCCACGGAGTGTTATGCAATCAGCAGTTTTGAATTGGTGGTTAATAATGGACTTCCAATAACCGATCCGACTGCGATGGAGGTGTGCGACGATTTAGGCGAAACGAATGACGGGATGACCACTTTTGATCTTACTCTGAAAAATTCAGAGATAACCAATGGTGTGCTTACCCAAGGTGTTACTTACTTCTTAACAGAAGAAGATGCGCAGGATAACATTAACCGTATCGATCCTGATACAGCCTATGTAAATATGGATGCTGGCGGAAACCCTATCAACCCACAAGTACTTTATGTGCGCGTGGAGGATAGCAATAGTGCGTGCGTTTCATTTACCACCCTTACGCTACGAGTTATCAGTAATCCAAATCCTGTAACGCCAGACCCAATTGTACTTTGTGACTATAACATAATTGTACCACCGGGGCCTTATGACGAAGTAGAGCTGTTTGACCTTACTATTCGCAATGCACAAATACGCAACGGGAACAACTGGACATTGGACTACTATGAAAGCTATGGCGATGCAGTTACAGAGACTGACGCTATCCCTACGATAGAGACAACGGCCTACCAAAACACAAGTAACCCACAAATAATCTATGTGCGGGCTACTAGTATTACAACAGGTTGTTTTGAAATCGTGGAGCTTGAATTAATAGTAGAGCCATTGCCAGACGACAGCGCTGTGGTAGAACCTTATGTATACTGCTCAACAGATGGTACTGAGGCAGGCGTCTTTGATTTAACCACTAAGATTGGTGAGATATTAGGCGGCCAACCAGCACCACCAATGGCGGTAAGTTTTTACCTAACCGCAATTGATGCAGAAAACAATACCAATGCCATTACAAATGTTACAGGACATCGTAACAGAGATGGGGCCAACAACCCAATAAACCCGCAAACAATTTTTACGGGTATTACCAATACCGATACAGGCTGTTACATTGGTGGAGTACAAAGTTTTGAATTAATAGTTCAGCCAGGTGCAATTGCAATAGCGCCGACAGAGCCATTTGTAATATGTGATAATTTGATGCCGAGCGATGGTTTTGCAGAGTTCGATTTGGATAATTTTAGCGATCAGCAGGTATCTGACCTTCGCGCCGGAATATTGGCGGGGCAGGACCCAATGGACTTCCCTATAACTTTCCACGAAACATTGGAAGGAGCAGAAGCAGGTACGGGTGTAATTACCTTCCCATATGTAAACATCATCAACCCGCAACGTATTTATGTGCGTGTTACCAACACGACAAACATTTTTACGCCAAGCTGCTATACTGTGGTAGATATGATACTTAAGGTAGAGCAACTTCCAGATGTTACCCTGGACGGCGAATACCGCCTTTGTGTGGACGAAAATGGCAACCCAATTGCAGAAGAAGAGGGCAGTCCCTCCCCACCGATTATCGATACAGGTCTTGACCCAACACTTTACACCTTCCAATGGGATTTGGATGGGGTTATTATTGTAGGGCAAACAGGTCCATCGATTATCGCACTGCAGGGCGGCACGTACACGGTTACCATCACAGAACTTGCCTCGGGCTGCGAGAGTACAGCCACCGCAACGGTGATTGTTTCTTCGCCACCACTTACTTATGAAGCTAACTTAATAAACGGCGCCTTTGCGGGCAACCATATTATTGAAGTGATAGCAACAGGCGAGGGCACGTATGAATATCAATTGGACGATGGTCCATTCCAGGATAGCAATCTATTTGAAAACGTAACCCCAGGAAACCATACGGTGACCATCCGTGATGCTTTCGGGTGTGGTAGCGTAACGATTGATGTGGGTGTTATAGACTATCCGCTGTACTTTACACCAAATGCAGATGGTTATCACGATACTTGGAATATCATTGGTATAGCTACGGGTGACCCTACGGCAAAAATATATATCTTTGACCGCTTCGGAAAATTGCTTAAGCAACTAAGTCCGCTAGGCGCAGGATGGGATGGAACCTTCGGGGGAAGCCCACTGCCATCAAGCGATTACTGGTTCAGAGTGGAATACACCGAAGACGACGTGCCTAAAGAATTCAAAGGACATTTTACCCTAAAACGATAAATAGAAAT